>JBGSNE010000313.1:0-26455 GCA_041739785.1 Pirellulaceae bacterium
AGCGAGCGACCGCGAATGAGGTCGCTCGCTGGCAAGCCGGAAAAACGGGGGATGCCTCAATGACCTGGGATTTGCATCCTAGGCTATCGAATTCCATGCCTTCGGCACTAGATTGTGCAACTTCAAAACACGCCAGCGAAAGCGGCGCTGTCCAACGAAACGCCGAACGAACTGGATCTGACCGACTCACTTACGGCATCACCAGGTGGAGCTATTCGTCCCATCGCCGGTGGAGTTTACCCGCAAATGTCTCGAATTCTTCTTTTGCTTTTGGCCGCAGTCGCGAAAGTAAGCTATGTTTCAGATGGTGTTGGAAGAAAACCTTGAAAGGGAGTAAGACCAATGAAAGCGACTAGCCTCAGCAAACAGAAGTTGCCGCTATTCTTACCATGTTACTGCCGACAGTGTCGGAGTCCTCTTTCGCATGAGGGGGGTATGGATGATAGCCATGCGTGGTGCTCCTGCTGTCAGAGCGTGGTGGATACCAGCCCCTTCCATGCCCCAGCCTGGACGATCGGAACGACCGCGTTGCTGTTCCTAATTCTCTTAATAGTGTGAAAGGCTCGTCTGGCTAAATGTGCCTGCGGCAGTTTGAAGCCCTTCGTGCGCAGTCAATATTCCAGTAGTTGTGCGGTACGTTTACGAAAGTCTTCGTCCACCTGAGCAAAGTAGCTGTCCCGAATCGACGCGCGGGATGTTACTAGAGGAATGCTTGATTGACTCTCGCCCGAGGCCGTGCCCTGCGAATTCAAATAATTGATCACCAGCAGCACATCGATTGGGCTGATGAGTTGATTGCGATTGATATCCAACAGTAGCTGATACGGGGCGTTTTCGGGACCGTTTAGGTAATTGACCACCAGCAGTGCGTCGACGGGAGAAACAATGCTGTCGTCGTTGGCATCCTCAAGAAAAGTGGCCCTGGAAATGGCTACTTGGAAATCCCCCAAAACTCCTGCCGGAATAGTATTTCCACTGCTGTCGGTGATTTGGTCGGCTTGCAGCTGGACGGAATATGTACCATCGTCCGCATTGGTCCATTCACCGTTAACAGGCAGAACTTGGTAGGTTGCTTGCCAGTTGGTGCCGACCTGCTGCGTAGCGGTCAACACTGCGGTCTGCTGGTATCCGTTGGGTCCGACGACAATCACATTGCCTGTCTTGAGCCCCGATGGTTGGATAGCAACATCGTCGTGATAGGAAACCGTGAACGAATGGCTGGTGAGATGTCGCAGATTCACGCTGTTGGCCGTCAACGAAGCCGTTGGTGAAGTCACGTCGACCGAATTGAGCCAATTGCCAAAGTCAACTCGGATGGTAGCCGAATCGACGCGTGCGTCGACTTCGCGATTCACCGATCCAACGTCGACCTTGGCCGAAATCGTTCCGCCTGCGGTCAGAATGGACACGCGGTGCTGTTGATTCTCTGTTACCGGCAGACTCCAGCCACCTGCCTCGTTGGTTGTGGTCTTGCTAGTACCTACCGTAACAACGATGCCTGCTGAACCTTCGTTCAGATCGTAGCGTCCGTTATCGTTGAGGTCGTCGAAAACGACTCCGGTGAGAAAAGTAGGGCTCGGTTCGGAGCGCGTGGCATGCACTGTCCAGTAGTTGGTGTAGGTTGAATTGGGGTTTTGAGCGAAGCCGATTCCCGCTTCTCTTTGGTCCGCGTTGAAGGCATCGATGCCCAACAGATGATCGCGATGCGAATCTGAAATAATTAAAGGCTTCAGCCCTGCTTGGGCGGTTGTTCGAAAAGTTCCCGCTCCGATCGATTCCAAATAGTTGCTATCGCCCGGGAACCAGCTCGGCAAGTTGTATCCATGCGCACGCACATTGGCGTTGGGCCACTGCCCGGTGACAGCGCTTTGATGAGCAAAGTAATTATACACGGCCATTTCGGTCGAGTGAAATTGCGCTGCTTGCTGGAGTACTGCGTTCCAGGCGAGTGGCTGCCGCTGAGCCACACCAGACAGGTCCAGCGTCAGCCCCTCCCTTTGCTGATAGGCCGCTGGATCGCTGCGCGCCTCATTGAGTAGATACAGAAAGAGTTGCCCGTCGGCTAAGCCAGCCAATACGCGGCGCGACTCTAAGGTCTCCAGCCGCAAATGCCTAACAACACTCATTGCGATTTGTCCTCAAACGTAATCCATTTGCACACCAGAACAACGAAGTTATTCTAGCTCGATACACAAAGTCGGGACAGTGCGACTATTCCAATAGACGGCGGCGCAACAAAGATGTTTCATCCAATTTAATGACTCGCGAAAGATTCATGCGTCTCTTGGCAGCTTTTTTGTTTGGCTATTGGCTGGTCAGACACCTTTTTCGTTCGGCTCGATGAGGCAATCGACATCTTTGTCTGTCGGAGTGCCGGTTAAACCCTTAGGATGCGTGTACAGATATTTCCAGACTGGTTCAAACAGAAAAACGCCATCGCTACTCTGTGGAGAGGCTTTGCCTGGAGTGACCGACGAATGGGCGCGATTGGCATCACCATTAACATCTGCGGCCGTAATGAGACGTCGCGTGTTACCAAACGGAGCAGAAACACTATCGACATTAACGATCAGTCCAAATTGGTGCAGCCCCAACAGCTCCCAGGATCGGCAGTAGTGATTTCCTGTCCAACCCCCGTCGAGAATGTGACTGAAACCAAAGTAACGATCGTTGGGAGTGGCTGAGAAGGCGGCTTGCCAATCTTGATCTTGGTCGCGTGGGCCACACAACATCACCACGCGATCGACACGTTGGAATTGTGCGAAGCGGGCTGCCGTCGTTGATCCATGGGAACTCCCCGAGATGATCACTCGGTCCCACCGTATCCCCTGTCCATCGTCGCGCAAGAAATGACCCCAATGTCCCTGGGGATTTTCCTGAGCTAACCACTTCACCATGTGGTAGGCGCGCTGCATCATGCCGTCGGCAGGTTGTAAGTGCAATTCATCGCTGAAATCGCGTCCCGTGGCGGCTTCCAAGCGCACGTTACCTCTGGCTCGACTTGTTTCAGGTTGCGGTCGACAGAGCGTGCCGAACCACTTGTTCGCATAGCTAACTTGAATGGCATGCAATCCGTAGCTGTTGAGTCGGTCGAATAGCAATTCGTTGTGCCCCATCAACCAAATCACCAGTTTTCCTTGGGGTGCCACTCGGGTATCGACCGACGCGTGCTCAACATCTTGCGGTTTGTCTGACGAGCCAAAGATAAAATTGATCTCTGGGTATTCCTTTGCCTGCGAGTCCAACTGACTGGCCCGAGTTTGCAATCGATACTGTTGAGGAGCGGGGTCGTTGTAGTTTAACGACCACCCCGGTTTTTTATTCTTGCTCGCGTAATTCTCAGACACCGCGCGATGAGCGGTGCGTTGTAAAAAGGCGGCATAGTCTTTGTCCAGTTCTGGTGGTACAAAGCCATTGCCGATACAGCTCTTTTCAAACAGTGTTTCATACCACACGCAGGCTCCCAGAAACTCCCCTGCAATATTGGCATGATGGCCATCCATCTTAAGCGACCAGAGTTCCGAATCTCCTGTTTTCTGCCATCGCCAACCCACGTGCAGGGAATGGTTCTGCTTGGGCAATTCAGGGTGTTTGGGGGTGGCATCTTCAAACGTCGGGTCGGGACGATATCCATATTCCGGGTCGGTATCCGCCAAGTAAAACGCATCGCCGACAGGAATTCGCCGCGCTCCCAGCTCGTGCGCCATCGTTTGATAGGCGGCCGTTAGTCCCTGAAACATGTCCGCTTGAGTAGCAGGCTCTTTCGGATCGTCGGAACGTTTGGCGAAACGCGGGTCATCAACGCGGTAGGCCCACGTTTGATGCACCAGCAGTTCAGCCATTGGCGCATAGCGTTGGACAATGTCGTGAAGCTGAGCCGCATAGGGACGATAGGTCTCAATGTCATGGCTCTTGATGCTGGCCTGTTGCACGCTGACATAGTCCCAATCGCCAGCTTGTAGCTCTTGTTGCAGACTCTTGCCGTTGCCATACAAGCCCGCTGGATTCTGCGCGTCGCGTTCGAAAGCCAATGCTCTCTCGGCGTGCAGTTGTAGTGGTGAGCCACCGACGATAATTGTTTGATGGGTCAATCGCTGGCCGCCGGCTGCCACCAGTTCATCGAGATAGTTGGTGGCATTGCGCGTAAAACTATTTCCGATCGTCAGCAGGCGCACATGCTTGGCGTTGGCTGGCTCAGACCGCAATTGCTCCTGTGCCGAAACGTCTCCACTGAGCAATCCAATCGCGATCAACCCAATCGCAATCAAGCAAATGCGGGCACAGCCTTCCAGTATTTTTTGACGAATCGTGGTTTTGAGCATCAGAATAGTGTTTCAAGGTAAGTGTTAAAGAGCTCCGACGGATCGCTAAAAGCCTGAGGTCTCAAAGAGCCAATTGACATCAAGTTTGGCTGAAGGAAGGCAACGTGGGCTCAGCGTGTCGCTCCGCCCGAACGTTTCTTTTTTCGAGAAATTTTCAGCTTGTGGCTCAGTAAGAACTTCGATCTGCTGCTGCTTGCTATTAACTATCCAGTATTCTTGCAAGCCATCGAGCGCATACAGACGGCCTTTCGTATTGCGATCGTATCTGAGCGTCGACACGGAGACTTCAATAATCAATGGTACGACCTGTGTTGTTGGGCGCGACCTATTGCCGGACTGAATCCAAAACAGATCGGGCTCTGGCATGGACTCGGTCTTGTTGAGTCGAATTCCCATTTGCACGGCGATCTCAAATTGTTCAGCAGTTTGTTGCCGCACAGACCACATGTTTAGCGTGCGAATGAGGGTGTCGCGACCATCGCTGGCAGGGGACATCTGACGAAACTCTCCTTCGATCAATTCGATACGTCCTGTGCGGGTCGCAAAGACACCAGCGTCGATCATCTTTTCCAGATCGTCGACGGTGAATAACACAGTATGTTGTGGCGATGGGTTTAACATCGATCTCTTTCTGAACGAGCCATTCGAACTGCCCTGCATTCTAACCGTTTGCGCAGCCGTTTTCTACTTTCTACCGAAAGCTATCGATTTTCCCAACCTCCACCAGGTCTCAGTCGAATGGCAACCGATTAACCCGGATGATTCATGAGCCGAGCGGCGTAAAGCACCGGGTAATGCTGGTCGCCCGGCCGCTCACGCGTCGCGGCTCCCTGAATCAACAAGCCTTAGTCCGTCCTGCTATAATGAGAGACTGTTCATTGAGTCATTACTTACTCTCCCCCGAATCGAAATTGCACCAGCCTTGAGCGAAGATATTTTCAGCCCTGAATACATCGCTGCCCGCAATGCAGCGCTCGTTCGTGAGGATGGTTTCGCAGGGGTGGATGCCACCGACCCCAAATGTGCGGCGGGGCATGCGAATGGGATCCATACTTCGACACGCTTGACGACTTACTATCGCCAAACCCATCGGAAACAAGCCATGGATGTGACGCCACAACAAGTAATCGATTGCTTGGTTGCTGCTGATATCAAGAACTGGGTGTTGATGGGACTGCACGGCTACGTCGGCTACCTCCCCATGCCGCGGGCCACACAGGATGTTGACGTGATGGTTCCCTACAGTCAGAAAGCCGGGGCCGCGAAAGCCATCGCTACCCGCTGGCCGACGCTCGAGTGCCGCGAGTTATCGCAGGTCGTCAGGTTTTTCGACCCCGGTGACCTGGATGCCGACGGGAAACCCAAGCCAGTGATTGATATCATGTTGCCTTGGAGTCAATTTCAAAAGACGATCTTGCTTGATCACGTGATTATCGACGCAGCCACCGGCCATCGCATTCCTACCGTCGAAGCCGCCATCGTTTCCAAGTACGCCGCGCTGGTATCTCCACATCGCGATTGGGATAAGAAGGAGCAAGACGCAGTCGATCTGCGTCGTATCATCAAGGCCAATACAAATGAGCTAGACCGCGAGCGATTGTCCGAACTGGCCAGCCAAGTCTGGGAAAACGGTCACAGCGACATTCTCCAGTTCTGCGAACTAGCCTTGGCCGATAAGCCATTTCCGGTTTGAGCGGGAATCGATTTAATGCCTGAGCATGGCTATCGTTGAGTGTTGTGTCGCTACCTTGCTGCTAGGTTGCCGAAACAGCGCGTGGCTCGTTACTGCCTACGACCAGCATCGCATCGAATTTCCACCGACTGCACACGCATTAGAAAGAGAAAGCTCCGAGAACGCGGAGCACTCCAAAATTGACCAGTGGTCTCCTTGGAGTGCTGGGATTTATCCCAGCTTTTATTTTCCCTGAGGTGGTTGGCGCACGGGAATGTCGGGCAACATTGTCGGTCAACATCGCAAGTTATCGCATGGACCGTCGCCACTGTAGCTATCGTTGAGTGTTGTGCCGCTACCTTGCTGCTAGGTTGCCATAACAGCGCGTCGCTCGTTACTGCCTACGACTAGCATCGCATCGAATTTCCACCTACTGCACACGCATTAGAAAGAGAAAGCTCCGAGAACTCGGAGCACTCCAAAATCGACCAGTGGTCT
The DNA here is from genome assembly GCA_041739785.1 of Pirellulaceae bacterium. GTDB lineage: Bacteria > Planctomycetota > Planctomycetia > Pirellulales > Pirellulaceae > Aureliella. The sequence continues at coordinate 6,493 of JBGSNE010000313.1, forward strand.
CCTTGGAGTGCTGGGATTTATCCCAGCTTTTATTTTCCCTGAGGCCGGTAGCGCACGGATGCGTTGCGTAACACAGCCCAGTCCGAAACGACCGACCTTAACACAGTCGTTCCCGATCATTCGCGTCAATTCGCGTCAATTCGCGTGATTGGCGGGCAAACTCTGAATATTCTACAGCTACAAATCAACTTCGCGGCCTTCGCGTCAAATACCCTTCTTTTGTTCAGCCCCTAGCGTTGTTTGGCCTCCATCAGCAATCGCCAAAACTCAGTATCAAATTTTTTCTGCCCCAATTTATCGGGATCATCGCCGAGTCGCGTTACCACCAAATTTAGCGATGGCACGACGTAGCATTTCCTCCCCAGGGCTCCCAGTGCCGCAACCATGTCTGGCGGAGCAGTTTCGACCAACGAACCCGCGACAGTGCGGATGCCGCGAACTGCCGATGGTTTGCCGTTGAGCCACCACAGGTAGCCGTAGGACAAGTTTAATTGCTGCGATGAATTCAACGCATCATGCAAGTATTCTGTGTTGACCAGCAGGCGTTGCTCTTTCCACTTCCCATCGGCTTGAATCAGCAGTCCGAAGCGCGCCAAATCCCGGGCGGTGGTGGCAAAGCCGCGACCGTTGGCGCTTTCAATGTCAATTCCCAGTTTGGCCAGAGGACGATCCTCCCACCGCGAGTCGCGCATGCCAACGGGCTCCAATAGCCATTGTTTGGTTAATTCGTTAGCCGACATCCCAGAAGCTCGTTCCACGCACACTAGGCTCTGCGCGTAGGCGTTGGTGTTGTACGCCCACTTTGTACCCGCCGGCGCGTTGAACTTTAAGCTATTGTTCAATCCGCTCGACATGGTAATCAGGTGACGCAGCGTAATTTCTCGCTCTTGCTCGTCCGTCGCTTGTGACCAGCCTTTGCCCAAATGCTTTTGTGCCGAATCTTCGAGTCGCAATAGTCGTTTATCTAAGGCCACCCCAACTAAGAAACTCACCACGCTCTTTTGTACCGAGGCAACATCCTCGATGTTGTGTTCAGACGCGTCAGTCCCAATGATCATCCGAGAATAGCGGAATGACGGATCGAGGACCTTTTGATGGCGTTCTGCGAGAATGCGACCTCCATGCAGTATCACCACCGATGATGAATTGCGATCCATGGCGAAGTCCAGCGCAGTGTCAATTTTCGTTGCGTTCCAACCAACGTCACTCGCCGATACAGACGCCCAAGCTCCGTCGCCAGGAAAGTAGAGTTCTTGCCCTTGAGCGGAAGCACCTACCAACAAGCAAAGACTTGCAATTAATAGTGGGCGACGACGAGCGATACCAAAACAAATTGAGTGATGGTCGAGCATATGATTTTTCCAGCTAGCAATGGGAGGGGTAAGGAAAACGCCGGCACAACAAATTGCGAAATGTTCTTGAAGGAATTATAACCCTATTTATGCTCAGGCACGCAAACCAACCGTTCTCGCAACTTCAACAGATTGACCGATCATGATTATCCGCGAGGACTATCGCCATGTTCAGCGGGCACCATTGTGCTGGTTGCTATATGGATTGGCGTTCATGTTTTTCGTGATCGGGTACACACAGCAGAATCCGCCAATAATGGATTGGCTGTTCTTAGGTATCGGCGGATTGATGGTGTTGCTTGCGGCGTCGTTCCACTATTTAGAGGTTGTGGACGAAGGGAGAAGACTGAGGGTTCGCTTTGGTCCCCTCCCCTTCTTTCAACGGACGATCGGCTACGAAATGATCGAATCGGTTGAGACTGGACGAACGAGTGTCTTGGATGGTTGGGGAATACACATCAGTCTGCGCGGCGGCTGGGTATGGAATCTCTGGGGGCGCGATTGTGTAGTGCTCCAACTGCATCGCGGACGTTTTACCATCGGTACCGATCAACCTGCCGAGCTGGCCGCGTTTATTCGTTCGCGTTTATGATGTAGGCGAACCACTCCTTGGAGTGCTGGGATTTATCCCAGCTTTTATTTTCCCTGAGGCGGTTGGCGCACGGGAATGTCGGGTAACATTGTCGGCCAACATCGCAGGTTAATCGCATGGACCGTTGCCACCGCAGCCATCGTTGAGTGTTGTGCCGCTACCTTGCCGTAACAGCGCGTCGCTTGTTTCTGCCTACGACCAGAACCGCATTGAGTTTCCATTTTCTGCACACGCCTTAGAAAGAGAAAGCTCCGAGAACTCGGAGCACTCCAAACGTGACCAGTGGTCTCCGTGGAGTGCTGGGATTTATCCCAGCTTTTATTTTCCCTGAGGCGGTTGGCGCACGGGAATGTCGGGTAACATTGTCGGCCAACATCGCAGGTTATCGCATGGACCGTCGCCACCGCAGTCATCGTTGATCGCTGTGCCGCTACCTTGCTGCTAGGTTGCCGTAACAGCGCGTCGCTCGTTACTGCCTACGACCAGGGCTTGGCCTTCGAGCAGCTCGATACCAGTCGCGGGAGGCGAACACCACTTTGCGGCACAGTGCGGACACTTTGTGCGGTCAATGCGTCGTGAACGCTGGCAGTCTGGACACGGTTCGCAAACCAACTTCGGATAGATGGCGACTACCGCTATCGGAGTCGCCAGTCCTAGAATTAGGGTAGCGATCGTCCACAGCACCACCGATCCGCGACCTAGTCCGCGCCGACGGCACAACCAATTGGTGACCATCGCAAGTGCCAAGGCCGCAACGATCGCAACGACAATCAAAACCCACAGGGTGTCCGCGCTGGGGAGCGATACGTCGAGTTGAGTGAGCGGGGCGCGCCCGGCCATGACATTGCCGACTACGAAGAACGAAGTAAACACTAAGTACAACCCGATCGGTAATAGGGCAGCCATCAGCATGGCGTCAGGTCCCACCGGCTGCTGGGGAGAGACAAAGTGCGTGACCTGCCACTGGCTAGCGTTATTTGAGTCGAGCGTAGCGTACGCGGTGTTCGCGATATCTAACGCAACGATCTTGCCCTCCGCTGTCACTGCCATGGAACTGAAATCGCTCTGCGAAAATGGCGGTGCAGGAAAGGTAGCCACCTCCTGTAGCTTAAGTGCTGGTAAAGAACGCGTGATCGCATAATGTCGATCCGGAGAATCCAGGTCATACCAGGTGGTTTCACCCGATTCGTCGACCAGTTCAAACTGGTGAATATTTCCGCCGGATGACAGCAGAAGTTGTGGTGCATCTCCACCGATGGGGACAATGCCAGTACCCGAATCAATGGGCATGTTGAGCAGTGTGGTGACGGCACCGCTCTCTGGAGAAAACTGATAGACGCCATCTCGGTCGGCCCACAAGCTGTCGTAACCTGCGTTGGCGAGTGGTTGCGATAGTTGATTTCCAAAGGCAATCGCATTGAGTGAAAATGGTGCTCCAGGTACTTCACCTAACGCATGAAAGCCGGCCCTGGAAACAACTCCCGTCAGTGGCGGCTCATTTTCCCGGTCGTAAACCAATGCCAGTCCGCGGTTGTCGTAGTAGAAAGTCTTAAGGTGCGACTGAGTGCTATAGTCAATGGATGCGAAGCGGCTACGCCACTGCCAAGTCTTGTTACTCACTACATAGGAGAAATTGTGCGGTTCGAAATTGGTCGGGAGGGCTGCGTCCAAGTTTGGCATTTGGTCCGCACGGATGGGCGCACCTGACAGAGCAATTTGTTTGTAGGAATAACCATTCCCCTCGCGAATTTGCTTGCCGCGATAGTACCACGGTTGCCCCGCAGCATCCAAACCGATTTGAGCGTAGGTGGGTTGCGCCTGTTGAAATTTAAGCGATTCACGACAAGTGACGGCAAACACTACGCAAATAATAGCGGTGACCACCGAGCCCACCACCAATAGCAGTTTTCGCGACCAATGATGAGGCTGGATGGCAATCAATACGACGGCGAACAGCAAAACATAAACCGTAGTTACAAACCACCAACCCATCGTGCCTCCACCCCGAGTCAATTCTAAGAACATGATAAGTGGAGCCGCTACCGCAACCAACGGGAACAGTTTTGTGCCGAACCACCGTGCCTGGCGATCAACACTGATCAGAGTCGCAGGGTGCAGGAAAAAGCAGGCCACGCACATCAAAACACTTGGGAGCAATTGCGCAGGACGCACGGGCAAATACTCTGGGCCCATCCAGGCAAACCACAGCGCCAAGCAGGTCAGCGGTATCGCGCAGGCGAACGCATACAGTATCGCTCCCGCGACGACCTTGCCAAACATCACTGCATTGCCTGAGATCGAGCGATGAAACAAGTAGCCGCGTTGTCGGTCGCTCAAGTCAAAGATCGATTGGAGCGCGCCTAGCGCAATCGCGAACAACGCCGCACCCACCCCACACGCCGACGTAATGTTTTCGGTGCTGATCTGGCCATATTTGATGCTAACAGGTGTCACTAGCCATAAGAAAACGCCAATGATCAAGACTCCGACTGGCAGCCAGCGCAAGTTCTCTCGCAGTTCCTTAACAACTATGGCTCGCATGGCTAAGCTCCGGTGTGAGCAAGGAAAGATTGACTGTCGCGTGAACGCGACAAATAAGCGATTACGGCATCTTCGAATGTGACCGACAAACGTTCTGGTTCGGAATTAGACAATCGCGCGATAGCCGCTGCGGTCTCTTGATCGGGATCGGCCACCGTCACGACGGTGCGGCCTCCGAGTGAGCGAGCTTGAACCAGTCCCGGTATCGACTCGATGGCCCGCGAAGCCGGCGGTAGATCAAGTGACCAAGCGGCGACGCGAGCACGAAAATCATCGACGGTGGTGTGTACTAACAATCGCCCATGCACCATGACAGCTACGCGATCGGCCACTCGTTCAACATCGTCCAGCAAATGACTGCTCAGCAGAATGGACCGCTGGCCACCGTCGCAGAAATCAAGTAACGTTTCATTGAGCGCGCGACGACTGACTGGATCAAGTCCCAAGGCGGGATCGTCGAGAATTAGTAGCTCTGGCTCGGTCGCTAATGTAAGTGCCAGTGAGACGCCGGCCCGTTGTCCTCGGCTGAGCGTGCGATTCTTTTGCGCCGGGTCGATACCGAAACGACGCACGGTTTCCGTAAACAGTCCCACGTTGAGGTTGGGAAAAGTCTGTCGTTGAAACTCTTGACTTTGGCGGACCGTCATCCAGCCATATAGAAAGTGCCCTTCGACGGTGTAGCCGATTCTGGCGCGGTCTTCAGGAGTTAAGGATTGAGAATCGCAGCCGAATATTTGACACGCACCACGCGTGGGCTCGAGGAAGCCGAGCAACATCCGCAGCGTGGTCGTTTTGCCGGCGCCGTTGAGTCCCAATAGTCCAGTGACTGAGCCTCGCGGAATACTCAAATCCATGTCGTGGACCACTACTTTACGTCCAAAGTAGCGCGTCAAACCCTGTGCCGATATTACCAATTCGCCCAGCATTGAAATTATCTCCCCAGTTTATTTCGTCCCATGCGCTTGCGGTAACAGTTTCTCCAGCCGCATCTGCAATCGTTCGCTGATTTCTTCAGGCGTGAAGTCGAGAGTGATCGCTTCGCCGACGGCTTGGTCCAGCGCTTCGTCCAGTCGCCTCAGGCGTTCGGCTTTGGTGTAGATGTTTTTACGGCGAGCAACGAAATAGCCTCGCCCTTGCTGCGATTCCAACACTCCGTCGCGGACCAGTTCGGCGTAAGACTTGGCGACGGTGTTCGGATTGATCACCAAATCCTTGGCCAACTGTCGCACACTGGGGACGGCGTCCCCCACGTTCAGCTTGTCTGCGGCCACCAGGCGACGAATTTGATCGCTGATCTGTCGATAAATCGACTGCGGGCTACCCGCCGTAATGTGGATCTGCATGTGCTCCTCCAAGTTGGCTCGACCAACTGCTTGGCTGTACTGCTGTGTATAGTACAGGTGGTGCGGCCAGGAGTCAAGCGGAAAATTTTAGATTTTCATGCGACGAGCGCTCGATGGGGCAATTTGCGCGATGATGGATGACGGGTGTGCGATATTTTATGTGGACGGTGCCACAGGCTGGCACGCGTTGTTGCCCCGCAACTGTCCTCCCTACAGGACTTTTGCTGGCCAGCCGTGTTTTCACCCTCGGATTTGCATCCGAGGCTAGCACCTGCCACCGCTTCGCGGTTAATTCGCGAGGGCATCAAAAATTGCGCGTCGAGCTGATAACCCACTTGCTGGCGCGTCGAGCTGATAACCCACTTGCTGGCGCGTCGAGCTGATATTGAATCTGAGGAAGACTTTTCGAATTGTGGAGCTGGGGTTAAGATAAGCGCAGCAAATTTTGCTTGCCGCTCTTTTTCAATCTTAGCTCCCCAAGTCATCCAGGAATTGTGATGAGTATTGCTCCATCGTCATCCAACGTTGCGTCAACCAAGGCCCGTAGTCCATTGGATTTTGCGGATGGGTTCATTCACCGTCATATCGGTCCGTCGTCAGACGAAATCGAACAGATGTTGGCTGAGTTGGGTTTCGATTCGTTGGAAGCGCTCTCCGATGCGCTGGTACCTTCCGATATTCGGCTGGAGCGGCCGCTAGATATTCCATCCCCCCGCGGGGAGTTTGAGTTTCTTAATTCGCTCCGCTCGATTGCAGCTAAGAACAAAGTCTATCGCTCCTGCATTGGTCTCGGATACACGGGAACCGTCACGCCACCCGTGATTCTGCGAAATGTGTTGGAGAATCCAGGCTGGTACACGCAGTACACGCCCTATCAAGCTGAGATTGCCCAAGGTCGACTCGAAGCATTGTTGAATTTCCAAACCATGGTCGCTGATTTGACTGGGTTGGAACTGGCGGGCGCTAGTTTGCTCGACGAACCCACTGCAGCCGCTGAAGCGATGGGGATGTGCTTGGCCATCAGTGGGCAAAAACGACTCGGGTTTTACGCCAGCCAAGATTGCCATCCACATACCTTGGCCTTGCTGCAAACGCGAGCTCCGGGGTTGGGGATCGAACTAAAAATTGGACCGACAGCCGATATCGATTTTGGTCACGGGGAAGGTGGATTGTGCGGCCTGTTGTTGCAGTATCCGACAAGTGACGGTCGCATTGAAGATTACACTGCTATCGCTGCGCAAGCGAAACAAGCGGGATGTCTAGTAGTCGCCGCTGCCGATCTGCTTGCCCTGGCGCTGATTAAGCCGCCTGGCGAGTGGGGAGCTGATATTTGTGTGGGGAGCGCGCAGCGATTTGGCGTGCCAATGGGCCTGGGAGGACCACATGCGGCATTTATTGCCACACACAGCGAGTATGCGCGCAAGCTTCCGGGACGAATTATTGGCGTTTCCAAGGATGCACAAGGTAATCGCGCGCTTCGCATGGCAATTCAAACGCGCGAGCAACACATCCGCCGCGACAAGGCGACGAGCAATATCTGCACGGCTCAAGCCCTGTTGGCTATCATCAATTCGTTCTATGGCGTTTACCATGGTCCCGAAGGACTCAAGTCGATCGCACGGCGGATCCATGCCTATACGTGCGCTTTGGCTCAGGGACTCAAGCGCCTCGGACACACGCTGGTCTCAGTCGAGAACAACGCTAGCGATAGCAAGTCGCCGGTATTCTTCGATACGATTCGCATCCGCTTAGGAAAAGGACGGGCTCACGCAGCTCGTCAAGTCGCCGATGCGGGGCGCGAACGACATATTAATTTGCGCGAGTACGATGATGGGTCGTTAGGAGTAACCCTGGATGAAACCGTCGGTCATACGCTCGTAGCCGACTTGTTGGCTGCTTTCAATTTCGGACATTTCACCGGCTTCGACATCGACGAATTGTTCGCGGAATCCGAGCGTCAAGGAGCCGATGGACTAGAGGACTTCGCTCGCACGAGTCCCTTCATGACGCATCCGGTCTTCAATAGTTACCATAGTGAAACCGAATTGCTACGGTATATCTTTAAGTTGATGAGCCGCGATCTATCGTTGGCCCATAGCATGATCGCGCTGGGCTCCTGCACGATGAAACTCAACGCCACCAGCGAGATGATTCCGGTAACCTGGCCCGAATTCAGCAATATTCACCCGTTCGCTCCGGACACGCAGTGGCGGGGCTACACGCAAATGTTTCGTCAATTGGAGCGTTGGCTGTCGGATATCACTGGCTTTGCCGCCGTCAGCCTGCAACCCAACGCCGGCGCCCAAGGTGAATATGCAGGGCTGTTGGTCATTCGCGCCTACCACGAACGGAACGCCGCCAAACTAGGCCAGACCAACCGGCGAGACGTCTGCTTGATTCCCACCTCGGCCCACGGAACCAATCCCGCCTCCGCGGTGATGGCAGGCATGCGAGTTGTCCCCATTCAATGCGATGCGCGGGGTGAAATCGACCTAGCTGATCTGCGTGCCAAGGCCAAGGAACACAGTGAGCAGTTAGCTGCCCTGATGGTCACCTATCCCTCAACGCACGGAGTCTTCGAGCCCACGATCCGTGAGGCTTGTGACAACATTCATGCCCATGGCGGTCAGGTCTACATGGATGGTGCGAACATGAATGCCCAGGTTGGCTTGACTAGCCCGGGGCGCTGTGGCGCGGATGTCTGTCATCTGAATTTGCACAAGACGTTTTGCATTCCTCACGGTGGCGGAGGACCAGGCATGGGGCCCATTGGTGTTGCCGAGCAGCTCGTTGAATTCTTGCCTGGTCACCCCGTGCAGCGTCCCGACACGGCGGGGGAATTTGCGATTGGCCCTGTTTCGGGGGCTCCCTACGGCAGTGCCAGTATTCTTACCATCAGCTACGTCTACATTGCGCTGATGGGAGGTGAGGGGCTAAAACGTGCGACACAGATGGCTATTCTCAACGCCAACTACATGGCCCAGCGACTGCGCGAGCACTTTGACGTGCTCTACACCGACAAACAGGGTTACGTAGCTCACGAGTTCATTGTTGATTGTCGCAAGTTTGAAAAAACGGCCGGAATCAAGATCGAAGACATTGCCAAACGACTAATGGACTACGGTTTCCATGGGCCTACCATGTCGTGGCCGGTTCCTGGCACGTTGATGATCGAGCCCACTGAAAGCGAATCGAAAGCAGAGCTTGATCGCTTCTGCGATGCCATGATCGCTATTCGCAAAGAGATTCAAGATGTAGCTGATGGCCATCTTGATCGCGAGAACAACCCACTCAGCAATGCGCCCCATACGATGTTTGTGATTGGTGCGGACCAGTGGGACCGACCCTATTCGCGCGAGCAAGCCGCTTGGCCCATGCCGTGGCTGCGCGATGCAAAATTCTGGCCCACGGTCGGTCGCATTGACAATACTTACGGCGATCGCCACTTAGTCTGTAGTTGCCCGCCCATGAGTGACTACGAATAAAACGTAGGCTCGCAACAAGCTCCGCGCCGTGGCGGCAGACCGGAGCTACGCAACTCTAGCTAAAGTGCGCTCCTACCTCCCCTGTGTATCGAACCTGCGTTGCCTCGGCACGAGCGCATAGCTACAGTTGGTCATGGAATGTTACCTGGAATTGGTTATGCTAACTTGGAAAAATTCTTCTTCCAGACGAGGCGATACAAGACCGTGACGCTGACTGTTTTGAAACCCTTTGGGCTAGTAGTCCATGCGAATAAGCCTTTGTTCGAATTGCCCATAGATAACATACGTCAATGGACGGCCAAGCATCGAGTGGTAGTGCTGCGCGATGTGGAAACACCGACTGATAATCAGATACTGGAGTTCTGCGGAAGACTTGGCGAAGTGCTTGAATGGGAGTTTGGTGCGTTTAACGAGTTAAAGGTGGATACGGATGCGAAAAACTATCTGTACACCAACCGACAGGTACCCATGCATTGGGATGGAGCGTTTGTGGGCCGAGTTCCGCAGCTGATATTCTTTTATTGCCAGGAAGCAACTGGAAACTTGGATGCGGGGGGCGAGACTACTTTTTGTGATTCGGTAGACCTCGTAGCGAGACTTAGTGAAATAGAGCGACAGCATCTGGGCCAGCTCGAAGTAACTTACTCGACTGATAAAGTTGTCCACTACGGCGGTTCGTTTACTTCGCCGCTGATTATACCGCATCCGCGAACAGGCGAACCAACGCTACGCTATGCTGAACCGGTCGCGGACCTAAATCCAATTCACGTCCATGTCGTTGGCTTGCCCGCTTCGGAACAAGAGACGTTGATGGCTGAGCTCAAACAGAAACTGTACGCCCCGTCGCGGCTGTATGCGCATACGTGGCGGACTGGCGATATAGTGCTTGCCGACAACCATGCTCTTTTGCACGGTCGCAACGCGTTTCAAAGCGTAACACGTCGGCACCTGCGTCGCGTCAACATTCTTTAAATTCCTGAGCAAAACAGCGTAACATAGCCAAGCGGTCTAATCGGGCAAAACACTATGTGGCAGTACCTTGTTTACTCGTTGCGGATTCGACGCGTCGAGTATCGTGTGGCCGAACTGCCGATCTTCTTCATCCCCGTGCTATTGACGGTAACCAATTACCACGAGCTAGTTGGGGCCGTGATGTGGGAGGGGCTCATTGCATTCCTGTTTCTCTTCGCGTTGGGTGATCTGTTGAATTGTTTGGCGGACCGCGAATTGGATGCAATCTACAAACCCCAGTTGACGCAGGCGGTGTATGGTATCGGAGTTCGAGGAGTTGTGCTGCAAGCTGTGTTTTCGGCGGTTGGCTCCGTCGGGCTAACGCTTCACGTCGCAATGTTGACCGATCGCTGGTTGTTAGTACCAATGGTTTTGATTGGACTGTTAACGGCTTGGGCCTACTCGATGGAACCAGTGCGACTCAAGGGACGGGGTTTGTGGCAACTTCTTTTTTACTGGCTCGGCCTATTTCTCGCTCCGATGATCTTTGCCGCGTGCCTATTCACTGATTTCCCTAGCGGCCTGGTCTTGCTCGTGTGCATGGCATTTGCCAGCGTCCAGACGGGAGTAATCCTAGTAAACACGGCCGAGGACTATCCCGAAGATCGGGAGATGAATGTGCGGACGGTCGTTGTTGCTTTAGGTTTGCGTCGTGGAATTGGCTTGGCTTTTTGGTTGACTTGTATCGGCTCGGTACTATTGGTCGGTGCGTTTCTGTGGTCGTATTTCAACATCTATGTATTACAGACTAGGATAATTCTGTTACTGCCGTTGCTGATTGCCACGTGCTATTGTGTACTGTGTACTTGGCGACTAAGAAGTGCGATGCACTCTGGAACTGATGACGACATGGCCATTGCCATTGTCAAGCGAGCGGCAAAACGGGTGCCCATCTGGATGACGTCGATAGCTGTCAGTTCCCTGATTGCCGCCGCTGCTGTTTCGCCAGCGCTCAGGACGCCTTAAGCCGCCAATGCATTCAACGGAGTCGAGTCGATCGTATGATGGACCAAGATCAACATCAACATCAACATCGCGGTGTTGCCGACGTTTTGGAGGAACGCTTATTTCAGACCGCCATGCTGCGATTTCGCGATGACGGTTATGAGCAGACTACACTGGGTTCCATTGCCCATCAATGCGGAGCAACACTGGACGAACTATACGCTCGGTTTCCCCAAAAGGAATCGTTTATTGTTCGGCTTTACGAACAACTGGCCTTCGATTTGGAGTCACGCGTTACGGAATTACCGGTTGGACCTGTGGCCGAACGGTTTCGCCAGATGATGCATTATAAGCTGCGTGCCGTGCGGGCGCATCGCAGTCTTCTGCAACACTTGCTGCCAGTGATGGTAGATCCCACCAATCGCTTGGGGGTGCTTGGACCCCAGACAAACCGCATTCGCGTTCGCGTTCAAGCTATCTTTGAAGTGATTGTGATTTGTGCCAGTAATGCGCCAAGCAGCGAAGCCGATGCGCAACAGTTGATCCACTGGTTGTACGCTGGCCATCTCGGCTTAGTTTTCTTGGCTCTACAGCCTCAAGCTGACGAAACCACTATAGCTGAAGGTATTGAGTTGCTCGCCGATTTGGTGCAGGTTTTGCAAACGATACGCAAGCCGATAGTTCAATTCCTGGCTAGTCGGCTAATGCAGTTGGCAGGGTTAAAATCGCGTGTGGAATTTACGGAGCGGGCCGACCGGCTAGTTGCCAGCTTATTGCACCCCGCGTCGGATCGCGTCCATTTTTCGCTGGCTGAAAACATACTGCGCGATTTGTTTCGCTTTCGCCGCCTTCAGTCGGGCAATGAAAAATGTGGCAGGGAGCCGTGTCGGGAATGTCTGCTGCTGCACTTGCCCCGCGTGGAAGCGATGATCGCCCGTGGCGAACCTATCAAGTTGGTGCTGCCGGCCTTTCCGGCCAAATCGCCTAACTTGCAAAAAGTCACTGGAGCACTGCCGGATTTTGGCGAAGAATTGGCGCTGCGGTTCCTTCAGGACCGCTGTGACGCAATCCGGGAAATCTATCCGGCTGGCGCGGAGTTGACGATCTGCTCAGATGGCAGAGTTTTCAGTGATGTAGTGGGGGTGAGTGACGACGACGTGACCGCCTACCGGCTTCAACTTAAGGAGATGATTGATCGACGCGGATTGCGTAGCCTCAGCGTTTTCGATCTCGATGATGTCAATCCTCAATCTAGTTATGACGACATGCGGACTTGGCTGGTCGAAAAATACGCAGAGTCGGTCGAGGAGATTCGGCAACGGACCATCGACCATGCTCATCACCAGGAATTATTCAATGGCATTCATCGATTCATGTTCGAGGATCTAGCCGAGTGTGAACGCGCGCTAAGCCGAACGCAATGTAAAAAGCTTAGCAAACAGCGCGCGTATGAAGTCATCCAGCGGAGCAACGCCTGGAGCCGACTATTGGGCACTGTCTTCCCCGATGCACTGCGACTCTCCATTCATCCTCAAGCAGCACACAGCGAAAAGATTGGCATTTTACTAGTCGAATCCGACGATGTCTGGCTCACGCCGTGGCATGGTGTCGCCCTGCTAAGAGCGGATCGGTTCGTACTGACACGTCGTGCCAACGCCACATCGATGGGAGCGAAATTAGTTGAAAAGGACGGTCGCCCAAGCCACTATGAAGCACTCGACGGACTGCGCTGACTAACCGACGCTGGCAGTCTAAGGGGGTGAGCCGTGGTGCGTAAGACACTCGGCAATGTTGGTCGCCCAGCCGCTCACGCGTCGCGTCTCACGAACTCATCAAGCAGCGGCGCAATATTTCTAGGGTAACGATCGGAAATCTTTTAGTGAACTGTGGCGATTACACCTACCAGCGCGCGGTGGCTCATTCGACCGACGATCCGCGTATCAAAACTCGCCAACGACCTCGCCATCATTTCGAGAGGAGAGTCTCTGGTAGGTCCCAAGTGGCGGTCGAGGGGATGCGTTGTACTGGGCCCACTCTGTGTTGGTGTGATCGATCGAATCGCTAATGAAATGCACCGAACCATCTACCAGACCAAAATTGGCACCGCCCGTGTGATAGCTTGCAAAGGCTTCTCGGCGAACCACTTGGCTGGCAACCGCAGCCGGATTGATTCGGCGAAGCGCAGATCTCATCGCGCCCAACGAATTTCCCGCACCCACGCCAGTATTGTTGATTCGGAACAACCAATTCGGATCCCAACTGAAATTCCACAAGATGGTCTCGCCCGCCAGAAAGGTGTTCGAAGTTCCGTCGGTGACATCTGCCATTTTAACGCCCCAGTCTCTACCCATCATGCCATTGCGTCGGGCGGCTGGTTGCACCCCTTCAAGCTCAAAGCTTAGGTCAAAACAGCCCATGTTGCCCACGTAGGATGCGGTCGGAACTTCCACGCTGCCAAGGTCCGATTTGGTCTCATTCCCACTCATCGACGGGCAACGCGACCCTGGAACTTTGGTAACCGCCCAAACGATATTCTTCGGATCTTTTACTGGTAGTCGCACGTCAATCTGCTGGTAGAGATTCCCTTGTTCAATAAAGGGCAAGATGGAAAGAGTCCACGTCCATCCCGTTCCCAAACCTTGACCGGGAAATAGATGCCCGAGTGGAAATGCGCGGTAAGTATCATGGTAATTGTGCATGGCCAATCCAATTTGCTTCAAATTATTGGTGCACTGCATCCTTCTGGCTGCTTCCCGCGCCGCTTGAACCGCCGGGAGTAACAGACCTACCAGGATACCGATGATGGCGATTACGACCAACAGTTCGACTAACGTGAAACCACTACTACGTTTGCGATTCGTGTGCATGATCATGCGACCCATTGAAAAAGTAAAAAAGGAATCAAACAGTTTTTGTATGCGCGAAAAATTGTTCTGCAGACATCAGCTAAGCGCGTTATGACGACCTCTTCGAAACATGCGTAGGTACCGTTCAACTACATTAGTTCAACTTGGGTTGCGTTAATTTTGCGCCTTCCGTTGTCAGATCGAAATTGCATACATTCGCTTGGCCGGGCTTGACCTCTGCGCGCAGTTCCGAGTTTCGGTTGAAGCGATTGGGGACTTGCTCGGGCACATTGGCTGCACCCATATCTCCGATATCGGCCGTCGTAATGCGGACGACATTTTCGCCTGGTACTGCGCCGCGTTTTTTGAGTGAAAACATCATGTCGTAGTTTCCACTGGCATCCGTCCGTCCATACGAGGTCGAGCCACCCGCCACCTGGGGCGTGAATTCGATAAACGCATTTGGCAATGGTTTTCCATCCAGCGTTACCTTTCCCTTGACAGTAGGCAAATCCGACCCGCAGCCGATCAGCACGACAAGCATCGTGGGGATAATCCACATCGCGAATGGCTGACTACGGACCGAATGATTGGCCATTGGCTGCGTACACGAGAATTGCATTACCGGCTCCGGACACAGATTAATCGTGAGTCTCAAAATGTTTTGTGTTTTATACAACAGGATTGGTGGACAATGTCAAAAACCCCCTTTGGCCTTACTGAAAATTAATATTCTTATAGGACGACGGAAATCAGCTCTGTAGCGCAATTCGGTAACGAGTAACCGTTCACGATTTTCTTGACTTCCACTTGAACGACTGGTTGGACACAAGGGTTAAGTTGGAGTTTAAGTTCAGGTTTAAGGACAATTCTCGCTCAACAACGCCACCGCCTCACGCGATCAATATTTAGTAAATGGGTATTTGAGGAGGCTGCTGAGAGATGGAGTCAGGCTGCGATCGCATTTTTTATAATCGCGCTATTCGTGGGCCGTGATTGTATTTGCCTGCTAATCACTTCAATAAGTACGACTCCAGGCGTCGTGTTGTGATCGCATGCAGAGGATGTTATGTAGGTAAACCACGGCTTAAAGATGGTGCAGTCTGGTGAGCCAACTTTGTAGCGCTAGACTTGTGAAGGAAATTGAATAAGCATTGGGGACACAGCTTTTGTAGGGCTAGGAGATCACGGCTAACAAGCGGGTGTGGTGGGCCGACATGCTTAAGGATGCATGTCCGTTGGAAAAAAATGCCGTCCGAAAGGCAACGATCTGGCCCAACATACGATTGCTTTCAACGATCTCTGCTCCGGTTCTCGGCCTCCTGCTGGCCTATGATCAGTGGTCGCATGAATGGGGTTAATGAAGCATATCTCCCCGTTATTGACGCCTAGTGTCGGATTGCGGACAATGTTCGTACTAGACGTTCGGTGCTTGTACCAATTTTATGATATAGAGCTTCGAGGCTAATTGATGGCACAGGATATACGAGGGCTACAGCAACGGCGTTGGGGAGAGACGCTACGACAAGACAATTGGTGGTTTGCGCCATTGCTGATTTTTTCAATTCTGACCTCGTTCATCATCTACTCGACATGGGCGGCCTTCCAGAACGCCGACTATGAATATCAAAACTATTTGTCTCCCTTTTATTCACCTGTGCTGTGGGGTGATTCACATCACAGTTGGTTTGGCGCGAGACCTGCGTGGTGGCCGAGTTGGCTTCCATTTTCACCAGCCTTGTTGATATTGCCTTTTCCTGCTGGCTTTCGTCTGACTTGCTATTACTATCGCGGTGCCTATTACAAGGTCTTCTGGGCAGATCCACCGGCTTGTGCGGTGGGCGAACCGCGAAAGGGATACTTGGGGGAGCGCTACTTCCCGCTCGTGATTCAAAACGTTCATCGTTATTTCCTTTATATAGCGATGCTGTTTTTGATGTTTTTGACGCACGACGCGTATTTGGGGTTTTGGTTTGATAACGACGGCGACGGTAGTTTCAACAACTTTGGGATCGGCGTGGGAACACTCGTTTTGTGCTTAAACGTATTGCTCTTGAGTTCCTATACGTTTGGTTGCCACTCGCTGCGCCATCTTGTAGGGGGAGCATGGAACAAACTTTCCGGATCGCCAATCAGGAGCAAGTGTTATGGCTGTGTCACTCGGTTAAACGGCCAGCACATGCGCTGGGCTTGGTTGAGTTTGTTTTGGGTAGCTTTCACAGATATTTATGTGCGACTTTGTTCGATGGGTATTTGGCATGACTTCAGGATTCTTTAATGTCGGACGTTGAAACGCTCGAGTATGACGTGTTGGTAATAGGTGCGGGTGGCGCTGGCTTGCGCGCGGCCATCGAAGCCTCGGGAGCGGGTGTTTCCGTGGGGCTGGTTTGCAAGTCATTGCTGGGCAAGGCGCATACGGTCATGGCCGAAGGTGGCTTGGCCGCAGCCATGGCTAATGTCGATGAACGCGATTCCTGGCGAACGCATTTTGCCGACACGATGCGCGGCGGATATTATCTAAATAATTGGCGGATGGCGCAGATTCACGCTCAGCAAGCCCCTGACCGAGTTCGTGAGTTAGAGGCTTGGGGGGCTGTATTCGATCGCACCGAAGCCGGTAAGATCAACCAGCGAAACTTTGGTGGCCACGCCCACCCACGCCTGGCGCACGTTGGCGATCGCACTGGATTGGAGATGATCCGTACGTTGCAGGACCATGGTATTCATCAAGGCATCGACGTGCATATGGAATGCACCGTTACACATTTACTAAAAGGCGGTGAGCGCGTGGCAGGAGCCTTTGGCTATGCGCGAGAGCTGGGTAAGTTCATGGTGTTCAAGGCCAAGGCCGTGGTGCTAGCAACAGGAGGAATTGGCCGGGCTTACAAAGTTACCAGCAATTCGTGGGAATATACCGGTGACGGACAAACTCTGGCGTACGATGCTGGAGCAGAATTGATCGATATGGAATTCGTTCAATTTCATCCCACCGGCATGGTTTGGCCGCCAAGTGTGCGAGGCATCTTAGTTACCGAGGGTGTGCGGGGAGAAGGGGGGATTCTCAAGAATAGTCTCGGTGACCGCTTTATGTTTCGGGACATTCCCGACAATTATAAAAGTTCGACCGCCGACACTCCTGAAGAGGGTTGGCGCTACGTTACCAAATCCGATATCAACGCGCGACGCCCGCCAGAGTTGTTAACGCGCGATCACGTTGCGCGTTGTATTCGACGCGAAGTCCGCGAGGGACGTGGTTCGCCGCATGGTGGTGCATTCTTGGATATTGCTTGGATCAAAGAGAAGATTCCCAATGCCCAAGAGCACATCAAGAAGAAACTGCCGAGTATGTACCACCAATTTAAAGAGTTGGCTGGGATCGATATTACCAAGGAACCGATGGAAGTTGGACCAACTACGCATTACGTGATGGGGGGCATTCGCGTCGACGGGGAAACACAGATGACGGCTGTGCCTGGACTGTATGCTGCTGGCGAATGCGCTGCTGGTTTACATGGCGCTAATCGACTGGGCGGAAACTCGCTGTCGGATCTAATCGTGTTCGGGAAGCTGGCCGGTGAACATGCCGCTGAGTTCGCCAAGCAGAATGCGGCAGTGACAGTTTCAAATGAGCAGATTCTGCAGGCACAACGCGATGCCTTAAGCCCATTGGATTCCAGTCGCGCTACCCTAGTAGGTGGCGCCTACCAAGTGCAGTACGAACTGCAGGAATTGATGCAGGACAAGGTTGGTATTGTCCGCACCGAAGCGGAAATAATGGAAGCCATCGACACTATCCAAATACTTAAGGAAAAAGCCAAGTCGGTCAGCGCGCCCGGCAATCGACAATACAATCCCGGCTGGCATACCGCGCTGGACTTAAGGAACTTGCTAACTGTGTCCGAAGCGGTAGCCCAGGCCGCCGTCAGACGTAAGGAGAGCCGAGGTGCACATACACGTGACGATTTTCCGGAGAAGGATGACGAGTACAGTGCCTTCAATTTTGTATTGCGGAAAGGTCCCGACGGCGAAATGCAGGTCACTGAGGAACTCATTCCAGAGATGCCCCATGAGCTACAGCAGATAATTGAGGATCACAAGTAATGGCGATGGTCAATTTCAAGGTTTGGCGCGGCGATAAGATCGCAGGCGATTTTCAGGAATACCAAACGGATGTCACCGAAGGAATGGTTGTCCTGGATGCCGTGCATCAAATTCAGGCCGAGAGCGCCAACGACTTAGCCTGTCGCTGGAATTGCAAGGCTGGCAAATGCGGGTCGTGTTCGGCGGAAGTCAATGGGATGCCTCGGTTGATGTGCATGACTAGGTTAAACGATATGGACCTAAGCAAATCGATCACGATTGAGCCCATGCGGGCTTTTCCACCCATTAAAGACCTGGTGTCGGACGTCTCACATAACTATCGAGCCAAACAAAAAATAAAGCCGTTCCAGCCGCGTAAGCCAGACAACGCGGACGGTTCGTGGAACATGCAGCAACAAGACGTCGAGCGCGTTCAAGAGTTTCGCAAGTGCATTGAGTGCTACCTGTGCCAGGACGTCTGCCACGTCCTTCGCGACCATCATAAACACGACGAGTTCGTCGGTCCCAGATTCTTTGTATATGTGGCAGCATTGGAGATGCATCCACTTGACGAAGCCGACCGATTGCATGAGTTGAAGGAAACTCAGGGAATCGGTTTCTGCAATATCACCAAATGTTGTACCAAAGTCTGTCCGGAGCATATCACCATCACGGACAACGCCATTATCCCACTCAAAGAACGAGTGGCGGATGAGTTTTATGATCCGGTCAAGAAGGTCATCCGTCGACTCTTCGGACTCTCGAAACCGAACAATAAAAGTTGAATTGCGTAGCTTCCTTAATCTGCAACAACAGCAAGGGAAAAGTGATTTTCGATGGCAAATCTGAAACGTATTCCTGCCGCCAGCGTTTCGGCGGCATTGGACAAAGCTCACCATTATCGCTTGTTAAATGAACCTTTGCTGGCGGAGAGTATTTGCCTGGACGTGATCGAAGTTGACGCTCACAACCAACGAGCGATTGTTACACTCCTATTGGCCCTGTCCGATCAGTTTCCATCTCGTCAACATGACGCGCACCAACAGGCGGTGGACTTGATTCCGAGACTTGCTTCCGAATACGATCGGCAGTACTACGAGGGAATTATTCACGAACGTTGGGCATGCGACCAATTCGAAAGCAGCACTGCTTGCAGCAGTGTAGCGGAATGGCTCGGCAAAGCGATGAAGTGCTTCGAAACGGCCGAGCAGCTTACGGGAGGCCAAAACCCTGATCCAATTCTACGTTGGAACACCTGCGCGCGATTGGGCAGAAAAGTCGTTGTCAGTGAACCAGAATCCGATTCGCTGTCGCGCGACATTCAAGCCGAATACGGCGACAATGTTTAACAAGAGTCGTGAACCTCAGGCGCTAGCCGGGTTGTTGATTTGACAATTTTTTGTCCAACCCGCAACCGAAGGCGAGGATCAACAGAGCGAACCTCGCCTTTGGCAGCGGGTTAAACGAATAAATCAACTGCCCGCTAGCCGTGGTTCTCGCTATCAGTAGAAACAGGTAAATGTGTCGCCCACCGCTATTAGCGGAGAAACATTAGTTGCGAGTTACTGATGGTCACTGGGAGCGGGCCAGTCGAGTTGAATTCGGCGGCGGTGTAATCGGCGGTGTAATCGTGAGCGTACGGTGAAGTGCATCTTGCAACAGGCGGGTTAGTTTGCTAGCTGCTTGGCCTGCGACGTTTGGGAACTTGGCGTTTCTGCTTGCGCTCCTGGCGCCGGACAGCGTCAATGGTCCAGGTGTGCTGAGGGTT
>JBGSNE010000011.1:0-19180 GCA_041739785.1 Pirellulaceae bacterium
CCAACCCTCAGCACACCTGGACCATTGACGCTGTCCGGCGCCAGGAGCGCAAGCAGAAACGCCAAGTTCCCAAACGTCGCAGGCCAAGCAGCTAGCAAACTAACCCGCCTGTTGCAAGATGCACTTCACCGTACGCTCACCTTTGTTGTTGAATCCCATCACCTTTGTCCACTAGAACTGGAGTACCGCAATGAGCCTCGAAACCAAAACCGATCTGAAACCCGCAACGCTGTCCAAACTGCAAGAACTGATTCGCATCAATATCGATTCCGAAGAGGGTTTCCAAGAAGCCAGCCAGCAAATAGAAGATGCGAATGTGAAAGCCGTGTTCATGGAGCTTTCTGGGCAACGCTCGCAGAACGCGGTACAGCTGCAAGACTACGTGGAGTGGAACGGCAAGAAACCGCGAGACGAAGGTTCCTACGCCGCAGCTTTTCACCGCACTTGGATGAACTTACGTTCGATGCTCAGCGGAGGCGACTCACATGCCGTCCTATGCGAGGCAGAACGGGGAGAAGATAGCATCAAACAAGCTTACGAAGATGCACTCAAGGAGACCGCTGGCAGTGCTGTCAACGACGTCTTGACTCGGCAATACGCGACGGTCAAAGCGGGGCACGATCGCGTCCGTGATCTCCGTGACAGCTTTGCGAAGAAATAGAAAGCTGATTGTCCCACTGACAAGTGACTTGGCGACTTCCGCTTTCGCTGGCGACTACGCGTGTTTGCAAACTCGTTTGCAGTTAAGGAATCTGACTTGGGTCTTGCCGAGCGGGCAGGGTCCTCACGCGGATCAAAGTCGATAACCCTTAACTCAAACGAATCCAACGAGAGGGTGAAGTGCATTGAACGACCATCAATCGGATGATTTTCTCAAGTTATGCAGAGGCTTTGACAAGGCGATGCTGGCGACGCAAGCTGCCGCTGGAGTCCTCCAGGCTCGACCAATGGTTTTCGTAAGTCTCGAGGACAACGGGAATTAGTGACACACAATCACGAACTCATAAATTAATCTTTGCCCGTTGCGGGGACGGCAGTAGGGGCGATCAGCAGTTGACGACTGACGTTTTGCAGTAGTGCTTTTGCGGCAGTCTGAGCAGCTTTGGGTTGGATCACGGGATGTTTGGCGGTTCCTCCAATGTGGAAGTATACGGTCCGGCTGCTGGCCAGATTGTTGAGCTCATTCAATAGTGCCAGTTGCGGTAGCGCGACGGCTAGCAGTTTCTCAGCGCCAGCCTGCAACAATTGGTCGTCAATTCCTCCACCGGTTTGCAAGAGCGCGTCAAAGTCCAAGTGATTCGTTTTGAGAGACGCACTGCCATCTGCGACAAGCCAGAATGCGTCACTGACGAGTAGCAGATCATTGATGCGCAATTGTCCCTGCCCGAGTTGACCATGCATCGTCCCGCTTTTGATGTCCGTTGATGCGAGCTGAATGACAGGAACCAAACGGCTGATATCTGACAATATAGGCACACTGCTCGCATCGCCATTCTCAAAATCCAGCTGTACTGGGCCGTTAAGAGCCGAGATGTCGATAGCATCTACAGAGGAAAGCCTGGTCGACGCGCTGAAGTTGCCGGTACCAACAATATGTTCGAAGCCGAGGGCACGACCGAGTTGATCGAGTTTTCCATTTCCGATCTTGCCCTGGGCTTCCAGGCCAAACCGTGCGCCTCCGCGTAAACTCGCTTCGCCGTCGAAGCGACCTCCTAGTGCGGTGCCGTGAGCGTTCCTAGCGGACAACACAATTAGTTCACCGCTAGGAGTCAGATCGATATGTAGTTCATTTCGCACCTCTTGGATCGGTAGCCCATACACAGACAGATCTTTGAAATGCGAATTTCCAGTTACGGCGACTTTTGTACCCAGCCGGGCACGACCGCGATACGTCACAATGCCAGAGAAATTGTCCGCGTACTCCGGCAATATGAAGGCGACTAATCCCTTCAATTGCATACTGTTGGCCGTGAACTGCAATCCTCCATTCGGCTGACCGTCCACCATTTGCACGTCTCCGCGCACGTTAACGCGCCCGTCTGCCATTCCGCCCGTAAGTTTCTGCACCAGCAGTCTACCTTCACGAAATCGCAATTCCGCGAACAAATCGTTAGCGAGCTCTTGACGTTGGTAGTGAAAACTGGGTACCGCGAAGTGGACATGCAAACCGGTATCCGTACTATTGCCCGATTTAATCTCAAGATCAGCCGTTCCCGTATACTGCTGCCCAAGCCGAGGCCCGAACGCAACTGACGTAAGCCTATTAAGTTGTACACCGGTGAGCGATGCCTTGAACGGTAATTTGGCATCCGTATTGTCGATGATGTCTGGAGCATTTTGCAGGAAATCATCTAGTACAATATTGCCATCCATTTCTAATTTTCCGCCTAGCACATCGCCCTGTGCGTTGGCGGTGATTTTCGTACCATTCATGGTTCCATGGATGGCGACTTGTCCAACGGGCGTTGTGCGATAATTTACTTCCGCGATGTCGCCGACAAATGTTCCAGTCCAATCCGTGACAAAGTCAGCAGTGGTTGCAGATTTTTTCAAGCGGGACTCGAAATAGAGCTTTCCAGCGACTCCGTGGAATTCGGTGGGAGCAAATTTATTTACGTAGGGTTCAATTTCCACATCGGCGATACGCAGGTTCAGGAGGTGTTCGCCGATCCCATTTCGACGGATCAATGCCGAACCCGCTATGCGCCCGCGCGCGTCGCTCAGAGTGAACCGTTCCAGGCGGAAAGCTTCTTTCTGCACGTTGACGATTAGATCCCTCAGTTCGATGTCTTGCGCGTCCAGCTTGACCAGCACTTGGGCGAGCTCAGCTTTCCCACCAGCGAGCCAGTTTTGGGGGCTACCTTGTACGTCAAAATTTCCAGTTATCGTTAACGGTATGCTTTCTCCGCTGGCAGCCGCTAAGGGGACTAGAGCGTCGAATTCTGTTACGCGGCCCACAGCAGAGTAGTTGCTTATGCCCTCGGGAAATCCATGGCTGGCTTCCAAAGCAAGGTCGACATCCGCTTTTACAGCTCCTTGAGCGGCACCAATCCGAGCTTGTAAATGGTTTGAATCGGCAGGTTTTTCGAATTGCAAGCTGGCATCTCCTACGCCTATTCCCAAGATTGACAACGCCGCGACGGTTAGGTCGCCGTCGGTACGCCAAGCATGAGTCTTGTCATTGGCGATGAGCGTCGAAGACACCGCAACTTTCCCGTTCGCTACACCGGATAGCGGCACGGGTGAGATCAACCGTGGCAGCCGCGACAAATCGACATTCGCCAATTGGACGCTGGCCACATCGGGAATCAGCCTTGACACGGACCGCAAAGAATCCCAACGGACTGCTCCCTGAAGCGTACCACCGGCAATCGAAACCGACTGAATTTCAACCGCCAACGATTCTTTTCCAGATTGACGATTGTCGAAGATGCCATCGATTAGCACAGCTTCAATCGTCTCGTTGTCGATGCGAATTGAGCTTGAGCGTGCAGCTGCGGAGGCAGACTCTATTCCGCGTTCCAGGCCGCCTCGCATGGTACCTACTAGATCAACGGCTCCAACCAAACGAGACGCGAGTTCGGGTTGTTTGCCTGCCTTCAGCAATTCAGCGATAGATAATTGGCTACCACGCAACGTCACTTCAAAAGGCAAGTATCCCTCCACGCTGCCGCGGCCATTGAGATCGAGAGGTTGGTCGAGAATCGTTAACGCCGTATCTGACGTCCGCCACTGACCATCGTCAACAGCAATTTTACCAGTAAGACTCGAGCGCGGAATATGTTGTGACCGCACGCCATTTACATCAACCGAGGCGGTCGCTTGCCATGCGCCAGGTTCACTTGCCCGATCCAGAGGGACGTTGGCGTTGACAATGACCGTTCCAGTGTCATTGGTAATATCGAGTTCAATACCGAAGGCTTGCAAGAGTGGTTTGATCTGCGCCTGGTCGATCTGCCCCAATACCTGCAACAGACGGGGCGCCGATTGAGGCAGCGTAGCCGCGAAGTTGGCCTGACCGATGGCGGTCGAACCGCCCGCCGACGTCACTTCGCCCGTTAAACTGCCAATGTACCATCTGTCGTTCGCATAGCCGAAACGCAAGTTCGCGTCGCGAAACTCCCACTGCTCGACCCGAATAGCCGGGGATGAAATCTGACCTTCGACTCGATAGCCAGCAAAATTGAACCATCCGCTCTCGCTGCGCTGAGCCCATACCCACCCAGATAAAGCACCTGATACATCTACTGGGATTTCTACTCCGATCCACGATACCCACTTTTCGATTTGGCTAATGCTGACATCTGAGAACTCGTATTCGTAGGCACGGGCCTCAGGTAATTCCGACTTTTTCGCCACGCCGGCGGGCCAATTCGTCGAGTCGAAGCCGGGTTGCAAAGCGGTAACTTGTCCATGTGCTGGTCGCGGAACGACCAGGATGATCGCGCAAATGCCAATCCATATCGATTGTTGCTTCATAGAATTCTCCTGATCGCGATACCTTAACAATCCTAGGCTGTGCCCGCAGGGTCGACTGGCTGAAGTTTACCGTTTAGGCGGATCTTTCACGAAGCGTGGGATCAGCTTGTGAGCGGAATGGCGTTTAACCGATTCACACTCAATGTAACGACTATTTCGCCAATACGACTTAACCCGGCCGCGCTATGAATACCAGCATTGCTAAAGTACTCGTGATAGCCTGCTTCCTGATGGCGGACGCAGGTTGCAGCAATTTGGGCTTAACATTGTGGCCGTCACAACTTCCCATACTGGCCAAGGCTAAGGATTACGCCAGTCGAAGTCCACTGCCTAGCGGACTCGAACATGAATTCGTGAAGCAGGCTTTGCCTGAGTACTTTGTCGAACCGGGTGACCGACTCTTAATCGAGCCCATCGAGCTTGACTCCGATTTCCAGATTGCAGGCGACCAAGTGGTTTTGGTCGACGGCTCCGTGGACTTGGGGCGCTACGGGCGGGTTCGCGTGGCCGGCCTGACTGTGGAACAAATTGAAATCGCCGTCGTAAACCAAATTAACGAAGTCGCTGACAAGCGATTCAATATCAACGTGCAATTGCTTGAGACCAACGCCGCTCAGGTTTATGTGCTTGGTGCAGTCGGCTCACCGGGAGCCTTCAATATCGGCGGCAATGAAACCGTCCTGGACGCAATTTTGATGGCCGGTGGACTAACTTCGAAAGCTTCGCCCTGTGATATTATCTTAGTTCGTCCCACAGACTCGTGCGATCGCCGCGTAGTGCAACGGGTCTGTTTTCGACAGATTACTCAGCTCGGTGATGTGACTTCCAACTACCAAATTCAACCTGGTGACCGCGTGGTTGTTGGAGAGCGTACCTTGCGGGAAGAATTGGTCTTTTGGAAACAAGCGTCGGCGTGTCCCTGCTGCGACCGTAGCCAAGGGGTCGAATGTCGGCCTGAGTCAAAAGATTACCGAAATCGATTCATTAATTGGCTCCCAGCGATTCCGCGGCCGTTCGAAGATAAATCAAACGCCGAGGGAGAGGGTGATGACAACTCTGTTAAGGCGCTGGGCAGCGACCAATCTACGGAGCGTCCACAGCCTAACCAGCCAAATGACGTTTTCCGCAATACGCACCCTTCAGACCAAGACATCTTTTTGCCACCGGAACTACCCAGCGAATTGCCCGATGAATCCGCGCGTAGTCGACGCGGTAACGCTGTTGCTCTCATTGTTTCAGCTGCGGAACATATTCGACTTCGGTAATTCTCGCTTATCACCGCCACCGACTCACGCGATCGACATTTAAGATCTGGGTACTCAAGGTGGCGGCCGAGAAATAGCGGCTGTCCCAGGTCGCATTCTTCATTTTCGCGTTTATTCGCGCTTTTCGTGGCCGTGATTATTTTTTCCAGCGACTCACTCCACGAAGCACGAATCCCCTCTTCGGCACTTCAGATTGCGCCGCGTCTGCGACCTCCTCATTTCGCTAGCTAAGCATCGCAGGTTGACAGTTAAGGGCGGATCTACTATTGCACAATAGCCTTGGGCTTGGTCAACGCAACAGGCACCGAACACTTTTGCACCGTGCGGAGCCTAGATTTTGTTGTCGTCTATTTATCGGAAAAGTTTCAAGCGAATCGGATGGGTGTGCTTGGTTAGCGCCATCGTTGCGATTTCAACTCGCAATACCCTTGCCAAGCTAGCGATTGAACATATCGGAGGCTTCGTCCTCGGAAATAGCATTGATATTGAAAATGTATCCATTGGTTTCAACCAAATCGAAGTCACCAATTTTAGAGTTTTGGAGCGGCAAATTCGCAATGTTCCTCAAATCGAAATTGAATATGTTCGAATCGCACCGTCCTTGTTGAAAGGCATCTGCAATGGGTCATGGGTCCAACTGCTAGTCGTCGATCAGCCCTGCCTACACGTACGCTTGGATAGCGATGGGAAATTGCTAAGCACATTCCCACGGTTTTCTAGTGGAAGTCAACCCATAAACAACGCGACTTTAAAACTGCCGCACCTGGCCGTTTCCGTACGCGACGCTTCACTTGTGATTCACCAACAGGGAAAAGAAACTCTGACGATTGCGGGAGTGGATTTGGTAGCTCGAATCAACGATGAAGTCAACCTGGAGATCAACGTCAAAGAACTGCTAGATAGTTCGCTAAAACTGCGCTGTAAGCTTGATTCAAAAACACTCGTTGGTCAGACGCAAGTTTCACTGGAGTCGATGTGTATTGATACTTGTGAGCTATCGGGGCTTGCGGCCGTACCAACTGGGATCGAGTTGGCCCAAGTTCGCGCGACACTGGGCGCGACTTTGCACATTGAACATCCAGGAAAAGAGGCTGAGTTATGGGGGCACGCGTTTGCCTTACATGCTGAACTTACCGAGGTGACTGGTCTATTACCGTCATTGCAATCTGTCGACAGCCTTCCATCTGATACAACCACTCTACTTGCCGATCGCATTTCTTTTCGTGCCACGAATACCAATGGGCACTTCAAAAGCCTGGTTCAGAGCCAACTACTAGGAGGTCAAGTCAGCATTCAGGTAGCTGGTGATCTATCAACGTCCAAGCCAACGTGCTTGGCTACCGTGCAAGTCAGTGAACTGCAAATTGAGGAATTGGCACGGCGATTTGTCCCTCATGTTCCGCTGCGCGCTATTGCCAAAGCCAACGGGCATCTCACAGCAACTTGGATGAACAACTCAATAGCATTCGAAGGGGGGATTGAACAGGAAATTGCCAAGTTACACGTCGATGAGCTGATTTGCCGTCCACTAACTGCAACTGCTTACTGTCATGGCGCGATTCCAAACCTTGCTAGACCCCAGCTCGAAGGCGAGTTGCAGCTTGAAGCTCAATGTCTCGGCGTCGAATTGGCAGAACTCAGCGAGCGATACAACGTGTCATCCATGCAGGGTAGTTGTGGTTTTGCAGCGAGATTGCATATTCCGCTTGCGGATATTTTGAACCCGCGTTCCTATTCCGCCGAAGCTCACATCAGATCTAGCCAAGTGCGTGCCGAAGGCTGCCAGTTAGAACCAATCGATGTGAAGCTAGGTTTAAACTCGGGTGAAATTTTGGTCGAAGTCCCATCCGTAGCGATGTCAACACTTCAAATCTCACAGCGTCCGGAATTGAGCTTCGCGAACAAGTTCAGTCTCCTGGAATCCAGCCGCGTACAATTCGCGTTGCTCGCCACTACAGCTTGGGACCAAGTGCTAAGTCCAACTGCCTGGACCGGCAAAGCTGCCCTGCAGGCGATCGATTTCGGAATGGTTGGTGAGAAATTCAGCGACGTGCAGCTAACCGCGACACTGGCTGGGGGTGCGTTCTCGATTGCAGACACAGAGTTCGGCTGGCGTGATAGCCAACTAACCATTGGTGCGCAGGGTTCGGTTACTGCGAGTGAAATGCCACTCTATCTTGGAGCCAATCTGGAGTTGCACTTCGATTCGCAGCCAATTGCACTTTCACAGGTCGCTGCGGTGCTGAATCGCTTCGCTCCACAACAACTCCATCTGGGCGGATCTGCTCGTACCAGCGGTATTGTCGCGTTTGAATTGCCAAGTGGCAAATTCGCGGCCAAAGGAGATCTTAGACTGTCGGAAACTCAGTTTAATTCAACGCCCATTGGAGCCGCTCAGTTGACATGGGTCGCCGATTCCCAATCGCTTCACCTGCTCAGTCAATCCAAAAACTTTCTTGGCGGAATCTACTCAGTCGATGCCAAGTTGGCGTGCCTAGATTGGACGCAAGCCACGGTTGAGACCAACTTCCAGGGAATTCAAATTCGCAGCCTATGTGAACTAGCTAAACTCCCCGCGACAGCCACTGGCTCGATCGACGGTCAGTTGCGTGTGAATTCGATTCGCAGCCTGAGTGAATCGGACCTGATACTGCAAATCGCCTCCCGTAACGCGTCTGTCAGGGGAGTGCCGGTGCAATTCAAGACGCAAGATGCACGGATTCAAGACGGAAAACTCAGTCTACAAGCGCTCGCGTCGGCTCTCGACGGTAGTTTCAACTTGGCAGCCTCAGGCTCGGTCCAGGCGTTGGTGGACTGGAGTCAATCTCCAAACCGCGAGCTACACCGCATCCCTCTTGAGTGCAGCTTGGTCGGTCAGAACATTTCGATTCAAAAGGGTGTTGAAGTCGTCGACCGGCGCGGCGCACTGCGGCCGCTTTCAGGGCAATTGGAAGTGCGGATTTTGCGTGATGAACAGGCTGCGGCAACGAACTTGCTCGCTACCGCTGAAACCACGCTTAGCAATATACGCTGGCAGCAATCAATTTTGACGTCACGCATCCGCACTAGTGCCGCGGTGTTTCCAACACACGTGGAAGTAAAAAATATTGAGGGCCGAATTGCCGAAGGGCGGCTGAGTGGACAGGCCTCCGTAACACTTGAGAAGAATCCAAAGGGGACGTTTCGGCTCGGGATCGAAAACGTCAACTTGCGTCGGGCAGCCGCGCCCGTTCCGGGGCTTTCGCGTTCTCTGGATGGCAAGGCTTCCATTTCCGCAACTGGCAAGATTGGCCGGCAGTCGCGGGCATCCATTAAAGTCCAAGCTTCCAGCATTCGAGCAGGTGAAGTGGAAGTGCGAGAACTCCGCCTACCACTTACCGTGGAATACAACTTGTTCGCAAATCGAGTTGATCTTCAGTGTCAGGCTGGAGCGATCAATGCTGGCGGCGGTTACGTTTTTATTGACACATCGGCAAGTTGGGCCAATGGACTCACGAACGGGAATGCCACGCTCGACATTCGTAGAATTGACTCCAGCAAACTGCTACGTGGAAATGCATTAAATATCGGCATGATCGATGGCAAGCTGGATTTTCGCTGTGTACGCGCACAACGACTTGAAGATCTGTCTGGCAAGTACCACTTAGAGCTCACGGAGCTTCAAAACTTGGAATTGCCCGGCTATGATCGGTTCACGCAGCTGGTTAAAGTGCCGACGTTTTCCGGGCCCAGTCTCGGAAAAGACGATATTGGCATTCTCGACGGCCGAATTGGTGGAGGGCTACTGTACCTAGACCAAGCCACGCTTACGAAGAACGGACTGCTGGTGCTTGCCGATGGTACCGTCACGAAGCAAGGCAGACTCGCATTGAATGTGGTTGCCATCACCAATCCCAGCGGCGCCACAGATGGACTGATGGATCTAGCCAGCTCTCCCATCTTACTTGCAACTCCTGCACCAGTGGCCCTAATTGCCAGAGCAAATGAAGCGATCAAAGACCGTACCTTCTATGTCCAGGTAGCCGGAACCACCAATCGACCCATTATGCACATTCAGCCTGGCAAGGGTTTGACACAAGATGCTTTGCGCTTCGTATTGTCAACAACGCTGGGTACTCAAGCATCCAACGTAGCACTCAATCGGAATGCTCAGCTGAGGTAAAACCGAAAGCGAACATGATGTCCAAAAAAGCGAATATCCGACTTGTCTTCCACGTGGGCCAAGGCTCACGATTTGGCCTATGCCTTCTCTTTCTCTCGCTTAGCCTCCACTCGGGCTGCCGAACTGCTTCATCACTCGGACTGCCAGTGTCGTCAGGCTTGAATTATTTGCTCGCCGATGCTGTGGAAGTGCGACAGGGAGTGGGCCATCGTACTGATGTCGCAACGGAACTAGCCAAGGCCCCATTGCGGCCACACGAAGTCGAAGCAGGTGATGTCCTCGTCATTGAACCCAACGATTTTAACTCTCCTATTCAAATCCCAAGTGATCATACGGTACAGCAAGACGGAACGATCGACCTGGGAAGATACGGACGCATCCAAGTTGCCGGAAAAACAGTTCCCACGATTCAATGGGAGGTTCAGAATGTTGTTCAACAATCGGAAATGCAAAGACTAGAATCAAAAATTGCATTGGCGTCCCATCAGAATCCAAATTTAGAAGTCCGCGAGTTACCGGACTTGGGGGTCGCCGTGCGGCTAATCAGTAATGAGCGAGGAGCCGTTTATGTGATGGGCGAAGTGAACGCTCCTGGCGCCTATCCGATCGTCGGAAGTGAAACGGCGCTGGATGCCATCATTACCGCTGGCGGCTTATCCGAGAAAGCAAATGAACACAAAATTATCCTCACCCGCCCACAGCATGCCGACCAACCCAGAGTGATTTTGCCGGTTTGCTACCAACAGATTCTGCAGCTCGGCGATGTCGCCACGAACTATCAATTGCAACCAGGCGATCGCATCTACGTTCCGAGTCTAACACTTTGGGAGGATCTCAAAGCATCGAGCCCCATGTCCAAGGGAAAGAGTTGCCCTTATTGCCAAGATTACTCAGTCCAATCGCCCTAAGTGCCAAACACAATCAGTGTCGGTCACACTCGAAAGGACCTCGATTTCCCTTGATTTTTCGACACTTCTCGTTGATCACTACCTTGTTCCAAGACTCTAGTCGAATATCGTGAGCATCATTCGTCCGCTCGGAGCTCGCTTGCTGTTGTATTAGTGTTGATTGAAAGGTTTTTTGTTTGACCCACAGTCTTAGACGTGGATCAACGGGGAGATCTTCGCCTAGGGTTGCACCCCAGGCTACACAATACCACCGCTTCGCGGTTGACATAACGCAGGCTTCAAACCACACGGCTACGGGTCAAACTACTAAATCAACAGCCCGCTCACGCGTCGCGGCTCACAAATCAACCGGTCGCCAGCGCCCTACCGCTCACGACTACAGCGAATGTTTACTTGCGGCACGCCTGAACCCGCACTTGTTTATGGCCCAAGTCAATAGTCCGGGTTAATCGAGAAGGCAGTCGAAAGTGCTACTCTTGGGTCCGAAATTACAAGAATAATGACTGTCCAAGGCCGCGTCTCGGCAACCCACAACCGCGCTTCCTCACCATGCATCAGCGGCAGCTGGTATATTCATTTAGAGTTTCCTCATCAATCGACCCGGGTGACACCAGAATACACCAGAATATTGCTACGAATGTGAGCCGAATGCGACGATTGTCCACAACCACTTGCGCTTTCCTGTTCCTGCTAGCTCTATCCGCTTATGCTCAGGACCCAAAGGTGGTAAGTGGCGACCCACCGCAGTCGAGTTCCGAAGGGATTGCGCCGCTCCGTGTAGCTACTAAGCACATTCCTCCCTTTGCTATCAAGAACGCGGATGGCAGCTGGACAGGCATCAGCATTGAGCTTTGGAAGCATCTGACAGATGAACTGAATCTCGAATATGACTTCCAAGAATTGACGCTCGAGCAGGCACTTGATGGTTTAGAAAAAGGTGAATTAGACGCGGCAGTCGCAGCCGTCAGCGTGACGTCGGAACGGCATGCACGCGTTGAGTTTTGTCACCCTCATTTCTCGACGGGTTTAGGCATTGCGGTTTCGGCACGTGAGCGAACGAATCCTTGGGCGATCTTGCGGCGGATTGTGTCTGGGAGATTGACGATTTTTGCATTGACTTCGTTCTGCATAGTCGTTGTTTGTGGAATCCTATTCTGGTTCTTCGAACGCAGCCGCAATGAAAACATGTTTGGTGGTAAAAGGCGTCAAGGAATCGGAATGGGAATGTGGTGGGCGACCATTGTTCTGTTTGGACACAAAGGTGTGATGCCTGCCAGTACCATGGGCAAGTTGCTGGCGGCATGTGCCATGCTGGCTAGCCTGTTGCTGCTATCGATCTTTACAGGTGTGATCACTTCGGTCCTGACAGTTCAGCAGCTCGATACAGGCATTGCTCGAGCAGCCGACCTGCATCACGTACGGGTGGCGACGGTAGCTTCCAGCACGAGTGAGGACTATTTGCGGCAACGACGTATCGCATTCCGCCTCTACGAATCTCCCGACGCGGCTATGAACGCAGTGGATGCAAACGAGGCAGATGCGATTGTCTATGACGTCGCGTTGCTGAAGTACCTGGCCAGTCAAGAATTTGCCAATCGAATCGACGTGCTCCCGGTGTCTTTTAACCTGCAAGAATACGCCATCGCGTTGGCTCCCGAGAGTGAGTTGCGCAAGACACTCAACGAAGAGCTTCTTCGATATCGCGAGAGCGATGCTTGGGATGAACTCGTCTACCGCTACTTAGGAACCGCTGACAATTAGCCTCGGTGTCAGGCACGAATTCCGCTACCCCTTAACCTCGTGCCATTTGTGTCGAACACCTTTTCCCGACGCCACCTTTTCCCGGACAACTCCAAATTGAAAGTGAATGAAGCACTAGGAGCACTTGCGAATGAGCGACGCAGTTAAACCACTTTGGAGAATCCGATGTTCGTGAGAAGTTCGATTGGTACCGTGACAAGTCATGCAATCCTTATGGCGATCTTTGTACCGGCCATTGCCCAAGATGAAAGGCCCAGCCAGCCTGCGATATTAAGCGAAGCTCGCCTTGATGTACCGCAGACACTCGTGGTAGCAACCCGCCAAGTCCCTCCGTTTGCAATGCTCAATGAGGGTGGCCAGTGGGAGGGAATCAGTATGGATTTGTTCCGGGAGGTCAAAGCCGATCTGGAGAGCCAAGCTGGTCATGAAATTGTTGTCGAATTTAGAATCATGGATCTGGCTGAGATGCTCGCCGCGGTCGAATCGCAAGAAGTTGATATTGCCGTCGCTGCCCTGACAGTCAACTTTGAGCGAGAGCGGCGCATGGACTTCACGCACCCCTATTATACGTCAGGCCTTGGAATTGCCGTGGGTGCCACACAGCGATTGTCGGGCTGGTCTGGACTGATGGATGCCCTGTTCTCAATCACGTTCTTACGAATCGTGATAGGGCTGTTCCTGGCCATGTTTGCCAGTGCGGTGGCATTGTACTTGTTTGAACGCAAGCGTAACCGCGAGCAATTTGACAAAGGATGGGTCAAGGGAATTGCAGCCGGAATGTGGTGGGCGGCAGTGACGCTGACGACGGTGGGCTATGGCGATAAAGTTCCCAAGACCCTCGGTGGGCGTCTTATTGGATTGATTTGGATGTTCGCTGGACTGTTCATCATAGGTGGCTTCACCGCAGCAGTTACCTCGACGTTAACGGTGACACAACTCCGTGCGCGGATTGATGGACCTTCCGACCTGGCACGTTTCAAGGTAGCCACGGTCGATGGTTCCACATCTGCGGACTACTTGCGCTCGCGGCACATCAACTTCGCCAAACATGCGGATGTCCAAGGGGCTGCTGTGGGCTTGGTAGCTGGGGCACATGACGCTGTGGTCTACGACGCGCCCATGTTGAGGTACGAAGTATTCCAGCATCATTACGGTGACGCTTTTGTCTTGCCTGCTACGTTTGAAAAACAGAACTACGCTTTTGCGCTGCCAACGGAAAGCAAACTGCGTGAGCCAATTAACCAAGTTCTATTGCGGAAAACTTCAAGCCCGAGTTGGGACCAAATTTTGGCGTCCTACCTTGGCGACGACCAACAGTAGTTCTGCTGTCTAGCGTGATTTGCCTTGGCTGTCCGCCTTCACTATTTCGAATCGAACTAAGTTTGAACGCCATGTATTTTAACAAGCGGCATACCAAGGTCGGCGCCCGCCCCGGCACACTGGTAATATCCAAAGAAGCCCAGCCACCACATATTACGTCCATTCATTATTCGGAAACCAGTCATCGAGCTGATGTCGTCGAGTCGGTTGAAAGACTTACGGAAGCATTCAACGACGAAGAAATCACCTGGGTGGATGTTCAGGGTTTTGGGGACCGGTCGATCATGCGTCAGTTGGGACAGATGTTCAATCTGCACCCACTGCTGCTCGAAGATGTCGTCAATGTCCCACAGCGTCCGAAGGCAGAGCCCTATGCAGACCAGCTCTTGGTTGTTATCCGCATGGTGAGGTTAGACGCAACGGATGAAAATGCTGAGCCTGAGGTGGAGATGGAACAAGTGAGCATGGTGATCGCCAGAAACTACTTGATCACCTTTCAGGAAAAGCACGGTGATATCCTCGATCCCGTACGCAAGCGGCTGATCGCGAACAAAGGGCTCATCCGCAAGCGAGGTGCCGACTATCTAGCCTACGTGATTGCGGACACTATTGTCGACGCCTATTACCCGGTACTTGAAAACGTGGGCAATCGGTTGGAGGCCCTAGAGAGTAAAGTCATCGACAATCCCTCGCCCGCCGTGTTGGGTGAGCTCAATCGCCTAAAGAACGAATTGATCAATTTGCGTCGCGCGATTTGGCCGCAACGCGAGGCTATCAATGAGCTGGTGCGCGGCGACCACAAGTTGATCTCCGAAGAAGTCGGCGTATTTCTGCGGGACACTTACGATCACTGTATTCAAACTTCGGAAGTTGCTGAAATGTATCGCGACATGGCGACTGGCCTAATGAACACCTACCTGTCGTCCATTGCGAATCGGACCAACGAAGTGATGAAGGTGCTGACCATCGTATCCAGCATTTTTGTGCCGTTGACCTTCATGGCCGGTATCTACGGAATGAACTTTGAACACATGCCCGAACTCAAATACGAACACTCCTATACTATTCTTTGCGCAGCCATGGGAGTCGTGGCGCTGGGAATGTTCCTGTTCTTCTGGCGTAAGGGATGGATTGGTAGCAGTCGTTGAACAGCGAAAAGTCAGCCGACCACTCTCTTCAACAGGCGACAGGCCCCGCTTATCGGTGAATCATCCGGGTCAAAAGAGGCGATCGAAGTGAGTACTGATCAAACGCAGAGGTCACAAAGACGCAGTGAACGCGAAGAAGATAGTGAACTCGCACGCTGTTCGAAAAGTTTCTGGCTCACGACAAGCAGGCCGTCACGGCTGCTGGCGAAGATGTGAATTGCGTAGGAACCCTTGAGCCATTTTGGAAACCATTCGCGATCTTGCGAGTTCAATTGTTTGAGCAGGGTGCTAAACGAAAACAAACCATGCCTTGCATATCGCAATTTTTTTGCGGCATCGCTGTTTACATCTACTACCGCGATCACCCGCCCCCGCACTTTCATGCATTTTACGGTGAATCTGAGGCAATCGTTGAAATAGAAACGGGTGCTATAATAGAAGGCAGCCTTCCAAGAAGAGCTTCGAAATTAATTGCCGAATGGAGCACACTGCATCGGGATGAGTTGATTGCTGACTGGGAACTCGCCGAATCGCAGCAACCGTTGATTCCAATTGATCCACTGGACTGATTTTCATGATACTTCACATCGTCGATGCCAAACTGGCCGGTCCTACTGCGCTTGATGTAACGTTCAACGATGGGAACCGGTTCGTTATCGATTTGCGGCCACTATTGATGGGTGTCGTATTTGAACCGCTACTTGATCCCGCAGTGTTCGCGCAATTCTCGCTGGATCCAGTTTGTAAAACGATAGTATGGCCGAATGGTGCAGACCTTGCCCCTGAGGCGATTCGCGACTTAACACTTACCGAACAATCCATCGAAAGATGAAACTGTCGTTCGTTGGTGCGACACGCGGTTGTGCGAGATTCTCGGAACCATCCAATGCACCCCAGGAACGGTGGCGGATCTACTTTGAAAACGAGTCACCTCCCGTTCCGGGGTGATTGGTACCGTTCCGTCCCAAAAAAATCCTACGACGCTTGAAGAACCGACTCAGGCTCAATCTCAACTCTAGCGACAGTCAAGTCAAAAGACTGCACATCCCTTAGCGCAGAGCGAATTGCGGACTCGAGCGAATCCGATATCCGATGAAATGAGATCTGTGGCACTCCGGCAATAGTCGCAATCGTGCCGTCATCGAATTTACCATACATCTGATCCGATTCATCGTCGCTCGGACCACGGGTAAGAATTAACGTGAAACAATGTTCTTTCATCAATCCACCGTTCCGTTTTTCGAATGAGGGCAACGGTCTACAAGCCGTCGAATGTCTTTTGCGTGGGACTCTGGATTTCTGGGTGTCGACATTATGCGAATACGACATCCGTCACGATGCGAATGTGGGCAAAACAGCACGCCCCAAATGTGCGCTCGTGTGTTTGCGATCTCCGTCGACCACCCCTGGGATTCTGCATACTTGATTGCTTCCCGAATGTGCTTGTTTTGATGGTCGGCCATGGTGTATCCTACATTAGAACCTATGCTTTCTATTGTACCATTAGGTTGCCGTATTACATACTTTACCAACTGACCACGGAACGCAAATGAGAAAGGACGTTTGGTCTATCGATGGTTTTCTGGAGGCTGGTGTGAAGATCACGCCAAACGCCTGCGACCATTGATGTGTGGCTCGGAGATCTGTGTAAGCTCCCCTACATTCAATCATCAGTTAGCATTAAGTACAGGACGACTTGTTCGATCAGGAGGTGCAACATCTCTGCCGATCGTCAGAAGTGTTTTTTGCTGCTTTTCATTGGCGCAATGTGCCAAGATAGAATTCCATATCGTTCGCCGCCGCCCGACCCGGCAGATTCGGCAACTCATGGTTCGGACTGGAATGTCGTCGGTGATTCCAATGCGTCGGGCGAAAAATACCTGACGATCAAATTAGGTCTGAGCAGTCCACAAGTGGTTCCCTGGGGCGAGGAAGCCAAGGCCAAGATTTCATTCAAGGTTACCAAAGACGAAAAGTATTCGGAATTCGACATCGCTCACGCTCCACCGGCAACCGGAAATCCGGGATTATGAGATACCCGCATTCTCGTTCGACGACATCACCCAGGGGCTTTTTCGTATGCGGACCATTCCACAAATGCGAAATATCTCATTTTTCTCCTCTTATGCCTGACAGCTTCACCGGGCTATTCACAAGCCGAGATCGTGGTGGATACCGCACAGGCCGTCTTGGTCATCCAGCCTGAAGTGTATGGTCAATTCGCAGCGCACTTGGGCGGCTGTATTTACGCGGATTGTGGGTCGATCTCGATTGGAACCTTAAGCTAGCAGGAGATACAATTCAGCCTACACTTCCACCCGCTAGCGTTTCGACGGTGTCGGTCAGTAATTCGTCTACTTAGAATTCTTGACGTTGCCGAGGGTTTTTCGCGTTGTTGGAAGGTTGGGAACTTGACTTGGATCGTAGGTCGAACCAGCGGAGACTTGGACCATCGTGATTCGAACCTTAGTCGGGAAATAGTTCTGGGGATCAGCCCTTTTGTGCGCATGCCCTTGGCCGCCACTGTCATCTTTAATTACCAAGTCCATTTGCTTGATGCCCTCTGACCAAACGATTGAGTCGTTTTCCCAGAAGCTGGTCATGTCGACATCCTGCTCATAAACTCCGGGTTCCGTGTAGACCTTCGTACCCGTGCATCCATAGCCATTTTTTTGACCCTTGTTGGGAATGTAGCACAGCGACCAAGTTGTCGGCGCGCCTCCGTGCGGTTTTTCGATAACTTCCAAGCGAATGTGTACCGTCCCGTTGCGATAGTCCACCGGTGATGTCCAATCCTGGGGACGCTCGGCATTAAGAAGTTTGTCCTTTACATAGAAGTGCGACCGGCTGGGCTTCGAATTGTCCGCATCGTGCTTGGTGTAGGTAAACGCGACATCAAAGAGGACAAATTGTTCCGCCTGGGAAATTGCGCCTATTGAAACTAGGGCCGTCCACAGCAGGACAATGCCAGCTCGCCGCGTTAGAGTCGAAAAAGCCATCGCGCATCCGATATTGTTTGCAAAGTGGTTTTGGGGAGTATTCATGGCCCGAGCTCGATCCAGTTGATGATCTAGCGACTAGATTCTTTACGAAATTTCTAAATTTATCTACTAGCTTTGCCTGAGATTCCTACATTCCCGCCAATTCGTCAAGAAACAGCTGCTTGGTGCATCAAAAACTATGGCTGTTTACAGAAAATTGCCTTTGTGGGGTTGCGAGCGAACGACATAATTTGCGTTAGGCAGCGGGACAAAATAAACGTACCAACGAACCCACAAAATTGCAAAGAGTAGGCAGATTGCAGTGGATGGCCGAGCGAGGCAAGCGGCTTGAAGCAAATTGGGTTTAGCCAGCCACTGCGATCTGCCTACACGACGCAATTTTTGACCGACGTAGTGCTTTTGGAAGTACCAAGGCGCGAGTTATCAGGCAGTCGTGTTGGGAGGAGGGCGTGGTTGGCCTGCCCTGGACAGCTACGTCGCAGCCAAGACTTCCGGGAAATTACGACACTCCATTTCCCGACAGATTGCGATCTCTGCAAACGCTCGCCGATTGTCGCGAACTCAGCTTTGGTAAGCTTGACGCCTCGGCGATATATGCCATCCAATTTTCGCACGATTGGATGGATGCTTTTCCAGGTCATGCTGCGCGCCCAATTTAGAGTAGTTGAGATTGAATTCAGTAACGTACCATTCCAGTGTTGCTCCAACACTCCCCAGCAGCGCTCAATCGCATTGTACTTGCTGTGGTATGGTGGATAATAAACCAACTCGATCTTCAAGCTGTATTTGTCGGCGAATGCGACCATACGTTTCATAAACTGGGTGCGGCGACTGGATACTTCAGGACCATTATCCAGGTCGATCATCAATGTACGGATGAGTGGATAAAGCGATTTGCGTTCGTTCCACCACAACTCAAGATTATCTGCCACGGTATCGCTGGTGGAACTATTGGTCGCAAAGCCGATCGTGAGTTGGCCTGATTCAATCTCCAGAAATGCGTAAGATGCTCTGGTCGGTCGCAGCCCGTTGATGTGCGGCCTTGACGTTATCGAAGATGTCCTTGGTCTCGGGGATTTTCTTGAGCGGTTGAGTCTTGCG
Source organism: Pirellulaceae bacterium (assembly GCA_041739785.1). Classification (GTDB taxonomy): domain Bacteria; phylum Planctomycetota; class Planctomycetia; order Pirellulales; family Pirellulaceae; genus Aureliella. The sequence goes on from JBGSNE010000011.1 coordinate 19,147, forward strand.
AACCTTACGCAGAGAGAAGCCCCTGCGGTTCATG
>JBGSNE010000032.1:0-9494 GCA_041739785.1 Pirellulaceae bacterium
CCAGAATTTTGTAACTCCCATGTGAAAGACCCTACAACCCCGCGTGGGAAAACCCACACGGTTTGGGCTACTCCGCTTTCGCTCGCCGCTACTTACGGAATCGATTTTTCTTTCTATTCCTCCAGGTACTTAGATGTTTCAGTTCCCTGGGTTGGCCACAAGTACCTATGTATTCAGTACAAGCTAATTCAGGAATCTCGGGATCAATACTCGTTTGTCAGCTACCCCAAGCTTTTCGCAGACTTCCACGCCCTTCATCGCCTTCTAATGCCAAGACATCCCCCATGCGCCCTTAGTAACTTGACCACCGAAATTTCGAACTCTCACCACAGCCAACCAACCCAGCACAGCCTGCCAAAGCAAACCCGTACCAAACCAGCCTTCGCGGCTCAAACCGAAGCATCGGTGCCGTCAGGATGATATAACCTGACGGTATTTTGCACTGATAGCGATCTACAGCCATCAGCGACTTCTCAGCGCTCGCTTTCAATTAAGAAATCGCAGTTCCAACCATCAACAAGCTAAGCCTGCCAACAGCCGAACTATCGTCGTGTCGCATATCCAATTCCCAAGCGAAACTCATCACAAGATTCGCCCAGTAGATATGCATTTAAGATGCCAACTACCAATCAACCAAATTGTCAAAGATCAGCTTTCCCCGGCGGGCTGTTCACCCTCAGGGGAGCTCAGTAATTTACGCCTGAGCGAGGCGTCGGTCAACAGCAAATTTGAAGATTTCAAGAAGCTGTTTTCCGCAGGTGTCACTCGGGTCAGTTGCCTGACTTCCGCGTCACCTGAGAGCGAAGAATCATCTCGATTTTTCGCTCGGCCGCAAGCCCACTAGAAAACATTTTTTTCAAACGCTTCCCAGACAACCCTGCGACCCCAAAAAGTCTACTACCAAGTGGAGGTGAACGGACTTGAACCGATGACCCCCTGCGTGCAAAGCAGGTGCTCTCCCAACTGAGCTACACCCCCTCGGTAAGGCTGAAGTTTGAAGGATGAAGGATGAAATGTAAAGGCCGTGCGGCCTTCAAACCTCGAACTTCTCTCTGCAAACTACAAAGTGGGCGTGCCAGAACTCGAATCTGGGACCTCGTCGTTATCAGCGACGCGCTCTAACCAACTGAGCTACACGCCCTCTTCAAAGCAGCTCACCGCATTTACTGCAGCGATCCGCCCTATAGGACCGCAAAATCGTAGCCAAAGGTTCGCACTTGTCAACCGTTAACCTCCCCCCAAGCCACTCGCAAAATTCGGGAAATGTCGTTATCGACCAACCCCACGCCCAATCTTGAGCCCTTTTCGCTCCGGAATTTGGGTTCACCATAGTGGACGAGGTTACGAGCCCCCGACAAAGCACGACGCTGAGCGGACTCGTAACCTCGTCCACTACTTTAAAATCGACAGTTAACTTCCTACCAGCCATTCTCAGTTTTCGCTTGATTTCCAAGCAACTTAGGCGAATAATGAAACATTGGGAGAGTTGCAAATGCCAATCCACGATTGGACGCGTGTCGACGCTGGAATTTTTCATGATTTCCATCACGCCTGGATCGAAGAAATCAAGCGCGTGCTCAATAGCGGCTTGCTCCCCGGCGATTACTATGCCTTAGCCGAGCGGCAGACCGGCCCTTTTGGCCCAGACGTTTTAGCCCTACAAACGACTCAAGCCACAGAAAAAGGCAGCGACGACACGAGCGGCAATGGCGCCAGCGGTAGTGCTGCTAGCGGAAGCGTGTTACTGGCAGCTCCGAAAATACAATTGACCGCCGAAGCGGAGATCGACTTCTACAGCCGAAAACAAAGCACCGTCGTCATTCGCCACGTTTCCGATGACCACATTATCGCCATGGTTGAAATCGTCTCGCGCGGTAACAAATCGAGCCAGGCTGCCGTGCGGGCCATAGTCGATAAAGCCATAGGTCTCTTGTGGCGAGGCATTCACCTCGTGCTCATCGATCTGCAGCCAATCGGACCTCGTGACCCCGCTGGCATCCACGGACTGATCTGGAGCGAGTTCACCGGCCAGACGGTTACGCCCCCCATCAAACCACTGTCGGCAGTTGCCTACGAAGCAGGGATCGCGGGCAGAACAACTCGGGCCTACCTGCAACCGATCACCGTCGGCGAGCCCCTGCCGGACATGCCACTGTTTCTACAAGCCGGTGCGCACGTCGAACTGCCACTCAACAAGACCTACGATCGCGCCTACGCCGCCTTGCCCAAACGCTGGCGACAAGTGTTAGACTCCTAGCGTGTGCTGTTCCACTTTTGATCCGCTCTCGCTGTGTTGGGCATATCGCTAGGTCAATCTTCCTACCAGTAATTTTCCTGCCTGGATGGCATTGGCGTAGTAGTGTCGTTTTGAATTCAACGTCGGTAAGGTCGTCACCCCATTGGTCACCGCCTTACCACGACTATCTCTGCCAGTATCGACACTGGAGAAATCTCGCTAACTCCCCCCACCACCGCAGAGTTCAGCATCGCTCCCACATCAAGCCCTGTTGGAGCGTGGGGTGCACTGGGAACTGCAGCTGCCAGTGATGTTGTCGCCAGCCAATAGCACTCTTGAGCGAATCGGGATTGAATTAAAAGCCTGACAAACTCTTGATCACCTCTCTGACTATTCGCGTGCATTGGCGCCCTTAGCGGGCAGTTCTGGGCAATCTGCCGAGTCTTGCCAAGCTTCTAAAAAAATCTTCTGCATTTTCGAGAAATAGCTGTAAGGAATTTCGATCTTCTCCGTCTTACTTTAGGTGTCACAGTTTGGCGCGACGTCGCAGTGACATGTGTCTTGACTGGCCAGAGAGGAAATTAGCGATGGCTGAGCTGATTTTTCGCGAAGAGTGCTACAAGATTGTGGGCGCGTGCTTGGAGGTTACCAACGACAAAGGCTGTGGCTTTTTGGAATCCGTTTATCAAGAGTGCTTGGAGATCGAATTCGACTACCAACAGATGCCCTTTGTACCTCGACAGATGTTGCGATTGTTGATCAATTTTGGTAGCTACCCGCGACTGGAGTGGAAGCGACTGGTTCACACAGGCAAGAAAAGCAGCTGCAGAATTTTGCCCGCGAATAGCGCCAATGAGCGCGCATAAAGCACGGATAAAAAAACTCAAGGCGACTGCCGAAAAATGCTTGAAAACACGTTCGGCAAAGGGTATGCTCCCGAGCATTCAAGCGTCTGGCTTTGGCAGGCCCTCAGTCCACTCGTTGACAGGAAGCCTGGACGTTTGGGCCAAGGAGGATATTCAATTTAAAACTTTGTGATGTGATTGTGTTTCCACCATGATTTTTTGAGTAGGAGCAAATGATGAGAATGCGTTTATCTTACGGCTTGGTTTGGGTTTTGTGCGCGGTAATTTCGACTGCATGCTCGGTAGCTCAAGCCGACTTGGTGATCTTTGAACTTGGAAATAAACTGGATAATACAACGATTGACGGAATGGCCAGCGGCTCGCTGACTCGCGATGGATTGACCGCTACGCTGACCGCCAACGTTGGCGTTTTCAGTGCGAACATGTCTGGCTTCGGCATCAACGCAGATGGCTCTGACGACGCACCGAGTCTACTGGACGGCGGGAGTGGCACCAGTGAGTTCATTACAATTACTTTCGATCAACCCGTGACCTTCACACAACTCACACTCGCTTCGTTCAGCGGCAGCGAACGCGCCAGTTTGACTGTCGGACCGAACCCAGCTCGCATACTCGACGCCACCACTGCTGGCACGGATGTCTATGATTTTACCAGCGGCGATTTTCCGATAGGCAACATGATCGACATAGGACAAACACTAGTCATCGGCTACGCATTTGGTTCCGCTGACGACAACGGTTTTTCTTTAGAAGGCTTTCACGTCAACACCGTCCCGGAACCGTCGTCACTGGGCTGTGTGCTGCCGATGCTCATCTGCAGTGTGCTTAGACGCAAACGAAGCGGCTGAGTCCATGCTGGGATAGTTGCCCGCCAATGGCGCTAAAGAGCGCGAATCGTAAGGACGCAATGAAACGGTGTCACGGTTCCTCGACAGGCGAACGTCGCATTGCAAATCGCCGACTCCGATCTCGCATGCGATTTCGTCCAGTACAGTTTGGATCAACTCATTTTGTGCCATGGCCCATGGCAACGTTCGGCAATATCGACTTGGTTGTGTCGATTGATTGAGGCTGCGAAGGCGCCGGCAGACGCCGCCTCTGGTGTGTCGGGGGCTTGGGATTGCTCAAAAAAGAAGGAACGGGTTTGGGCTGATTTGTTAGAACTCCCAGCCGGGTACGTCCCGTCCCCCACGTTGCCGTCGCCTGCGCAGGCTGTGACTCAACCTGCGGGAAACTCTTTGCGCTAAAATAATTCTCGCGATTGTTCAATTTAACTTGAATCAACAGCCTGCTCCGGCTCGGCGTTAAACGAATCCACGAATGGAAAATTGAACGGTAGTGCGTTTAACGACCGCACTCATCCAGTACCAACTAAAATCTATTGCGTTCTTCCAGCCTCATTCGACTGCTTCCGATTCGCGCTCATTGGCGCTATTGGCGGGCAAAATCCACTCACTCCGTTACAGTGTCGAGTAGTTTACTCGGAGCCGGTGGAATGGATGGTGTTGTGGATGACGCGATGAAGGGGAGTGCCATCGAGCCCACGCACATCAAACTGGATCTCCATGCACCACGTCGGCACTAGGTCGGGAATCTGCAGCACCATCTCGCGTTGTTCGGCATCCCACCGAGCGGAAGCAACATCAAGCTCACGAGTGTCGTAGTGCTCCGAGCCGTATTTGGCTGAGCGCTTGATGTTCCAACGACTTATGGAAAAACTGTCGGGGGTAACGGAGCTTGCATCAATGTCATCGCTCAGTCCAATCCGCAGCGTCGTCCCTTGGCAGTGCAACGCGACAGGAACATACAACGGTTTGCCCGTATATCGCACACGATAAAATCCGCCATCCGCCTCTTGATTTCCGGCCCAAGCGAACATGCCTACCAAATACAAACCACCGTCAGTGGGATGAAATCTGCCGCGCATGATACCGGTGGGCAAGGGGTCAATCGGTAACTCGCACATTCCGCCTTGCATCAGATTGCCTTTGAGCTCATGTGGCACGACGTAAAGCTTGCCATAACCGTAGGACATATTTAACAGCGTTCCAGTGAGTGGCCCCCATTGGTCGCTGGTCACCCACAGCAATTCCGCCGGCGAGCGGTCGAAAGAATTGGTGATCCAACACAGCGGCGGTGTCATGGCTTCGTCGCTTTCATCCGTGACATCGTGATAGCCAAACATATTGCCGTAAAACTGTTCAGGTTTGACCCAGTTGATGCGATTTTTGGGATTCCAATGTCCTTCTTGATCGGTCACAAAAAACGAACCGTCATCGTTTAAACAAACTCCGTTAGCGGCCCGAAATCCATTGGCCACGATCTCAGTCTTCGAACCATCAGCGGACACTTTTAACAACGTGCCGTGATGAGGAACGACGGCCGGCAAGGCATGACGAGCACTCTTGGCATAGTAAAAATTGCCTTCGTCATCGCATTGCAAGCCCATGGCGAATTCGTGAAAGTGCTCAGTGTTGATGTGATCGTGATTAAAACTCTCGTAGTAGTCGGTTTCTCCGTCTTGATTGGTGTCGTGCAAGCGACAAATCTGATCGCGACAACAAACGAAAATTTCACCATCGCGAAATTTGATCCCCAGCGGTTGAAATAAACCCGAGGCGATCCGCTCCCAACGTGCTTCGGCCGAATGCAAATGAGTAACGCGCCACACGTTACCGTCCCAATCGCACACCGCGGCTGAATCGCCATCGGCGTAAAAATCCACGCCTGTCAAACGCATGCGGCAGAACCAGGGATTGTTAGCCGGATAGTGAATCACATCGACCGCCAAAGCGCTTTCGTTACTCGCAATCTCGATCGGTGTAGTGATCGACTCCGGCCAACGCTTCCCCTTCGTCGCTCGACTCTCCGAGTCGAGTACCACCTTCGTCGCTCGACTCTCCGAGTCGAGTACCTCTGCGTCAAAAAATTCCGACAACGCGTCAGATTTTTCGGTCGACACTTCCACACGCTTGACCAGTTCCGCCACCGCCCCTTCAGCCTCCGCTTGGTCATTCGCGTTCGACGCAACCAAGGTCAACCTGCGAGGTTTGTCACTGGCGGGAATGTGCAAACGAATTTCCTCATCCTCATACTCCCACTCCACTCCCTCTACCTGCCCCCGCGCCCCAAACACCACCGCAGGCAATTCGCCGTTCGACTGCGACCATAGGCCACTAAAACGGGCGGAATTCGGCAGCAATTGCTGAGTACATTGGGCGCGATCGGCAATGCGCACAATCAGTGGACGGTCGGCGGCTCCGATCAACAAGTGGCGTTCAAAAACCACAGATGTACCCAGTTCCGAGATGGCTGGCCATTCATGAATCTCGGTGGCTCCCACTCGATAGCGCACGACCGTATCCGCGCCTCTTACATAGGTCCCACGATAGTCGATCCACGCCTTGGGGAGTGGGCCGTAGAACCGACCATCGCGTCCTGGCTGACGAACCTCCTCGAATGAACCGGTCTGGGGATTGGCCCACCCCGGACCACTCCGGTTGGCGAACAATACGTCGCCCACAATGCGCGGATGTTTTTGATGGGCGCCATTGAAATTAATGCCATTCCAGTCGATAAATCCATCGCCAGACCAGGTCGCGGCCACGCGCATCGTGTCGTGTTCATAGAGAATAAAATGCTTACCCTGGGCCACTCCACCGGGACCATGATCCAGACGAATCGCATGCCCCTTGTAGGCGATATTGCTTCCGTCATTTCCGACTTCGTAGCTGCCCATCAGGTTGGGACCGTAGTCCATCTGCTGCCACGGCTCTTGCAACGAAGGTTCCGGACCGCGCGTGTCACCTGCGGGGAGACTTGCCAAGTAAGCTCCATCAACTTCCGCGTATTGCGTCGGATTGTCAGACCGGAGATATGCCTGGCGAATGTAGTGGATCACATCGTATTTTTGCTTGGGAACCAACCAGCGTTGGGGCGTCATCAATCCGAAACCCTTGGTGATGGTTTGATACATCGCAAAAGGATCGAAACCATTCTTAAATTTGCCTGAGGCGAATCGTAGCGAAGTGGGAAGCGAGCCCTCTTGCGTGGCGGTGCCGTGGCAATTGACACACGAACGATTGTAGATCGCTTCGCCCCGCTTGAAGGCGTCGTCATCCAATGCGCCAATCAGCCCAGCATGATCGAGATGAGATTCGTATTCGGGCAGGGGTTCGCTCCCTGGCAATACCCTGGGTTGTAGTTGCTGCGCTCGCTCAACTCCACCATCGCGGATCTCGATCAAGTAGCGCACTAAATCCAAAAACTGTCCGCGGCTGGTGAGTTGTCCAGCCACTCCCTCAGGCATCATCGACAGCGGATTCTGCCTCAGCGACTCAACGTCTGCCGCCTTCAGCGTGATCGTCTTACCGGTGGATGCATCGCGAAGTATCACTTCGTCATCAGATTGCGAGACGAGAATTCCAGTCAGCACTTGTCCATCGGCGGCGAGCACTTGCGTGGTCTCAAAACCCTGGGCGATTAGCTTTGATGGACGCAAGATGGACTCGACAATGTCTACGTCGGTCAACTTAGGATTGGGGCGCGTCAGCTTGGGGCCGACACTGGCTAGCGACAGGGGACCAGTATCGTTGGTTGCATGGCAAGTCGAGCAGGCCAACAGTGGTTGAAAGAAGACATGCGCGCCACGTGCCGCGTCCCCTTGACTGATCGCTGCCGCCGCGAGCTTTTCAGGTGCCTGCTTCAACAAACCTTGCAGCACATCATTCGACTGCCCCCAGGCGATTGAAAAGCAACTGAGGCATATAAAACACAAGCCCGTAAGAAAAAATCGAATCATGGTCGGTGGTCTCTGTGAAGTGCTGCGACTCGTCGTAGCTTTCTTTTTCAAAGCGTTGCGAGGCGCGAGCCAATCGATCGGTGAGTGTGAAGTTGGTGGCAAATGAACAATTACGTTGAATGCGGTTGGTTGGCCGGAATCTGTGGCTGTGCGAATGAGCTGAGCTATCAGGGAGGAGTTTTCCGGGCAGATGGGTGTGATGGTAACCGCTGAGAACCGCCCCCAAAGTCCGTTTATTGTAGGTTATGAGGAAAGAGAAAACTGTGATAAATCACCACACTCCAAGGTTTTTTGGCGTCGCCGCAACGAAGCCTATTACCCATCGACGATTTTGGTGGTCAACCTACTTGGCGACTCACGACACGCCACGATTCACTGGACGTCCGCTTAGAGATTAGAATAGTATTGGTCGTACACCGGTTCAATATCTCAACGACAAGCCAGCACAATGTCCACGACAGTTTCCTTCACCTCAGAAACTCCACCTCCATTTCCCATGCACCGCTTCACCGTCGCTCAGTATCGCCGACTGGGCGAGTTAGGTGTGTTAGCCCCCGAGGATCGTGTCGAATTGCTTGAAGGATGGATAATAGAAAAAATGAATCATCGTCCCGCACACGGTCACGCGGTTCGATATCTGAGCGATTGGTTGGGACGCGTGCTGCCCGTTGGCTGGCTTTCGCAGTGCCAACTTCCTATCACCACAGACACTAGCGAACCTGAACCAGATCTGGCTATCATTCGTGGGAAGCACGCCGATTTCCGCGATCGTCATCCCTACGGCACCGACTGTCGACTGCTGATCGAAGTGGCCGACACGTCACTAGCCAAGGATCGTGCCAAAGCTGCCATCTATGCCGCGGCTGGCGTCGAGGAATATTGGATTGTCAACTTAATCGACAAACAATTGGAGCGATTTCAACACTGCAACGGACAGTCATATTGCGCGCAGACAATCGCGGCAGTGGGTGACACGATCGAATTGGAAATCGAAGCGGTCAAACATCCATTGCCGTTGGAAGAGATTTTTCCTCCAGCGGCCTAAAGCTCAATGTTGATCTGCCTAGCGCAACTTTTGGAGTGCTGCGACTCGTCGTGGCTTTCTTTTTCAAAGCGTTGCGAGGCGCGAGCCGATCGATCCACGGCAACTCTCAAGTGGCCCACGCTTTGGTGGGTCACGCTTGCCGAGCGTGACTAGGTGTCAGAGTAATGTTTGACTCGATAGGTAGTCGCTTCCGGCAGAAACGACCCACTGGCAGAAACGACCCACGTAGTCGCTTGCGAAAGTGGGTCACGCTTGCCGAGCGTGACTAGGTGTCAGTGTGATGTTTGACTCGATTGGTAGTCGCTTCCGGCAGAAACGACCCACTGGCAGAAACGACCCACGTAGTTGCTTGCGAAAGTGGGTCACGCTTGCCGAGCGTGACTAGGTGTCAGTGTAATGTTTGACTCGATTGGTAGTCGTTTCCGGCAGAAACGACCCACTGACAGAAACGACCCACGTAGTTGCTTGCGAAAGTGGGTCACGCTTGCCGAGCGTGACTAGGTGTCAGTGTGATGTTTGACTCGATTGGTAGTCGCTTCCGGCAGA
>JBGSNE010000176.1:0-12984 GCA_041739785.1 Pirellulaceae bacterium
TTGCTGATCCTCAAAAATCAACCGCCAAAACTCTTCCTTTTCCGATCGCTTCGATCTGTCCATTGCTACGCTCCAAGTTCGAGGAAACAAATCCTCCAACTTAAGCTACCCTGCAAGATGCACTTCACCGTACGCTCACCCAAGGCGACCACTGGTCCACTTTGGAGTGCTCCGAGTTCTCGGAGCTTTCATTTTCAGACGAGCTAGTACTCCATGGTAATCGACTGGTTAGAAACGCGTTGACAGCCATGGCGCTAGCTGTCTTAATCATGATGCGGTTGACTGGGGGTTGTGCTGCCTTACTGTAACTGCTGACATCGTAGTTTCTGGTTGTTGCTAACAACAGGGAAAGAGAAAGCTGTGACAAGTCCCAGCACTCCAAGGCGACCACTGGTCCACTTTGGAGTGCTCCGAGTTCTCGGAGCTTTCAATTTCAGACGAGCTAGTACTCTATGGGAATCGACTGGTGAGAAACGCGTTGACAGCTGTGGCGCTAGCTGTCTTAATCATGTCGCGGTTGACTGGGGGTTGTGCTGCCCTACTGTAACTGTTGACATCGTAGTTTCTGATTGTTGTTAACAACAGGGAAAGAGAAAGCTGTGACGAGTCCCAGCACTCCAAGGCGACCACTGGTCCACTTTGGAGTGCTCCGAGTTCTCGGAGCTTTCATTTTCAGACGAGCTAGTACTCCATGGGAATCGACTGGTGAGAAACGCGTTGACAGCCATGGCGCTAGCTGTCTTAATCATGTCGCGGTTGCCTGGGGGTTGTGCTGCCTTACTGTAACTGTTGACATCGTAGTTTTTGGTTGTTGTTAACAACAGGGAAAGAGAAAGCTGTGACAAGTCCCAGCACTCCAAGGCGACCACTGGTCCACTTTGGAGTGCTCCGGGTTCTCGGAGCTTTCATTTTCAGATGAGCTAGTACTCCATGGGAATCGACTGGTGAGAAACGCGTTGACAGCGGTGGCGCTAGCTGTCTTAATCATGTCGCGGTTGCCTGGGGGTTGTGCTGCCTTACTGTAACTGCTGACAGCGTAGTTTCTAATTGTTGCTAACAACAGGGAAAGAGAAAGCTGTGACAAGTCCCAGCACTCCAAAAAAATTCTTCATAGGGGTCGACGAAGCGGGATACGGCCCCAACTTGGGTCCATTGGTGGTCGCGGCATCATTGTGGTCGGCACCGGCGGACTTCACAGAACAGCAGTTTTCTGATGCTTTCGGGCGATCCTTTGCGACCCGCGCGTACACGGCCCATTGCGAACATGTGCCGCTGGGGGATTCTAAGAAGCTGTATTCGACTAAAACTGGATTGGCGACGCTCGAAGCCGGTCTGCTGGCCATGTTCGCCACTCTCGAAAAACCAAACAGTGAACTCGGCGAATTAATCCAACGAGTCGCTTCGAGCGAATTGATTGCTGAGCTTCAAGCCTTGGCATGGTATGCGAGCTACGCGCATCGAGCAGTACCCGCTGCCCTCTCAAATGAGTCCGAAGTGCAGAGGTTGTCTGAAATCGCCAGCCAGCAGTTAACCGGACATGGCATAAAATTGATCGATCTACGGGCGGCCATCATCTGCGAACCTCGATTCAACCAAGCGGTCGCCAAGTCGGGATCGAAAGGAGAATTGCTATCGCGAGCAACGCTCGATTTGGTCGTTCAACTATTGGAGTCATGCCCCGCAGCGACAGAAGTGTTTTGCGATCGTCAGGGTGGACGAAAGAATTACCTGCCGAATCTGTTGGCAGCCATGCCCGATGAGTGGTTTATCGAAACCGCCGTAAGCAATGCCCGGTCGAGCTATCGCAGCCAGGGGACACCAGCTGTGGATGTCCATTTTTCAGTGGGGGGTGATAGCTTTCCTGCGACTGCCATGGCCTCGATGCTGGCGAAGTATGTGCGCGAAAGATTGATGGAGGTCCTAAACGACTATTGGCGGGAGCAGGTCGTGGACTTAAAGCCCACCGCTGGTTACCCAGTGGATGCACATCGATTTCGTAAATCCATCGAGCCGGTGGCCCAGCGACTCGACATCGCCGTCGACCAATGGTGGCGCTGCAAGTAAGTGTCAGCTACGAGGTTAAATCGTAGTGGAATTTGTTTCACGCCGAGCCGGAGCCTGGCAGTATCGGGGTGAGCCGTGGGCCGTAAGGCACCGGGCAGTGTTGGTCGCCCGGCCGTTCACGCGTCACGGCTCACTAAATCAACAAGCCCGTAAGGCACTGGGTATTGGGAGTTGCCCGGCCGCTCACGCGCCTGAGGCTCACAAAGCGTGAGCCGACAGCGCCGGCTGACGTTAGCCGCGACTATTGGTATCATTAGCTGAACAATTGAATAATCAGCTGCCGAAAGTCCAGTGCGACTTGCGCTATGAAATAGGAGAAGGTCTGGATGCCTAGTAAGAAATGGAATTTTGTGCCGCACGATCGCGACGAGATTCAGGCTTTCGCAGATCGCTGCGAAGTATCGACGGTTGTTGCGCAATTGTTGCTCAAACGGGGTATCCACCAGCCCGAAGAAGCTCGACGTTTTCTGCAGGCCAAGCTGGCTGACATGCGGGCACCCGAAGAGTTGCCGGGATTGCCCGCCGCGGTAGAGCGAATTTACGCGGCAGTCGAAGCGGGCGATGAGATCGTTGTCTATGGTGACTATGATGCGGATGGCATGACATCCACGGCGATATTGTATCGCTGCCTGAGTTTGCTCAAGGCGAAAGTCACCTACCATCTTCCGAATCGGATGGAGGAGGGCTACGGATTGCACCTCGAGGCGATCGAGAATTTGGCGGCGCGGGGGAAGAAATTGGTAGTGACGGTCGACTGTGGCATCGCCAGCATCGAAGCCGCGCGGCGGGCTCAAGAATTGGGTTTGTCCTTGGTCATCACCGATCACCATCGCTACGGTGACGAACTGCCGGTGGCCGATGCGATTGTCCACCCAGCTCTCCCCGGCACGCAATATCCATTTACCGATTTGTGCGGTGCTGGTGTGGCTTTTAAGTTGGCCTGGGCACTTTGCCAACGCCATAGTGGCGCTGCCAAAGTGTTGGAGCCGTTGCGAGATTTTCTGCTGCAAGCGGTAGGGCTGGCAGCCATCGGAACGGTGGCCGACATGGTACCGCTGGTCGATGAGAATCGGATTTTGGTTCGTAACGGTTTAAAGACTCTCTTCAACAATCCTCCCCTGGGACTGCGCAAGTTAATGGACTTGACGAAGGTCAGCGGGAAACGTGAGTTAAGTGCCGAGGATATCGGCTTCACCCTCGCACCGCGATTGAATGCAGCCGGGCGACTGGGACAAGCCCAGTTGGGGGTAGAGCTATTGATTACTGAGGACGAGACGCGAGCCGAAGCTTTGGCCAACTATATTCAAGTACTCAACGAGAATCGCAATAAACTCGAACGCAGCATTCAACTTTCAGCCACCAAGCAACTCAAAGAGGTTCACTCGCCCGACGAAGATCCTGCCTTTGTGCTCGCCTCGCCCAATTGGCACCCCGGTGTGATCGGTATTGTGGCTGGCAAGTTAGCGGAGAAATATCATCGCCCGGTAGTGCTCGTTGCGCTGGATAAACTCGAGACACGACCAGGCACCGGTTCCGGACGAAGTCCAAATGGCGTCAATCTGCATGCCGCCTTTCAGGAGTGTGGTGCGTTGTTAATTTCCGGTGGCGGTCACTCAGCCGCAGCGGGTTTGCGGATAGAGGAGACCAACTTGAGCGCCTTTCGATCGGCTTTCTTGGAAGCGGTGGCGGAGCAAATGGGAGATGTGGAAAGCGAGGCAGAGATTTGTTTCGATGCGGAAGCACCGCTGGGACAGTTTGATTTGTCGGTCATGGGTCAAGTGGAACAGCTCGCGCCCTTTGGCATGGGAAATCCGCGGCCGGTTTTTTGCGCAATAGGTGTTGAACTGACCGAAGCCCCTAAGCTGATGGGTGATAGTGGTCGGCACATGAGTTTGCAACTGTCACAACACGGTCATCGCATGCGCGGCGTGGCCTTTGGACAAGCCGAAGAGTGGTTGCCAGAGATGTCGAGTGTCGATGGTAAATTCGATTTGGCTTTCCGACCGGTCATCAACGAATTTCGCGGCTATCGCAAAGTCGAATTGCATCTAGTCGACTGGCGAGCACATCAACCTGAAGCGGCTACGGCCAGCGTGTAACCCGGACCCCCGATGGGTTTGATCGCCAAACGGGTGCCCGGCTGATCAATGCGGCGCATCCTTCATTGCAGAAAAGCAAAGTGGGACGCAGCCAAGAATAGAGCGTTCTGATCAGGCGCATCGGTCTGTGGTACAATCCATTCTCGTTCTAAAGCAACACTTCACGCAAGGTCGCTGGGATGGATGTATTGTTAGTGGCGGCCAGCGGTGTGGCCATCGTATTGATTTCGATTCTCTTGCTCAGGCTCCATCCGTTGTTGGGTCTGTTGATCGGTGCTCTATTTGTCTTCGCCGCGACGCCCCGCTCGGTGCTGCTCAAGAGTGGCTTGGCTGAGCGCGAAGTGCAAGTGGTCAGCTTTGCTGGTGGCGGGCTCGTCGGTATCAACTCCGTGTCGGCAGAGCCAGGCCAGTATTTTTTGTCGCGAGATTTGACGACTGCTGAAAGCCCCGTGCCTCTGCAGCTCGACGTGGTCAGTAGCCAGCAACTCCAGTCTGCGGTTGGTCGTGGTGAATTATCGAGTGCAGCCAAATCGTGGCTAGTCACCGGCCCCGATGCTCCGACGCTGAACAAGGGCGACAAGCTGGTGCTCGTGTCAGCCGTTCACAGCTTAGATGCGCAACGCTGGAGCAGCCTGGGTGGCAAGCTGGCGGCAGGGTTCACCAAGACATTTCTCAAGCTCGGCATTCCTGTCACCATGGCAGCCATCGTAGGAGTGTGTTTGCTGGAGAGCGGCGCAGCCGCGAAATTAGTAGCAGCCATCATGTCGCTGTTTGGCCCGCGCGGCACCGCGCCGGCATTAACCTTAAGTGGTTTTATCTTGGGTGTGCCGGTCTTCTTTGACAATGTCTTCTATTTGCTATTGCCACTTGCCAAAGCCGTTGGCAGACAACGCCCCGAAAGCTATTTGGCCGCCGTGATGGCCATCATTGTTGGAGCTACGATGGCTCACTCCCTGGTCCCACCCACGCCTGGTCCGCTGTTGGTCGCGGCCGCGATGCAAGTCAACGTGGGGATGATGATGATCGGAGGGGTTATTGTTGGGGGCTTGGCCGCTTGCGTCGGCTTTACCTATGGCATGTTTTGCAGTCGCTGGATTCAATTGTCACCCGCAGGACAAAGCGTCGCCCAAGGGTCCAATTCAGCAGGTGCTCGTCCGCCCTCGCGCTCAGTTCCGTTATGGGTGGCCGCACTACCGATCGCAGTCCCAATCTTCATTTTGGGAGGCGCCGAAATCGTTGATTATCTCGCCGCGCGGCGACCATCGTCATCGACGCTACAAGACATGCTTCAGTGGATCGCGATCATCAACGATCCAGGCTTAATTTTTATTGGTACCGCCGTTCTTTCGATTTTGATACTCAGGTTCACCAGCGATGGCCAAGTAGTTGGACAATCGGTCACGCGTGGGATCGCCGATGCGGGGACAATCGTCTTGCTGACCTGTGCTGGTGGCGCGTTTGGTGCCGCGCTACAACAGCTCGATTTAGCTACCGCCATCGGCGAGCGGTTTGCGGGCCTGACAACACCTTGGGGTATGCTATGGACGGCATTCTTTTTGACCACCATCATTCGCGCTGCTCAAGGAAGCGCGACGGTCGCCATGATTACGTCTGCAGCGATCGTCGCGCCGGTGATGGAGTCCATCGAATTGCCATTCCATCCGCTGTATTTAGCCCTGGCCATCGGTTGCGGCTCGAAACCCTTACCCTGGATGAACGACAGTGGCTTTTGGCAAGTAGCTACCATGACTGGCATGTCCACGACGCAAACGCTGAAATCTTTTTCCGTAGCGCTGACACTGATGGGGATCACCGGATTCAGTATCACGCTTCTCGGAGCATGGTTGTTTCCGTTGGTGTGAGATGGTGGAACGAATTTAGGTGCATTAAGGGCTCAAGAGGCTACGATTCCAAGCAGCGCTTTCCAAGCCACTCGCTCGAATTTGTACCTATAACTTAAACCTAAACTTCAACTTCAACTTAAACTTCAACTTCAACTTAAACTACCGTGGTGAAGGTTTAAGTTTAGGTTTGAGTAGATTCACAACCACATCGGCCCTATTTCCGAACACGAACGCTCTGATTGAAGTCGAACGTACTTTCTCCAACACTCCGGATTATCCCTATGCTGTCTCCCACTCCTGAACAAATTGGTCAACTCCCGCGCTTGGCTGGTCTGTGCTCGATGCAGCGCGCAACCTGCGTGTCAAACGTCTCTGGAACGCGCGCGGGCTGGAGTGTCGAGCTGAGTGTGGAACGATTGAAACGTTTGCACTATGTGCTGAAGCGCATGTGCGAAACGTTTACGGCCCGAATTCCGGCCGAGCCGATTTACGAACTGAAAACGCTGTTCAGTCATCATGCGTATTTGTGTGCTGAAGAGGTGACGCTCATTCGGCGACGTGTCTCAGAGATGCGTGAACCACCGTTGGGACTGGAGCACGTGCCACATGCGGGCCTAGCGCAGTTGATGGATGAAATCATTGCCGCGCCAAGTACAATAGAGTTGCTCCACGGACTCTACAGTGTGGCGTTACCGGCGGTGCTGCAGGCGTGTGAGCGATTGCAGCGTGACGCACATCCACTGGCCGACGCGCCCACGATACGAGTCGCCAAGCTGATTCGCTTCGAATTGGGGGAAGTCTTATCGGTTGGTCAACAGGCGCTCGCGGCACTCCTTTCAGAGGAATTATCGGCCAGAAGCCAAGCTTGGTTGGACGAGTTGCAGCAGTGCCTGATTGCGGCAGGAGAGCTTGATGGCGTTGAGGATTCAGAACTCAAACTTCCCCCGCCGCGATACTCGGCTGAGCCTTTCGAGTTTGATAGCGAACCTCGTCGCGATGCGCGATTTCAAGATCCGTTTAATGCAGGAGTTAACCCGGAAGCCTTTTTGTATGACGAAGGTTTTTCGCCGCAAGACAAGACGTTAATGATGATGTACAAACGTCTCCGGGAATTGGACGTTCCGGAAATGATGGCCAGCATCCTAGTCGAGCTTCGCGATCAAGAGCCCTGGGAGTTTCATTACGAAATGACGCGGCAATTGTGGGACGAAGCGCGTCATGCCATGATGGGTGAAGTCGGCTTCGAATCGTTGGGGATCGATTGGACAAAAATACCGATCAACTTTACGTGGTCCCGAAATCTGAACAGCCAATTGAATGCGCGCGAGCGGCACGGAGTGTTGTTCTTTATCGAACAGGGGCTGATGCCACGCAGCGGCAAACGTTACGAATGGGAAGTAGGCTTGGCCAGCGGTCAGCCACTGTCTGGCCTGTTTCAAGATTTTGATTGGGCTGATGAAGTATTGCATGCGCAAATCGGTCGGCGGTGGTATGTGCCTCGGTATGCTTCGCTCAATGAAGCCCTCGCCTATGGCGACAAATGCTGGAGCAAGGTCCTTAGCCATTGGCGGGCATATCGCGAGCAAGGGCTGACTGAGCACCGAAATTGGTGGCCGGAATTCTACACGCTGGCTTGCGAGAAGTGGGGCAAGTCGCCCGATCCTGCAGCGCTGGCATTTTGCGAAACGTACGAATCTTCGCGAGCCGACTTGAAGAATATCGAGTGACGCACAGCACTTGCCGCAGCGGAATAAGTGTCAAATAAATCGACACTTCTCGGTGAACACCACCATAAGTCTCGGGTTTTCGTACTCCTACTCCTACTCCTACTCCTAATCGTACTCCTACTCCTACTCGATTCGAACGCGGCATCGAGTACGAGTACGAGTACCGCCTGCGGCTGAGTACGAGTACGAAAATGCAGTCATTTCGAGCGTTTGGCAGCTAACGGAGGTGTTCAGCCTGCAGTGTCAATAAATCAAATGAATGAAACAACCACGGATGCTAGCGATCCTTAATACGGGGCGGTAGTCCTACGTTGGTGCGCAACTGTTGCCGCGGAAACAAAAACTTCTCAATCGACTACCTAAGACTGGATAAGCTGGCGAGACTTTGACGATACGCAAGGAGATCGTTTCCTTCTTCCTTGGTGTGCGATGATGCAGTTCAACCCGTTTTTGACATCCATCGCGGCACCCGCGGCGGCCAAAACCGTCCAGGCCGTGGTGCATGTAGCACATGAGGCTGGCCAAAGTTTCCTGAAAACGCTGAACGGTCTACGCGAAAACCCTTCTGAGACCGCCAGTGCGCTAGCCGAACCGACCACACTGGCTGGCCAAGTTCAGAGTTTGGCCGGCAGTTTCCGCGAGTGGTTGGGAAAGCAGGGGATCGAAAGCCCTTTCGAAATGCAATTCTCACTGGCAAATAACGGTGATCCGATAGCTAACGTGGTCGGGCCAGAATCTGAAAAAATCGTTGATGCTCTCTACTCCGACGATGCCTGGCTGGAAAAATTCTCTGCTTTGGCGGCTCGAGCTAGTCAAGACGCAGTTCCTCCGATCTCAGGCATGTCGGCCTCGAATTACGGCGAATCGGTGAAGCTGGCAATTACTGCTGACGACGCCTACGTGATCCGCGACTCGCCTCACGCTTTCTGAAAAATAGGTAGAATGCGCAGTTCTAATCGACTGCGTCGGTTTGTGTTGACTCTATCGGTCTTAGCAGCCGAATTCAACTGGGGCTCTAAACGTAGCGGACGTCGCCAAGACTTTCGGAATTGCTAGCCATAGAGTGAACACCAGCCGCCGATAGTCTTGGCGACTTCCGCTACAACCGTATTTGTTGCGGCGGCGGCACAGTGAAATTCAGGGGGCGAGATGGCATCCGATTTTCGACTCAAAGAACAACTCCCGAACGTCACGGCGCGGATCTTAGCGTCGTATACCGATAGCGATCGCATCAACCATTTGGGGCACTGCCCACTCCCCAAGTATCAGATCGTCGTATCGATCCTGGATGACCTCAAAGATATTATCTACCCCGGTTTTCGGCGCCGCGAAGGGCTGCACACCGGCAATGTGATGTATCACGTCGGCGATTTAGTTGATTCATTGCACGACAAATTGACTACGCAAGTTGGTCGGGCGCTGCATCACGATGATCGCGTGCACAATCGCGCCAGTGACTGTGAGAACCAGACCGACTACGAAGCCAAGGGGCAAGCCATTGCCATTAAGTTTCTGGAGCAGCTGCCGCGGTTGCGTCGCGTGTTGGCCACCGATGTAGAGGCGGCCTACGATGGGGACCCAGCGGTCAGCAGTCGCGATGAAGTGATCTTCTGCTATCCAGGGCTGGAGGCCATCACCATTTACCGGATTGCCAACGAGTTGCGGCGATTGGGAGTCCCATTCATACCACGGATGATGACTGAGTGGGCACACAAGGAAACCGGGATCGACATTCACCCCGGAGCCACGATCGGTGAATATTTTTTCATCGATCACGGTACGGGAGTGGTGATCGGCGAGACGTGCGAGATCGGTTCCCATGTGAAGATCTACCAAGGTGTGACGCTGGGCGCGTTGAGCTTTCCGACCGATGCCGACGGTCAGTTGATCCGTGGTCAAAAGCGGCATCCAACCATTGAAGACCGAGTCGTGATTTATGCCAATGCAACCATCTTGGGCGGCAGGACGGTACTCGGGCATGATAGCGTGATTGGTTCCAGTGTGTGGATCACTAGCACGGTAGCACCACACACGACCGTCGTGCTCGAAAAACCGAACTTGCGGCTACGCGGTGGCGTCCCCGACGATATGAAGCCCGAAGCCAACTATCAGATCTAGTGGGTCGCGAAAAGGTGTCGGACACCAAAAGCCGGAACTGCCCAGCGGGTGCTTCGCACTTTTGGTGTCCGACACCTTTTCCCGACCCCGTGGGTCGTTTCTGCCGAAAGCGACTTACAACCATGAACCGAAACCCGACGCCAACCGATTGAGACACTGAATTAAGATCTTGGGAGTCCAAGCCACGATGAGCCTCACCAGCTTCACACGCACCGATCAAGTTGCCTCAACCGTGTTGGTGATCGACCCCGATCCGCTGATGCTGACCGCCATAGGTTCCGTGCTGGACATGCAAGGTCATCGCTGTGTGTTGGCTCGCAATGAGGCCATGGCCCTCGATTCGATCGCCGCTGGCCAATTTGATGTGATCGTTCTGTCGATCGAACAACTGCAGCGCGGCTGTGACTTTGCTGCTAGGCTGCGGGGTTCTGAAGCCCAACCCGCGGTCCATCGCGACGTGCCGATTATCTTTTTGGTCCCTGAGCTCTCGAGCCATTGGCTTCCGAAGTTATCGGCATGTGGTGGTGTGTTCAGTTTGCTGAAGCCGATCGATCCATACAGCCTGATCGACTTGGTGGAGAAAGCGTTGTGGATGCCACATGTGGCTAAAGGCCGAAGCGGCACACCTGCTGCTCACCTGTCCCAACAAAATGATTGGGTAAAGCTCAGCGACTAGGTATGGTCTCTCGAGTTCCATCGTCGCTCGACTCTCCGAGTCGAGTCAAGTTGCTTACCCACGTACCGTTGGCCAGCGCATTTCCTGCGGCTCATCTCGGCTCATCTCGACTCGGAGAGTCGAGCGACGATGGCGAGCGACGATGGAGAGTATTCACACCAGTTCAGCTGTTTCCAACTTGCGGCCGATCTCGAATATCTGCTCGGCGTCGAGCACTAAGTCATTTCTGGTGAAGAGCGTTCGAATCGACTCGCGATGGATCTTCATTTTAAGTCCGCCCACGCCGATGGCACCGTAGTCGACTCGTCCACCACGGGAGACCGCCTTGTCCGTTATGGCGACCCCTTCCAGCCCTGCTGGCGGCACGGCATTGAGATCAATGGCAACCTTTAGCTGTTGGGCTTGATTCAATTGGTCGCTGCTGAGCAATCTCGCTCCGGCGGCACCACAGCCGAAGATCGCGTTGACGTTTGAAAGTTGTTCGTGCAAAACAGGTTGCTCGTCCGTTCCGACGGCGGCCAGTCGTTTCGCTTGATCGCCTAGCGTGGCACGGATCTGTTCGCAGGTGCGGGTTGCACGATCGAGATCGCGAGAAGCTAACCGGACCTGGGCTCCGTGTTGCAACAACAGCCTTGCCACGCGTTGTCCAACCGGGCCGGTACCGCCGAGAACTAGCGCATCGATGTTTGGCAGCGCTAGGTGTCGCGCCGCGCAGAGAACCGCCGCTGCAGCTGTTGTATTGGAACCGTTGCCGTCGAGCATAATCGATACGCGAATCGGACCGAAGAATGCTTGTTGCACTTCGGCGGCGATCGCTTGGCCCACAGCCACGTTGGAACCGCCGATGAAGATCGCCGAGTTGTGGAGCTGATTTGGCCCGCGCGTAAACATCGCGCCGTGAACCAACTCGCGAACGTTGGTTGGTTCGACTTGGCTATATTGCAGCAAATGATCCACGTCCGAGTCGATCGCTACAACCGAGTCGAAGACGCTCGATTGCGGATCGGAGTCGAGTTGTATCAGGATGCGTGGAGTGTTCATGGTGTATGTACGTCAGGCTTTCCAGCCTGACATTGGTTGTCTTGGTACGTCAGGCTTTCCAGCCTGACCTTGGGCTTCTATGTACGTCAGGCTTTCCAGCCTGACATTGATTGTCAGTATTTGGAAAGTCTGCCGTACAAAGTAACTATCTTCAGAGAGTCAGGCTGGAAAGCCTGACGTACGAAAACAGTCAGGCTGGAAAGCCTGACGTACGAAAACGGTCAGGCCGGAAAGCCTGACGTACACGAAAGGCTAGACCCATACGACTAGGCGTCAAAACCTTTGAACGGGTGGGCAGCGGTGTCTTTCTTGGCCAACATATCTGCCGCTGAAGGCTTGCCTTGCATAGCGGCGGCAATGGCTTCTTTGGTCGCTTCGTAATTGTATTTGTAAATCTTGGCGTTATCTTCGGCGGCGGGGTGAATAAACACGCCACAGACGATCACCAAGTCTTCTGCTTGGTCCGCGGGAATTACGCCGGCGGCGACTTGGTCTGCCACGGCCTTAGCCACAGCGAACTGCGCGGGGCCAAACATTTGTACGGCTTGTTTCATCCCTTTGATCGTTACCTTAGTGATCATCACCGTCGATGGCTTGACGGCCACATTGGGCTCGAGCACGGCCAGCAGATTGGTGTGACCGGCGCTTTGTGTGGAGAGCGCGTTGGCGAAGGCTGCTCCGACGGGGCCCGTCTTGCTGCCGATCATCAGGTCGATGTGTGCGATTTCATTGCCATCGCCTACTAGAGATTCGCCTACGAATAGCGACATAGTTGTTTTCCTCGAAATGGGGTGGTGGGAGCTTCGAATTCTGGCCGAATCGAAAAGAATTTCGAGGTCAGAAGGTAGCAAACACCCCCGCGATTGCAAGCCGTCCACCCACTTGGTGCCCCCGGCAGCGTGAATCAGTCCACATTTGCCCCCTACATTTGACAAAAACCAAGCGATCCTATCAGAGGTGGGGCAAAAATATTTGGACATACGTCGGGTTGTCGACTATCATAAAGGCGTCCTTGTCTGCAAAGAAAATCCGTTCCTATTCGAGTCTAAGCACTACTGCGAGAAAGCAGAGGAAACTATGCATCGCAATTTCTGGTCGTTTCTAAGCGTTATTTCGGCGATCGTGGCCTTCTCCACGGCTCAAGCGGTTGAGCCTACACCGGCCGCAGGAAAAGCAGCCGCAGACGATATTCAATCGGTGGAGATGTTCCAAGCGATCGATGCAGGCCAGATCGAAGTCAACTTCTATCCCAAAGATGCCACGCAGGCAACCGTCATCATCAAGAACAAAGGGGACAAACCGCTTGACGTAGAGTTGCCGCGCGCCTTCGGAGCGGTGAACGTGCACGTACTTGGACAAGGCTATGGCGGCGGCGGCATGGGCGGCATGGGTGGCGGCATGGGCGGTATGGGCGG
>JBGSNE010000074.1:0-24775 GCA_041739785.1 Pirellulaceae bacterium
CATGGAAAGCGGTGGACTCGCCTACTCCGACAAAGCCAGTCCGCTCTTCCGAACAACCATCCGCCGCACGAAGCGCCTAACGCAGTCCAGCATGACCGCCGACGATATGGGCCGAATGCTTAAGCGACGACTTCGGACTGCTGGGCTTCCCAGTCGACTCTCGCCGCACTCGTTCCGCGTCGCCACCATCACCGACTTGCTCAATCAAGGCGTCGCATTGGAAGACGTCCAGAATCTTGCCGGCCACGCAGACCCCAGGACAACACGACTGTACGATAGACGTCAGCGAAAAGTAACCCGCAATATCGTCGAGCGAATTTCAATTTGAGATTGGATTTTTGGAAGCATGGCTCGCATCCAAGTGATGCCGGGGCCAATCGTCCAAGCGGCTACGACACTGCTGATCGGCGGCCGGTTGCACCTCGGTGGAAGGCTGCAGTTCGGTGGTTGACTCACAATCGCTAAAATGAAGCTCTGCAAGTCGGTGCCATTGCTCGCCGTTTGCGATCATCTGCCGAAAGATGCAGTACGACTGACCGCTGTTCATCTTCAGTATTACTTGATCTGGGAAATCGCGCCACTGCACGATCTCACTGAGTGGCATGAGGACACCGGCACTTCCAGTGTATATGGCAAATTCCTGCGGACTGATCCAGCCCGATTGATACCAGCTTTTCGCCTAAAATAATTCCACCAATTGAGCGTACTGGTGATAAGTCCGTTACCAATAATCCTCCACCTCAGAATATCCGGTCTTGAAACTGTCGCAGATCTTCCAAAGGACACTCGCGGAGAAGAACCAGTTAGCGGGACCGATCTTGACCGCCCCGAATAGGTGGCATTGTAATTGTTTTCCAATTCGAAGGTGATGAACTGAAAAATTGTGTTTTGTCCACGGCCGTTCAGTTGCCAAATAGTCGTCGCGTGCCCCGCTCACCCTACTTTTCCGGCGAAGAATCAACTATGTCATTCCTAATCGATTCATTGGAATACAAAACATCTGCCGTGCGCACGCTCGATTTAACAGGAAATGCCCAGCCCTTTAATTCACCGATGCTGTTCGTCCCGACATCGAATCCGCAGATCAACATGATCGGGCAATCGGTTGCGTAGTTTGAGGACTGTGCGATACCCGTGAGGGAGAGAACATCTCTACCGCTGGGACTTGGTGTGGGAACTAAATGGGAGTGCCACTCTCCGATGTAGACACTTGACGAGTCTTTCGATGATTCAGCATCAAGCTCTTGTTGGGCATATTCGACATCACGTTCGAATCGAGTTGCGGTTCGAATGGCGTTTGGGCCAGGGCCAGTTGCTCGAGTAATAGAAGCCGTCGTGCCATCAATTCTTCCCATTAAAATTCCGCCAGTCTCGACTGTTGGGGACGACCCTACTTCGGTAAAGATGAAATCTCGCACAGAGTCCGGTAGCGATATGCTGCTGATCTTAGCGGCTCCACACGATGGGCATCCCGACTGAGGCTCGAAGTTCGTTTGTGCAACGCTAAAGGGTGCACTGAGCTTTGCGCCAAACTCATCTGTAGCACGCAGAGTCCAGACCAAGTGGTTTCTCAGCGAAGGGCCGGATTCCAAGCAATCGATGGCCGTTCGAGCAATAAGTCCGGATACGAATACAAGGTCCACAGCACTACCAGCGATCACTGGCCGACCGCATTCGTGCAGCAACGCGTCTTCGGAACGCTCGGATACAGAAATCCATTCCGACGTTTCATCCCGTGAAATCATTCCCAAGCAAGTTTTGCACGCGTCAATGCCCGGCCGCACAATGAAGACACGCCCCATTTGCCCTCGCCGCATTGACCGACCGTAGATGACAGGGATTCCCAACTCTACTGCTAAATCGTTGAACCCCGACTCGGTTCCCTCATCGGCGATGGTGCTTATGATCAGATCGACGTCTTCAAAGAATTCGCGAACCTCTTCATGCGATAGATTAGTAATGTACTGATCGAGTACAGTAATGCTTGCATAAGGATTTACGTCCCAGATTCTATTTGCGACCACTTCAGTCTTTGGCGCGCCGCTATCCCGTAGTCCGCCAACGTGACGAGCAACATTTCCTACTCGTAGAATATCGCCATCACAAAGCTTGAAATGCGAAACACCTGCTTGGGCGAGCATTTCAACTACCTTTGATCCGAGTGCGCCCACGCCAACGAATGCCACCTTTTTCGAAGAAATATGCTGAGCTACTACAGTCTCGTTACGCCTTCCGATTTCATTCGGTGTCAAACCGTGTACCGGCACACAAGCTACCTTGGCAGACTCAAAGCGAGCTCGCTTCTGACCGTCCGTCAAGACTGTGCTAAGTCCACTTGCTTTCGCTACTCCGGTCAGAACAACCACGAACAACCACTCACGCTCCCCAAACCTGCCGGGATAGCACAAGCCTATGTGCTGAACGTTCTTTAATGTGAGATCAGCTCCAAGCGTTGTGCTCACCATGGACCATGCATCGCCCTGGGACGCTACGGATGAGAGCACTTCCAAGAGCTTCTTGCCATCGCGAAAAACGTCAGGCTCTTCATCAAGCTCCCACCAAAATCCGCTTACTCGCGCAACGTCACCAAAATCAATCGATTTGTTTTGTCTCTGTCGTTCTTGAGATTCAACGAACGCTTTGGGTTCCCATGCATCATTCGCAATCCATGGGAAGATTGCGTTAAGGTCGTCCCGGGCATCGACTACCTGATAAACCGAAGTCAACACTGTTGCTGATGTTGCGATTAGAGGTGGCTCTTCCTGACTTCTCCCAACGTAGAAGCGATGCACATCCTTGACCGCGAAAAACTCGCCATGCCCCTTAAGAAGGTCAGAAAAGAACATCTTGCCCAAGAGTATTCCAAAGCCCATCCTATAGAAATGTGATTCAAGCTCCGTCTCTTTTGAATCTGGTGGCCAGCGGCCCGAAACGTGTCCCAGGAACCACGCTTCAGCACGCCTGAGGACATCAACGATGCTGATCGCTTGTCCGCCGTCTGGTGTTCGGGTTTCGTACTGAAATAGGCAAAGCGACCCACCGGGCATCTGGTGACGATGGTCAAACAATTTTGGCTTCGGGCATGATTCAGCCACGTTGCTACCATTGAAGGTCGGCATGCATTCAACCGGCGTGACGACCGGAAAAGCATAAGGCGAGTTACTGGGGAAATCCACGCGCACTGCGAATCGTTTCGCGCCGCCACGCGGTCGAATAACCAGTTCCCCATAGATGGAAACGTGCCCATCCAGTAGACTTCCTTCGTCAAGCACAAATTTTGGATAGCTGCGGCGGAGTGCGGCCAATTCGGCCGCGAACCATTGTGGGTGGCGAGTGTACCAAGCGTGCATTACTTTAGTCCCATGGGGCGCTCATCAAGTCGAGTAGCAACGGTGGGAGAAGCTGTTCGGATCACACGAGCTGAGGATGAGTTCTTCTTTTCTGATTTCTTCTCCTCGTCATTATCACGGCCATACTCCTCAACGAGCTTGGTGTCTTCCCGCACTTCGTATGAACCATCCGTGAAGATGTCACAGATGATCGACTCGCGATTCGCTCCGGTGTGCAGCACATTGTCTTTCCCGACATGATCTTCGTAGAGTTCCATCGCATCATCATGTGGGTGTTCGTGCCGGCTTTCTGATTGCTTTGGAGCGGAAACGATGACGTATTCCGGGTCAATCGTTTCGAGTGCCTTCATGTACGGGTCTTTGTCATCCTTGTCATGCTTGAAGAACGTCCGGGAACCGTGATGCGAAGCATTGAGAATCTTGGATGGCAAACGATCCTTGTGGTGATCAGTGATGTGATCTTCCCAAGCCGTTCGATCAGCGTCACCTGTGAATAGTATCCAGGTTGCGTCTTTCCCAATGCGAAGAACCGCGCAATGTTCATGAATCCTCTTCCGGCGGCCTGGAGCATCTTCGCCAGCAATGTCGGTCTTTACGTAATCGGCAGGTGATAAGATATAAATCTCAGCCTCGCCAAATGTTGTAGCGCTGTCGCTTCCTCGCATTTCACTTACGGCATTTTTGCCATGTTTTTTCTTTACCTCCTTGATAACACCTTGGAGCTCGTCATAAGAAGCCTTGTCATCCTTGCCGGGCACATGCCCAGATTCCCAAACCTCATGAATATCGACCGACTCGCTTAGCTCTGTGATGTCGTCAAGGTGATCGTTGTGAGGGTGCGTATTCACAAACAAATCAAGTCGTCCGTCTTGATCCGTGAGCAGATCCTTCAAAAGCTTCGGAACGTTGATTCCATTGCACCCCTCAGCGTCGCGATTGATATCGATCAAAATCGTCTTGTAGGTTGATCCATCCTTGATTAAGACCATGGACGCATCGCCTTGGCCAACGTAGAGCATCCCTACACGGATCAACACATTTGAATCGGTTGGCCAGAGAACATCCTGAGCAACGTTTGTCATACTACACTCCCTTAAATCATTCGAAGGTTGGAAACGGTAATCAATCAAATGCCGCTCTCAGGTTAACTTCAATCCATCACGAATCTTCGCAAGTTCTACATTCATCTCCGTCACAATCTCAGGTGATGGCATGTGTTGAGCATCGCCAAAGTCGATTTGAATGCTAAAAGTCAACGGAGCATCACATTTGTTTTTGATCTCCAGCAACTTTGCGACTGCCTCGACTAGCTCCTGCAACTCAAACGCCTCAAGCTGCGACATCGCTCTGACGCCGTGTTTTTCACTTACGTTTCCTAGGCCAAGTCCAGTCGGAACATAGTAGCCACCGCCTGGAGCTCCGCCACTACCGTTGCCGCTGGAACTGTTGACGACTGTGAACTTGGCTTTTGATGCCATGGCAAAGTCGCATGGCCAGTCGCCTGATTCGTCAGCCAAGGAAATGAATCGACCTGTGATCGCCGAGCTAATCGCAGACGCGACGTTCTTCCATGGCAGGGTAAGTCCACTTTGATGCGACAACGACGTCGCAATCGCAACGGCGTTGGTCGTGTCATTCTTCCAAGCACTTGGCAAGGTCTCTGGCAACAGTGCAGCTGGTGCAATACTCTCCGGCGGCACTCGCAGCTTGGCTGCCGGCGTCAAGATTCCTTGTGGGACCTCTTCGGACCACAAACTAGAGGGCCCCGAGAGCAACCACACGTGTCCAGCAGCGACCGCGTTTCGGATTGCCGTCTCGATAACTTCTTGACTTGCATTCGGAACGCGTACCGATTCCTTGTAGCTGCCGCGATCAACCTCAACGATATGCTTGCCGCTGAAGTAGTCGATCACGCTCTGAGTAGTGATCTCGTCCCCCGTCCAGAGCGAGGGCAGAGAGCCTGACGAAAGCAATCTTGGTAGTACGTCGGCAAGCGCGGCATGCTCCGGCAGCACGAGTTCAAGCGATGGATCTGCAAGTGCGGCTTCATCAGGTCGATCTCGCCACCATGTTCGGAACGAACGATCAGGCCGCGTGACCTTTAAAACGAATGAACCCTGCAAACACCCTTCGACAAGCGTTTCGACAATAGCCGACGACTTGAGCATCTTCGGAAGATGTGGAAGCTGAGCGAATGCGCCCGCCAAGTCTTTCACTCGGCGGCTCTTGTCTCCATCTTGCCACAGGTTATATGGGCCATCCGGTAGCAATGCGTCGGCTGTGATGGCCGTGTCACGCACTCGTGATCGCGGGTCATTCTTAATGGTCTCAAAGTGGTTTTGATCGCTGATAGATAGCTTGAAAGCATGTGCTTCGTCCTTCTCTGAAACGGTGACAACTATGCAGTAAGCTTGACGAATCGCATCAGGAACTTTTTCGCGAGCTTTATCAATGTTGATTTTGAGCGTTTGCATCCGGGCAACATCGACAGCGCCCTTCTGCTGCTTTTCTTCATCGGTGCTAGGTGTCAACTCATCGCGGACTAACTCCCATGCCATGGAATCTCGCACACGGACCTCCGCCGCACTCAGCCCATCGCGCGACGGCGTTAGTAGGATCACTGCATTGCGATGAACTCTCGGTTTGTTGGAGCCAGTCGTTTCATCCAGGAATCGTTTTGCTTCACTGCTAGGTTTACCGGACTCTGAGGCAGCACTTGGTGGCATCACTGCGTAGTGAAACAGTCCATCATCTTCGATATCCTTTGGTTTTGTTGGCAGGGCATGGACTTTTACACCAGCGGCACTCGCGCCGGCCGTGAGTGTTTTGAGCTTGCCAATATCTTCAAGCAATCGCGCACGAACGATTTCATCGTCAATCGTTGCCGCGGCCGCCGATTGCATTTGATTCAAGTTAGGTCGATTGCCCAGCTTCCAATCTGAGGGCAAGTCACCTTCCTGCGTTGGTATGTTCCCATCGTCGAGCCAATAGCTCTTGCGCGCCCATCGCAACAGTCCCTTCTCGTATTCGATTTTGTCAGGTCGACATGGACCGACTAACAACATCAAATCACGTGTCTTTGCACTGCGTCCGGTCGGCTGTGAATGCAAGAACGTTGCCATAGCAGCCTGCTCGATCTCGCGAAACTTTAAGCCCACCGATTCCTGTTCGACTTGTCGCGCGCACTCAAGCTCTGTTTCCAAGATGCCTGTCCAACGCGTTGCCGCTCCATCCGACACGATAGTATCCGCGATGGAAACCAACTCACGCGCGGCTTCGGATAAGCCCTGCATTTTAGGCGCACTTAGAAAGACTGCAGGCCCAACGAGCGGACTTTCATCCCACTTCACCGCTTCGCGTAGCGCCAACGCAAACGTCCGCAATACACCTCGAGTCTTCTGGAATCGCTCGATGCCCGATGACCACTTGGAGTAAAATACCTCGGTCAGTTCAGGATGAAACGGATAGCTCTTCTGATAGCGTTCTTCGGCAACCGACCCCTTCTTGGCTGTCTGTTCGTCAAGTGCATTGATGCCCTTAAGAGCTGCAATGACGTGCGTTGGCCAAGTTCCCTTGTGTTGGATTGAATCGGGGGCAAACAATCGTCGTCTGAGCACTTCAGCCACATCGTCTTTTTCGACCGGCTGCACCGCTTCTTCACGCTGCCGTTGGAAGATATCGTTCAACGCTGAGACGATGTTCTTGCCAAGCGTATCGGCCTGGTCTTTAGGCTCACTCGACAAAAGTGAAGCGACGATACAACAACGCTCAACTTTGGCCGCTGCCTGAGTCAGGTATTGAAAGAACGATGTCAGTACATCAAGCCAACCTGGCTCGGCATGCACGCGGACTTTGGCGTACAACAGCACTTCGTCAAGCAGGATAAGCGTGCCCATGCCGTCCTTGAGCGGCAGAGATAGCAAATCGGAAAGAACATTTTCTGCCGGTGGCGTACTGCGTTCTTCTGCTTTCTTCTGAGCGTGCAGGAGCTTCAAGCCCTCGTCACCGGCGATTTGATAAGCCAGCAGGCTCCATGGTTCGCGTAGTCGCCTAACTGAGCCATCGGGCGAACGAACATCGCAGCCAGTTTCCACATCAACCTTGTCAAAACATAGCGCTGCCACACGAGTCTTGGGTGGGTCCTGACCAATGTGTCCAACAAATTCCGCAACTGCGGGTACTTCCGGCAAATTTTCCGGATCGTGAACCAGGTGTCGCATCGTGATTAGCGTGTGGGTCTTTCCTCCGCCGTAGTTCAGTTCCAGTTGCCGCACAGCCTTATCGTTCTTGCCCGCCAATCGAAGTACTACGTCGCGCACGAGTCCACGCAAATTGTGTGTCGGGTAGGTTAGCGCAAAGAATTCATCGGCGTTCTCATAGATGGGACGCTTACCGTTCTGCATCATTACTTCATACAAGTCCGCCGCAAACAAGTGCAGCGGCAAATCTCCCTTTTCTAAATCCCTCCGGATTTTGACCACTTCGTGCCATGGTTTCCAGGGTTGCTTTGCCATTGGTTGGTATCACTTTCACTTAGTTAATTTCTTCAATTTTGTATCGTTGGTGTTTTGTCGTTTGCGTAGTCAACAACACCATCATGCTTGCCACTGCACTCAATGATGACAACGGCTAAGCGACCATCTTCGACTAATTGTTCGCATCTGGAGCATCCTCCTCGAACTCAAAAGCGAGAAGCGGACCGCGATCGGCGATTGCGCCCTTCGCTCCGATGTGGTTGCTGATGCTTTCTAGCAGCGAACGTTCTCCATTCGAGGACAACTCAATCAGTGACTGCACGACACGTTTAAACAACTCGTTGCGCCGCAGACCATGTTCATCCAGGTACTCGTCAACCTTTTGGACATCGCCGCTCTTCCACAATTGCATGACGCGGTGGATGCGATCGATCAAAGGTACCGGACGACCCTCGGGCGCTTCGATCCCCATACTGCGATGCGTCCGCCGATCCCAGGATTTCAACTTCACCTTGCTGCCGCTGCCCGACGATTCGGTATCGGGATCTTCATCGCCAGAATCGCTTTCGACGTCGCCATCGTCGCTGGATGGTGCGTTGCCTCGAACCAGAATATCCCAAGTTCGTTCTAGTTCGGTATCGGACAGTCCGCACGCAGTCGCGTAGAGGATGCAGGCACCTATGGGAGCTTCTTCCATTTGGAAATCGTAGCGGTGGAGCAGGTAGTAGGCGGTTACTTCATCGAGTCGATCAGCGGCGACCGATTCCTTTTCCTTGGCTCCAGTCAACACTTGACCTACGACGTAATCGACGACCATTCGGCGGACATGCGTTAAGAATTCCCCGACGGTCATGAGCTCGCCGTCAATGAGCGCCTTGCGAACAACCGGATGTTTGCTGTATGCCTCCATCGCAGGACCAGTGGCAGCCCATACAAAGTCTGGGCCACGGATTCCTGCATCCCAAAAGTCACGGAGTTGCGTCGAGATCTTCGTGCGCATCTCTTCGAGTACTTTGTTGTCCCAGCCCACCTTCGCCGTTGGCAATCGTTTTTTGCAAATTAGCCATACGGAAGATGCAAGAGCTGCGGATGATTGGCCCCGGCTTCGACTAGGCTGCTCCGTTTGAATCGGCCAGCTTCCATCAACTACAAAACCGGCCTTTATGACTGCTGCTACCAAGGTTTCCCACGCATCGGGCTGCTTGTTGGCGAAAACAATTACCAACCGGCCGCTGTCGACAAGCGCTTCGCTGCAACGCACAAAAGCTTCCGCCATTCCGTTTTCGTACGCGACTTTTGATAAATCGAGGTCTCCGAAATGCCTTGCAGCGTCGTCAACTAACTCTCCATCATTGGTTTCGTGGCTCCATTTCGGACCAAGAGCTTCCTTCATCGCACTTACATACGCTGGGGAAAGATCTGAAACTGAACGTCGAAGCCAGATGTAGAACCAATCCATCAGATCGGAATAAGGAATCGCGGCATAGTAGGGCGGGTCGGTAAGAATCAAATCCACTTTAGGGAGGGCCTGAACAGCCGATGACTTTATAACTGATACTGGCGGCGCGGAGCTTCGAATGGTAAGGAGAGTTTCAAGACCTGTTGCAATGCGATTGAAGCACAACTTGAATGCACCGGCCGACTCTCCCAGGGGGTTACCTTCTGCAAAGTCCCAAGTTATTTGAACCGCAAACCGCACCAATGCATGATTGATTGTATCAGCATCCACTTTCCATTGAGTATTCACGTTGGCGAAGTCAACGAGACGATCGACGCCACATGTAACGAACGCAATTATCGCTTCAACCCACTCAGTATCGGAATGGACTGCATTTAGATGCGATTTGGCTTCCCGACAGGCCTTGACTAGTGTACCTAGAGAAATGAGTTGTCTATTCGTAAACAATTGACTCCATTTTACTATCCCGTATCCGTAAACAGTAAAAGGTGAACCACCGTCTCTGCGACTAGCCCCTTTTGGGACATCCTCGTTTGGAATTCCAAATGGCACTGTATCAAACAATTGCTCTAAATCTGCCTGAGCCTCCATGTCCTTTTGAAGTTCGAGTTCGGTTGGTCGTCGATACTCTTTGCTACCTAATCCTTCCGTCACTACCGCAGTGACAACCCGGCCCCATCTTCCTGCTTGCCCCTCAGCCCGAAGGTCATTTGGTGTCATAATTGTTTGACAACCGGGACATTGTGCACCCGCACGTGACATAGTGCCCGCACCAACTTTTTTATCGTTCTCGCGCTTTTGTGCGGCGTTTCCGCCTTTTACCGCAACGCCACTTTCAATTCCAAAACGGATCTTCTTTTTGTCACGGTCGACGTCAAGTGAAAGTAAAACGCGTTTCTTTCCGTCCTTCTTTTTGCAAAGCCATCTAGTCTTTAAAAGGGGCATCTCAATACGACAGTTCTTGCAAGTTACGGTTCTCGCCCAAAGGTATGCGACAACAGGCTTCGCTACCCACCTTGGGTTTCCCTTGATCGATAGGTAGTCTTCTGAAAACTCGTCGTTTAGACTTGCAATATCCGGCGTACCATCTTCTTTCGATTCCAATAATTGCATCGGAAGTGGTTCGTAGGCAATGCTGTCTTTCTTTAACGGCTCAAAGTCAGCATAAGTGGGATAGTATTTCGCTAAGTCATGACGCGCTCGCTCAAGCACCCACTGCCCCCAAGCGCGAACATGCCACGCCAGATCAGCTTCCAATTCGCCAGCATCCTCGGCACCTTCGTTGACAAAACCGAACGCCTGCTGCGGTTGGCTAGTTTCGTTCCATTTCGCTCTTTTCTTGAGTCGCTCGTGAAGCTTCTTTAACGCCGCACGAATCTCGGTCTTCGAGTAACCTTTGGACTTCTTAAAAAACTCGGTCATGAATTCATCGTTGCGCAGGATGAATTCAGGCAAAGGTCGCGACTGCCCAGCCAGCTTCTGCGGATACTC
This sequence comes from Pirellulaceae bacterium, assembly GCA_041739785.1. Lineage (GTDB taxonomy): Bacteria > Planctomycetota > Planctomycetia > Pirellulales > Pirellulaceae > Aureliella. The sequence continues at coordinate 10,776 of JBGSNE010000074.1, forward strand.
AAGCGTGCATTTGAGGATGAACCAAGCGACTGGGTTGATATCGACCGCTGTCGCTTCACAGCCCAACCGCATCGCTTCCAGCGGAATCGCTCCGCCACCGGCAAACGGGTCGAGCACCTTGGGCGCCCGTCCGCCGTAGGCTTTCCGAATCTCGGCTCGGAACCAATCAAGGGTTTCTTTGTTCTCCGTCTCGCGACCCCAATGCAGGATGCCCCCTTCGGTCTCCTTTTTCACACGTTCGACGATCTGCCCGTTAGGCATCTTCTTACGTTCGATTTTCTTGACGACTTTGCCCGCGATCTTTTCGCACAGCTCACGTCGTTTCTCTGCGTCACCAGGGTCGGGAAGCAACGTCGCAATCAGTGCTGCGCGACAAGCTGCTAGCGGCCGACGTGCGGGCCAAATATGCAGTGTCGAAATATGTCCATGCCGCACATTCTTCTCATGCACCGAGTCAATGGACGTCGCTTCGAGCGGAAACGCATGTTCGATCAAGCGTGGGAAATCAGTCACTATTCTTTGTCTTCCTTGTCGGAGTTTTAGCGTCTTCGCTATTCTTTTCGTCTGACTTCTCTTCTCCGTTTGGAGACGGCATTGGAAGCTGAAGGAATTGAACCAACAACTCTCGGGCGTAGTGCTTTCCGAACCGATGCATCCGGAGGGCGGCTAGCACGGCTCCAACAAGCAGCAGTATTACAGTCCCCCAATTACTGGGTTCTTTGATAAGCGCCACGATGGCCACTAAGATTAACGAGACGCAGAGACCGCGATTGAGACCATAGTTACCGTTGAATGTATCGATGCGTGACGCCCGACTTTTTGCAGCAACCGCCGCATACATTTGGCGAACGTATCCGAACCATTCGCCTTTCTTAGTCGTTGATAAATTGATGGGCTCATCGAGACCAAGCTTGGCTGGCAACTGACTTGCCAATGCCGATCGCTGAGCGGACGAGATCAGTTTGAATTCATCCTTCAGAACCCAATCGCTAGGCATCCCATGTTTGTACCACCAAGCCTTTTCAAGAAAACCGCCCAGCGTCTGAACCAGGTGACCTGCGGCGTAAGCCAATATGAGAAATACGCCGAGACTCCCTAATGACATGTCGCTGAGTGGGATCGTTTGCGCGATCAAGGTTTCAGCTTGCGCAAGTCCAAAAATCAAAATTGCCCCAGGCATCACGATACCAGCAAACTCATAAAAGTCGAAATTCTTGTCTGCTTTCATCGAGGAAACTCCTGATAGAGCGATGGTTCTGCATTGATTGGGATATTCATCACTATGTTGCCACGCCAACGCGTCGACCACACGTTCTCGCTATAGCTGCGATACTTGTTCGATGCGTCTGTCGATGGCTTTCTGCCAACAGACACGATCGTGTAAGTGGGATACATTGCTTTGACTGCCGGCTGGTAATAACCAGAGTCACGACCATGGTGGCTGGCTTTGAGGATATCGCACTTTAGATTATCACCGTACTGTACATGAATCGATTTCCAGACATCTGCTTCAGCATCACCACCCAGAATGATCGTCCACCCATTGGCAACCAAGTAAAGCACATAGCTAAGGTTATTGTGGTTGCCTGAAAGTCTTGCTGCCGAATTCGTTTCCTGGGTCGGAGCGAGTATGTAGATGCCGTCACCGCCATCTGTGAAGTCGGCATTCTGGTTGAAGTACGGTCTTTTTGTATCGCGATAATATCGCAAGACAGTCGCGTCGCCCGGCGTACGCCACTCACCATTTCGCAGTCGCTGGTAGCGTTTCCAGTCGATTTGATCATTGTCAGTTTTGAAGTCTGGGACTTTGGCGTGCCAAGTGTCCCAGACGTTGCGAATCACGATGCCTTCGTTCCACAATGCATTGAGCCCACGCATGTGGTCTAGGTCTGGATGAGATTGGATGTATCGAAAAATCTCACGGCCAGGAAAATGCTGCTTGAAGTACTCGACGGGATTGGTCAGTTGCACATCATAGCCTGCTGTCTTAAGGGCTCCTTCAACCAACCTACCTGAGAGCTTTATGCCTAACGCCTTGGCAATCGCAAACTGTGCGTCGTCGTACAGGGACGGTGTCTCTTCCGCAATTTCTTGTGCGGATGTTTCATCGAGGCTTTCACCGTTGTTGATATCGACCATCGTGATACGACCACTGTCATGCTCGATGATGGTGCAGTCACCGTGACCAACGTTTAAGAAATGTATCTTCATTCCTTACCTCCTAGCCGTTCTGCCCGCAGAACTTCCGCTCTCTTGATCAAGACGCTTCCGTTAGCACTTGCTAGTAGGTTTCCGAATGGGTCTTGCACGCGGGCAAGCTTCGGCGACGACGTAGCACAGTCGTACACAACGTAGAGCCAATACTGATCGCGAAGATTAGCCGCTCGCGCCCATTCGTTTGACGAGACTTCGACGTCGCCCGTACTGGCTCGCCCTTTGACTTCAATCGCTCGGCGACCTCGTGGATCGGTAGAAGGATAGATCGCTAATAAGTCGAAGCCAGGGTTGTCGGTTAAGCCTGCTGCTCGAGCGAGTTCGGGCGTAGAAACATCCTTGACTTCAGCGCCTTGCGCTTCCTCGTAAGCTCTTGCGACATCCATTGCGACGCGTTCGACATCAGCGTCGTGTCGAGCCAAGTCATCTGGATCGGACGAGGGGACGATCAGGGCGTGTGCAACGAAGACCACTTTACCCGGTCTGACCAACTCGGGTTCTCGATGGATCGTGTCGATTGCAACTTGGCGTCGCCCTGAAAGCGATTTCTGCTGGTTCCGAATATCTGAGAGTGCTTTGAGTGCTCCTGTGTTTCCGCCACGTGCTTTCTCAGACAATCGGTTTCGTGCCGCAGCTAGCTCGCTTTCTTGAAAACTGAATCCTCGCCGAATAAATTGCTCTCGCTCGACTAAAGTTGCGAGCATCTGGTTGCGTCGTCCCATTGCAATGTCGCGTGCAACTCGTTCGGTCAGATATGCTTCGGCCAGCTCGCACATCTTTCCAGCGTCGGCGGCTAGACGCTGCGCTGTCGCTGGCAATCCCCGACCAGGCCCGAGGAGCATTAAGTGCTCAACTGGGCAAAGTTCAGTCTCTGCGCCTTCGTATTGACGAATGCCGATCAATCGACACTCCAATCGCTCCGGCGTCGCCAAGTCAGGAAAGTCCTTATCGGCGGCCCGATCAACGGTAGCCAACGCAACATGGAACAGGTAGGGCTTGGCGGCAGTTGGATCGACAAAGACAGCGCCCTTTAGAGCGTCTTGACCAAGTCGTTCGCAGACCAAGTCGCGAAATGCTTCAAAGACAGGTTCCCCTGGATGCACCCACACCGCGGCACCGCGTTCATGGGGACGAACAACAGACAGGCATTGACGTTGCTGGGCACCATAAAGCTCCAGAGTCGGCAGAATTGGGTCGATCGCACCGGCGTGGAGCGGAACCAGCGAAAAGCATTTCTGCATGTCACCTTCCAGCCCAATACCTGCCGGTGGACCAGCACTCTCCAAATACTGGCGAACATAGCCGGGCAGCAATCGTCGATAAGCTTCCTGCATCAAATCGGAGCGCAGACGAGGCAGTTGTTTTTTCACATCGCCGCCATCGCCATACAGCATCCGTTCTTGGACTGCGAGAGCCTGAACTTGCTCTGTAGTCAGCTTGCCAGAAAGCTCGTTGATCGCTTGGTCCGCTCCATCGACCACCGCTTGTTCCATATAAGAACTCAGTGAAACGCCTTCGAACAAACGGCCAATCGAATCAAAGACCTTCTCGCTCCCGAGCGAATCGCGGATGACCTCGAGTTTAGCAAGCAGCGTTTCGATGACCTTGCCTTCCCGCGTGTCTGGCGAGACCAAGTTAATGATGTGGACCGGGTCGTGCTTTTGACCGTATCGATGAATACGGCCCATTCGTTGTTCGAGACGCGCCGGATTCCATGGAACGTCAAAGTTAATCATAATCCAGCAGAACTGCAGGTTGATGCCTTCGGCCGCTGCATCGGTGCAGATCATGAACCTAGCGCCATCCGTTTCTGTGTGATCACGACGAAAACGCTCGACCGCTTCGTGCCTGGCTTTGTAATCCATTCCACCATGGATTTGAGCGATGCGTCCTGTATGGCCTAATCCACCCAGACGACCAACCAAGTAATCGAGCGTGTCCCTATGTTCGGTAAAAACGATCAGCTTCTCACCGGCAAACTTGGGGCTATTGAGAATCTCTTGCAGTTTTTCGAACTTCGATTCGCTACCTTCGGCTTGCACCCGGCGGGCTAGCTGAAGCAGCGTCGCAACCTGTTCTCGTTCGACATATAAATCGGTCAACGATGTAGCGATCACACCCGATAGTAGCTTTCCTTCGGCCACTTCACTTTCTTCGCGGTCTCCGATCGTGCGTTCTTCATCGGCTGTTTTGGTCTCAAAGACGTCTTCCTGCTCCGCAGCAAGGCGACGCTGCAGAAGGTTGATCTCTTCACCTGTTAGATTGTTGTCTTGAACGCGGCGAATTAGTTCGTCAAGCTTCTCAATGCGACGTTCGAAAGATCGTGTCAGGGCATAAGTGGAACTTGCAAGGCGACGCTGCATGACGCTCATTGCCAACCGGGCAGCAGAGCGATTTAGCAACTTGGCACGATTGTAAACATGCCTCATGTAGTCGGTCGTTTCGTTGTACAGAACCTGCTCACTGACCGGCCCTTGGCTGAGGCGGAATCCAAGCGTATCGGAGATCCTTTTGGGGTAGAGCGGTTCGCCCGATAGCAGCACCATTTCTTCTTTAGTGCGTCTTATGAAGTGGGATTGTCGACGCTCGACTGGATAGTTTTCGAATGCCTCGGGTGTCGAAAGCACATCCGGCTCAAGTAACCGCCAAAGGCCATAGTAAGGATACGGTTTACCTTGGTGTGGAGTCGCCGTCAGCAACAGCAAATGGTGCGGTGACCACTTCAGTTGCCAAGCTGGGTCAAGACCACGAACACCGGCGAGTGACTCAGCTAACTCATAGCGTCCCGTCTTTCGGACACGCAGGTCAGTGCTTCGATTAACGGAGAGTTTGTGTGCTTCATCGAAGACTACCAAGTCATAGGGTTCGACGTCCGGCTCCTGCAATCGAGCGAACATCTTGGAGCCAGCAAGCGTGTCTACGCTGACGATGACCCGATCACTTCCCGGACCAACGAAAGGGTTGCCGTTCCGCGTATCCGCTCCTGTGATAACAGTGAATGGCAGATTGAAAAGCGACTGCATCTCGTTCTGCCAGTTACCAATCAGTCCGGCTGGTGGCACGATAAGCACTCGACGAATCAAGCGGCGGGAAAACATTTCACGGATGTACAAGCCCGTCATAATCGTCTTGCCAGCGCCAGCGTCATCAGCGAGCAAGAATCGTAAACGTGGGTGCTTTAAGAGGTGGTCGTAGACTGCAATACGCTGATGTGGCAGCGGGTCGATGCTCGAGGTTTCCGTCGCGAACGCGGGGTTCGACAGGTGGCCAAATGAGAGACGCTCACCCTCGACAACCGCTCGGACTATTTCTGGCCGAGCGGTAAACTCGACTTTGCTTGCATTCGCTACCAAGTGTCCATCGGGCTCTGACAAGTCCTCGTCTCCGGACAGTTTCTGTAGCTGATCCCAAGCCAATTGGGATGGTTTTGCATGGCCATTTTCCCAACGACTGACTGTCGGAAATGACACGTTAAGTCGTTTCGCGAACTCAGCTTGCGTCAATCCGATACGCGCGCGGATTCGCCGGATTTCGGTTGGCAAGTCCTGAACCTCGGCTAACTCCATTGCGACTACTCCCCGAAGGATGCTGCAAACAGTGGTCGCCTTCAGTATATCACTTGATAGGTTGCCGTCCACAGTTCACGCGATATGATGCAAATGTAGCTATGCGTGGGACATGAGTATTCCCAACATGGGTGGGTTTGCAGGCTCGATGTTATTTCCACAGTTTCGCCTCATGAGTGTTTGGTTAAGGGTGTAGAAATGCCGTATCTTGGAAAATCCTTTCTCATTGCGTTTGGAACGGTTCTCGCTGTTGGCGGGATCGGGTTCGGTCAGGTAACGCCTGCTGCGCCTGCGCAAACAAACACCCAACTCCCGGCATTTGCTTTTGACCAACTTCAATCTCGACACAGTGAAGATTCCCCACTGTTTGTCTTGCAGGGCGAAATGGATGACTTGATTGGTCCCGATGGCGGCGGTGCTTGCCCATTAGCGGCGGGCTTAACTGCAACTCAAGGTCTACGGCTTATGGCCGGGCTACCAGCAGAGCCCCACCCTCATCGCATCGCTTTGCGATTGCTAAATACCAATCCAGAGCTGCTGCGAGGGCGTATCAGCAACGATGGGTTTGTCGAAGCGATCAAATACTTGAGCGAATCCTTGGATGATAAGCCTATCGCCATTCATGTAGTCTCGTCACCAACAAGCACTCATTTTTCAGGCGGCGAGCGATGGCCGGAAGTTGATGGTCCTGACCTCGAGGTTAAAGCGGGCGAGTTAAAGGTATTGGCTTATACAGTGACCTTACCTGACGGGACAGTGCGCGGCCGACACTTCATCTTGCTTCAAGAGAGCGACGGCAACCAAATCTCTTTTGTGAATCCCCCAAAGCCAACGAAGGACTATAAGTTTATTGTGGAATATCGTGGGGACCAAACCAACCCTCGCCGTCAAGTATTTTTTCACAGCCCTGCTGGCTTTGATACATTGAACCAAACTTATGAGCTGAATACGATATTCACAATTCGGCTGATTGTGGAGCGGGCCGAGGCAGCCTCGAACCAAGGAGTTTCAGTAGATCAGATCAAAGCAAAGATTGATCAGCTCGCAGCTCGACTTCGTAACCAGGGCGACTTCAACAATCCTGTTGCTTGGCGAAAGCATGGTGCAGAATTTGGATTACCCGGCTTGGATTTGCCAATAGATGTAGGTGGTAGCGGTTGGTCAACTGTAGAAATGCTTGAAGTTTTTCGACACGCAGGCAAGCACAACCTTAACCTTCGTGACGTTGTTGGCGCTGCTCACGGACGCCCGTTGGCAAAGTCGACTTCTGCCTTTGCAAAACGAGTCCTGAATGACATCGTTGCTGGCAAGGCGTACGTTGCTGTTGCCATAACCGAACCGGATTCCGGAAGCGACATGAGAGCAATGCAAAGCCAAGCCACCAAAGTTGGTGACGGCTTTGATTTGAATGGACAAAAATTGTGGAACGCTCGTTTACGGCAAGCAACTCACGTCGTGTTGTATACCCTTGCAGCAAACGGCGAATCTGGAGCACGGACCGCCTTCTTGCTGCCAATCGATCACCCCGGCCTTCAAATTGTAGATGAGTATGCCCACGGTCTGACTGGGAACTCATTCGGCGGGCTCGTATTCAACAACATGTCTGTCGGCGCTGAGCACGTTCTAGGTGAGGACGGAGATGGTGGAATGATCTTCGGTGAACATTTCATGTACTGGCGACTGATGCAGTCTGCAGCTGCAATTGGATGCGGAGAAGCCGCTCTCGAACAAATGGCGAAACGACTTCAGGAGCGGCATGCGTATGGCGGCCCCATTGGTCGATTTACTCACCTGCAGCAGCCCCTTGGCGAATACACCACCAAGCTTCAGATGGCGATGGCGTTGGCAAAGGATGCTGCAGAACTCATCGACCAAGGGAACTACGATGCGGCGTCACCTCTGGTGAACGGCATCAAGGCCGAAGGAGTCGAAATCGCGTTGGCCGCTTCTGATGCAGCGATGCGTGCTCACGGAGCACTTGGATACAGTCGCCAAGTCGATCTTGGTGATCGCGTCCGAGACCTCATGGGACTCCGAATAGCAGATGGAACGACTGATGTGATGAGAATGGAAGTTGTTCGCTCAGCCTATGGCTCTGACCTTTGGAAAATGGCTATTCGAAGTTATCAGGCGGAAGAGCAAACACCGTTGCCGATGGGAGAAAAAGACTGATTTTCGAATGCATTCGGCATCGACTTTTCCATACATTAGTATGCATGAGCCAACTCATCAGCATTCGCAGCACAAATCTGCAGGACCGACCAGATCAACTAAAGGACCGCATCAATAATCGATCGCCAATTCCCTACGACTGCCTGGTCCTCGGGCAGCTATTTGCCAATCCGCACTATTACATTTTATCTTGTTGTTCAAATCGCGGCATGCGCTTGGAAGGAGCGAATTGGATGTACACGTTGCTCCGGCCCGGGGCTGATCGGTGTGAGTTAGAAAATCGCTTCTAAATCCCCGAGTCTATAGGCGAATCAAACTTCGGCGCAACTGCCCTAAACGCGTCGATGTTTCCCTCCGATGCACGATATGGCGTACGCCGATAAGGCCGTTACTGTTTCGGTGACGGCAGGACTATTCGATTTCGTCTGCATCCGGTCCCAAACAGATTTCGTCGAAGTCGTCCGCAATTTTTACAAGTTCGTGGGACCTATGTTCCCAGGAAAACAGTTCGTGTGCGTATGGCTTCAGGCAGCCATCGCTCGTCACGCTGAGCATTGTTGGCGACACAATGATGCTGCGTCGGAAACAAGTCCGAAAAGCGAGAACTGTCGCAACTTGCAGCATTTGTGTTCAACTGTAATTAAACTGGGCCAATCACTTGTGGCTGCGTAGGGCAGTACGGTGAGCCAGAACCGCAACAGCCTTTCGGTCTGAAACCATTTTTTATGATACTGCAACTTTTTGATTTACTTGAGCGAGGCTACTTTCCCAAAGAACTACCTCCGCCTTTCACTACTGCTGGATTTGCACATGCCGTTGCAGGGCCAAGTGCTGCAGTTCCAGTTGGCGCATTCACAGCCAAACCAAATTTCTCCGAGAGTTTCGCACACAATCTTGTTAGGACTGGAGGGCTTCGTCGAAACCTCGGTATTCCAAACCCAAAACACTTCTTTCGATTGGCTGAACACGTAGTCAATAATTGGACGCAGTACAAAGCTCAAGTGGACGCGTCTCCTTTTTCGCTCACGAAACCAAGGGTCTCTTCTACCGATCGAGCAATTTCGCCGCAGCATGACCTTGCCGAACGCACTGACCATCGCGCTCGACTAAGATCAACTGGCCGTTTTTTGTTGAAGGCAGACATACTTCGTTTCTTCCCATCTATCTACACTCACTCGATACCATGGGCTTTAATGGGTAAGAGTTCCGCAAAGGCAGCGATGGGGCCACCCAACATACTGAGGGGGACATGGCAAGACGACGCCGATATGCTGTCGCGATCAATTAACAACAACCAGACAATCGGAATTCCAGTTGGACCTGACACTTCTCGAGTACTGGCCGAAGTGATCCTCTCACACATCGACATCTCGTTGTCAAAAAAATTTCGTCGGTTGAATGGCATTCGTTACATCGACGACTATGAATTTGTTTTCGCAATTCGATCGGAAGCTGAAGAGGTCTTAGGCTATTTGCAGCACTTGCTCAATGAGTTTGAACTCGCCTTGAATCCAAGCAAGACAGCCATCATCGAATTGCCGGAGCCATTGGAGAATTCATGGACGTCGCGAATGCGTGTTTTCCCTTTCCGCGACTTGGCAAGCACCGGGCAGAAACACGATCTCACCGCATACTTCGACATGCTCTTTGAACTTTTGAAGACATTCCCCGAAGATGGCCTACTGAAATACGCGATAGCACGACTTCGGAGTGAAGATGTTTACAAAACCAATTGGAAGTATCTTGAAAATATTCTAATCCACTGTGTAGTGGTCGAGCCTGCCTGCATTCCGCAGGTTTGCGATCAAATTATGTTCTACAAGTCATTGCACTACCCAATTACCAAACAACGTTGGTCCGACTGTCTTAATAGAATTGTCACCGAGCGTGTACCGCTGGGACAGTCTAGCGAGGCTGCTTGGGCTATGTGGATGATGAAGCTACTCAACATCAAGCTGCTCGCGCGCTCGACGAAGGTGATCGGCGACGATGGCGACTCAATTGTTGGACTGATGGCACTTGGATTGGCGGACTCTGGCCTAGCATCCCCCAAGCATCTGATTGGACTGCACAGATTCACGCCTGCTACGGGTCTTTTTGAAAACCAATGGCTTCTTTGTTATCAAGGTAATCTCATGAAATGGCTTGGACCCGGTAGTGGGCGAGCCAACCTTAGGCATGATCCAGCCTTCAAATATCTTGAAAGCAACAGCGTATCGTTTTTTGATATCGGTGTCCCCCCGCCTATTCCGATTAGGCACGCAGTTTCATCTGTCGGGTTTGGCGGTGGAGGCACTTACTGATGATGGATATTAGCGTCTCAGTCCGAGCTAAAACTTTGCAGCCATCACTGGCCAATTTGAATTGCGCAGTGAGCGGCTGGCAACCACAGGTAACGCTGTGAGACGATCGGAGACTTTAAGATAAATTGCCAATCAGCGAGCGGCTAGATCTCCGTACGCTACTTGAAAAAGCCCAACCACAATAACAATATGGGTGCGACGAGACATGTTAATGAAAGGTAGATGCGCCAAGATTTCTTAAATCCAAATCCATGGCTTGATTCGGCTTTGAAGTCTCTGAACAATGCGACCAAGCCAAACAGCGAAAAATCAAAAAACACGATTTGCGTGTTTGATGGATTAGCTGGGCTAAATATATACGCGCCCCAAGCGAACAGGAAACAGACAACTGATATCCAACCACGTTTCATGATTGGGCCCCAACCAATTCGCCGATTGTGGATATCCGAGCGGAACGGGAATTTGGAGACGAGATCCCAAAGCAAGTAAAGTCCAAATACTACAAGTAACGTGCAAGCCTCGGGCAAGACAGAATTACCTTGTGAAGCACTCATTTGTGCTGCGGTACCGGCTCCCACTAAAGAAGGCATTTCTGTGTGTTCTACAAGAACGTAGTATGAAATAACCAGGAGTACGTCGATGAGTATTTCTAGGAAGTCAAGGTTCCAAACAGAAGAAATATTTCGAGTATTGCTGTGCGAGTACAGTGATCTGTTCCAACCGATCCAAGACGTTGTGATCAGCATAAGGCACAAGGCAAGGTGGCTATACGCAGGCCAATAAGTTGAATCGGAATACGACCTAGCTGCACCATCCGCGTCTGCGACGATGGCGGCAAACTTAACAGCGACCTGCGCGACTGCGAGGGAAAACAGGAAGTCAATAAATCCAAAATGGAGATTCTTGCACTCGTCGTTACTCATCAATAGTATTCCGTGACAACCCGATGTTCATTAATGGCGTTCTTGGTATTTGCGGAACTGCAGAATGCGACAAAAGGGCAATTGGTGCTCCCTGCACTTCGCACACTTTCTGCGTAGTCGTAAGGCAGCCTTTCGAATGCCTCCCCATTGCAAAGTGGAATGTCCCTCACGCAATAGGTGCGAAATAAATTCCAGAAAAGATAATGCAACGTGTTTGGAGAATGGCCAACCAGTTCTGCAATTAGTTGTATAGCTTCCCTCACAACCAATCTGAGCGACACGTCGTCAGCCGGTAAAACATAATCACCGCGTCTAATCCGGGTTTCCAACTCGTTATTCGTGAGTTTGACGGTTCCGATGCGAAGATGTCCACGCACCTCATGGTAATCGACTGGTGCTGGTAGTCGTTCTTCATCTGCGTATTTCCAAATGTGAGTATTCTGCATCAATGCCAGAAAGAAGACTGATTTCTTCTGGACGGGATCTGAGAAAGCTTTAAATTGTGATAGCACGTCGAGGAGGTTGGGAGTGTGGTCTATCAAATAGCCATCACAATAGGCGTATACATCATTGATGGTCGTCCAGTTCAGCGTTGAAAGTTGCAGTCCCAAATCAGCAATCAGCGAGGCCCTTGCGTTGGGGCTCGACAAGAGACTGCCAAACACTTTGGTTATCGCGTGCTCATCGAATCTCTGCCAACGCGTCGGACTGAGCAGCTCCCTGTCATTGATGGCGGCCTTCAGAAAAGCATGCACTAAATAGTCCCATCCTCGCCGATGAACTCCACCAAGTTCACCCTCAAGCGCGGGCAATCCCGCAGGTGAGGTTTGGTGGCAAATGGCGGCAAGTAGGAACCAAAAGTTTGCCTCCTCATCCCTTGAGAATGGCAGTCTCGGCACGTCCTCTCTAGGAGCAGGCACATTCATGGAGGCAATGGCCTTTGCAACCTGCCTACATCGGTCCTCGTTCACTTGTGCTATTTGTGTATTCATTATTTGTTCGCTCTGCATGGCACGTCTCCTAGTCCCATTATCAACGTGAACGTGACACGTTTGGTCCCGCGCTCACAAACTTCTCTTCCAAAAGGAGGCTTACGATTGTTTTGAGTTCATAGGATACCTTGGATTTCATGCACTTTCTATCTGGGCAGGCTTACGGTCTTAAGCCCAGACCTCAACGACAGGCTTGAATGACGTACTGCACGCGACTGACAGGACGCCCCCACTTCGGCTGCGCCCCCGACGCTCGGCAAAACAGATTTCAGATAGATCACTGCACCGCCCAAGGCCCCGTCCGCGTCGAAATTCGGGGAGCACTTTGCTTCAAAGGCCTGCCAGCATGCGTCCGCAACATTCTTCCGGACGACTTCAAAAGTGTTGGTCAGATCGATTTGCAATTCCTGAAATAGCAAGTAGTTATGGTCCACCTGATTTGACGCTCAATTGCCGTGACGTCATCAACCGGCGATAAACAACTATATCGGATCTTGCATCACAGATTCTCAGGCTTGTGCCAAGCATCGGAGCAACTAATGGCAGGCTTCATGCCAATGTGTCGATGCATTCGATTGCTCTAGTCTCGGCTCTTCGGCGAAGTCCCCTCAGTCGTCAAATGGCCTAAGAATTTTCCGGCGCAGGTTGAGGGCCGTTGTGGGAACGGTTTCGTAGCTGCTACGTTCTCGCGCTTTGTTGACCGCGCGGAGGATGGTGAGAAGTTGACGGCGGATTGGGGCGAAGCGGGAGAATGGGACGCGGGCGAAGTCGGATGATAGGTTTTCGACGGAGCGATGCTTGGCGCGGGCGAGGAAAAAAGCCTTGAGTTCACGATAGGTTGTGTTGTCGATGCGGACGCAAGCGTGCCACTTGGGGGCGCCGCCACCTTGGGGTGTTAGGCCGCTGCGGCGGTAGCTGATGCTGTAGCCTTCAAACTTGATCGGATGACGGCGACAATCGCGAATCTGGGATTTCTCGTCTTGCTTGAATTGATGGTGGCCATCGGTGGCCAGCAGTAAGAACCAACGGCCCAAGCGGATGTATTGCATATTGGCTAGCCCACGCTGCTTGCGGTAGGCCCGCTGGCGTTCGGTCAGGTCGATCTGGTACTTGGCGATGAGTTTTCGGTCGACTGCGTCTGCATCCTTTCCATAGGGAATGCGGCCGGTCACGTAATACCAATAACCATGACGGAGGTAGCAGACGGCCACTTGTTGGACTAACCCCTCGGGCGATGTTGCCACGTGCCGATTTAGCTTGGGTCTTGAAGTAGTAACACTCATCTAATGCGACCGTAGAACTATCAGGGTGACATAGAAACCGGCGATGGTGAGCGTTTGTTGTGGATACTGGGCAATCAAACACAAAGTAGTTACATAGTAGAAGACAAACATAGGGCCTCATTCTGCGATCGCTTCGCTGCCATTTCCGATCAGGAAGCGGAATTCAAGTCGAGCAAAAATAGGGGTTGTTGCGGCCAACCCCAAGCCGTTTCAGTCCATGAAAAATCCCATGTGCAGCACTAAGCAAGCGAGCTGATCTGCGAGCGCCGACAACACAAATGTCGTACGCAAGCGACCAGCAGGCGCGCTCAGCCACATGTGGGCACTTTGCGAATGTCGTGTATGCACTGTTTTCCTCAGTGCATTCGACCAATCCATAGTGCCCACAAAAAAGAACCTCAGCCGCACATTCCACCAGCTGCAGTACGCAACTCGGGTGTACGTCGTCAGTCCGCCGCCAGAGGAAGCCGCTCTTCCGAGCAGCCACCTCTAGCCGCATCGCTGCCAGCCAAGGACGTGGGAATCAGTGTGCGCGTCTGCAAAAAGA
>JBGSNE010000076.1:0-4601 GCA_041739785.1 Pirellulaceae bacterium
GGCTCAGTTGATCGGTCAATTTCAAAGTATGATCGAGGAAACCTCAAGTGAGCGAACTCCATTTCTTACCCTGTGTCGATTCCAGTGAATTGGCCAGCTTGCGGCGAACTGAGCTGAATATCTCGCGTGAAATGGCTCTCTATCAATCGCGGATCGTCGTCAAAGCGATCGGAGCCGGATACTACACGAACGAGCGGGGCGAAGATGTCGACTGGAAAAAGCAAGTTGTCGATGCGTGCTTAGCAAAGAGGTCGATTCCGCCCTGGCAGGACTTGCCATCGGCGCCTCCGGCAGAGTTTAAAGCAACGACCGTTCAAATCTCCAACGAAACGACCGTCTCAGCCATGCTACGGTTACTGGATAAGGGTGATCGCACTCTGGCACTAAACTTTGCAAACGGTGTCAATCCAGGAGGCGGCTTTTTGGGAGGCGCACGGGCGCAGGAAGAGGCAATATGTCGCGTGTCATCGCTCTACTGGACTCTTATTGGCGATGCCATGTACTTGTTTCATTCCTATCGCGAACAACCGGACGCCACACCGTGGGCGATCCTATCTCCTCAAGTGCCGATTTTTCGAGCCGACAATGGGACTTCCTTCGACACACCTCGCTTGGCGGATTTCATTACCTGCGCTGCTCCGTATGCCCCATCAGTTGGGCAACCGCAATCGGGAGACCTGCTTCGGGAGCGAATTCATCGCGTCCTTCAAATTGCTAAAGCCTATCGTTACAGCTCCCTAGTGCTGGGCGCTTGGGGCTGCGGCGCATTTGGCAATGATCCAATGCGAACAGCAAAAGATTTCCGGGAGGCGCTCGAGGGCCCCTTCTCGGGAGTATTTTCAGAAGTTGTTTTTGCCATTACCGACTGGTCCGAAGAGCGGAAATATCTACAACCGTTTAGCGAAGTGTTTTCCAGACATTAGTTATGAATAGCCTTTTTTCCCCACTGAAGTTGCGCAACATTGACACGTGCGTTGCGATGTCTATTTGCAGCAGAAGCATATTTGGGCGTTGCCCGGCCGGGCTGCTTAGGGCTTCGCTTTAGCTACGGTCTGCTGCCGCAGACTGCTTCGCACCCTACACATCCCTAACGCGTAGGATATTTCAAACGGGAGGTAGGTACTGTCTTTGGGCCGTCCAATGATGCCAGGGCGTTCAAGGTCGGTGTTCGTAGATCGCACACAAAGCGGCCGCACGAATGCCTCTAGCAAGTTACCGTTAAAAATCCCATGCTCTCGATTCCGGGCAACTGACATCGCACACAGAGCATTATGTCTTGGCTTTGAAACTAGGCCAGACTTGCGTCGAATCCTTAGTCTCTAGAAAGTCTTTTGCGGTGAGGCATTCAGGGCATCTTTCAAGTGACTCAATCACGTGGTTCATTCGGCTATTCCAGTATGCAATAGAATGGCGGACATTCCAGTCACTGTGCGTTTTCAGTTCATGAACCAGTCGTTGAACCAACATCGAACTATAGTTCTGGAGATTGTCGAGCAGGGGGACGATGTGCGGTACTTCGAGACCTTCGTGCACGAGCAGGTTTCGAGCACGGTAGATTCGAGCAAGCTGCCATTCGACTCGCAGCTTTGAACCTAGCAATTTGGTGCGTAGGACTTTCGGCGAATGAAATGTCTTCCAAGTAGACAGAATGTGAAACCGCATTAGCGGATGCTCCGCAAATCCAAGCAGGTCGCGAATCTTTGGGTCATCTTTTGGTGATGTAAGAGTACACAGCATGTCTTCAAGGCGAATCGAGCCATGTTTAAGCCTTTGAAATCCTGAACCGTAGTCCATTCGATTTGTAGCTACCGAAAACTCTTGACAAAGTATCGTTATATAGCGAGTTGTTTTATGTACCTGTCGCGAAATCACAAGCGGTACAATCAGCTCGGATATTCGTTCAATAGTTTTCGTGCCTTCGTGTGAACCAGCGAGTGTTTCAAGAGCTGACCACAAATTCACTAATCGCGTTCTGGTATCTGTGCTTCCGGACGCCAAAGCAAGCTGCTCTACTGCCGCAAGAACTCGCCCGTCGATTTCGTGTGAGCTAACTAGCTCCAGAGAACTCTTAATATCCTTTCGAGCCCGTGATCGCGGAAAGAGCCGTCGGAACGCTTGTTCGCTTTGAACGAAAACTCGATTCCCTCCGCCGGAGGTTACGAGTGCGGTAGAATGAAGACGCAATTCTCCTGGGTTCTTGTACAGACTTACGAAACCGATCTCTAAACCGAGTTGCTTCCGTGCAATTGCAACGGCATGTCGGATGCTAGGTGCAGTAACGCTTAGCCGAACGTGAAGCCGTTTTGCACCGGGCGTCGAGATCGTATCACGGTAATTTGCTGGCAGAGATGTATCGGCAACGATCTCGTGCCCCTGTCTTCTTGCAACCGAGTGCATCTCGTCGGTTTCTCCCAAAATGGAGAGCGTGCAAAGGTATGGTTGATCGGACTGCCGCGTCCTCCGTACTAACTCACGGAAGATATCGACGGGATTTTCTGAGGTGTTCGCTAGCTCCTCATCCCATACGTCATCATCTTCTTTGCCGTGTTGAAATGCGAATGTCGCCAATCGACGAATCGCGTCCAGCGCTTCCTCTTTACCTTCCGGCAGTTTCGCAATCGCTGACGTAGCCCAGGTCTCGAATGCCTTCCAATACGTTTCGCGTTGAGTTGCGGCAATACTCCCTCCCACGACAAGTGCCCGAGGAGAACTTGCCGAAACGAGCGCTGATGCAGCTGAGCGGTATGTTGGAATCAGCGAGAGGATTCTTGATTCCCCTTTGATCGCCTCCTTAAGCTCCGCTTGAATCCCCGTTACGTGTACGGCGTATCGTGGCTCGTCTTCCCAGATGCTACCAATATGAACTAGTTCATCGATCAGCGACGCTACGTTGTGAAGCCGCGGCTGATAAGAATCTGGGGTAAAACCATAGAAAAGCTCGTGCCAAGCGGCAACGAGAAATGATTTACCATCGTTTGCTAAGTCTGGGTTATTCGGAGACCACATAAAGAAAAAAGGGCATCCAACTGTGGGTTGGACGCCCGAAATCTGCAGGGTCGAGGGTGTGGCGAAGCCGAAGCTACGCTCACACCGAAGACCCATTGCTATATTGGTTGGGAGGCTTCATCCGCCTCGTTTGATTATGTAAATATATCGCCCGATTCCCGACGGAGCAAGAGACTTTCTGAAAAACAAGTTGCTTGCAAGACGTAACCATAATCTACCAAACGGGTTACGCTTCGTTTTTTGGGCTAACGAGACCGATTCTCCCCGTCCGCTAATTGAAACGCTGGAGCATTTAATGGCATTCGGGGCTCAGGCTTTATGCCAATGTGTTGGTGCATTGGATTGCTTTAGTCTCGGCTCTTCGGCGAAGGCCTCAGACATCAAATGGCCTAATTATTTTCCGACGCAGATTGAGTGCGGCTGTGGGAACGGTTTCGTAGCTGCTGCGTTCTCGCGCTTTGTTGACGGCACGGAGGATGGTGAGGAGTTGGCGGCGGATTGGGGCGAAGCGGGAGAATGGCACGCGGGCGAAGTCGGAGGATAGGTTTTCGACCGAACGATGGGTGGCGCGGGCCAAGAAAAAGGCTTTGAGCTCGCGGTAGGTGGTGTTGTCGATGCGGACGCAGGCGTGCCATTTGGGATCGCCGCCACCTTGGGGTGTTAGGCCACTACGGCGATAGCTGATGCTGTAGCCTTCGAATTTGATGGGATGGCGACGGCAATCGCGTATCTGAGTTTTCTCGTCCTGCTTGAATTGATGGTGGCCATCGGTGGCCAGCAGCAAGAACCAACGGCCAAAGCGGATGTACTGCATATTGGCTAGGCCACGCTGCTTGCGATATGCCCGCTGTCGTTCGGTCAGATCGATCTGGTACTTGGCGATGAGTTTTCTGTCGATTGAATTGGCATCCTTTCCGTCGGGAATGCGGCCGGTCACGTAATACCAATAGCCGTGACGGAGGTAGCAGACGGCCACTTGTTGGACTAACCCCTCGGGCGATGAGGCCACGTGCCGATTTAGCTTGGGTCTTAAAGTAGCAACACTCATCTAATGCGACCGTAGAACTATCAGGGTGCAATAGAAACCGGCGATGGTGAGCGTTTGTTGTGGATACTGGGCAATCAAACACAAAGTAGTTACATAGTAGAAGACAAACATAGGGCCTCATTCTGCGATCGCTTCGCTGCCATTTCCGATCAGGAAGCAGAATTCAAGTCGAGCAAAAATTGGGGTTGTTTCGGCCAACCCCAAGCCGTTTCAGTCCGTGAAAAATCCCATGTGCAGCACTAAGCAAGCGAGCTGATCTGCGAGCGCCGACAAAACAGATGTCTAACGCAAGCGACCAGCAGGCGCGCTCAGCCACATATGGGCACTTTGCGAATGTCGTGTATGCACTGTTTTCCTCAGTGCATACGACCAATCCATAGTGCCCACAAAAAAGAACCTCAGCCGTACATTCCACCAGCTGCAGTACGCAACTCGGGTGTACGTCGTCAGTCCGCCGCCAGAGGAAGCCGCTCTTCCGAGCAGCCACCTCTAGCCGCATCGCTGCCAGCCAAGGACGTGGGAATCAGTGTGCGCGTCTGCAAAAAGA
>JBGSNE010000087.1:0-2486 GCA_041739785.1 Pirellulaceae bacterium
CGCACGAAGTCTAGCTCCAGAGGGTCAAAAACGATCTACCGATTGGCGCTACCGCAACTGGCCTAAAGTTGCAGTAGCTTCGTTCGCTTTACTGTGCCAGATTTCGGCTTTTCAGCAATGCTGGTAACATACTAGGGTCGGTAAGCGAGTAATGCGAGCTTTCCGGGGAGGGAAAACAGTTGTTTGCCCTCCCCGCTAGGTTCGTAGAACTCACCTAGCGACCCCCCCGCGAAAACATGCACTCTTGATAGCGAGCTTGGGCGCGCGGGAGGGTAAAAAGCCCTGTCAGTACCGGCAATCAGCGAGAAGTGTCCAAAGAACTCACCAAATCCGCACGCGTTTTTCGGGAGCGATGTACATGGCATCCCCCTCCTGCACATCGAAGGCGTCGTAAAACGCATCCATGTTGGAGACGATACCATTGGCACGGTATTGGCTGGGGGAATGCGGATCTTGTACCAATCGCTTACGCAATTCCGGTTCGCGGTACAGCCGCCTCCAGACTTGTGCCCAGCCCATGAAGAAGCGTTGATCGCCAGTCAGACCATCAATCACTGGTGACTCTTTCCCTTCAAGCGACATGCGGTAAGCTTCGTAGGCGACGGCCATGCCACCGAGGTCGCCGATATTCTCGCCCAAGGTAAACTCGCCATTGACGCTCATGTCATCAAAAGGTTTGTAGCCATCGTATTGATCAACCAATTGCTGGGCGCGACGTTCAAACTCGGTGCGATCGTCTTCGCTCCACCACTTGCGTAGATTACCATCGCCGTCGTATTGGCTTCCCTTGTCATCAAAACCATGACTGATTTCGTGACCAATCACAGCGCCAATACCGCCGTAGTTGACGGCATCGTCCGCTCGGAGGTTGAAGAACGGCGGCTGCAAAATGGCGGCAGGAAAGACAATTTCATTCATTACCGGATTGTAGTAGGCATTGATCGTCTGTGGAGTCATGTGCCATTCGTTACGATCGATTGGACCGCCCAGCTTATCGAGTTCACGTTGATGCTCGACCTCGGCGGCGCGAATGTAGTTACCGACCAGATCGTCGGGCTTTATGACCAGCTTCGAATAGTCTTTCCACTCGTCGGGATAGCCGATCTTGGTGGTGAATTTCGACAGTTTCTCGTGAGCTTGTTTCTTGGTTACGGGACTCATCCAGGCGAGTCCATCGATGCGTTTGGCAAACGCCTTCTTGAGATTTTCGACCAACTCTCCCATCCGCTGTTTGGCTTCAGGTGGAAAATGCTTATCGACGTAGAGCTTGCCGACTACTTCACCCAAGATCTGATTGCTGGCTTCAACGCCGCGCCGCCACAGCGGCTTTTGCTCCTCGACGCCGCTCAGGGCCGTTTCGTGGAACTGGAAGTGACGAAGCTCACTATCCTCAGTCAGGTCCATGGCAAAGGAATCAATGATATGAAACAGATAATAATCCCTCCACATCTGCGTGGGGGCGATCCCTAACATAGCGTTTACGGCAGCCAGATAATCGGGCTGTCGTACCACAAACTCCGCTTGCTTTCCTAAGCCGGTATCTTCCAAAAACGTAGGCATGTCGAAGGCAGATAGAGCGTCTACCAATTCGTCGCGAGTGAGTTTGTTGTACGTCGCTTCGGGATCCCGATTGCGCACTCGATCCCACTGCGCGCGAGCGATGGCTGTCTCAAGTTTCAGTATGTTCTTGGCAGCTTGTTTGGCATTTGGATGAGCAATGTAGTCCAGAATTTCTACGATATACTGCTCGAAGTCTTCACGGGCCTGGTTGAACAATGGGTTGTCGACTAGGTAGTAGTCGCGATCGGGGAGGGTCAAACCTGATTGGGTGAAATAAACGGTGTATTGATCGCTCTGCTTTGCATCAGGGGACACGTAAGCGGCAAACGGGCCGGCAATACCGATTCGAAACAGGCTGGCCATCGCTTTGGCCAGTTGTTTCTTATTTTTCACTTTTTCGATTTTGACCAACAGCGGTTCGATAGGATCCATCCCAAGCGAATTGCGATGTTCGATCTCAGTGAGGCTTTTGAAAAAGTCGCCAACTTTTTGGCTTTCGCTGCCGACTGGAGCGTTCTTGGCCGCCGCCTCTTCGATTAAAGCGCGTATGGCCGCCTTGGCTTCATCATCCAGTTCCGAGAAGGAACCATAATTCGACTGATCGGCCGGGATCTTAGTCTCTTTAAGCCAACCCGCGTTAACGTGTTGGTAAAAATCCGAACCCGGCTTGATATCAGGACTGCGGTATTTCAGTTCAATCCCCGATTGACCGATTGATTTTTCAGCCAATTTTTCATTGTCAGCTGCCAGCATCGTGTTCACTTCATATGGCAGTGCTAAGCTGACAACCAACACCACAGTTAAACTCATTTGAAGCGCGCGCTGCATTAGTACATCCGTAAGCAAGAGTTGTTGTTTACAAGTTAGTTCTTCCGGTTCGCCTGCGATCGAACGCGAATGCGGTCGATCGCAGGCGAACCGGATTT
>JBGSNE010000125.1:0-2283 GCA_041739785.1 Pirellulaceae bacterium
TTCGATGATCCCAGGAGCAATCACCAAAGAGCAGTTTGAACGGAATAAATCGCAATATCGCCATCGCACCATCGTCGTTTACTGCACGATCGGGTATCGGTCGGGAGAATACGCGAAGAAGCTGATTTCCGACGGTTTTACAGCAAAGAATTTCAAAGGTAGTATCGTGACTTGGTGCCAAGCGGGACTGCCACTGATGACCATGCAAGGCGAACCGACAAATCGAGTTCACACCTATAACTCCCACTACAAGGTTCCTGCCACGTACACGGCTGTCTATTGAAAGCACGTTGTATAGCATTGCTAGGCGGCGGCCATACGAATGCCGCAGTCTTTAGTCACTGGGCTAATTCGGCGATCCCGAATGGCTGCTTGGTCTGCATCTCGAAGTTTCCGACTTTGAAGACGCGCTCGATCGAAAACTGAGTACGTTCATAGCGGGAGGCTTGCCTCCTGTACAAGTCTAAATCGCCCATCCTGGCGACTCGTCACGGACTTGCCTCGGAGATCGGGACGGTGCGAGAAGTCGTAAGCTGAATCCTCTACCCTGGATAGTGTAGGCTTTCTGCTGAATGTGTGATCGCATACAGAACACGGCAGAACGCCTGCTCGATAATGGGAACAGTCTTTTCGCAACCGATCACCTACCGCTCCGAGCGGATCAAGGCCCTTGCGACTGATCAATCCCGCCGAACTCCCGCACCACGTTACAATGCTTGTAGGTTTCATCATCGGATATTCCGTCTCTGTTCCCTCATAACCTTGGAGAATTCAATTGCGCAATTTAACGGTTTGGCTACTCATCAGCTTCATTTGCGTTTCGCTCTCAACGGCTACCGCACAAGAATTAAAGATCGCAAGCGATGCGAAAAGCACTCATCCATTGAAAATTGGGCAACCAGCGCCTGAGGTTTCCTTTCAAGACATCGCGGGCAAACCAGTCTCACTGGCATCGCTGCACGCGAAACTACCGATAGTGCTCGTATTCTTTCGCGGTGGGTGGTGTCCATTTTGCACCAAGCACACGCAGGAGCTTATCAAAGCCTATCCACGAATTAAGGAGTTCGGAGCCGAACTGTATGGTGTGAGCCCAGACAATCCTGAAAGTTCGAATGCGAACGTCGACAAGAACTCCATTCCCTTTCCAATCCTGTCAGATGCCGACGTGACCGCAATATCGGCGTTTGGGCTGGCATTCGAAGTCGATAGCGATACTCTCCAACGCTACACAGGGTTTGGCATCGATTTGGAAAAGGCGTCTGGGAAAACACACCACGCACTTCCCATTCCGGCAGTTTACATTATCGACCGATCTGGCAAACTTGTATTCGCCCACAGTAATCCAGACTACCGCCAACGTTTGGATACCAAGACAATCATCGCGGAGCTAGAGAAGCTGAAGTGAGCGAATTAAGGCCACCCATAGCAGCGAATCCTGTTGCCCTGTCCCGATGGATCGAATGAGAACTGGCTGAATGTGTGAGTGCACACAGAATCTGACAAGACGCCTGTCGATAATGGGAATAGTCGTTTCGCAACCGATCACCAGGTGGATCAGTTGCTTTCCAGCCCTTCCCAATGGAGTGAAGTATGTCCAATCGTTTTCTAGCCGTTGCATTAGCTGCGGCGCTTGTCGGTGTTTTGTCCACGAGTGACGCACTTGCACAATCAGGGACGCGCGGTGGATATTCCGCGCCCGCACCAGCGGTTGCTGCGCCGTCCTACGCTAGCCCGTCCTATGCCCCCAGTTACAATTCACCGACAGGACAATCTTACAGCGGGGCACAGGGAGTTGTTGGACAGCCCTATGAAGCTCAAGGCGTGCCGTCCTATGGCGCTGGCGTGCCGCAAATCGTTGCGTCGCCCACCTATGGGACACCCTGCGGTTCATCTGCGGTCGTAGCCAGGCCCGCTTACACTACCTTTCGTCCAACCTACAGCTTCCCGCTTGTAAGACGATTCTTCGGCATGCCGTACTAATCGAACTACAGGTCAAAGCGCTGCTTCCCTAAAAAGTGTAGAAACACGGGGAAGCAGCGTTTTTTGCTTGAGGAGCCGCCTTACTTGAGACGCTTAGGATGCTCATAGCTAAACTCTTCTGACTTGATCATCTCCAGTGTTTCATGCATCGATGGGCGATCGCCCCAGAATGTCCCGTAGTAGGCAAGTCGCACGCGGCCCTGCGGATCAATAATGATTGTGGACGGCCTGTTTACGTATTCGGCGTGTACGGCAAATGACATCGGATCGACTCCGTACTTAGCACCTATACCGCCAGCCAGA
>JBGSNE010000152.1:0-17717 GCA_041739785.1 Pirellulaceae bacterium
GCGGCGGCATGGGTGGTATGGGCGGCGGTATGGGTGGCATGGGCGGCGGCATGATGGGCGGCATGGGTGGCATGGGGGGCGGCGGCATGTTCCGCGTCGAGCCCGACAAAACTCACAAAATGAAGGTCCCCTGCGTTTGCCTCGAACACGGCAAGACCGATCCCAATCCACGCATGAAATACAAGATCGTGCCGATTGAGCAAGTCAACAACGACCCGAAGGTCACACAACTGTGCGCCCTGTTAGGTTCTGGCAATGTTCCTCAGAACACTGCTCAAGCAGCAGCTTGGCACTTGGCCAACGGTTTGTCCTGGCAGGAGCTGATGACCAAAAATCGCATGGAGTCGAAATACACCGGCAACATTCGCTTCTTCAATCAAATGGAATTGCAAAACGCTTTCCAGTTGTCGACGGTACTCGTTCGGGAATTCGAGAAGTATCAAGCCGAAGAGCCTGAATCAACCGGCTACGTCGCGCCCGTTTCCGTGGAAGTCGAAAACGCGACCGGCTCGAGCGAAACGGAAGCCGTCGACACCAAGAGTTAGGTAGCGTTGCCCTCAAACTGCGCGCTACCCATCAATGCCTACTCGACACCAATTCCAATTGAAGAATTGGTTGTCGAGAAGGCAATCGGCACACAACTCCAGTCGCCGTCCATGACCTGCGACGAAGTAACGCAGGCCGCTAGTGGACCGATTGCCACACTCCACTTTTTTCTATCGTACTATTGCGATTCAAGCCGGCAGCGATGGGAGCATTTTCGTTGTTGGGCGTGTCGAACCGCGTTAGTAGACTTCTGCCGACGCATCGATGACGGACGGATCGCCTTCTTCTTCAGTGGCATCGTTGAGCGTACTCTTGAGCATAATTTCTTCAATGCCTCCATAGTGCAGTCAGGTGATTACACAAGCAAGTAACTGCATTGCCAAGCAGACTGCACGGTCCCCCAATCTACAACCGCTACCAAAGTCCCTCTAGCCCGCTGATGGCTCATAGAGAGTATATTGAGCACAGGCGAGCCAGCGCCGCAGCGCTCATTTTCGATCATGGAACTTCTCGACCTTGAAAATAGTCGAGAGCGTTTTCTTGTCTTTCGCATTCACACGGGAGTCTACGGTGAAGAGTCTTTTGCTTATCCCTGTTCTGCTTTGCTCAATATCGTCCTTGCTCACCGCGCAGGAATCGGATCGCACCCCGCGTCGCGATCCGCAGCCCCCAGTACGCTACCCGTTAGGAATCGATTCGCTCGCGCAAGCTGGCGTACCGACCGGCACATTGGAAGGCCCCTTCTTATTCAAAAGCAACATCATCCAAGATACGATCCGCAAATACTGGGTGTTTGTACCCGCGCAGTACACGGCGGAAAAACCAGCCTGTCTACTTGTCTTTCAGGATGGCGCTCGGGCCATCAACCCCGATGGCGTCATTCGAGCTCCCCAAGTTCTAGCCAACCTAATCGCGAAGAAACAAATACCGGTCACGATCGGCATCTTCATCACACCTGGTCAACGCGGCAACGATTTCCCAGACTCCATCGGGACTGGCAATCCAGACAACCGGGATCGCGAGTATGACGTTCTCACCGACGACTATGCGCGGATGGTGATCGAAGAGATCCTTCCCGAAGTTGAAAAGAAATACAAAATCTCCAAGCAACCCGCCGATCGAACCATCGGCGGTTCGAGCAGCGGTGCGATCTGCGCCTTCACCGTGGCTTGGGAACGTCCCGAGGAATTCCGCAACGTGATCAGCATGATCGGCAGCTTCACCAACATCCACGGCGGACATGTCTACCCCGACCTGGTGCGCGAAGCGGATAAAAAGCCGATCCGCATCTTTTTGCAGGACGGCGAAAACGACAATCGCAGCCCACAAAACTTAGATCGCGACTGGTTTCTCCAGAATCAAAAAATGGTGGCGGCGCTGAAGGAAAAGGATTATGACATGGCCCACGTATTTGGCATTGGCCCTCACGCTGACGACCATGGAGGTGCCATACTGCCTCAAATGCTTAAATGGGTGTGGCGCGATCATCCCGAAGTGCAGCCAACCCAAGTCGACTTTGTAGCCGAAGCTGCTGCCGTCAAGCCAGAGACGAGCGAGGTATTTCCAGGTTTCGATCCAAACATCAGCATTGACCCCAGTGGTACCTACACCTGGGAGAATAGTTTTGGAAACACGCAGATCGCCAATAAGCTGCTCATTACGTCTAAAGATGGAACGCTTTCGGGGACCTACCAGTCGAAGCGCGGCGACGAAGAGCCGGTCGTTACACCCATCGGCGATCCCACGCTCACTGGAAACAAGCTGGTATTTGATATCACGACTACGTTTCGAGATCGCGAGATCACTTCCAACTATCAAGGCATCGTGACCGAGCAAGGTATTAGCGGATGGCGATTGATGAGTTTTGGAGGTCAAAACCGCGATTCACAATGGCGCGCAGAACGCGAAGGTCCCGAAAGTCTGCTCAAAACCGCCAATGCTGTCGACTCTTGGGTGTTTGAACTGCATGAAGATGGCCAGGGAACAATCGCCGTTGAAGGCGACGCGATCGTTTTCAATACGACCAAACTCTCTGGCGAGAATTGGCATGTTCAGGCATACCAAAAAGATCTTGCGCTTAAGGAAGGCACCGAGTACGAACTCAAGTTTAGCGGTATGTCACCGACCAATTCGACAATTCTTCTGACAGCTCAAATCCATCAAGAAGATTGGCATAACATTGGGCTGCAAGAACAAATCGATCTCGGTAAAACGTATCGTGAATATAAGTTCATCTGGAAAGCCACGGATGTCGTGCCGGAAAATAATCGCGTCGGTTTTGTGCTCGGCGAGTCAACAGGCGCCGTGCATATCAAGGGGCTGTCCCTAAGCGAAGTAAAGTAGTAAATCCTCGCTACGTCAGGAAATGCACATGCGCATCGTCGGAATTCTCTTCGGGCTAACCACAGCCTTCGCCTCGATGGGCGCTGGCCCCTTGGCAGTAGGGCAGGACGCAACAATCGGTATTTTCTCGCATCACGCTGATGTGGGTGCGGTGAAACACGCGGGTTCGGCCAGCTATGATTCCGGAGCTCAAGTATACGAACTGTCTGGTTCCGGCACGAATATGTGGTTTGCGGAGGATCAGTTTCATTTCGTTTGGAAAAAACTTTCAGGTGATTTCATTCTTCAGGCTCACGCCAAGTTGCTCGGAGCGGGCGTCGATCCGCACCGCAAGCTGGGCTGGATGATTCGGACTTCGCTGGATACCGATGCGGCCTATGTCGATGTCGCTGTACATGGAGACGGATTGACGTCGATACAGTTTCGGAGAACCAAGGGGGCTATCACCGAACAGGTCGAGTCGACGTTGAAGGCCCCCGATGTGATCCACTTGATGCGCAAAGCTGGCAAGTTCACGATGTCGGTCGCCAAGTTCGGCGATTCACTGACTGCGTCCGAGCTCGAAGGCGTCGACTTAGGCGACGAGGTCTATGTGGGACTATTTGTTTGCGCTCACAACGCAGACGTGCTTGAGCAGGCAATTTTCAATAACGTGCGGATCGTACTGCCGGCCGCCGATGACTTTCGTCCGTATCGTGACTACATCGGTAGCCATCTAGAGGTCATGGAACTGGCCAGCGGAAATCGCCAGATTCTGCATTCGGTCGAAGACTCGCTGCAAGCTCCCAATTGGACGCCCGATGATAAGTCGTTGCTCTTCAATCGCAATGGCTCGCTCTATCTTTATGATCTTGCTAGTGGACAAGTGAAACAGCTGCCAACCGGTTTTGCAGACCGAAACAACAACGATCACTCGTTGAGCTTCGATGGTCGCCAACTGGGTATTAGCCACCACTTTGCCGAGGATGCCGGTCGATCGAATGTATTCGTGTTGCCGGCCGAGGGTGGAACGCCCAAGCGACTTACCAAACAAGGCCCCAGTTATTTGCATGGATGGTCGCCGGATGGAAAACACTTGGTTTACACGGCCGAACGCAACGGAGACTACGATATTTTCCGGATTCCGTCCGCAGGAGGCGACGAAGTCAATCTGACCAACTCGAAAGGACTCGACGACGGTTCGGAATATTCGCCCGATGGAAAGCACATCTACTTCAATTCCTCCCGCAGCGGCAGCATGCAGATTTGGCGGATGAATGCGGATGGATCGGAACAGCAGCAAGTAACCGATGATCAATTTAACAACTGGTTTCCACACATTTCTCCCGACGGCAGTTCGCTGGTCATGCTGTCCTTCGATCCAAGTGTCGCTCCCGATGACCACCCGTTTTACAAGCACGTGACTCTGAGGCACATACGGATTGGCGATCCACAAATTAAGGTAGTCGCTTACGTGTATGGCGGCCAAGGCACGATCAATGTAGCCTCCTGGTCACCCGACAGTAAACGCATTGCCTTCGTCAGCAATAGCAGGCTCTTGGACAAGTCAACGATTGCGACGGACGATTCGATCGGCATCGGGTCCTCCTGCAAAATTGAGGGTAGAAGATAGTCGGTAGAAAATAGCTGATGCGACTCCATCCTGCACCTATTAGTCCCAAAAAACTGTCTACCGCCCATTTTCTACCTTACAAAACCGTTCGAAGCCTATTCCTGTACATTCACCACATTCGCACACCAGCCAGCACGGCTGCTTGACTAGCCAGAATCGGCCCGTCCGTCAAGCCGGTGTCGCTGCTGCAGCTCGCTTTTTCTTGTTTTTTCCATCTCGCTAACCCATGGCCCGTCCAGCACTTATGGTGAGTTGAATCCCCTTTGTTTGGTTCTAAAGTGAAAGAAGTGCAAGAAACTATTTGACAGGTATTCAAAGATGTGCATAATCTGCTTCGTTACATTGCGTCTTGGTGCTTCTACCGGGGGTTCAGCGATGGAAAAACCTGCTCAAAGGCTCACAGGCTCACAGGCTCACAGGCAACCTTTGTTGCTGAGCTTAGGTTGGCAGGGATCATGGTTGCACTGCTAGCAGCCGCCGGTTGTGGATCAGACGCTTTTCAATCGCCGCTAGCCAGCTTGCAGGCCGCATCTTCTTCTTCGGGCAGTTCTTTAAGCGCTGGCTCACCTGTCATTGACGCGGGAATCATCTTCGCTGGACAAACCAATTATCGCTGTCTGCCGCTGGCTGAACTTGGGCTAGATGGAGTCAGCTCGGCGAGCGACATTGCCGAGATCACCACATCGTGCCAGTGCGTGACTGCCAACTTGGTTGGCTATCACGACAGTCCATCGCAAATCGCAGAAGCTTTGCGGCTCGACTTCGCTCCCTCGAAATCTTCCGCAGGCCAACATGTCCCGGCCCATCTTGCTGTTGAAGTAACGCTTCAGCTCAAATCAGGTTCCACGCGAGCGCTCACCGTGAACGTGCTCGAAACTCAGTCCACTGCCGTCGCTCCTATGACAGTTAGGAGCGGCCCATGACTAAATGCTTTGATCTGCTGCCTGACTCAACCCTGCCGGTAGCATCAAGTGGGTCAATGCTGCCGGGGTTGACTTCAGGTGGGTCAATCCTGCCGGGATTGACTTCAAGTGGGTCCTTCCTGCCGGGATTGACTTCCTCCGCTTGCCTCACATTGTCTCCTTCTCCAATAGAGTCCCAATCCTTCGCTTTCCGCTTTCGCGATCTGTGTCACTCCCCTCGCCAATTCCTCGCCTTCCGTCCTCACAATTCCCAATCTCGCACA
The DNA here is from genome assembly GCA_041739785.1 of Pirellulaceae bacterium. GTDB lineage: Bacteria > Planctomycetota > Planctomycetia > Pirellulales > Pirellulaceae > Aureliella. The sequence continues at coordinate 5,688 of JBGSNE010000152.1, forward strand.
TCAATACCCCACCCCCACTCAGCCTTCACTCTCGTAGAACTCTTAGTTGTCATCTCCATCATCGGTGTTTTGGTGGGCTTGCTACTTCCGGCGGTACAGTCGGCTCGCGAGGCGGCGCGGAAGATGACGTGCCAATCGAATCTAAAGCAAATTGGACTGGCGGCACTTAATTTTGAATCGACCCATCGTCACTTGCCCGGTGGTGGTTGGGGCTATCAGTGGCAAGGGTTCAGCGATATTGGCGGCGAGCTTGGTCAGCCCGGAGCTTGGACCTATAGCTTGCTGCCGTTCCTCGAGCAAACCAATCTCTATACCATGGTTTCCTATCAGACATCACCTGCGGCACGCGACGCCGCATTGCGAGTGCGTTTGGCTACGCCAGTGCCGGTTTATAATTGCCCCTCGCGACGGGGTGGCGAGCGGTTTTCGGTGAATCCCAAGTGCGCCACCTGTGGTTCGCCGGTGGGCATCGTGGGCAATAGCGTGACGGAGGTAGCCCGCAGCGACTACGCCGTCAACGCTGGCGACGGCGCGCCGGACATGTCGCAACTCATCTCTTGGCCGCTCGATTTCCCTGGGCCCGACGACTTGTCCGCTGCGCGGCAAATGCACCGCGCGGACGCTTGGCCACGCACACCGACCGATTGGACTGGTATCAGTTGGCTACGCAGCGCTGTGCGGCTGAGCGAAGTGACTGATGGCCTGAGCCATACGATCATGTTTGGTGAGAAGTACATGAACTCCGCAGCCTATCAGACCGGCAAGGACTGGGGCGACAACGAAACGCTATTGGGTGGATTTAACAACGACAATCATCGCAGCACCCACCCGCATTGGCCTTATCAGCGCGATCAGAATGGAAAGCTGTCCATTGGCAGCTTTGGTTCGGCGCACTGGTCGGGTGGCAGTTTTGTGCTGGGGGACGGCTCGGTGCAATTGATTTCGTATGCGGTGGATACGACCTTGTTTCGGCATCTCGGCAATCGCCGCGACGGCCACAACGTGGAGGTGCCGCAATGAGTACCACGCTCGCAGCATCGTCTCACGCTCAGTCGCTGGCAGCCTCAGCCAGTTCGACGGACAGTTTTGAAACAGCCGAGATCCAGGTATCAGTAGTGATGCCCTGTTTGAATGAAGCTCGCACGGTGGCAGCCTGTATTTTGCAAGCGCGGGCCGCGCAAGACAGTCGCCAATATCGCGGCGAGATCATCATTGCCGACAACGGCAGTACCGATGGTTCGCAGTCGATTGCCGAGGCCGCAGGTGCGCGAGTCATCCACATCCCCGAGCGCGGCTACGGCAGTGCGCTGCGCGGCGGCATCGCGGCAGCGCGAGGGGTGTATGTGGTGATGGGTGATTCGGACTGCAGCTACGACTTCGGTGAGATCCCGCATTTCGTAGATAAGTTGCGCGAAGGCTACGACTTAGTCATGGGCAATCGGTTTGCTGGCGAGATCAAACCTGGCGCGATGCCCTGGCATCATCGATATATCGGCAATCCGGTGCTGAGTGGTATCGGAAGACTGCTCTTTTGGTCAGAGTGTCGCGACTTTCACTGTGGTCTGCGTGCGCTGCGACGAGAAATGATCGATAGCTTGGGGCTGCGTTGTAAAGGGATGGAGTTTGCCAGTGAGATGGTGATTAAGATGACGGAGGCACAGGGCCGAATCGGGGAGATTCCTATTACGTTAAGTCCAGATGGACGCGATCACCCGCCGCACCTACGAAGTGTTCGCGATGGCATGAGGCATCTGCAAACCATGCTGATGCTCTTCGTAAACCGGCGTTTCCGGACTTTAATTCCGCTGTTTGGCGTGCGTCCCGCAAGGTTTTGGTCACCTAAGCCGCCCGTGGGAAACCCTGCAATACTTCGGAGATGTGTCACTGAATCCAATCCTTACATTGTTGAAGTTCGCTCGAACCAGTGATTTCATTGCCACTTGATTTCTATCTCAATTCTCCGTAAGGCGTCGAAACCAAAACTATGTGTAACTTAGTGGAAGCAGCGAAGGTAATTCTGATCGCCGTTTGGTTGGTGTTTGTCGGAGGACAATCTCACGTGATTTCTGCAGAAATGACGGAATGCCTTCAACAAGCTCGGATGCTGCCGTTAGCAATTCAATCGATCGACTATACCTATTCAAACACTGCCACAGAGGGCACGAAGCGCATGGCAATCCAGGGCAACAGTTGGTACTTCGGATTTACCAAGCTCGGTGCCGAAGCTCCATTTCGCGAGTTTGCTCATGACGGTAAGAAATGGGAGCAAAACGAAGAAGGAAAGTTTTTTAGTTTCTCGGAAAGGAGCCTGTTGCCAATTGCTCAAGCTGAACTTCACCCAATACTGCTCCCTTATTATTGGTTTAGCGAGGACACGAAGGTGCTTGCGCTCAATGATCTTTACGATCAAGATGAATGGGCGAAAGTAATATCTCGCATGGTATTCGATCGCAACGACGAGACAAACGGCAAAGAGTGTGAGGTCTACCATCTGGATTACGACAAGAAGAAGTTTTCCATCTGGTTTTCCAAGAATGATTTTGGCTTTCCCGTTTTAGTTCAATCGGAAAATTCGCGCGGCAAAAGTGAATTGCGTGTGAACGAATTTGTTACTTTTCCAGGACCTGTTGTGATTGGCGTGGCGGTCTCGATGGGAAATGATAAGAGTGCGGTTCAGTACTCGATTGACAAGTCAACGTTGCGAGTGAATCAACCTATTGATCCTGGCGTCTTTTCTCTCAACCCGACAGGTGCTCCTGAAGTTATTGACATCGACGAGCGACGAAGAATTCGTGATTCATCAGTTGCGTCGAAATCAACCTTCGGCTCAAACCTAATGTATGTCGTTGTTGTAATGGTTGTTGCCGTTTTTGGACTGCTAGCCTGGAGGCGACATGCGCAACATTAGGTCTGGTCGGAGGTGGGGGTTCTTGATCGTTGCTTGCGCACTATTTGGATCAGCGGCGGGTGCGGTTATTTCGTCGTTCTACGGTGACAAAATTATGATTCGACAATTGTCGACACCGATAGGAAAGCTTGCCGATGGAACATTGCTTGAATCGCAGTTTGAGATTTCCAATCGCGGTGCCGTTAACATTGAGATCGTTAAGATCGTGCGAATGTGTGGATGCCAAACAGCAGAGATGGATATCCGGCTTATTCCCCCCAGCGGGTCAGCAGTTTTGACACTTGAGACTCGTTTGAAGGAAAGTGAGCTTGCGATAGACAGGGATGTAGTCCTTTGGTGCCGAGGTCGCGCACTGAATAAAATCAATGTACCACTCCGTATTCCCAAAGTTGGGCCTGGGCTGTTGGCAAGCAACTCTGTGGATTTTGGTCTAATTTCAAAGGGCGACAAATGCGAGCTACCACTCGCCAGAGTAAGTCCGAGTGCCAAGGTCGCCTCTGTAGACATTGAGAGCTGGGATCAGGAATATTTGTCATTTGCAACGACAGGCGTTGAAGAAGCTGCCACGTTAACCATAGACGGCTCGCGATTCTGCGGACATGTTGTCGCACAAGTACGGGTTCACGTCGCAGGTGATGACGGAACGATTGTTCCCCAATCTGTTAAATGCCGCGGATTGATAAAGGGACCCGTACAAGCGATTCCTTCCGTGGGCATACTCACGACACGAAAGTCAACAACATTTACATTTTCAGCGGACGTGAGTCCAATTCAAATTTTGTTCGTGAAGTTGCTAGGACTGCCGAAGTCATATTTCACGGCCACCAAGAATGAAAACACTGTTCAGGTTAATTTTTCGGAACGCAACGTAGATGGATTCATCAAAAAGAAGATTGACGCGAATGGTGGTACTGACGGCAGGCTGTTGGTTGAATTGAAATGCGAGGACGGAGTTGAAAGAGTCAATATTCCATTGATCGTGGAGGTGAACAGTGAGAGCAACTGATTTCGATGTTGACTTGTTAGGGACGCAATGTGCTTCCCAATCGTTTAAATTCCCTATCGTTGGAGATAGTCATGAAGCTACATGAGTTGTTTGCCCTTGGTATGGTTATTGTCGTTAGCTCGGCAGTCGCCGTCTATGCTCAACAGCCGTCCTGTGGAGGTTATTCGGATACGTGCGATACGTGGGACGAAGAAGACGGGAGATCGTATTGCTGCTTATCCAATGGAAATGATGGCTATTTCGAAGACCCTGAAGGAGAAGAGAATTCGTACCGAGGGACAGGGGCTTTATGTGGAGTCGAGTATCGTATGGACCCTGGCCTTGGCTGCGTGGATATGTCTGAGACCGATTGTAGTAACGAAATTCCGACAGACTCTTGCGAGTAGTAGGTCTTGTAAGATTTGGTAAGGTACGAGCAAGCGGTTGCGAACTGGAGCTCGCAGACGGTGGTGCGTCCGCGTTAGCGTCTTTGGGCGTTCTCATCCGAATTGGTCGAAGTGGACTTAAAAATTGAGCGAAACTAACCGATGCCAGATTTTTTCTTGCTGTATTCTTTCCTTGTCAAAAAGAAGTAGGCGCCTTCCCATACCATCTATCTTTGTTGCAACTAACTGATGCTCTGAATGAAGTTATCGTGAGAACGACAAATGATTTATTCAAGTAATTCAACCGTGGCATTAAATCTAATTCTGTGCGTCTTGGTGGCTCTAGGGTGCGGAAGAACACAGTCTACCGTTTCTCAGTGCCATGACCATGATTTCGGCGTAGTCGCTCCAGATTCGAGACACGAGAAATCGTTTCTCGTGCGTAACGAAACCGGCTCAACGGTACGGTTCGAGCGATTCGTTCTAAGCTGCAATTGTCTTACGCCAAAAATATCGTGGCGTACTATTCAGCCCAACAAGAGTGCGACGGTCCGCGTGCCTTTTCATGCGGGCAAAGTTGGGTCTGACGTGTCTGTTTCGGTAGTTTGCAATTTCGTGAAAGAAGATGGGCAAGAATGGGTAGTTCCAATTCGATTGAGCGCCAAGGTTCGTTCGCCGATCACTGTGGATTCACATGAAATTGTTTGGAGTGCGTACGTTGGCCAAAAGCTAGAGCCTGCGAGTTTCAAGATCAGCAATTTCTCAGACGACTTCTGGGGTCATCCAAGAATTAAAACCAATGTTGATTGGCTAGAGCTTAGTTTAAGTGCCATCGAGCCGGAGGCTGACGCAAAGCAATCGTGGCGTTGTGACGTAGAACCCATGGGCAAAGGAGTTAGAGATGAACCTGGGCTCCGTAGGGCCAACATTGAAGTTGGAGCGGAGTCGATTTCCGGTATCGAGAACATCGACGTCAAGTTATCTGTTGATCACTCGGTTGTTGTAATACCTGACTCCATATTTCAATACGGCGAAACCTTACGCAAGGGGACCCTGAAAATTGCCATTCGATCGCCAAAACGCCCCACTGGTCCTGAAGATTTTCGTTTGATTGGATGCGATAACAGAATCTTGAGTGCAAAAGTCAGAAAGAGTGATGGCGAATACTATTTGGACTACGAGGTGTTGGAATGCGAAGCTGATGCAGATGGCAGGTTCGTATTGGAAGCAACAGGTTATGGTCCACCCATTAATGTGTCTTATCAAATTATTGGCAAGCGATGAAAAGTTTTGCTATATCACTTTACCTAATCTTACTTGACTCGTTTGCCGCTAATTGCAACGCAGATGATACTCAAGTCAGAGAAGTCTGTGGCCCCAGGGCAGTCATGGAAGTACTCCAGCATTACGGTGTTGCGTGTTCACTTGAAGAATTGACGGAAAAAATTTTTTTGGGAACGGAATCTAAGCATAGTTCTATGGATCGGCTGGCCGCATGTCTCGAGGAATACGGAGTGTGCGTTTGTCCGGTGAGCATCCCATCCAGTGATGACATCAATTGGGCGGGACCGAGTATCGTACACATTGCAGGATTCCCTAGGCCTGGACTCGCTCATTTTGCGGTGTTCGTACCTTCCCAGCAGCCGGACCAACCAATCAAAGGCAAGTTAGTCATGTCTGACATTCAGCTTGATATTGATTTAACGCAGTTGCTTGGAAAACGATCAGCAATTGTATTGCTGACATCCGATATCGAGTCTGATTTTGATGCAATCCGATCGGGATGGCGACGAGACTATGCGGTCAAAGTCGTCAGTTGTCTAACGTTACTTTCGTTTGTTGTCACGTTTCTTTTAAGAGGGGAATCGAAAATGAGAATTGTGCGTGCAGTAAGAGCTTTGGTAGGAACATCGTTTTGTATGATTGCAATTTATGGGCTCACGGAGCCAACTATGACCGCTCCTGCCAGTCACTCTATAGCACAACTGGTAGGAGGTGCAGGATGTTATTTCCCGACTTTATCGAGTTGTGCGCCAATTAATTCGACCACTTGTGCATCCAGTTGCGTATGGCATGGATTCACACCTGGAAATCAAATTTCAGGCCAATGGGAGTGTGATGGCGGCGGTGCTACAGAAACGTCAACTCTGTCTACTAATTCGAGTTATTTCTCGGACGATGATAACTTGGGGTACGGAAATGAGAGTGATCCCCTGGGTGACCCGCAGGACTGTTACACGGTTTACGCCTGTAAATGTGGCTCCATGCGTGCACCTGCGTTCGGTGGAACAGATCCTGGCTGTGGACCAGATACAACAGATCAAGACAATTCAAGTGGCAGCTTTCATGAAGTAGACGAAGGTTGGAATTGTGGCATAGAAGATTGACATCGTTTGACCAGGTTATTGTGGCTGGATGGAAACGATTCAAAATCGGTTAACCGGAAGATTGCCTAAAGTTTGAAGAATCGTTGTGATGCGTCAGGTTTGCGCTACGAGCAAGTGTTAGTTAAATGAAACTAAAAGTTTCACGGAGTCTTACCATGTTTCCGGTCAGAGTTTGCGTTCAATGTGCGTTATTCGCTTTTTTTGCCGCCTTGCAAGTGGGAAAAGCTGGTGAGCCTTTGGCGTCAGATGAACTGCTAAAAGGAATGCGATTTGAACGTCAAAAACTGGTGTCTGGCATTTGTTCTATTGTCGGAACTGAAACGGTAGAGACGCATGATAGTGAAGGCCAAATTCAGCCACTCAAGATCGAGGCTGCGTTTTCATTTGTTGAGCCTAAGATTCGGTTTCAGCATATTGGATCGGCCGAAGTGCTTAGGGGAGGTCACTACGAATCGTTTGAAGCAGATCGACTAATCTGCCTATTGCCTGATAGAACGCTTCACTACACTAATTTTGCGAGCGAGCGAGGGGCCGTTTCAGTTCTTCCGCCAAACACTCTTAAATATGCGAAGGTGCAAGGGACACGCGGGTATTTTGATCCACGTTGTCTTGGAATGTTGAGCATTAACAAGTTATACGACGGCGTGTCTTTCGACACGGTATTCCGTGAGTTTGAAGATACCATTAGCAAGTGCCAGTTGAGTCGAGTGAGCGAGAGTATTTACAAATTTGGCTGGAAAGCACCGCATTCTAGGCCTGGCGAGATTTCTGCAAGGAAATCGATATTCGTTGATGTTGCAAAAGGATTTGCGATAACGCAAGAAGTCGTAGAGGTAGGCGTTTTCAGAGTCGACGGTAGCTTTGTACCTTTGAGTGAGCATTTCTCGAATACGGCTAGCACCAGCGCCGCCGAAGACGTAATTGCCAGGAGATTAGCCGTCGATATTCCGTTCAGGCAGGAGCTCACGTGGGAAAAAACCGATGGCGTATGGGTGCCAACTTCTTTTCTAATACGGGATGTATCCCAGCGATTCGACAAAAGTGATTCGGGGATGCTTTCTCCGGATTCAGCCAGGCTGGTAGAGTTGGAGTTCGCATGTACCTTGGATTGGTCGAAAGTTAACGAAGCATTGGACGTGGACGAGTTCAATCTCTTCACCTTCGGACTGCCAAATGGTACCGACATATTCGACATTCGCAGTGGAAAGCCAGTCTGGCAGGGTCGTATCTCAACGCTATCTGAGAAAAAAGGTGTTCGCACACTAGGCTGGATGCTGATCTTGATTACCGGATTTGCAATCGTATTCACAGGAATATATAGATATTCGCATGTTAAAAAATAACCCTGAGGATTGATGCTGGCGCAGCGCTTAAGCGGTTCACGAAACAGTGGAGTAGTCAGCCATGGAAATCGCACCTAGAAGGGTTTGGTCGAACGATTGCGTGGAGTCTTACGAAATCGTCGCTTCTACCTGGGGAAAGACCTGAAGTCTGACCCTTCGTAAAGATAAAGAACAGACGGCACATGGCGGGTCAGTATGCGATTGAACCGGGTGATTAGGAATTGTACCTTTATCGGCCTGCTGGCCCTTCACAGTTTTTTCTTGGCGGTCAATTGCTACCTGCATAGTCCCACGCTTGACGAACCGGCGCATTTGGCAGCTGGCATCAGTCATTGGCAGTTGAATCGCTTCGAACTCTACCGGGGAAATCCACCACTGGTGCGGATGGTCGCTGCAATCCCAACGTTGATGGCCGGGATCAACTGCGATTGGAAAGGCTACTCGGAGACCCCAGGGTCGAGATCGGAATTCGTGCTGGGGTCGAAGTTGATCGATGCCAACGGACAGAGATCCTATTATCTGTTGATGATCGCGCGTTGGGCGTGTATTCCGTTTAGTTGGGTTGGGTGTGCCATCTGTTTCTTGTGGGCTAGGGAACTGTATGGCGACACTGCCGGCTGGGTGGCTGCGATTCTGTGGTGCTTCTCTCCGAACATCCTGGGACATGCCGCGCTGATTACACCTGACGCCCCGGCGACTGCGCTGGGGCTTGCAGCGTGTCACAGCTTCTGGAAATGGTTGAAGGAGCCGACCTGGAGCCTGACATACCTCACCGGCGTGTTGCTCGGAGCGGCTGAATTGACCAAAACGACTTTGGTCGTTCTGTTTCCACTCTGGCCCATACTCTGGCTGTGCTATCGCTGGCCTGATCGGGCATCGATGCGCTGCCGCGACTGGAGCCGCGAGGCGATGATGTTGTTGGCGCGGTTCGCATTGGCGCTGTTTATCGTGAACCTGGGATATGGCTTCGAGGACTCCTTCACGCGACTATCGGAGTTTGAATTCGTTAGTAAAACGCTCAAAGGGAACAACGAACTGTTATTCGGAAATCGATTCGAAGGTTCACTTGTCTCTGATTTGCCAGTCCCGTTTCCCAAGCAATATGTCCTGGGGATCGACATCCAACGCAAAGTATTCGAACACCGTGGCAAACCTTCCTATCTACGCGGTCGGTGGCAGGAGACAGGATGGTGGTACTATTACCTTTACGCGCTGGCAATTAAAGTTCCGCTAGGGACGCTTGGCTTGTGCCTAATGGCCACTTGGGGCTGTTGCAACCAGAGAATCGTTAATAGGCTGTGTGGCAAAGGATCAGTGGCTAAAAGTCCAGTGCCATGTCACGCGGCGGATCGCGCTGCGAACTGCAAGACAGTTGACGAAATTGTTTTGCTTGTACCTGCCATCGTAATGTTAGCCTTCGTAAGCTCACAAACTGGTTACAGCGAGAACATGCGCTACGTCCTGCCCATTTTTCCTTTCGTTTTCGTCTGGTGCTCGCGGTCGTTTCGCGATACTGGAACCATTGTGTCAACTTGGCAGCGAATTGCATGTTGGCGCCCTAATTGCAAGAGCATTGACTGTTTTCCAACGCGGCCTTTGGCAACAGGCTTGTTGATCTGGTCGGTGGCTAGCAGTCTACTGATCTATCCGCATTCCCTGTCCTACTTCAATGAATGCGTGGGAGGCCCGCGCCATGGTGCAGATCATCTGTTGGGAAGCAATCTCGACTGGGGTCAAGACATACGATACCTTCAATGGTGGATGGACACGCACCCCGAGGCTCGCCCGATGTTCGTTGATTTGGTTTGCCTATTCGATCCGAAGTCGTTGGGCCTTGACGTACGACGCCTAAGCGAGACCTATCGCGACAGCTCAAACTTAGCCGCTGAATCCGCTTACGTAACGCCGGGCTGGTATGCGGTAAGCGTCAATCGCCTTCGCCAGTCGCCATCACTGCTGTCGCAATCAGCCTCCGGCAGGCTGGTTTCGCTACTCAGTCGCTTACAGCCCAAGGCAATGATTGGTTACACAATCTATGTATATCATGTTGAGGCGCTAAGAACGGAACGTAGTGCTAAACCGATGGGCGACGAGGCCATAGATGAGTTGCGGTGACGATATCGTCGACTTTCGACCATGCAATAGCCAGTGGGCGGTGGTGATTCCGGTACTGAACGAAGGGGATCGCATCCTGGCCCAATTGCAGCGACTGAATGCGATGGGAGGTGCAGATGTAATTCTGGTCGATGGCGGCAGCCAAGATGGATCGACCGAACACAAGAGGTTGGCGGCACGGGGAGTGCGAGTGCTCGTGAATGTTCAAGAGCGCGGTTTGGGACGGGCGCTGCAAGCTGGTATTGGGCTGGCCCTGCGCGAAGGCTATGCGGGTGTGATTACCGTGGATGGCAATGGCAAGGATGGCGTCGAGGCGCTGCCACATTTCATCCAGCGACTCGAAGAAGGCTACGATCTGGTGCAAGGCTCGCGGTTTATCAAGGGTGGACGAGCCGACCATACGCCATGGATTCGCTGGCTGGGTATCAAGTGCTTGATCGCACCACTGCTGAGCGCGTCGGCAGGTTTTCACTACACCGACCCCACCAACGGTTTTAAAGGCTTGAGCCGACGATTGCTGGAAGATGTCCGTCTGCAACCGTTTCGCGCGGCGTTGAGTGAATTTAATTGGCAGTTTTATGTCAACGCTCGTGCGCCACGTATCGGTGCACGCGTCATCGAAATTCCCGTGTCGCGAGTTTACCCAGCCACTGGGCCTATTCCAACCAAGATCCACGGACTACGCGGACACGGCAAATTGTTGTGGCAGTTGCTGGTTGCGGTAGGCAGAGGATACGATCCGTGATGAATCGGCGGGAGAAAAGTGGGGAGAGTGCAAAATGCAAAATGCGGATTGCAAATTGCAAATTGAGGGCTGAGGGTTGTAAAGTGAAAACTGTAAATTGAAAATTGAAAAATAGTTGTCGAGCTGTCGTGTGCTGTTCATCTTTCATTTTGCAATTTGCAATCCGAATTTGGCTTGTAGAAAACACTTCCTAGCGCGGTAACTGGCCAGTCAGAGTCGTACCGATGTCTTGGCGGCGGTGATGCATCTCGAAGACAAAATTCTCAATGGTTTAAAAACAGTGCAGCCCAGGGTCAATAGTCACTCGCGCTCGAAACGTGCCTACTGGGGCAGCGTACTGATGCTGTTTGTGCTGGCAGCTGGCTTGCGGTTTTCGTTGGCACTGGTCAATCGTCAAGCCAACGACAATCACCTGGAAGTCATCCAACTCATGCTGCAAGGGAAAGAGGATCTAACCCACAGCGATTGCCATGAGTGCTTTCACCCCAAATTCTTCTACGGCTGCTGCGCAGCCGTGTTCACGGCATTGCAGTTGGAAAATGAAGATCAACAAATCGTCTGCGGTCAATTGATCAACGCGACCAGCGGTATGTTGGTACTGGCGTGTGTGTGGGGAGTCTTGCAACAGGTATCCGCACCACCTGCCTTGCGATTGGTAGCACTCGGGCTGCTGGCGACCAACCCGCGCCTGGTGGCGATCAATGCACAGCTCTCCAACGATTCGTTCGCAGTGAGCGTACGGTGAAGTGCATCTTGCAGGGTAGCTTAAGTTGGAGGATTTGTTTCCTCGAACTTGGAGCGTAGCAATGGACAGATCGAAGCGATCGGAAAAGGAAGAGTTTTGGCGGTTGATTTTTGAGGATCAGCAAGCGAGCGGGTTGTCTGCTCGTGCCTTCTGCAAGCGAGATGGGATCTCGGAGTCAATGTTCTACGGCTGGCGCAGTAAGATCGCGGCTCGCGATAGGGGCTCACCACCTGAGGTCAATAAGTCTCCACAGTTGATCCCAGTAGCGGTCTCAGCCTCAAGCAACGCGCCCAGCCCAATTAGTGGTAATGAACTTGAAAATGCTTCGCTTGAGGTTGAGATAAAAACCCCAGGTGGCTTCTTGCTGCGGGTAAGTGATTCGATCGCCTCTAGTAGCCTCGGGCGACTGCTCAGTG
>JBGSNE010000194.1:0-25029 GCA_041739785.1 Pirellulaceae bacterium
ACAATGAGAAATTGACTCTTAAAACAAAATAATTGGGCACTGGCAGCAGCAATGGAAACACTCGACGACGAAACCAAAAAATAAAACCACTAATCGCCTACAGGCACCCACACCGATTGATGTTTAGTCAGCAGTCTCCTCCGGCTAGGCGTTAAACGATCTGAGGCTCGCGCCAATGCTCTTCTGCGTCACCTTTGGGCGTCACCTTTGGGCTTACTTGCACTAGTATCAATCACCTGAATGCGAATGTTACGATACCAGGCCTCAGTTGGTGGTCCTGAGTGGATCTGCAGTCCGATGATTCCGTCGCGGGGGATTTCGGCTTCTTTTTCGATGTACTCGATCGTTGGATGCCCGTTGACGGATAGATTGATTTTGTCACCCACCGCGCGAATTGATAGCTCGTTCCAATCCCCTTCTTTAACCCACTTAGGGAGTTGGTCGGCAGGCCCTTCGGCGAGCATCTTCCTGCGTCGTGATTCATCGTATAGCCCTCCCCACACAGGACGGTCCCAGGCTATCCCGACATCGCATTGGTACCCACTGACTTCATGGTCTGCCGGGACGCGGGCTGAGCGGAATTGCACGCCGGCATTGTTCCCCTCTCCTTGCAACTTGACCTCGAGCCGCAATTCAAAATCACCATACTTCTTTTTGGTGCATAGGAATTCATTGTTGGGAATCTTCTTGTCGAGCATTCCTGCCACAATCGCGCCCTGCTCAATGCGGAAATATTCGAGATTTCCTTCCCAGCCAAGGAGCGTTTTTCCATCAAACAGGGGGACAAAACCGGCTTCGAGTGGTTTGTCCTGAGCGGAACAAATCCGACCAGGCAGGGTCAGAAATAGGGCTGCCCAAACAGGCAGACTATAGAGGATGGTTCTCATGGCTGGCTTGACTCCTGGAAGAAGTTAAAGGGTAGATCGCGGGAGGAAGTTCGATCAATGTTTCCCAAGCATCCTACACAGTCCGGCGGCGGACAAGTAGACTTGTCTTGAAATGAGTGCGTCAGGCATCCGCGCCTGACGTGGTTTTCACTAGGTTAGGCTTTCGAGCCTGACATGAGTCTGGCCCAAGTCGGGCTGGCAAGCCCGACGTACATTTTCGCAAACCCCCGACCCGAATATGACACAACTCAACAAATACTCAAGTCGCATCACGCAACCCAAAAGCCAGGGAGCGTCTCAGGCGATGCTTTACGCCACGGGCCTCAAGCCGGAAGATATGAACAAGGCCCAGATTGGGATTGGCAGCGTGTGGTACGAAGGGAATTCCTGCAACATGCACCTCAACAAATTGGCCGATGCGGTCAAGGAGGGGGTTACTCGAGCCGGTTTGGTCGGGATGCGGTTCAACACAGTGGGCGTTAGCGACGGGATCTCGATGGGGACCGACGGCATGAGCTACTCGCTTCAGTCGCGCGATTTGATCGCCGACTCGATCGAGACGATTATGGGGGGCCAGTGGTACGATGCGTTGGTAGCCTTGCCGGGTTGTGACAAAAACATGCCGGGTTGTTTGATAGCCATGGGGCGACTCAACCGGCCTGCCCTGATGGTCTACGGCGGTACCATTCGTCCAGGGAAGTGGAACGGTCAATCGCTGGATATCGTTTCTGCGTTTCAGTGCTACGGACAGTTTCTATCGGGCGAAATTACCGATGAGGAGCGGGAGGAAATTGTGCGTCATTCCTGTCCCGGCGCGGGCGCTTGCGGTGGAATGTATACAGCCAACACCATGGGGTCGGCTATTGAAGCACTCGGCATGAGCCTTCCCTACAGTGGTTCCATCCCAGCCGAAGATCCTGCCAAAATCGACGAATGTCATCGTGCGGGCGCTGCGATCCTGCATCTGTTGGAACAGGACATCAAACCACGCGACATCATGACACGAGCTGCCTTCGAGAATGCGATGGTGGTAGTGATTGCACTGGGTGGTTCGACAAACGCTGTCTTGCACTTGATCGCCATGGCGCGTAGCGTCGATGTGCCGCTCACGATTGATGACTTTCAAGCTGTCAGCGATCGCGTACCGTACATCGCCGACTTGAAGCCGAGTGGCAAATTCGTGCAAGAAGATCTGCATTCCATTGGCGGAACACCAGCGGCGATGAAGTACTTGTTGGAAAAAGGCTATCTCACGGGCGACTGTCTGACGGTTACCGGAAAGACCCTAGGCGAAAATCTAGAATCAGTCCCCGGACTGAAGACAGGTCAAACAGTAATTCATCCTGTTGAAAAACCAATCAAGGCCACCGGTCACATCCGTATTCTGCGTGGCAATCTTTCTCCCGATGGCGCAGTGGCCAAGATTACGGGTAAAGAGGGTTTGAAGTTCTCGGGGCCCGCCAAAGTGTTCGATAGCGAAGAAATGATGCTCAAGGCGCTCGAAGACAAACAAATCACCAAGGGTGATGTGATTATTATTCGCTACGAAGGTCCTCAGGGTGGTCCGGGCATGCCAGAGATGTTGACACCTACTTCGGCCATCATGGGTGCTGGACTGGGTAGCGATGTGGCGTTGCTAACCGATGGTCGATTTTCGGGAGGATCGCACGGCTTCATCGTGGGACACATTACGCCCGAAGCACAAACGGGTGGGCCGATCGCTCTGGTGCAGAATGGCGACCAGGTAACGATCGATGCGGAAACCAATCGACTTGACTTCGATGTGAGTGAAGCGGAGTTGGCCAAGCGTCGCACCAGTTGGAAGGCGCCGCCGCTCAAAGCGACGCGCGGCACGCTCTACAAGTACATCAAGAATGTCAAGTCGGCCTCCGAAGGCTGCGTGACGGACGAATAGGCATGCCCCGCAAACGTCGACGACGTCCTAATTGGCCTTATCGCTTGGCGTGGCTGGGAATATGGCTGGCATTGCTGGTCTACGTCGGCATACAAACGCTCACGCACGCCTTGACCATGGGGCGGCGTTCGTATGGTATCGATTGGCAGCTATCGTTGGTGGCTAGTCTGTTTGATGCCACGGTCGCAGTATTCTTCTTTGTGGTGGGAGCATGCATCGGCAGCTTTTTAAATGTGGTTGCCTACCGTCTACCGCTGGGTAGGTACATCGGTGGCCACTCCGCCTGTCCCTATTGTCAGACGCCTATCGACGGTGCCGACAATGTGCCGTTCTTGGCTTGGATCAAACTCCGCGGTCGCTGTCGTGCCTGTCGCTTGCCCATCTCGATTCAATATCCACTTATCGAACTTTCGGTGGCGGTCGTTTTTCTAATCGTCTATTTGACCGAGTTCGCTACGGGGGGAACCAACCTGCCGAGCATGGAGAGTCTTGCTAGTCGCGGCGGAATGTTGCGAGTCGCAGTAACTCCCAAGATAATATTGCAGATATTTGTATATTTGTTCTTGCTGAGCAGCTTGATCGCCGCCGCCTTGATCGCAATTAAACGTCGACGCGCTCCACTGAGTTTGTACGCATGGGGCGGGCTGCCGTTGTTCTGCGGTGCGATGCTCATGCCGTCAATGTTGGTTCTGCCTTGGCGAGCTGCCGCAGAACTGAGTCCGTTCGAAGCTCGCATGGATGCTTTCGTCACGCTGTTATGTGGTGCGGCGGTGGGCATGGCCATCGCCCGCTTGCTCGCGCCGCTGGCTTATCGCGGTTTTGATCGTAGCCTACTGAGTGCGGATGCCAAAAGCAGTGGTGCCCGTCAATTCGTCGGGGCCATGGCCGTAGCCGGCGCCTCGGTCGGTTGGCAAAGTGGCGTATTGCTAGCCTGGTGTGTGGTGCTGTGTGCGCTGGCTGGCGCGATTTCGATACAGTTGCTTTTCCGAGGTCGGCCCGGTGTGCCGTCGCATTCGAGCAAAATTGAACCCAGCGATCTTACCGTTTGGGTCTGGTTCGGACTGTTGATTTTTCGAGCCAATTGGGCGCAACTACTCTGCCTTCAGTTATTGCCCGATTTAGTTCCCGAGGTCGCTAGGCAAGTGCTCGGCGCGTTGCTTCTGGCTCCCGCCGCGTGGTACTTGGGCCAACTTTTCGACCAACCCAAACCGACGATTCACCACGCGGCCGAGATTGATAGTGAATTAGACGAACGACTCGAATAGTGTCGTAGTAGGCTCGCACCGAGCGCAGCGCTGTTGCCCAAAGTGGCCCGACGCTCCGCCGTCGGAATCCTCGGAGTAGTAGGCACGCGACGAGTCCAGCGCTGATGCGGCAGATCGAAGCCGTCGTATCTCGAACTAGAACCCGCGTCCCAATCGGGTTGAGCCTATTGTTTTGATGGAAATACCCGCAGAATTTGCTCAACCATCACGCTGTGGCCGTATTTTCCACCTCGAATTCCCTCGAAAAGCGGACGATTACCCCCAATCTGCCGACCTTTCTCAATGGCCAGCGACTGGATAATACGGTATACTGAAGGTCCCACCTATGAGCCGCGTGGCTCCCATGTGCTTGACCACCGACTAGCATCCAGTGTCGGTCCAAGCGGCAATCCCACCTTTAGTTGACGCAGATGTTCCGGCTGCACGGCCCTCGAGAGAGGTCTGTCAGCTGGCGATTCGTTACCAGCAGACCCCACCCACGCTAGCAGAATCCGCCCATGAGTACCGTCATCGAGACTAGCCATGATCAGCCAACGCCCTACCGAACATTGAACTGGAGTTCCGCCGCCCGATTGGCCAAGATGAAGTGGCTGGTCGGTCTACTGTCAATCGCGGGCCTTGCCTTTTACGGATGGCAGAATAACTGGCTTGGAGGCCAAGCCGGAAGCTTGACCGCTGGGCTGGTCACCTTTGAGGTCGGACCACGCGATTTACCGATCACGATCATCGAACGGGGGAGTTTGGAAAGCCAAACCAATTTGCAAGTTTTCTGCGAAGTAGACGATTACCGCAGCGATGGGATCAATGGCACCACCATCATCTGGATCATTCCCAACGGCTCCTCGGTCACCAAGGGAGATCTGATATGCGAACTCGACGAAAGCGCCATCCAAGCCGAACTCGACGAACAAATACTCGATACGGAGGAGGCTAAGAGCTCATTCATACAGGCCCAAGCCAATCTGAAGAATCAATTCATCGACAATCAAACGTCGTACGAAAAAGCTGAGCTGGATCTCGAGTTGGCTGAATTGGAACTGAAGATGTTCCAAGATCCCAAAACCGGTTCGCACAAATTGGCGCTGGAAGCCATCGAAAGGCAGATTGAGGATCTAAACAACGAGATCTTAGCTGCCGAGATGAATCTCAAATTGGCGCGAAATGATAACACCGGCATCGAAAGCCTCTTCAAGCTCGGCTATGCGGGCAAAAGTGAACTTGACCGATCGGTGCTGAGTTTGTTGAAAGCTGAAGGGGATTATGCTGCCAAACTTAACAAACTTAATACACAAATGGCTTCGTTCCAGAATCTTGACCACTTCGAACGTCGGATGCAAGAACTACAGCTGGACGGTAAAGTTCGGACCTGTACCCAGAACTTGAAACAGGTCGAAGTAACCAACGCTGCCAAGCTAGCACAAATGGAAGGCGTCTTGTCGTCGCGCACTGAGCAACTGGCCAAGGAAGAAGAGCGACTGAAGCGTTTTAGGACACAGTTGGCAAACTGCAAAATCTATTCGCCACAGGATGGCATGGTGGCCTACGCTCCCCCTTCCTCCTCACGCGACGCAGAGATTTCAGAAGGGACCGCTGTTCGCTTGCGACAGCATATTTTTTCGATTCCCAATTTGCGAAAAATGCAGGTCGAAACCAGCATCCACGAGTCTGCCTTAGATCGCATTCAGCCTGGCTTGAAAGTCAACGTGACCGTCGATGCTTTTGCAGACCGTTCTTACAGCGGTTCGGTTAAGAGTGTGGCCGTGCTTCCAGAACGCAGCTACTACTCGGACGCTCAAAAATACAAAACGATCATCACGATCGACGAAGATGTTTACCAACTCAAACCTGGAATGACCGCGGTCAGCGAGGTTAAGATCGACTTCCTTCCCGGTGTCAACGCAGTCCCCATACAAGCCATCGTACAACGCTCCGGTCAGAATTGGTTGTATGTTAAGCGACAAGATAAAGTTGAACGTAGGTCAGTATCTCTTGGCCTCAGCAACGATCAGTACGTGATTGTCACCGATGGTGTTGACGTAGGTGAGTTGGTGGTCCTCAACCCCAATGGATTGATCGACGACAGCAATCCGATGGAGACAATGGAGGACGCCATTGGCGAACAGCCTGCTGAAACCTTGGTAGCGTCGACCAAAGAGGATCCCAACGCGATCAATTGAACCGATGGTAAAGGAAATTTAGTCGCGTGTGGTTCGCAACTTTCAAACTAGCCATCCGAAACTTGCTGCTACACAAGCTTCGCAGCTTTCTAACTGTGCTCGGGACCATTTTGGGCGTAGCCTCGGTAATTGCCATGCTGAGTGTCGGCGAAGGTTCGAAGAAAGCCGCCGTTGATCAGATCCGGCAACTGGGAGC
Organism: Pirellulaceae bacterium; assembly: GCA_041739785.1. GTDB lineage: Bacteria > Planctomycetota > Planctomycetia > Pirellulales > Pirellulaceae > Aureliella. The sequence continues at coordinate 6,441 of JBGSNE010000194.1, forward strand.
GACCAATGTCATCGTGCGCAGTATGAAACCCGGGGCCAATACACAAAATGGCAACAACGGGGGATCGTCCTCGTCGACCGAAAGTTCAGCTGTGTTGACCTATGGGTTAAAACACGAAGACCTACGCGTGCTCGAAGGATTGAAGGACGCTGATAGTGGTCGCGGCACGATCGTTAAATACGTCGCACCCATTTCGCTGTTTCGCAAAACGACGCAACATGGTCGCTACCGAATCGAAAACGCGCGCATCCTCGGCACCGTGCCCGAATTGATGCTAGTCAAGAACCTGCAACTCGATCGCGGGCGATTTATCGACGCTCGGGATATCAGTGATTTGTCCAACGTAGTAGTCCTCAGCCAAGGGGCGGCGCGACAATTGTTCGGATTCGAAGACCCGCTTGGGCAACCCGTGCTGATTGGGGATGGAGCCTTTCGCGTCGTGGGGATACTCAGGCAGCAGGCCTCGGGTAATGAAGCGGCCGGTCAAATCGGCTCGGACAATCTCAATGAGGATATCTACCTCCCCATCACCGCTGCCCGCAGTCGGTTTGGTGAATTACAACGCATTGTTAGCGCCGGTAGCCGCACCTACGAACGCAATCAACTCAGCGAAATTGCCATCGCCGTCGAGAGGGAAGATATGGTTCCTCAAACCGCCGAGATGGTCCGCAAATTGCTTTCTACCAAACACAAAGCAGACAGCGAATACGAAGTCGTTGTGCCGCTGGAATTGTTGCAACAAGCGGAACACGAAAAACGAATCTGGAATATTGTGCTGGGCTCGATCGCTGGTATCTCGCTGTTGGTTGGTGGGATTGGCATCATGAACATCATGCTGGCCACCGTTACCGAACGGACTCGTGAGATTGGCATCCGCCGCGCGATTGGTGCCAAACGTGGTGACATTACTCGACAGTTTTTAGTCGAAACCGTTGTGCTGAGCACGACCGGTGGATTGATTGGGATTTTCCTGGGAGTTTCGATTCCCTGGGCCGTCACCCATTTCATTGGCATTCCCACCATCACCAGTTCGTGGAGCATCATCGTTGCCTTTGGTATCTCTGTGTTGACCGGCGTGATCTTTGGCGTCTATCCTGCACAAAAGGCAGCCCGCATGAATCCCATCGAAGCCTTGCGACACCAGTAAGTAGGCTCGTAACGAGCGCAGCGCTGTTACGGCACGGGTGTGTTGACGAGCGATTCTTGGTCGTTAGCCGTTGGACCGCGTAAACGGATGTTCGTCTCTTACGCTTCGATCTGCCGTAACAGCGCGGTGCTCGTTACGGCCTACCTCATTTCGTCTATCCGGTCTGGCAATTCCTCGACAATCTCTATAATTGGCGGTTTAGCCCTCAGCTTCCTCGTCATGGAATTCTCTAGACATGCAAATCTGGCCAGCGATTGATCTACTCGGCGGGAAATGTGTGCGACTGCAGCAAGGGGATTACCAGCGGGAGACGGTCTTTGCCGACGATCCGACCGAGATGGCCGACAAATGGAAAGCTGCTGGCACGAAGTACTTACACTTGGTCGATCTGGACGGCGCCAAGGATGGGAGTCAAGTCAACGGGGATGTGATCCGCCGCATCGTCGCGCAAACCGGACTGCAGTGCCAAGTGGGCGGAGGTGTCCGCAGCGAAGAAACCATCGCACGCTTGCTCACACTCGGATTGTCGCGGGTGATCGTCGGCACCCGGGCTCTGCGCGAGCCCGAGTGGTTTGCGGAGATGGCGGACAAATATCCGCAGCAATTGGTGCTGGGCATCGACGCCCGCGATGGCATGGTCGCCACCGACGGTTGGCTCGAAACGTCCACCACTTCGGCCGTGTCCTTAGCTCAAAAGGTCGAAGGCTTGTCGAGCAACGTAGCTGCTATCGTCTACACCGATATTGCGCGAGATGGCATGTTGGCTGGTCCCAACTTCGAACAGTTGGCGGAGATGCAACAAGCGACTTCAATTCCTGTTGTTTGTTCCGGCGGTGTGACTTCGATGAGCGATATAGAGCGACTGCTCGACATGCGAACTCATGCCGCCATCGTTGGTCGCGCTATCTACGACGGGCATTTGGATTTGGCCGCAGTGCTTGAGAAGTGCCCGCAGAAGGCGACACTGTAAAATCATTCAAATCTTGGTGGAAACACGTCTTCAAGAATTACGGAATCTCAGCAAACAGACTTGGAGACTGGCAGTACTCACAGCACCCGCGAGCGCGCTGCCAAACCAATCCGACAAGTTCCTGTCGCATTTAAGAATTAGGCCTGTGCGTTTTGAGAGATATTCGAGCCTTTGACTTCATGAGTTCAATCAAACGACCGACATGACGGTATGCGTCGAGATCCGCTTCGTCGGTAGGACTCAACGCGCCTTCTCGAGCTTTTGCTGCAAGCCGCTTTAACTCTTGCTTGTCGACTTCAGAAAGCTCAATTGCTAGAATCGACTCCGCAGCAGCGACCGAAAGCGTGGCATTTTCGGGCGCCAGCGCCCGACTGAGAATGGCTGCTTCGTCTTTTTCTTGTACGATCGACATAGAGCTATTCTAACATTTCTCCGCCCAACGATCTAGCAAATTCCGAGGCAAGAAACCCGACCCCGCCTGCCCGACCGAACTATAAATGAAAGCTCTTATTCGGCCAACACTTCGACACTCTCGATCACGACGGGCTCCAGGGGCACGTCACCCATGCCAGCTTTGGTGCCGGTCTTGACTTTGCCAATTTTATCGACCACCTCGGTCCCCTCGACGACTTTGCCAAACACTGCGTAACCAACCCCATCCTGACTTTGGGCTCGATTTAGAAAACCGTTGTCGGCGGTGTTGATAAAGAACTGGCTGGTGGCGCTGTCAGGAACGCTGGTACGAGCCATCGCCAGTGTGTACTTGTCGTTCTTGATTCCATTACCAGCTTCGTTCTTGATCGGCTTATTCGTTGACTTGCGCTCCATGTCGCTGGTGAAGCCGCCACACTGCACCATGAATCCATCGATGACACGGTGAAACACGGTCCCTTCATAGAATCCCGCGTCGACGTAGTCCAAAAAATTGCGCACCGATAAGGGTGCTTCTTTTTCGAAAAGTTCGATCTTGATATCGCCGTGATTGGTCTTTAGCAATAGCACAAGTGCTCTCCTGGGGCCGCCACAGGAGGCGACAAATGAAATGAAATGGTGCGAAATTGAACTGGTTGTAAACCGGATTATTCATAATCCGTGGGGCGTAAGGGCTTGTTGATTTAATCGAATTATTGAACCTAAGGGTGAGCCGTGGGCCGTAAGGCACCGGGCAATGTTAGTCGCCCGGCCGCTCACGCGTCGCGGCTCACTAAATCAACAACCCGTAAGCCACCGGTTCCTGTGCTATTTCTTGTTTTTATCGAGAATCTTATTCCAATCGGCCAAACGATCCTTCATCTTTTCAAAAAGTGCGTCGGTGCTCCCGACTACTTGGATCGTCTTGATCTTATCACCCTGCACGATCGCGTTGACCACATCTTGCCCTTCAGTGACTTTGCCAAACACGGTGTGCATACCATCGAGCCAATTGGTTGGTCCATGCGTGACAAAGAACTGACTGCCGTTGGTGCGGCCGGTGTTGGAGTAGGCTCGCTTGCCACGATCGGAGTTGGCCATCGACAATACTCCGGGGCTATCATGCAATAGCGAACGGTCGGTTTCGTCCTCGAAGTTATATCCAGGGCCACCGCCGCCCGTCGCGGTGGGATCGCCACCTTGAATCATGAAGTCAGCAATTACCCGGTGAAACGTCAAACCGTCGTAGTAACCACGCTTGGCCAGATTCAAAAAACTGGCCGCTGTGACTGGAGCTTTGGAAGCATAGACCACTGCCTTAATATCCCCTTTGTCGGTCTTGATCACGACGGGAATGTCTTCAACCTGGTCTGCCGCGTGGCCCGTCCAGACAACGTGTTCCCCAGCAACATGGCCGCGCCGCATAGCGACAGCCCCAATATCCCAACCGACCTATTCATTTTCATCAGTGATACCCTCATATTCAATTTGTTGATCGAATCGTACGTCGACGCATTATTGCTTTACCCGGATTATGAGTACAGTGGCGCTCACCTAGTGAACCTCCGGCGCTAGCCGTGGGCTCCAGCTTAGTAACGGCCCACGGCTAGCGCCTGAGGTTCACAATGTCGTGGATAATCCGGGTCAAGCAGTTAAATCGCCACAGCTTCGCCATTTTAACGCACTAGTAGCAATCGAGAATGGGGTTAATCTCCCATTAGCGCTCGCCGCTCGGTAGGTGCGCGTTATCATAGGCGACAAGCATCCAAGAGCCAAACGAAAAAGGTGCCTGGCACGAGGAAATTGATAACCTCGCGGCATTCATGTCAGACGCCTTTTGTGTTTGGCACTTACGTCAGCGGCTGCAGAATTATATGCCCTGTAACCACATCAACTATCCATGCGAGGCGTCGGATGAATTCCATGCGTAATTTCAACTTGCTTAATCTCACTTGTCTGTTGCAGCTAGTTTTTTTCGCCTCGGTAGCGCGGGGACAGGACACTTCGTTTGCCGATCCGCCGAAGCCCAACTTTTTGTGGATCACCTCTGAAGACAATGGACCCGAATTGGGTTGTTACGGCGACAAATTTGCAGACACGCCGAACATCGATGCGCTGGCCGCCAAGAGTCAACGGTATCTGAACTGTTGGTCGAACGCGCCTGTCTGTGCACCGGCCCGCACCACCATTATTTCCGGCATGTTCCCCACCAGCTTGGGAGCGCAGCACATGCGGAGCGCGGTCAAATTGCCTCCTGAGGCAAAGCTCTATCCTGAGGTGTTCCATCAACTCGGCTATTACTGTTCCAACAACTCCAAAGAAGACTACAACCTGGAAACACCTGCCGAGCTGTGGGATGATTCGAGCAACAAGGCGCATTGGCGGAAGCGAGGAGCGGGACAACCGTTCTTGGCTGTCTTCAATTTCACGATCAGCCACGAAAGCAAACTCCGCACTCGACCTCACACCGCTATCCATGATGCCAGTAAAGTGACTGTCCCCGCCTATCATCCAGACACTCCCGAAGTGCGTCAGGACTGGGCGCAATATTACGATCGCGTGACTGAAATGGACCGCGAAGTGGGACAGGTCCTGCAGCAGCTTCAGGACGACGGTTTGGCTGACAGCACGATTGTCTTTTACTATGGCGATCATGGTAGTGGCATGCCGCGCGGCAAACGCTGGTTGTATCAAAGCGGATTGCATGTGCCGATGATCGTGCATGTTCCTGAGCGATTTCAATCGTTGGTCAAGGACCAGTATGCGCACGGCGCGACCAGTGAACGGCTCGTTAGCTTCGTTGACTTGATGCCTACGGTGCTCAGTTTGGCTAGCCAGCGTCCAGCACCTGAACTGCAAGGCAAAGCGTTTCTTGGCAAATACGCGACGGACAAGCCGGAATATATCTACGGTTTTCGCGATCGCATGGACGAACGCTACGACATGTCGCGAGCGGTCCGCGATGAGAAATATCTTTACATTCGCAACTTCTACCCGCAACGTCCGCAGGGTTCGTACCTCGACTACATGTTCCAAACGCCGACGACTCAGGTTTGGAAGAAGATGTTTGACGATGGCAAGCTTGATGCCGCGCAAAGTGTCTTTTGGCAGCCAAAGGCCTCGGAAGAGTTGTTTGACATTACCACCGATCCCTATCAAGTAAAAAACTTAGCCGCTGATAAAGAGCACGGGCAGACGTTAGACCGGTTTCGTCAGGCGACACGCGACTGGATGCTGCAAGTCAAAGATGTGGGTTTTATTCCCGAAGGGCAAATGCTGGAGTTGGCTGGTAATGACGCGCCCTACACGCTGGCACATGACAACCAGCGTTACCCCATTGAATTGGTCTACGACGTTGCCGACGTGGCTACACGTTCGACCGATGACGACCTGAAGGCACTACTGGAAAAACGAGTGCACCCACATCCCGTCGTCCGTTACTGGGTAGCCAGCGGACTATTGATTCGCGCTCTACGAGACCAACAGCGGGACGAAGCCGTTAAGGCCGCGCGAGGTATGACGACCGACGTCTCCCCCTATGTCCGTTGCATCGCCAATGAAACGTTGGCGCGATTCGGTCCATCCTCCGATCGTGAGCTGGCCATCGACGCCTTGCTGAAGATGGCTGATCCACGCAAGTCGAACACGTTTGTGGCTATGACCGCCATGAATAGCCTCGATTGGTGCGAGCCAACTGCAGTTGAGGTGGCAGATCGACTTAAGGGGCTCCCTGCCAAGGATCCTCGCCTGTCGGGACGCTACGGATCGTACATTCCGAATCTAGTCAAACGCATCGAGTCGATTGCTCAGTAGTGGTATGCAATAAAGAAAGTAGTCAGCACACACTGTTTGCCGTGACGTCTGGAATCTTCACACCTGAAAAGAGAAACAAGGAGCACACAACGGCGGTCGGTGCACGGGACTGTGCCTAACACTTTCTGAAGAACTTTAGGGACTCGGTGAACTTTTTCACTGAGTGGTGGAACGCATTGTGACTATAAATAGCGTAGACGCCAAGTAATTCCATAACGCTGTTGCGCCTATTCACTTGCAATATCCGTGCTCCGGCCTTGCCATCCATGCTACTACAGTTGGCCAGGCAGAAGCAACGAATGCTTAGTCGAAAATCTTGGCGACTTCCGCTACAGAAAAAGCCCTGGAGAATGATCGATGAAGAACTCTGGCCAATGGCTATTAGCGCTGACTTGTTGTCTGCTAGGAGTACCAGCTAGTGGACAGTCACCTGGTGCTTCGGAAAAGTATGGCGAGCTCATCCCGCAAAATTTGTTGCGACTGGTTCATGCTCCCGAAGTCCATCAGGAGTTGGGGCTTTCGGCCGAACAAATTGTTCGACTGGAGTCTTTCTTCGCGCAATTCGATGGGACTTGGTTTCGCTCGCGAGTGCTACCAGCAGAAAAACAAAGGAGCATCGTAACCGAATTGGAATCAAAGCTTCGGCAGTGGTTCGCCAAACAAGCGACCGAGGAGCAACGTCAGCGTCTGCAACAATTAGAGTATCGTTCGCTCGGGATTCGTATGTTACTCCGCAGCGACGTTGCACGGCAGATCGGTTTGGAGGAAAACCAACGCATGGAGTTGGCCGCACTGGCGGAGGCAACCAACGCTGCTGTGGCCAAAGCTCAAGCGGCGAGCCAAAGTGGCGAAGTGCCTGAGGAACTGAAAACCGCGGCCACGACAGCCGCCCAGGCCGAGCAGGGGGCACTTAATACGGTTCTCACTGCCGAACAACAGTCGGCGGTCGGCAAACTACTGGGCGATTCGTTTGACACGGCCAAACTCGAGCGAATTTACCCGATGGTCCCCGAGTTGATCCCCGTCGAGCATTGGATCAATACGAGTCCGGTTAGTTTAAAAGAGTTGCGAGGCAAAGTAGTCGTGCTGCATTTTTATGCTTTTCAGTGCCACAACTGTCACGCGAACTTTGTGCACTACAACAAATGGCAGGATGAGTTTTCGAATGACCAAGTGGTGGTGCTGGGTATCCAGACCCCCGAAACGAGTACCGAACGCGATCCAGCGGCGGTCAAGGCAGCCGCCAAAGAGAAGGGATTTAAATTCCCAGTCCTGATCGACCTCAAATCCGAGAACTGGAAGGCATGGTCCAATACGATGTGGCCGACCGTGTACGTAATCGATAAACGCGGCTATTTGCGGTTCATGTGGCAGGGAGAATTGAATTGGCAAGGAGCTACCCACGATCAAACAATTCATGACGTCATAGAAAAACTGGTTGCCGAAGAAGACGTTTGACGCGGCCAAAGTCGCTCGACTCTCCGAGTCGAGTTTAGGTTGACGCATTTTGGCTTTATAGGGGGTGTTTCTGGGCTGTTTCGGTAACGACTCGGAGAGTCGTGCGACGATTTCTTTGACGCGCTCTGCCCAAATATGATAGGCTAGATGTCCGCGTACCAGGGGCGGACGGGGGTTTAATCGCCCCATCACTAAATCCCCTATCACTTCACGCGTTCCTCCGCACTTCACACTTGGGAGCACTTTCGATGTCTCTGCACATTCCTGCCAATCGTCGTAGCTTTATTCAACAATCGGCCGCAGTGGTTGCTGCCACCACCGCGCTGCCGAAGTTCGTCAGTGGTAAAGAAGCCCAGGCATCCACGGCGGAGTCGCTGGTTAAGGTGCTCTTCGATTCGCTGAAGGCAGAGCAACGCGAGAAGGTGTGTTATGACTGGGACTTTGTCGATCCCAAACGTGGGCTGCTGCGAACGCGGGTTGCCAACAATTGGATGATCAACCCTGAGGAGGTCAACAGCGAATTCTACACCGGCGAACAGAAGGATTTGATTCGCAAGATTTTCGAAGGCATTATAAATCCTGAGTGGCATGCTAACTTCGATAAACAGCTCGAAGACGATTGCGGCGGCTTTGGTGAAGAACAAAGTATCGCCATTTTCGGTCAGCCGGGCGATGGCAAGTTCGAATTCGTGCTGACCGGCCGCCACATGACGCTTCGGTGCGATGGTAATTCATCAGAGAACGTCGCCTTTGGTGGTCCCATCTTCTATGGACATGCACCGGGAGGTGACGAAGAAGCTGACCACTTTGGGAATGTCTTTTGGTCCCAAGCCTTGGAAGCGAACAAAATCTACACGATGCTCGACGGCAAGCAGCGTAAGAGTGCCGAAGTCGCCGTGACGCCCGCCGAACAGAAAGTCGCTTTCCAAGGCAAGTCGGGGCAGTATTCGGGAATTCCGATTACCGATCTTTCGCCCGATCAGCGTGAGCAAATGCAGCTCACGCTCAAGAAGCTGGTCGAACCGTTCCGCAAATCGGATCAGCAAGAAGCCTTGGAATGCCTTGAGACGCAAGGTGGCTTAGACACATGTCATCTTTCATTCTTCACTGACCATGATTTGGGCAAGGACCAAGTGTGGGACAATTGGCGTTTGGAAGGGCCATCGTTTGTGTGGCATTTCCGCGGTGCCCCTCACGTTCACGTGTGGGTCAACATCGCCGACAGCGCTAAGGTCGAGCTCAACGCCTGATCTATGGAGTGCGACGATGGGTCGGGTGCGGAGAGTGGTGCGACGATGGGTTCCGACGCGGAGCGTCGGGCCACTTTGGGAGAGAACCGCGGCTGGCTGCTTTAGTAAGTGGTTACTAGTAAGTGGTTAATTCGCTGCCGGGAATTTCCACGATGGCTCGCGCACCGCTGGGGACTTGTGCGTAGATTGTCAGGAGCTTCAACTCCTGGCTTTCTGGAGGAAAGTACTGGTTTCCCTTGGTGTGAAAGAATTTCAGCGGTACGAAAATCTCCTCGCCCGGTTGGATCTCGTCAGGGTGCGTAAAATGGAATTGTTCGTTGATCGATAGGTTGACATTTCCCCAGCGCTCATTGGTTGGATTCTTTAAAATCAAACTGGGGACGATGCGTGCATCTACCGCATCGGCAGCGGGCCAAGCTCGAGGGCCAACGCTCGCGGCGACCTGCAGCACAGGATCCTTAATCTCCGGTAGCGTGGTGTAGAGCACGACCACTAAAGAGAATGGTAAAAGCGTGAGCAGAATCAGCGCAGCGGTCAACTGTCGCCGTGACAGCGCTCGCGGCAGTGGTGGATGATTGGGAATGATTGATGGTGAATTCATTTGTACGCCAGGCTTTCAGCCTGACCCCCTCGTACGTCAGGCTTTCTTGCCTGACTCTCCGTACGTCAGGCTGGAAAGCCTGACGTGCTTTTATGTTCGACGATTCGCAGGAGCAGTAGCACCCAAGGTAAATAGACCAGAAAAACATAGGTCAGGATAGTCAGGCCCCCCACAGTCAACGCTACTAGCATAGGTAACCACCGGGCCGCACTCGTCGCGCGATCATCGGCCTGTTGCCGCAGTGCGTCGGCCACTTGCGATAGATGTTGAGTCGTTTCGGTAGGCGTCAATAATCCAGCATATAACGAAGCCACCAACATGGACGTTTCACGCGCCATTTGCGGAACTCGCTTTTGTTGCCGCACAAGGTCGAATGAATGCTCCGCAGCACTCACACCACCGCCACTTGCTTGCACACTCCATGGTACGAGTTGCGTCAATGGCAAGCCACCATCAATACCACACTTGACGATTTCCGTTGATAACACTTGCGCTCGCAATCGCCGTGGGACATCGCGAGGCAATCCTGATGGATCGTAGCTTTGCCGCCGCCAATACCACCCCACCAACGGCGCCATGGCCAACAACAACAAACCGAACAACAAAAAGCCTAGCTGCTCACGGATCCAAACTAACCACACTAACCACGTTGGCAAATCGGCTTGGAACTGCGCATAAGCTGCTCGATACTCGGGAATCAACTGCCAGATGACATAGCCGAGAGACACCAGCGTTACCGCGATTAGTAACGTCGGATAGACCAACGCGGCTCGGAGGGTTTTCGAATAGCGTGCGCAGGCCAAGTGCATTTCGGTCCAAGCCTCGAGCGTCTGATCCAATTTCCCCGATTTCTCTCCGACTGAGATACACGCGGACAGCATCTGCGAATTGCGCGATGCGTCGCTAGCGATCGATTCGGACAACGATTTGCCACTGGCCAGTTGCTCGTCAACTTCAACTGCCACCGCCACTTGGTTCTCTGCCGTCTCCACCGCCAGCCGTGATAGTTCCCCGGCTATCGGCAACTTGGAACGCACCAGCCGCGATACTTGCTGGCACAGAGCCAATTGTTCTGCCAGTGAGAGCGTTGATTCGGGCATGCTGGTTACTCAATGAAATGTCTGGCGATTTCCCTGGCGGAGATCGTATTGGCTGCGATAGCATCTTCGGCTAGTGTAGCCAGACTCCGCATACCAAGCGACTGGGCAGCCTGCGTTAGTGTACCGGTATCTGCATCTTGCAAAATCCGCCGAGCCATTTCGCCTTCGATGGGTGGCAGCACTTCCGCCAATAGTACGCGCCCCTGACAGCCGCTGCCTTGACAACCGATACACGGCTGATCGACTTGGTTGTCTTCACCGGCTAGCAGGCCTGCCCCATTGCAGGCTTGGCATCGCCCGCGAACAAGTCGTTGGCACACGAGCACATTTAAAGCGCTCCGCAAGTGATGCGCGGGAACTTGCATGTCGAGCAAACGTCGCAAGCCATCCGCAGCGCTACGGGCATGCATCGTGGTTATGACCAGTTGACCAGCCATGGCGGCCTGAAATACGACCGCTGCCGTTTCCGGTTCACGAATTTCTCCGACCAACATCACTTCAGGATCTTGCCGAAGCAGGGCCTTCAAACCGCTGGTCCAATCATAACCCACGGCGGGATTGATTGGTGATTGTGACACGCCAACAATCTCCGCTTCTATTGGGTCTTCGAGCGAGACGATGCTCCGCTGGTATTGGTCAGCCTTCAGAACTTCGCGCAAGGCAGCGTAGGCGGTGGTTGTTTTGCCGGCGCCTGCCGTTCCGGAGATCAGCAGCACTCCGGAGGCTCGCCGCAGTCCGTCCAGCAATCGCCGCAAAGATTCGTCGTCTAAGCCGAGATGTTCAGGGTACCAAGCTTGGGTTCGCTTGGCTACCAACCGAATCACCGCTCGTTCTCCATGGAGGGTCGGTAGCGTTCCAACTCGCGCCTCAAGCGCTTGGGCTTCTAATTGAATGCGTCCCTCTTGAGGAATATCGTGGCGGTAGGTGACCAGTCGAGCCAACGCCTTGACTCGCGCGAGGATTTTGGCGGATACTCCATCCGGGACTTGGGCCAAACTCAGCAAATCTCCTCCCACTCGCCATTTGATGCATACTCCAGTTGGTGTTGCATCGAGATGGATATCGCTCGCTCCGACGGACACAGCGCCACGCATCAACCGCTCGACGACCAGCGTAGCATAGTCGTCTTTACGTGGATCGAGATCGTCAAAGGTTGGAGTGATTTGCATGGAGTGCGCGGTGAAAACTAGCGGTCAGTTGAATCGATAAGTTTTTAGGTCAATGGGTGAGTTGTTGAGTAGGCAATCATCGACGACGTAAATTTGTAAAACCCAGATTATTCATGAGCCGGGGGGCGTGAGCCCCCGGGCCTCCTGAAACGCATAGGCATACAGTATCGTCTAACAACACGCTACAGATCGTTCGTCGATAGTTCAAGGCTACGTAGGCGCCGGCAGGGTTAGTGCCCGTAGCGAACATGGGCGACCAACCGCCCGCTTGCCGTCGCCTGCGCAAGCTGCAACAACTGCTGCGCTGATAACCCTTCTCTGTTTGTCGTTCACATAGTTTGACAAATCTTGTTCACACCAGCAGCCTGCTCCGGCTCGGCGTTAAACGAACTACTCTTCGAACTCCATCATCCGTTGCCGATACTCAACTTCGTCGATGCGATCCATTAGGAATTGGTAGCTGAGCAGGTAACGCTGAATGCGTTTTAAATCGCGCGGCAGACGATCGACTCGATACAATACGCGATCCATCGACGAATTATCGCGGAGATCAGCAAGCTTGGCCTGCCGCGCGAGCTGGTTAGGCTTCAGACGCACGACATACTCGGCGTAACTGTCGGAGGAATCGTGCGTTACCAAACCGACTCCCTCGACGACTTGTTCGGCGAAGCCATGTTGTCGCAATTCGTCAAGTGTAACCTGCGTGTCCTCGACCAGGTCGTGCATCAGAGCGACCTGTTGTGCAAACTCTCCATCAACACCCATCATGACTCGCAAGCAGTGCATTGCGTAGGGTTCGCCATCTTTGTCGGTAACTCCGCGAAAATGGTGGACGACTAAGGCCAGGGCATCATCTATAGTGGCGGTCATCAATAGGCTTTTTGAAATTCGGTATGGATTTTGTTGTTAAATCTTTGGCACCCATCGCGCCGATAGCTTTGCGCGACAAGACCGGTTATGCTGATTCAGATTATAGCCTGGATCGGTAAGCTGACACGGCAGGAGAAGGGCAAGTCGTTTTCATACCAGCTCGACGCGCTAGCAAGTGAGTCGGTCATGATTTTTAGTTGGCTAGTAGTAGAGATTTCACGAATGGGCGACCCACTCGCTGGCGCGTCGAGCTGGTATTATTTGGAGTAAAGCCATTTGTCCGAAGAACTTCAACCTGAAATATTGAACGGTCCACTGGCGCTGGATGGACTGAAATTGCGTTTGGCCGCGCAAGTGGCACCACGCAGATGGCGTCGATCGTTGGAGTCGCTGGCCCAGGCAATCGATAGTGGAGAGACGCTGGAAGGGGCTTTCAAGCTGAAACGGGCTGCCCAGCCCAGGGAACTGCGATGCCTGATCACAGAATCGCTGAGTGTCCCCAATCCAACCACGTTGATACTGGAAGCAGTCCGCATTCGACAATCCATCGGTCGGGACTGGCGCGAACTCATGCAATTGATGATTTACCCGCTGATTCTGTTTGGACTGGCGCTATTGGTGGGAGGGAGTCTTAGCTTTCTGATGCTCGGCTCACGTGAATTCTCAATCTTCTTTATGTATGAACAGATGTACGACGATTTCGGGTTGCGTGGCGGTGAAAACTTCATTGCCGTCATGCACGACCAACAGCAGGCGATCATAGGTTTGACATTTGCCTGTGGCTGGACAGTGGCTGTCATGCTGACTGTCTTCCTCATCGGACCTCGCTGGGCGTGGAGTGCCGTGCTAGGTGGCGTGCTGCTCTTCGGCAGACCGTTGCGTTGGATATCACTCCGCGAGATTTTGCAGCGCTACGAGCTGTTTATCAGTCAAGGACTGTCGACCATCGCTGCCACCGAGAGAGTTACGCACACTTTCCAATTCAGTAGCCAGTCGGTCGCCTCAAAAGCGATCGCGGGAAGGATTCAAGCTGGTATACCGTTGGGTCAGGCCCTGTGTGGTTCATTGCTCAGTGATGGACTTTCGCGCCCAGCCCTTCGATTGCTTGATCTGCAGGGGAGCGACATGCCACATGCGCTGGCGGAAACGGCCGAATTATTGGGGAAGTTGATTGAGCAACGTTGTCGTGGGCTGGCGATGCTGCTCCCAGTATTTTCGATTTTATTCGTGGGCACGATTGTTTGGGCCACGCTATCAGCCTATCTGCTGGCATATATGCCCATGGTTTCAATGATTACGTCATTGGCTTAATGCATGGTTAACGCACTTACCTCAAACTGGTTCGTATTCTTCCCACTGGCCGTCAGCCTGTTCGTGGGCTTGCGCTTGGCCGAAGGGAGCGCTGATTTAGGCGGGCGCTCGTTTGGCATCTCATTCCTGCGGCTGGTCATTGCCACATTGCTAATTTTTGCGATTCTGGCAGTTGGTCTGCGCGGCAATCCACTGGGAGTGGTATGGTTGTTTCTCGTTGGCTGTTTCGCCTTTATCTTGTTTTGGAAACATCGGCGACTCGAACGCTCGGCACTGCTGTTGACCGCGCTGCAAGCCGATGACGAAGCGAAACAGTTCACTGTCTGCGAATCATTTTGGTTCGAGAATCGGGGCTGGATTCGGCGTGTGTCGGCGGCGCTGAGAACCGATCTCGTCAAAGGTAAATCGTGGTGGCAGGCTCTCGAGCAGCGCGGCGCAGCGCGAGGTGTCTATGAGAGAATGGCCGTACGGCTAGTGGCAAAGTACGGTCAAAGCCCAACATCGGTGTCACCAAATGCGAATCGCTTGGGCGGGAGAGAATTGCTTAAGCCGCTACAGATCGAAGGGGAGGCAGAGCGACTTTTGGCGCGGCTGACGATCTTCTCCTGGGTTTTCCTAGGACTGCCTTTAGTTAGTATCGTGATCGCCTTCGTCCTGCCTACTCTGCGGGCAATCATGAGTGAATTTGGGCAACCATTGCCCAGTGTCTTATCGACAATTGTCGCAGTCGCCGATAGCGCGGCCACTTTTGGATGGGGGGCAGCACTCTATGTTTTGCCACTGGGCCTAGGTGCGATTATGTTGCTGGGTGGGATCGTGTGGTTCTTCCCGCAGCTGATGCAACGTTGGCCGCTACGTTGGTTGTGCCGTGACTACTATCGCACAGCCGGCTTTACGGCGCTCGCACATGCGCTTGAGCACGAACAGGATCTCACTGCGGCTTGTCAGGCTACCATAGGCTTGGTCTCACTGGATAGCGTGGCCAGGACGTATGCGCTGGCTGCCCACTCCTTGCTGGCCGGGCTGACACCTCGCGATGCATTCCGCCAAGCCGGCTTGATCAATCGGCGCGAATTCGAAGCGTTTGGAAGCGGTTTCGATCAACACAATCCCACCTGGTCACTACAACAATTGGCACATTGGAAGATGGAGCGCATGCTTCGTCGCTATTGGATCTTGGTACAATGGGCGGTGGTCACCATCACGTTGCTACTTGCCGTTATCGTTGGCACATTGGCCGTCGGCATTTTTCAAGTATTGTCCGAAATGGTTCTCGTCCTGGACTAGCCGAAGTAATGTGCCGTCAGCTTAACACGGAAGCCAATCGTATTGCTCGTCGGTTACGACGTCTGGAGTGTGCCTACTACTTTAGTGGAACCACTACGGTCGAGTTGATCGTAGCCATGGTGGTTTTAGCCACGGCCGTAGTGGGTGTCGGTCGATTTGCTTCGAATACCGGACAAGGCTTGCGGGCCCGCGAGTTGAGCTCTCGGATTGGATGGGAACTAGCCAATGCTCGTGAACAAATTGGTAGTTGGCAGCCCGCCAGTATTGCGGTGGACAAAATCGAAAGTCTATCTTTCTCTGAATCGCTGAGAGAGAACTTGGACGATCTGCGCTGGCAAGCAGAAGTGGAAGCGGTATCTGAGCCTGCGCATGCGATCCGCGTGGTGCTGACACTGCACTGCAGGCTGCAAGACCAACCGGCGCGACCGGCATCGCTCGTATTTTGGGTTGATGCTGGGCCCCTGTCGGTCAAAGATCGGGAGGCGGAGGAACTGTGATTGCTCACCCGAAAGTTTGTAGCCGCCACAATCAACGTTCCGCCGATAGGACGAGACACGGATTCAGTCTGATCGAATTGCTGAGCGTGATCGCCTTGGTGGGAACACTCCTCTCGTTGTGCGCAGCTACGCTCAATCGGGCCTACGAAGTGCATCACACCGCGCTGAGCACTTTTCGCGAACTCGAGCAACTTAATTTCTGGTACGAGCGATTTCTAACCGATGCACAGTTGGCGGTCATTTGTGAAGTTGAATCCAATGCGCGATTCATGCGGGAAAATGGTGACGCTGTACTCTACAAAGTGGACCAACGACGACTCGTACGCGTTGTCGAACGCGATGCACAAACGCTCTCCCAAGAAGTGCTGTACAGTCCGCCGCTGGCTGACGTCCAGTGGTCCAACGATACTCGGGGACGATTGCCCTTGGTCTCCTGCGAACTACGTTTTGATGAGACGCAGACCTCCCTGGACCCGATCGTGTGGATGGCAAGAGCGTCGGCCCGCGAGACGATAGGAGACGCACATGAACGTTAAACGAAGTGCCGGCTTGCTGCCTCCGGAGCCGAAAGTCTTGGCGACTTACGCTACGAGTTGTGGCGCGAATTTTCAGTTAGCGAGCCAATCCCGCCAGGGTGCGGTGTTGATCTGTGTGATGGTAGTACTGCTGATCGTGGGCCTGCTGATATCACAAACCTTACAAACTTTGTTGCTCGTCCGCCGCGGGGACGAAGGGCGAGAACAGCTTCGGCAAGCTCGCGAGTTGATCGAGTTGGGAGAGATCGTATTGCGGCAGAATCCATCTGCGGAAAGTGTTGGTGAATTTAGTTGCCAAACAAACTCGCCAGAGTCGGGGAGCATTGGTTTCGAGCGGCTGAAATCCACGGAAGCTGAGAAAAAAAAGATTCGCATTACAGTAATTTATCGACCTGGGACAACTTCGGAAATTACAGCCACGCACATCGTGGCTGATAAGGAAAACGCACCATGAAACGATGCAGCATTCGAAGAGCTTTTACCTTAGTGGAATTGTTGGTGGTGATCGCCATTATTGGGATTCTGGTCGGGTTGTTGTTGCCTGCCGTGCAAGCGGCGCGCGAGGCGGCGCGGCGCATGCAGTGCACCAACAATGTTTTGCAACTGGGTGTCGCGCTGCATAACTACGAAATGGCACATCGTGTGTTACCATCTGGCACCGTGGACGATAAAGGGCCGATCGTTCATTTGCCTCGCGGCTTTCATCACAATTGGATCATGCAAATTTTGCCGATGTTGGATGAGAGCGTAGCTTTTAATAAAATCGATCACGCGCAGTCGATCTATCACAAAGCCAACTTCACCGTGCGCGCCTATGGTCTGCCCAGCTTGCGGTGTCCGTCGTCTCCATGGGCACAGGGGCCACATTCAAGTTACGCAGGTGTACATGACAGTCGCGAAGTCCCCATCGATGTCAACAACAACGGGGTATTGTTTCTCAATAGTCACGTCCGTTTTGATGACATTACCGATGGCGTTTCGCATACCGTGTTCGCCGGGGAAAAGCATATTGAAGTCACCGATTTGGGTTGGAGTAGTGGCACGCGAACTACATTGCGAAATATGGGCAGCCCCTTCAATTACTCGATCCCCGCAACTAATTCGACTCTTCCTGCCGGATTCGCTGGGGGCTATACATCCGGTGATGCGGCACCAGGGAACTATGGCGCTGGCGCTTATGGCGGAGGCGCCTATGGCGGCGGCGCACTGGAGGATTTGTCGATCGAACCCGACGGAATAGAAACGATTCGCCAAAAAGAAAGTAAGACCATGGGAGACCCCATCTATGCGATGCTGACAACCGATCCTAAGACGTGGATGATCGTTGCTGACCTACCTTCCATCATTCCCGGCAAGCCCAACGGTGGTAGCGACGTCGGCGGCTTCAGTAGTCATCACACCGGTGGCGCGGTATTCCTTGCTGGAGACGGAGCGGTACTTTTCTTGAGTCAAAACATGGATCCGAACACACGGCAACAGATAGCCAACCGCGCTGACGGAACACTGACCGGTGATAGCTGGCGATGATAGACGGAAACGCTCAACCAACGGCAACCAGCGACCGACCGGCGTTGCGTCACGCCAGCGACCGTAGCCCGATTACGCTGGCCTTTTTATTTTATCTGGTGACCGTCGGCGGGATCATCTCAGCCTGCCTGGGAACACTCGCCGGCAATCCGGCCGCAACTCGCGAATCGTTAGAAATGGCGATGATGGTTTGCGGAGGGATAGGCATGGTGATCGGCTTTCTGCTGGGTTTGCTCCGATTTCGGAGTTGGAAATTGGCTGCATGGGGCACGCTCAGCGGGTTGTTTGTGGGGCTTATCGCAGCCGCGTTAACTATGATCAGCGCCGAGGATTTTCTGCAAGTGAATCTGATTGCTTCGATCGGCGGCTGGTTGATGATTGTCGTCATGTGCTTAACCGCGCGGTATAAAGCGGTCTGAAGATGACGGCCACAGTCAATGGAATTAGCTTCATTGCAGTACCATTTTTGAGTTGCAGAATTTGTTTAACGCCGAGCCGGAGCAGGCTGTCGAACCAAGTTCGATCGACCAATCGCGAGAATCACTTTTAGGAAAAGAGTTTCCCGGAGTCTGAGTCACAGCCTGCGCAGGCGACGGCCAGCTTGCAGTACGCCGCACCAAGTAACGTTGAGTCGACTCCTGC
>JBGSNE010000257.1:0-21379 GCA_041739785.1 Pirellulaceae bacterium
AATCCCAGGTCTTCGAAACATCCCCCTGCTTTTTCGGCTTGCCAGCGATCAACCGCGAATGCGGTCGATCGCTGGCAAGCCGGAGGTCGGCGGGCGACATTTTCCCTGGGGTTTGCACCCCAGGCTAGCAAATGCCACCGCTTCGCGGTTGAAATAGCGCAACCTCCATACCTACGGCTGCGGGTTAAACAGCAAACGCGCAATCCAAAACTAAATCAACAAGCCCTTACGGCTCACGCCGATACTGCCAGCATCGACTAAATCAACAGACCGCGAGTCGCTATATCCATACGATCGAGACACGAATTGTTTTCGCTCAGTCCGTCGTAGTTTGTCGGCGATCGTCACGACGTGGCCAACCACTTGCTACTAGTGGCGCGCATTCCGGCGCGCTTTTGATAAAAAGTGGAACACTATCGCACGATGTAGGGGTGCGCCTAGCTTCAGCGGAGTCGCTCTAGGCACGTGTCAAAGAGGTAGAGGGGGTTTCTTCATCGCCCTCCCGTGTAACGGTTGCTTCCCGTTTTTCATCGATTTCGAGGACTGAGCGGGCGATCCGCCGCGTGAGTGTGTTGATCCGCCTTAGGTTCTCGATAATTCCCGTTTCGACTTTGAAGGCTGCCAATCGGTTCGGTTCGTAGGCTCCCAGCCGTCGAGCCAAATGGGAGGTTGCAACTTCACCGAGCTCATTCACCAAGGCCTTGCTGGCCACTGCTTCTCGAGCAGCCGTTAGATCCGATGTAGCCAACGCTTCAATGGCTCGATCAAAGGCCCAACAAACTTTTTCATGAAGTGGTCGCAGTACGTTGACTGTGGCCGGGCTGATGACAGTACTACTCCTGATCCGCGATTTGGCCTCGGTTACTAATTCGTTTTGTATCACGTCCCCCGTGTTTTCCAAATAATTGGCGATGCTGATCATGGCTTGTAAACGCTTCGGTTGAGGGGCTACCAGCGGCTGCTGCGAGAGTTTGCTAAGGTAGATCACAATTGACCCGTACAAGGCGTCTATATCGTCATCGGCATTTTCCAGACGCTCGACCTCCATACGCGAACCGGTCACGGCGACCGTCAAGGATCGCCCGATCATTGCTCGGGCTATTTCCGCAAGACGCACGAGCTCGCGCCGCACTTGATCCAAGGCCAGCGAAGGTTGCGCCAGGTAACTGTTATCCAAATACTTTGGCTCAATCCCTTGCGGCTCCCGTTGCGCAGGGACCACCCACTCCATGAACTTCGCCAACGGTCCAGTGAACCAAATGAACAGCAATGCGTTTCCCACATTGAACAGCGTATGGGCATTGGCAATTTGACGAGGCATGTCCACGGCCAAAGCGTCGGAAGCAAGTTGCAACTGCGACATCGGCGAGAACTGACGCACCAATTCCGCAAACTGGGGAATGAAAAACATCCACAACGCGACCCCTCCAGCGTTAAACAGCACATGCACCCAGGCGGCCTGGACCGCCGGACGCGGTCGCCCGATCGCCGCCAACAAGGAGGTAACGCATGTTCCCAAATTGGATCCGAGGCATAAGCCGATACCTGTCTCCAAGCTAATCATCCCTTGACCTGCCAGCACGATGACGATTCCCGTAGTCGCTGATGAGCTTTGGACGATGGCTGTGAATGCGGCTCCAAGCAGTATTGCCAGCCACGGATTGCGCAAGTCTGCCAGTCCTTCGACAAAGGGGGGCCAGGTCCTGAGCGGTATGGTGGCACCGCTCATTAGTTCCATACCGAAGAAGATTAGCCCCAATCCCATGACAGCCATTCCCCAGTGTTTGATCCGCTCGTGACGAGGTATCAAGTTGAGGAGGAAACCTATCGCGATCAGTGGCAACCCGTATTTGTATACCTGGAACGCGATGATCTGAGCCGTGATAGTTGTCCCCACGTTGGCCCCGATGATGACACCAATGGACTGGCTCAGCGTAAGCAGCTCGGCAGAAACAAAGCCGACGACCAGCACGGTCGTTACCGATGAAGACTGGATGACCGCGGTGATCAGCGTCCCGGCCAGAGCGGCAGTAAAACGATTGACCGTGAGTTTGGCCAGCAAATTTTTCATGCTGTGGCCAGCAACTGTCTTGAGGCTCTCGGTCATTTGCCGCATACCAAACAGAAACAACGCCAACCCACCTCCCAGGCCAGTGAAGATGGCTCCTACATCGAACGAAAGAGTTGGAATGTTGTCTAGCATGCCACCATCTAAATCGAATGACCGCAATATTTCAATATCCGAGAAGTGTCGAAAAATATTGCAAATCACCTTTTCGCTACGCTACACTGGCGTAAAGTCGACACCAAGCCAACTCAATCTCACGAAAGCAGGCCCCGACCACCGAGCGTCGCAATTTAGCAAGCAATCTTCCCCTTGTTTCTACTTCGCTTCTAGTTCAGGACAGATTACTATTCGTTCCATATTGAAACTCTTGAATTCCCTAACAACTTGGGTACTGCTGTTCGGCCTGTGCGGAGCGGAAGACTCCAGGTACGTAACGGTTGATGACGTCGTATCTGGTCGGATTGAAACTGGAAAGTTTCAACTAGAATCAAAATTTTCAGGTGTACTTAGGCTGGCTTTCTGTGAAGAAGGGAATTCCCCTTTCCCAGAGCGCGTTGCATTGGATTTTACGCATGCAATGTTCAACAAGCACGACGCTCGGATAAACGGCATTTTGGGACGCTCCTGTTTGCTCACTCAAAAGCTCAAAGTTTCGGGGTTTTGGAATCAACTAGCTGCCAGCCCTTGTAAACTCCCAGATACTAAGGACCTAACAACGATTCGGCAGATTGAGCAATTCGAGGAAATATTCGGCGCATCAGTAGTTCTCGACTACTCTGGCCCGATAGGTGGCAAATACGGTCGTAACTATTGCGGTTTCGCGAAGATCGACGACAAGTCAATTCGAATCGTGCTCGTGCAACTCGTCGTAAGCAACCTACCGGGCTTCCCCGTCCAAGAGGGAGCGACAATTCACAATCGAACCATTATGGAAGGGACGCTCTCTAATATTGAGGCTGAGAGCCAAGACAAGAATCCCGCGGAACCATGCGATCCCGTCGTCCGACGTCCCTCCAGGTAGTCATGCGGCACCTGCTTGCATGCACCGTCCCCATCTTTCAATATTGCTTCCGTGCTGATCTGTGAAATCCGTGGCTTCTTTTCTCCACGCAAGCGAGCAACTTAGCCACGGATGAACACTGATCTTCACGGATCCAAGCAAAAAGTCCAACGGGGACAGTGCAACTTCGCAGGGCCCAACAATCGCATTTTTGCGCCGCGCAGTATTTCCATCTGTTCATCCGGATGTACAGATGCACTCTGCGTACGTGCACTGTCCCTATCTTTCCATTCATGAAAAGTCAGCGGTGTCGACGAGCATGATCGCAGTTTGAGGCACATTAACTACGTCGCTCCATGGAAAACCCTGTTGTCGCAGCCAGATTGGTTGATTCCACACCAGCCTGACAGATAAACGATCAGTAAGGGATCGCTGTTTTTTCAAAGCAATGGCTACGGCGCAACGAGAATACGATTGGCATGACAAGTGCTGATACAACTCGAGTGGAATTGCCTTCGCTTAAAGAATTGCCAATGCTCGTACAGGATTTTGGATGATGGTTACTCGTGAAGAACTAAGAAGTCGTTGGAATGAAGTAAAAAATCGCCTACATCAGAATTGGCGAGAGCTCTCCGAGTCCGAGTTGGCGCAATTCAATGGAACTCCGAGTCAATTGATTGGAGCGATTCAGCAAAAGACGGGCGCTTCGTGGAATGAAGTCGAATCGTTTCTGACCAGCGCAATTCGCGATGGTTGGTCGAAAGCAGCCCAGGCAGGTGGCGCGGCGGAATACTACGGGGGAGAAGCGGGGAAGTTGGCTCGCGAAAGCTATGACCATATGGCTGGGCTTACCGCTGACTACTCTCGGAAAGTTGCGAGTGCGGTTAGGCGCCGTCCGGTTGAATCACTAGCGATTGCTGTGGGGGTGGGAGTGGCTGCCGGGGCTCTGCTGCTGCTCAGTCGCCGCCGAAGTTAAGCCCGGAGTATTCGTTAGCCTAGGGGTGTGATCCCTGGGTTCCTGCGCAACGCCTCAATAACCGAGGGCTCACGCCCTTCGGCTCATTCTGCATCGCGAGACACATGACAACTATCTCGGCCTCGAAACAACGGACTTTAGAAATTCGCCAGCGAATGCAGGCAATCCGCAGTGATCTTCCTGTTGGCATGGAAGAGGCTCGCGAAAACGTGAGCAATCTTACCGACTGGAAGCACTACGTGCGATCGTACCCCGGAGTGGTATTGCCAGTGGTTGCCGTCGCGGCTTACAGCCTGATCCCTAAACCAAAACCAGACGCGGTCAGTCAAGTTGCGTTTCTCGACGGAGACAAAGGCATTCGCCGGGTGCGATTGGTGGAAGACACCGTTCCCAAGAAGTCGTTTATTTCCGGCGTCGTCAGTTCTTTACTAACGCTCGCTCTCAGGCAGGGGAGCACCCTCGCCGTTCGTCAGCTTTCGCATGTGCTGCACGGTCCAAAGAATCCCACCAACTAGAGGTTTGTTACGTCATGATAGCTCCTGTCGATTCAACACCTCGAGTACGAAATGTGGCCGTGGTTCATTCGGTGGTCGAAGACGGTGCCACCGCTGCAAACGTTGCTGAAAAAGCACTGTCGACCGTAAAAAGCTGGATCGTTGAAAATCCGACTGCGGCTGTCGCTACGTGTGCGGGGCTCGGACTGTTGATTGGCTACTTGGTCAAGCGTCGTTGAGCTCCAGGAGCCGCGGCGGTTGAAGATATTACATTTACATGGTAGTAGAAAATTATGGACCAGCCCACAGGAATACGTAGAGTCGTTCGCGACGTCGCTGATCTGTGTGAATTGCAGTTGGAATTGTTCGCGGTTGACGGCAAGCAGGCAACTCGGCGGAGTGTAGCCGCGTTAGCTCTGTTGCTGATCGCTTTGGTTTTCGGCTTCGCTGCGATCACCGCGGCCGTCTTTGCTTCGGCACACTGGTTGCATGAAAGCGCTGAGTGGGCAATGAGTACATCGCTACTCGCCGCCGGCGGCATTGCGGCCTCCATCGGGGTCTTGCTGGCCATCGTCAGTTGGGTTTTTATAAGTAAAGCCATGTCTGCGCTAGACGAAACTCGCAGCGAATTCGCTGAAAATTTGCGGTGGATTAAAGCGGCGGTCGTTGCACCCGAAACGTCGCCTAGAGCACAGGTACGCAAAGACAGTTTTAGTGACCGGTACGCGTCTGCCGGTCGTGATTACGTTCGATAAGTTTGCCCTCACAATCTGGATAGGATGAAGTAACTATGGCCTCTGACACTTCCCAAAACTCGCCCAAGCGCGAAACCATGCGCGACGCCGCCCGCGATACTTTTTCAGGCGTCGCTGACACAGCGGCCTCGACGATGCGGGAGGCCGGCTCGCACTACGTTGCGGAGCCTGCCAAAGATATTTTTAGTCTACTACGTGACTATGCCAAGGATAAACCCGACGTTGCCGCCATGTGGGCTTTTGGCCTTGGCATTATGGTCGGTTGGAAACTGAGACGCTAAGTCACGCAAGTCCATAAATCAAGCTGATTCTGGAAAAACGTTGTTGCGTCGGGCGTCCGGGAAAAGGTGTGCCGGGAAAAGGTGTCGGACACCAAAAGCCGGAACGGCCCCGTGGGTGTTTGGCACTTTTGGTGTCGGACACCTTTTCCCGGCGCATCGGCTATTTCTACTTACTACGGCGAGTTTAATGTCACTTCGTACACTGACTGCAATCCAGCTGGTATTTCTGTCGTTGACGCTGCATTTGAACAGTAGCCTTGCTCAAGATGAGTCGACGAATCCGACAAGCGGAAGTGAGGAAATCCAGCAGAGTGATGAAGTTGTTAAAGTTGCCGATAAAGTTGACGTAGAGCCGGTTAATAGCGATAAGGAAATAGCGAATCGATTGGCGACAATTTTCGATGCAACGAATTGGTTTATTGGGAGCGAAGTGAAGGTTGACGGTGGCGTAGCCTTTCTGACGGGAAGTGCGGACACAGAGATTCACCGTACTTGGGCTGAACAAACGGCAATGAAGACCACCGACGTCGTTGCAGTAGTCAATCGCATGAAGATTGCTGATAAACCGATCTGGAATTTTTCACCGGCCATCAGTTCGTTGAAGGAGTTAGCTCGAGAGACGACTAGCATGCTACCATTGGTCGTGGTGGCATTTCTAATCTCTATCTGCTTCTACTACATCGCCATCGGGGGCGCTCAATTGACTCGTTGGCTGACTCGAAACTCGATTGAAAGCGGCTTGCTACGTCAGGTATCGGCTAACGTAGTAGGCGTCATCATCTTCATCGTCGGAATTTATATCGGGTTGCGAGTCTCCGGATTGACGCGACTCGCAGTGACCTTGTTGGGTGGTACTGGACTCGTCGGACTGGCGCTTGGTTTTGCATTTCGTGATATTGCTGAAAACTATTTGGCAAGCATTCTCATTAGTTTGAACAACCCATTTCGTATGGGTGATTTAGTGGAAATTGGCGGCCACAAGGGCTACGTTCGCAAAGTCACTACGCGCGGGACAGTGCTCAATTCCGAAGACGGAAATCAAATCCAGATACCCAACAGCATGGTATACAAGGGAACGATCCTCAATCACACCGCCACGCCCTTGACGCGTAGGCAATTCATGGTCGGCATTGGATTGGAGGATTCTATCCCCGATGCCCAAGCCATCATTATGCAGATATTGAACGAGCACAAAGCTGTCGTTGCCGAGCCTGCACCGGTAGTGCTTGTCGACTCGCTGGGTTCAGCCACAGTCAATATGAAGTGTCAATTTTGGCTCGATCAAATCCAGCACTCCGCCGCCAAGGTCACCAGCTCGCTCATTCGTCAAGTCATGCAACAGTTGGTGGAAGCCGGGATCAGTTTGCCGGACGAAGCGAGAGAGTTGATTTTCCCGCAGGGCGTTCCAGTCAGGCTCATCAAAGACGATCGCCGTGAAAGTGACGTTGGAGCTGTCATTGGCCGCGAGAGTGTTCGAGTGGAAGCTAAACCAAAACCCTCCGCTTCCAGGCTATCCGATGCGGAAGGAGATTTGTCCAGTGATAAGGAAGACATTGAGCGAGTTACCGAAGGGGAAGGTGCGGTTGCCGACGAAACGAATCTGTTGAAGGCTTCATGAATCTTGAGGAAAGGATTATCGAACGACCGCTAGAATCGATGGCAGTTGTATTCGGCGCTGATGTGGCAGCAGAAGTCCTCGTCGGGCTCGCGTTTCGTCGCTAGTATTGATCGAGAAACGCTCAGGCTGCTTGGGTGTTGAACAATCTGGTGTCACAGAACGGCGACATCGCAACAGGAAATCATCTCAATTCGTTTGGCACGCGTTGTGCTCTTAATCGATTCGGCTGGCCACGGAGCCAGCAGACAACACACATAGGCTGTAGGAGAGAATAAGAATGGCTACTAAACAGGAAGCTGCGGGCCAGTGGAAGACGCTTGTCGGTGCGGTAAAGGAAAAATACGGACAGATCACGGATCAGGAATTGACGCAGGTCGAGGGAAACGTCGACAAATTAATCGGTTTGGTGCAACGCAAATCTGGTCAAACTCGCGAACAGATAGAAGCGTTCGTTCACGAGTGCGGTGAATCGTGCGAGTCGATGATGGGCAAAGTTTCTGACTATGCATCCGCGGCGGGGGACACATTGCGCGACAGCTATGATACGGTCGCCAAACAGACCAAGGCTGGCTACAACGCGTCAGTGAAAACCGTTGCCCGTCACCCGCTGGAATCGGTAGGCACCGCATTCGGTATTGGACTGGTGGCAGGTTTGCTGATTGGGATTTCTTTCGGTGCTCAGCGCGAACGCGATTTGAGCTGGCGCGAACGCTGGATGCGATAGTCGTCGTAATCTTGTACGCTGAACGGCCGAATTGTGGGTTAGGCTTCCAACTGTCAGTCCTGGCGATGATAGCCTGGAAACCTACCCCACAGATAGTGAGACACCTACTCGCCTGGCGTTTACAGCTCCTGTCCTCACTTAAAAGGGGAAATCAAAATAACCTTCTGCGTCGGTATCAAAGTTCGAGATGGCATCATTGCCTTGGCCGATACTCAAATCGTGCGCGGCAGCGAGCAGGTGAACAAACAAAAGCTCGCAGCGGTGAGCCATGCAGGCGACTCGCTGTTCGCAATGACCAGTGGTCTGCGGTCGGTGCGCGATAAGACACTGATCTATTTGGATGAACGACTACAAGCGATCCAACCCTACGACCGATTGTACAAAATCGTCAACCTGTTCGGCGATACGTTACGTCAAGTACGATCAGAAGACGGGGCCTCGCTTGCTGCCAGCGGACATTCGTTCAACACTCATGCAATTATTGGTGGGTGTCTCAGTGGCGATGCCACGCCGCAACTATTCTATGTTTATCCGGAGGGAAACTGGGTCGAGGCCGCTAGCGATTCGCCCTATTTCATGATTGGTCGCACCGCTTATGGAAAGCCAATTTTGGATCGACTCTTACGATATGACAGCTCAATCCAAACTGCTCTGCAACTGGCTCTATTGGCATTTGATGCGACCTGCATGAGTGTCACCGATGTGGATTGTCCGATCGATGTTGCGATCACCCCGAACAGCACGCGGTGCACAACGTTTACCAGGCTCACGCATGAAGAAATTTCGGTAGCTACCGATTGGTGGTCGCAAACGTTAGCTGTCGCTCTATCCAACATGCCAATGAGTTGGGCTGAGCCGCTACTGCAATCATTAAACACTAGGGGACAGACCTGACACAGATTCCGCTACTGAACGCAAACTACCCGGAAGAACACCGATGGTTAGGATTCACTTTGACATGGTTGGAGCTTCTGACATCGGCTGCAAACGTGCAGAGAACCAGGATTATTTACTGATTGCAGACCTTCGTCGCCAATTAGTTATTCGCCAAACCGACCTCCCGGATCCTGACGAGGGTGAAATGTTTGGTTGTCGAGAGGGTAGCTTGCTCGTCGATACGATTGTTTCGCGTTGACCCGGCGCAACGCAGACTACTTCGATTTATGTGTCAGCCTCTTAACCAAATTCAACAGCAAGTGCTTGTCAATGGGTTTGCTCAAGTAGTCATTGCAGCCGCATTCGATGCAACGTTTCATGTCGCCCTGCATGGCATCGGCGGTCAGAGCAACAATCGGTTCAGAAAAGCCCAACCGCCGTAGTGCGATGGCGGTAGCATATCCATCCATTTTGGGCATTTGCATATCGAGTAAAATCAGGTCATAGGTTTGCCCTCGGGCCAAGGCTTGATTGACGGTCGCGACCGCAATTTCGCCGTCCTCTGCTTCGTCGACAGTCGCACCGGCGGCGGTCAAAAAACGCCTGCTCAGGAACCGGATATCTCGACGATCATCCACGACCAGAATGCGGCAATCGAGGCGAATGTCACTCCCTTGGCGATCTGTTTGGTGCTTTTGTGCTTGGGCCGCAGGATTTACCAGTGCAATTTGCTTTGCGTTTCCAATCGCAATGGATACAGTGAACGCACTTCCTTTCCCAAGTTTGCTTTGGACCGAAATTTCGCCGCCAAGCATCTCCGTTAGTCGTTTGCTGATCGCCAGTCCCAGTCCCGTGCCACCAAATTCGCGATTGACGTTACCATCACCTTGCGAGAACGGAAGGAACAGTCGCTGAAGTTGTTTGTCACTGATGCCAATCCCCGAGTCGACCACATCGAAGCGCAATTTGCTAGACTGCTCCACATAACTAACAACCACACAAACCCTTCCAGCTGGCGTGAATTTAATTGCATTTCCAACCAAGTTTATGAGGATTTGACGCAGCCGTTTAGGGTCGCACTCAATCATTTCAGGGATCGCGCCGCGATATTCAACGTCGAGCTCAATATGGCTGTCGGAAGCGCGGACTTCCATGATCGAGCGCACGTCTTCCACCAACAGTTGTGGGGAAAACAGTTGTTGACTGATCTCAAACTTACCCGCTTCGATTTTGGACAAGTCGAGAATATCGTTAATGATATCGAGCAGAAAGCCGCCGTTTCGACGAATTGTCCGCAAGTAGTCCAAGGCTTCAGCATCGTCTAATTTCTCAGCAATTAAGTCCGTGTAACCAAGGATCGCCGTCATGGGCGTACGGATTTCATGGCTCATGTTAGCTAGAAACTCGCTCTTAGATTGGTTGGCTGCCTCAGCCACCGCTCGCGCCTGCTGCAGTTGTTCCTCGGCAAGTTTGCGTTCTGAGATGTCAACTCCGGAGGGAATCAGGAACTCTACATGACCGTCTTCGCTGCGGACGGGCGCCATCATGAAGTCGATCATCAGCCGCTGATTGCCTTGCGCATACAGGCCAACGTCATAACGAACGGTTTCACCGGCAAAGGCCTTGTTCATAGCCTCACGCATGTCGTTCGCAACGTTTGCGTCATATGTCCACCACGCACACTCAGCAAAATGTTTTCCTATAACGTCGTCACGAGTTAGACCGGCGATACTCATCGAACGATCATCGACTTCGACCAAGATTCCGTTTCGATCGATCACTCCCACAAGACCAAGCTGATTGTTGATGACGCGGCGCAAATGTGACTCGCGATCCGCCAACTCGATTTCCCAGTGTTTATGTTCAGTTACATCACGGGCTGCCAGAATGCCATTCGTAGGCCGCCGGGCATTCGCGTTCCGATTGAAGAAAATCCGTTTGCGAACGCTTAGCCACCGAATGTCGCCGCCGGGCTTAACGATACGATGTTCGACTGCAAATTCGCTGTCTTCCCTCGTATCGAGACATTGCTCAATACATTGCATTAACATGGCATGGTCATCGGGATGAAACAATTGGTGAAGTTGGTCACGAGTTACAAGTGTTTCTGAATCCCCCAAACCGTACAACCGAGCCGCCTCAGGTGACAGCAGCACAGTATTTGTTGCATAGTCGATTTGCGCCAGAGCAAAGTCAGCGACTTCAATTCCTAGTCGCAAACGTTCTTGACTTTCCCGCAAAGCGGCTTCAGCGTAGGCGCGTTCTAGCTTCAGTCGAACGATATTTGACAGTTGACGGATGACGTCAATCTCGTCTTCGCGCCACACATGAGGCTGCCGTTTGGCGACAGATATCATGAATTGCAATTGTGTGTCACGACTACTAGGCGCGTTGATGAGCGAACCGATTTTCAGGGTTGAAAAATTTCCAACGTACGTTGCCGATCGCGATTCTGCAGCGGTGTCATTGACCACCATGGGTAAACCAGCCGCAAGTTGTCGCCGCTCTTGCTCCGTTGCAAACTCAGACATGTCGTAGACGCCAACAAGATTCGGGGAATCATCGGTGCAATAATCGGAAACGACGTTTGCTTGCTCGGCGTTTTTGTCCATTTCGATAACAAGAAAGTGTGACAATTGCATAAACTCAGCTACTTGCTGGCTCGCTTCCGCAATGATCGCCTCGCCCGTTGTCAATGCTGCAAGTCGGCTGTGCAGGCTAGCTAAGAATGCGAGCGAGAGCTCCTTCTCTTTTCGCTCGGTGATGTCGACAGCTACGCTGAGGATTGAGAGTGGTGTCCCATTCGCTGCGCGGCGAATGTTACCGCGACAATGCGTCCGCACGATTTCTTGGTTGTCGCCACGGATAACGCGGAATTCGACTTCGTGATTCTCACATGTCTGAGAAAACGCCGATTCAATCATTCGTTCAAGATACGGCCGATCTTCAGCATGCACCACTTGCAGAAAACCATCTCTGGTCGCAACAAAGTTACCTTCGCTGAAACCGAACATCTCGTAAAGTCGGGCTGACAGCGTTACTTGATCGTCAGTAATATCCCATTCCCAAATTCCCATCCGACCAGATTCGAGCGCGAGGTCGAGTTGCGCCACTCGTTGCTGGACTTCCAACTCTGCCAGTTTTCGTTCGCTGATGTCTATACCAGAGGGGATCAAGTGAGTAACGTTACCTCGATCGTCTTTTACTGGTGCCAACATGAAGTCAATCGTCAGCCGCGAATCTCCCGCCATACGAACTTCGGCATCATAGCGAACAACTTTTCCTGTGAGGGCAATGGCGATGGCCGCTTTTAACTCTTGAACTAAGTTTCTGTCGTGTGACCACCAGTAGCACTCCCAAAATGGCTTGCCAATTACCTCTTCCCGCGTCAACCCACCGGCTTGCAATGCCGTCGAGTTGGCTTCTTGCAAAACGCCTTGTGTGTCCAGAACTCCGACGAAAGAAAGTGTGTTATCAATGACCCGGCGTAAATGGGATTCGCGATCGGCCAGAGCTGTGGTCAGTCTCTTTCGCTCCGTGATGTCGATAAAGGTCACCACGCAACCGACAACTTGCTCGTCCTTCATTTGCGGATGCGACCAATACTCCACATCGAACGAACTACCATCTTTGCGCCAGAACACTTCGTCGTCAACGTGGACTTTTTTGCCATGCCGATAAGCACGATAGATCTGGCATTCTTCGATAGGGTACGGTGAGCCATCCGCTCGGGAATGATGAATCAGAGCATGCACCTGCATGCCCAGCAGCTCATCGGAAAACTCAAAGCCGAGCAATTTTGCGCAGGCTTCGTTCGCAAACGTACAATTGCCATCTAGGTCAATGCCATAAATTCCCTCAGCAGTAGAACTGATCAGCAAGCGAATTTGTTGCTCTCGCTGTTCGAGTTCGAGTTGCGTTTGCATCTGTTCATCGATATCGGTGTTCATGCCAACCCACGAACGGATTTTCCGATTGCCGTCACGCAATGGCACAGCATTCACTTGAGTCCAGCGATAGTCACCGCTGAAGTGCCTTACCGGATATCGAATCGAAAGCGGCTGTCCCGTCGCCAACGCATTCCGCCAAGCTTCTACCGTCGGTTCGCGATAGTCGGGATGCAGTGCATCGGCCCATCCATCGCTAAGCCATTGTTCGAGACTCTGCCCCGTGAACGCACGCCAACTGGGTGAATCTTCGCAGACTTTCCCCTCGGCATCGGTTTCCCAGACAATCTGCGCCGACGCTTCGACCAATGAAGCAAACCGCTGCTGGCCTTCGTGCAGATCGGTCACATCCGTAAAGGTGATCACGATCCCATTGGGTTCACCCTGTTGTGAACGATAGGGAAGCACGCGGCGAACATACCAAAGCCCGGCACGCGTTTGAATGGTCGCTTCGGTTGCTTGCTCGCCATAGATCGATTTTGTGTCTGGCAGCGGTGGTATCTCATCGGCCAGCGGCATTAGTTGCGAGAGTGGCCGCCCAATATCGGTCGGAATCAATCCGTAGATTGCCGTCGCCGCCGGCGTAAAAGTTCGGATGCGCAATTCATCGTCCAGAAAGATAGTCGCAATCTGTGTACTACGCAGCAGGTTCTCGAGGTCACTGTTTGATTTTTCGAGCGCGCTTACCGCTGCCTGAATTTCCTCTTTCGAAGTCTCTAGTTCTTCGTTCGCCGACTGTATCTCTTCATTGAGTGCGAGTAATTCCTCGTTCGACGATTTAAGTTCTTCGTTGGCCGTTTCAAACTCTTGAATCGACTTTTCGAGATCATTGCGTGTCGAAGACAACTCACGTTCAAGATGCGCGATAATCGAATCTGCGTTATTGTCTGCGCGAATTGAGGCCGCGTCATCGTCGGCCGAAAGAGTAGTGGCGGATTTGCCATGCACGAGCGGCAACCCAGCGTCGTGGAACACAACCATGAAGAGCTCGTTCTTTTCGCCAACCCGTGGCATCGGTTGCACTGTCAACGTCACTCGCTGTAGCTTACCTTCCATACGAATCGACAGGTCATCGTGAACGATTCGACGACGCTTTGCTTTAGCTTCCTGGAGGGTCGCTCGCAAACCAATTCGTAAACCATTGCGAGCCATGTTGATAACATTGTTCTGGAAGCTGCCCGTTCCCACCGTCAAATATTTGTGCATGTCAGCCGAAGCGCAGAGTATCTTCCCATCCTCCTCGACAATTACCGATTTGGGCGCGAATTCGTCCAACACGATTCGCTGCATGACCTGCATTAAATCTTCGGTAGTCTCTGTCGCGATTTCGGAACCCGCATTCGATCCAATTGGGCTCACGCCACCCTGTTCCAAAGAAAGTGGGGCTGTCGCGTCAACGCCCGTGCCTTTGCGTTGCGAGAGACGATGTTTAACGTCAACAACTCGGAAGAGGTCGCTGTGTGATGTGATGTTTTCGGAAGGACCAAGCAGCAAAAATCCGGATGGACGCAAGGAGTAGTGAAACAGCGGTATCAGTTTATTTTGTAGATGCGGTCCGAGATAAATTAGCAGATTGCGACACGAGATGAGATCCAGTCGCGAGAATGGCGGATCGCTAATCAAGTTGTGCGCCGAGAACAATACCAGTTCGCGGATTTCTGCTGTAACTTGAAACTTCTTTCCTCGTTTGATGAAAAAACGTTTCAGTCGCTCTTCCGAGATGTCATCTTCGATTCCAATGGGATAGATACCTTGGCGACAGGTGTTCAACGCCCGATCGTCAATGTCGGTCGCAAAGATCTGAACATCCGGTGGCGTTGCGATTTGGTCCATCTGCTCGCGACACAGCATAGCGATGGTATAAGCTTCCTCACCCGTCGCGCATCCGGGCACCCAAATCCGCACCAAATCTTCCGCTTTGCGGTTGGCGAACAGACTCGGCATGACGCTATGACGCAGTAACTCGAAGGCTCCAGGGTCGCGGAAGAAGGCCGTTACACTGATCAGCAATTCGCGGAACAACGCTTGCGGCTCTTCCATATTTTCTGTCAACAGCTTCAGGTACTGATCGACGCTGGCCAGTTTCAGAACTTGCATTCGCCGGCGAATGCGACGCGCTAGTGTATTCTGTTTGTAATGTTGGAAGTTGTGGTTGGTGATCTCCATTAACCGTTGAGAGATCGCTGGAATCGCTTCATGAACTTGCTTGTCCGACGACCTCGCGACAGTAGCTGTATCAACGCTGGCCATGTGCGTCGCGTATCTCTGAAGCTCTGCGGCGATTGCCGAAGGTGAGAGGATATGGTCGGCAACGCCGGTCGTTGCCGCACTACGTGGCATGCTGTCGTACTTGGCCGACTCGGGAGATTGCGCGAAGGTCATCCCCCCGGCGTCGCTGATGGCTTTCAATCCAAGCGTTCCATCGGAACCGCTGCCGGATAGAATCACGCCGACGCCGCGTTCGTCTCGATCCTCAGCGAGGGACTGTAAGAAGAAGTCGATCGGTGCCAGGGGGCGTTCATCGGCAGCTGGTGGTACGATCCGCAGTGAAGCATTCTTCAACTCTAGCAACGTCCAAGGCGGACAGATGGTGACCGTGCCGCCCTTAAGTTTCTTGCGATCGACGACGTTGACGACCGACATCGAGGTCGACTTGGCCAGCAATTCGACTAGTAACTCGTCGCTTTCCTTTTCCAGGTGCTGGATAAATACGATCGCCAGATGTTGTGCGTCACCGAGCGCACGCAACAGTTCCTGAAAGGCTTCTAACCCACCTGCGGACGCGCCAACGCCAACAATTAAGGAGGCTGAGGTTGGCTGGGATGGGTTCATTCAAAGATACAACTGAAATTGAGAAAACTTCGTCGTGGTGGGATTCGCCAGAATTCCTTTTCGCGCGAGGGTTTCTAGGGGAGCTTCTGGAGAATCACGCTACCCAGATTGTAACAAGATAGCGAGCTAAATAAACCTGTTGCTCAACGATGTAAAGGAACAAATCGAAGAGGAGACACTTGTCAAAAACCTAATTCACAAGTTCATCCTCGCCGCCCACGGCAACGAGAAGTCTGCTAACTTGTACGATCTCGATCTCGATCTCGACCCAACACGCACCACTCCCTCGCGAGACATCGTTCTGAACTTAGCCGTAGTGGGATTGGCTTGGATTCCCGGTCAAGACTATAGGTCGTCCTAGGGACCGGAGATTGACCCAGTGAACACCATGAATGGAACTTTCGAGCTATCAGACGAAATATCCATGACAGACATTACAGTTGCTATCATCGCCATGATTGCCATCTCAACTGGTGCTGGCTTGCTCACCGCTCGTTGGTTCTACTCAAATAAGGGCCAGAGGACGATGCTGGGAGTCGCGTTTTCTGTACTAGCGATGGTGACCTTCTTGTTTTATGGTTCTGGGCAATTGATTTGGGCACGGATACTTCCGGTATCTGCAGCCATTATCTACACGAACGTGGCTGCCATTTTCGCGGCGATTGCGTCTGGATTGGCTTGGCGACTTCCCAATACGCCGCCATGGCGACGAGCCACGTTGAGCATAATGTTAGGTGGTGCATCAGTGACGGCGACTTCTTGGCCGTTGCTCTCGATGGCTGTACGGCCTCCGCCGGAGGGAGGTAACGAGTGGAAGAACGGCGTGGCTATGCAAACATCTTGGGCTACTTGTAGCCCGGCAGCCGCTGCAACTTTATTGCGTGCGGAAAATATGGTTGTTAGTGAAAGGGAACTAATTCCACTTTGCCTAACCGACTCCAGTGGTACTCCTACTTTGGGGCTATATCGTGGAGTAAAGTTGATCGCCGAGCGATACCATCGTAACGTGGAGATCGTCAACCCAAGTCTGCAGAAGTTGCTGGCCGATGACAACTGGCCCGTTCTCATCGCGGTCGAGTTACCATACGGGACCGAGGACCGCCGTTACGCCGAGCAGTGGGGTTGGATTCCAGGTGCGGGACATTCGGTCGTT
The DNA here is from genome assembly GCA_041739785.1 of Pirellulaceae bacterium. GTDB lineage: Bacteria > Planctomycetota > Planctomycetia > Pirellulales > Pirellulaceae > Aureliella. The sequence goes on from JBGSNE010000257.1 coordinate 16,725, forward strand.
ATCGTTGGCCGCACCGCAGACAATGGCGTCGTCATCGGTGATCCATCGGTAGGTTTGGAGGTTTGGACCGAAGCGGATTTGAGCCTGCTTTGGCATGGCAATGGAATGCGTGTGAAGTAGCCGGCAAAGTGTCGATTTCGACATCAACCACGGGACTTCTTAAATTGGAACCGCCCAAAGCTGAATAATGCAAATGACGCAGATCAAGTACCGTACTAGCAGTGCATTGTTTGTGCCTGCTGCACCATCAGGGACACATTGCCACTGCGGTAATCGCGATCTAAGATCGCCCCAACTAACGTCAGACTTTCAGTTGGCCCTGATCCATCAAGTCGGGTTGGCTACCAGTCAGCGCGTCAACGCCCAACTTGAAAAGGGGTACCAACATGTTGCTCTTCGGGTCCCAGTAGAACACTTGGCTTGGTGAAACACTGGCTGTAAGACTCGGATCATCCACACCATCGAACCATGTGTCATCGGAGCTGCCGTACAGTTCACGTAGGACAGATGGTTGAGTCGATATCTCTGCGGTCATGGAATCTGTGAGTGTCCTGTCGAGAACCGATATTTTAGCGGACGGTAAGAGCCTCGATTGCAACCAAGACAGTCACGAGGACTACGACACATCCCACGACGAGCGCGGTGCGGTTGACGGGCACTAAATCGTGGAGAGTAAGCTTTCCATAATCACCAATTGGATCAATGCGGCGACTAATCCAGCTCGACATCTCTGCAAATAGGTATGAGCCGCCGATCATGCCCAATATCATGGCAGCGGCGTCGTAGTTTCCTTGTCCGAGTGCGGCTGCGCCGGTTCCGGGACAGTATGCCGCGCACGCGAAGCCAACTCCGAACAAAAGTCCGCCGATGATATTCGAAGCCCATCGAGTCGGTTTGATGTGTAGCTCAACCAGTCCAGCGCGGTGCATGAAGTGAATTCCCAGCGCTCCCACGACAACCGCAGATAGCATGACTTTCACTACGGTGAAATCGACGAGCAAAAGTTGACCAATTAGCACATGATATTTGGCCACGCCACCTTTCTGTAGGAGGAAGCCGAAGACTACGCCGAAGACTAGTCCCAGTAACAATGTGTTGAATGGAGCAACATTAGGCTGAGAAACTGTTGCAGCCAAATCATCTCGATTGGTTGATGGTGTTGTGATGTTTTTCATCATGATTTTCTTGAGTAGTGGGTTTTGATAGATTTCCAATGACCCGATCCAAGATGCTATAGAGCGATCTAGCCAACTCCCAAATTGCTTATGCGCAAGGTTATTTAGTAGATCAGCATCGCCGCAACGATTCCACCAATGAAAAAGCAAATTGCGGATATCCATGAGCCGATCGACAGTTGTAGCGTGCCGCTGATTCCATGTCCGCTGGTACAACCTCCGGCCATTCGTGCTCCGACGGCCATCAGCACTCCGCCGGCAAACGCGACAGCCCCGCGGAGGAGATGACTATCGCTTCCAAATCGCTCTTGCCACATCGCAGGTAGAAATTTGCCAGTCAATTCTCCTCCCGTCCATGCAGCCAGAAACGAGCCTACGACTACGGCCAGCACTAGCATCAATTCCCAGCCCACTTTCGGTGGATTGTCCTTAAAGTACTTGAGCGATCGAGTGTGTTTTGGAGCGACCCATAACCCAACGATTCCAGCAACCCGTGCATAGGCCGTCGAGGCGCCGAGCGGTTTATTTGAGAAGTAGAATGTCAGCATGGAAAGGATACCAATCAAGCTGCCGACGACATAGGGCGACCAGGCGGGACCTGAGTATCGCAGTGGATCGGCTTCCCCAAAAACGATAAGGGGCTGCATGAGGTCAAACATTACTCAACTCCTTCTCCGTCTCGGTGGGATAACCGGCAGCCACCCATGCATCCCAGCTACCGGGGATGTTTGTTACGTGTTTGAATCCGCGCGACTTCATGAGGCTCGATGCGATACTGGCTCGATACCCACTGGCACAATACGTGGCGTAAGGTTTGTCTTTATCGAGTCCTGAAATGCGGTCGCGCATATCGCCAATAAAGAAATGCTCGGCGCCTGGAATGTGTCCCCCTCCCCATTCTTCGGGAGAGCGCACGTCTAGAATCGTTGTTCGCGATCGATTCGCGTGCCGATCTTGCAGCTCGTGAACCGTCATCTGTTCGATGCGGTCCAGTGGTAAACCGGCCGTCTCCCAAGCTTTCATTCCGCCGGCTAGGTAACCCGCAAATTCACTGTGACCGCTGCGCACAATTAGCCGCTGTATCTTCGCGACGTCCTTGTCGTTTTCCACGACCAACAGCAGTCGTTGTTCCAAATCGAACATCTGCCCAACCCAGGCTGACATTTCGGGCCGATCGCCTATGTTGATCCCGCCAGGAACGTGGCCGCCACCAAAGGCCAGCATGGAGCGCGTGTCAATGACAGTGACGCCTGGCTCGCGGGCAACTTTACGAAATTGATGCGGAGGCAAGGCCGGAATGGTCGGTAAGCGGTCCATCACAGCTGCTCCTACCGCATTCACCTTTTTAAGCTCTGGATAGTGCTTGGGGACTGGCGGGGCATCATTGATGACAAATTCGCGAAATGCCTCAAAGTTTGGAAAGGAAAGAAACTTATTCGTGCGGCGTTCAAAGCCGATGGTGCTGTGCAGTCGATCCCCGATATCGGCACCGCAAGCCGATCCTGCACCGTGACCAGGGAACACCGTCACATAGTCTTCTAGTTTGAGGTAGAAATCGTAAAGCGTATCGTAGAGTTGCCGCGCCAGTTCATCTGCTTCACCAGCACCGAGTAAGTCGGGTCGACCGGCGGAACCGACAAACAGCGAATCACCGGTGAATATCGCCCACGGTTGATCCGCGTGTTTCGCTTCACAAAGCAAAAAAGACAAATGTTCGGGCGTGTGCCCAGGTGTATGCCGAGCGGTCAGTGTGAACGCCCCGAAGTCAAACTCTTGTCCGTCTTGGACTGCCTGTGCCTCAAACTTATAATCTGCCTGAACGCCGCTAAGGTAGATACTCGCTACGCCGACACGATCAGCCAGCGACCGACTGCCGGACACAAAATCCGCATGGATGTGGGTCTCGAAAATATGGGTAACGGAAACACCGTGCTTCCGAGCAAGTTTTTCGTAGATTTCAACGTCCGTTCGTGGATCAATAACGGCGGCCGTACCCGATTCAGTATCAGCGATGAAGTATGAAAGTTGGGCGATGCCCTCGGTAAAAATTGATTCAAGTACAAACATAGCTTGCTCCCACTTACTTATGGACGGTCCGTAACACAAACTTTCGTCATGCAGGGAAATCGAAACTCGAAGCCTAGAGTGCAGCGAATTGCATGCCAGGTATTTGAGTGAGACGCGAGTTGTACTTCTTCATCAGCCATGGCCCGTCATGGTTGTTCAGGTTTTCGGCTTGGCACGAAGCTTGCGTCTGAGGTCCGGGTGGGCGAAAGCTTGCTAAGATGGTAGGTCAGCTGTCAGCTTGTGGGTTGAAGCGCCTTGACAGCAAGGTGCTTGTGCCCTTGGTATGTGTTTCACCCAGCGAACATGGAGTTGAGATTGGCAAACCGTTGGTAAACTTCCATGGTGTCCTTAGTGGAACTCCAACCTTTCAAGGTAATCGCGACGATTTGTTAGGCAATAGCGAAAACAACGCATGAGCGACCACGCAGAAATCAAGCCGCCGTTGAACGCCAACGATAGCCATTCTGTCCTGGTGCTCGCACCAACTTCCCAGGACGCTAAATATTGCGACGAAGTCTTGCGAGAACACCGTGTGTCAGTTGAATTCGTGGAATCTGTGTACGAAGTTATAAAACGAATCCACAATGGTGCAGGTGTGGTGCTCATCGCTCAAGAATTTTTGACCGATGAAGCCATGGATCACCTGCGTGGAGTCCTTGAAGATCAGTTCTCGTGGTCCGACGTGCCAATCTTAGTATTGCTCGCTCAACGTGAAGCCTCCTCGCGCGTCATTTCTGCCCTGTTATCTCTGGGGCACGTGACTTTAATCGAACGACCTCTGCGAATAGCTCTATTGGTCAGCACGTTAAGGGCAAAGCTTCGTGATCGAGCCCGACAGTACGACGTTCGCGATCTGTTGCTCGAAGCACGTCAGGCCAGTGAGTCCAAGAGTGCATTTGTAGCGAATATGTCACACGAAATTCGGACTCCGATGACCTCAATCCTGGGTTGTGCGGAGTTGTTATCGAGCTTGGTCAAAAGCGAGGAAGCGTTAGAGTATCTGTCAACCATTCGTCGTAATGGAGACTCCTTACTGAGCATTATTAACGACATTCTGGATCTATCGAAAATTGAAGCAGGCAAGCTGGATATCGATATCGAGAGATTCGACCCGACCAAAGTCATTGATGATGTGCGCAGTATCATGGAGATTCGTGCACGCGAAAAGGGTTTAAAGCTCGAGGTCGAGTACGCGAATGCCATTCCTCAGCTCATCGAAAGCGACTTCAAGCGTTTAAAACAAATTCTCATTAATTTGGTGGGCAACGCCATCGGGACCGTACATGATGACCATTGGGACTCGGTCGGGCGCGGGGTGAAATTGTGGTGTAGTGTTCTTGTGTTGTGAGCTTCAACTTATTTCGCAAGGAGACAATCATGGGTACGCAGAGAAGATTGAATGGTCGGCCACTT
>JBGSNE010000078.1:0-7412 GCA_041739785.1 Pirellulaceae bacterium
TACGAACACACGTATCAAACCGAGCCGCCGAGATCGCCGATTCCGAGATCAGAAGGAATTCGTACGCAGCGATGGAAATATATTCGCTATCCCGAAACGGTGCCCGTCTATGAACAATTATTCGACTTGAAGTCCGATCCGTTGGAACAGAAGAATTTAGCAATGCACCAAGAACATGCGAAGCAATTGTCAAAGCTTCGAACGCAATGCGACCAAGAGATCGAGTCGCTACGCTAACTCGCCTCGGATGTCAGGCTCAGCAATCCCAAAAAGAACATCGCAACGATACAGGAGCACAAAGATGCGAAAAAAATCGTGGCACTTGAATCGACGAACATTCTTAATGGGCACGGGAGTCTCGTTAGGGCTTCCGTGGCTGGAAAGCATGGCAGACGATGCAGCTTCAACTCCAGGAACTCGCCCGGCAAGGTTTTGTGCGTTGTATTTTGGCTTTGGTGTTAGCGTGGCAGACGACGGCAGTGAGCACGCCCATTGGCGATGGATTCCAAATGGCGAAGGCAAAGATTACCAGTTTAATGAAAGCCTCAAACCGCTGGAGCCCTTGCGGGATCAACTAACCGTATTGGGCGGATTGTCCCATCCGCACGGTCGCACGATGGGCGGTCACGATACCGGCGATACCTTTCTGACGGGTGCGTTGATGGACTCGCGGTCCCTGGCAAATTCTGTGTCGGTCGATCAAGTCATTGCAAACTGCTGGGACGGGCAAACCCGATACCCGTCACTGGTGATGTCTACCGATGGTGGAGTTGGCGCACCGACTCGATCCAGCACGCTGTCCTATAATCAGCAAGGACGTCCGATCCCTGCTCTGAATCAACCGCGGAGGATCTTCGCTCGATTGTTCGGAGCGGGTGATGAAGAGTCGCAAGCCGAGAATCGCCGTTTGCTGTCTGAGGCCTCGATGCTGGATCGCTTGCTCGACGATTCCAAGTCGCTGATGCGACAACTGGGGCATGCGGATCAAGTCAAGCTGGATGAATATTTAGAGTCGGTTCGCGAAACCGAGAAGCGTGTCGCCAACTCTCAAAAATGGTTAGAGATCCCCAGGCGTACGCTGAATGACGACGAACGAAAGCTTCTGGATCTTGACGCCGATGATCAGGCTCCGATTCGGTACATTCAAACGATGTACGACTTGATCTATCTAGCGTTTGTCACTGATTCGACCCGCGTAGCGACTTATCAGATCACGAATATGGCCGACGCGTCGTCGAGGGCGATGAAGTTCCCGCAGTTGCTTGGATTCACCGAGAATCTCCATAAAACGGCGCACTCTTGGAACAAGCCTGGCGGAGTCGAAATGCTTGGACGATGGGATCGAGTGATGACTGAGCAGTTTGCCTATTTCATCAACCGTTTGTCGTCCGCCGAGACCAATGGCGGTTCAATCCTCGACGATACGATCATCCTCTACGGCAGTAGCAACAGCCAAACGCATGTTAACAAAGACTATCCCCTGATCCTCGCCGGTGGCAAGCGTTTAGGGCTGCGTCACGGCAGTTTTCGAAAGTTTGGCGAGGCGGTTCCGTTGTCCAATCTCTTCGTCACAGCGCTTGATTGCTTGGGTGTACCCAGCGAAAGCTTTGCGGACAGCACAGGCGAAATTCCTGAACTCCGAATCACATAAACGGCTATTTGCCGATTCGAGCCGAATAAGTTATGCTCCCAGGTCTAAACATTTTGACGTCGCGCGTTCGCTGGCTCACGTTGTGGCTGCTTTGTCTTATTGCTAATCCAACTTGCGCCCAGTCCCCATCGCGACACGTCATCGATCCGCCGCAAGAAATTACATCTCTCTTTCGATCTCATTGCGTCGACTGTCACGGCGATGGAGCTCACGAGGGCGATTTCTCGCTCGATCAACTCATCGGCAGTGCCACCGCTTCGTCAACCACGGAAATGGATGAACTTGCGAGGTGGGAACGTGTGGAAAAGGTTCTCATCAACGGACAGATGCCGCCTGATGACGCGGAGCCGATTTCAACATCAGAACGAAGGTCGCTGACTCGATGGGTCGGCGAGTCAATCACATCGGCAGTCCAATTGCGGGGGCCGATTGAGCGCACGACGCTGCGACGACTGAATAACGTCGAGTATGCAAACACTATGAGAGACCTGCTGGGCATCGACATGGATTTCACCAGCCAGTTGCCCTCCGATTCGCGATCCCGAGACGGGTTTGTGAATGATCCGGGCGCGCTGCTGGTCTCGAGCGAGCACTTGCAGACATATCTCAACACGGCCAGGGCAGCGCTGGACAAAACGATTGTCAGCGGTCCTGCTCCGAAATCCTATCACCATGTCTTCACTGAAAGCGATCGGGTCCGGTGGGATCAGCAGGCAGCGTTTTCCAATCGTTTAGGCCGCAATGAAATCTTTATCGCCAATATCAAAGATGACTATCCAAACGAAGGCGAGTTCCTCATTCGAGTGAAACTTTCCGCCGAACTGCCAACGGATATTGGTCCACCGATTTTGCAAGTCGAAGTTGGTTACCGGCCAGATACTCAGATCCTATTCGGCAAGCTTGCAGAGGTTGAGATCCGTCAAGAGTCTGCGCAGGTACTCGAGTTCCGCGGACGAATCGAGAACTTTCCGTTGCCCGTTCGGGGGCAAGAAAAATACCCAGGGATGCAGATCAAACTGCTAAACATTTACGACGACGGCTCGCCGAGGCAGGAGGCAATCAAGAATAAAGCACCGGGCCAACGCTGGAGTTTTGCCGATGAACCAGCTTTACCGCACATTCTGATTGAGTCTATTGAGTTCCAATCGCCCGAAGATCCAACTTGGCCGCCACATCATCATCGCAAGATCCTGTTCGAGTCGCCGCTGCGTGATGGCGACCCGGCGAGCTACGAGAGAGAAGTTCTTGCGGCATTCGTAACGCGTGCATTCCGCAGGCCTGTCGAACCAACCGAGCTCACGTCATTCATCGATTTCCATCATGAGAACCGCGACCAGTTTCCGAGCTTCGAAGCGGCAATTCGCGAGACGCTGGCAATGGTCTTGGTGCATCCGAGTTTTCTGTATTTGCGTCGAGTCGACGCTAACGAACCACAAACGGTGGACGATCACCAGCTTGCGTCGCAGTTGTCGTACTTCTTGTGGAGCACGATGCCAGACGCCGAACTTCTCGCTGCCGCGGATCAACATCGTCTTCATGAAAAGGATGAGCTACTACGGCAGGTGGATCGTCTTCTCGCAGACGAGCGGGCGCAACAATGGATGACGCGGTTCGTCGATCAATGGCTAAAGCTCGATCGGTTAGCAAACGTTGCCGCTGACGAAGACGTCTATCCAGACTTTGATCCGTCGATCAAGGCAGACATGCGAGCCGAGACACAAATGTTCTTTAGGGAACTTGTAAACGAAAACTTTAGCGCGATGAATTTGATTCGTTCGGATTTCGCTGTGCTAAATGAACGGATGGCTCGACATTATGGTATTGCGAGTGTGTGGGGCCGTGAGTTTCGCCAGGTACCGATTCCAAACGAGTCGCATCGCGGAGGTCTCTTGACTCAAGCGAGTGTTCTAATGGCCAACTCGACGGGAGCCAAGTCGCATCCTGTCCTTCGTGCGGTGTGGGTCCGTGATCGGTTGCTCAATGACCCGCCGGGCAGCCCACCCGCTGATGTGCCTACGTTGGACCAAATCGATCCAAATTTCGCCGAACTTCCGATCCGCAAGCAAATGGAGATCCATCGCGACAGCGATTCGTGTCGCGCTTGTCATCGAGGGCTCGATCCCTGGGGTTTAGCGCTCGAAAACTTCGACGCAGTCGGTTTATGGCACGAGGATATCGATTCCTCGGCAGAGTTGCCGGGAGGAATCCAACTGCGTGGAATCAAGGACCTGCAAGAGCATTTGCTGCAATCGTACCCAGATCGCTTTGCTCGTTCGCTCGTCGTACGACTGACCTCGTATGCACTGGGGCGGCAACTTGACATTTTCGATCGCCCAATAATCGAGAAATTGACGGCGACCTTCGCCGAGAATGATTACCGAATCAAACACTTGGTGCGAGCCATAGTGCAAACTCCAGAGTTTCAGGATTAATGAAAAGCAGGCGAGAACGATTCCTGAAAAAAAGACGCGTAAACCAGTCGCACGATCCGGCTGATAAGTTTCTGGTCGAACAACTCACGGTGCAGCGGATGTTAGCATAGAAGGGATCGTGGGAACGTTAAACGAATTGGGTTATACTACGGTCGGTCGATTCAACTCGCTGAGCGAATGGGCTCTGGGTTCATGCTGCTCAAGAGAATCGCCGGTCCGGCGAAAGAGAGGGAACACTGATGATCGCAAACCCAGAACTTTGCTTTGCAAACAGGTGTCGGGCCTGCCTTTTTTTCGCGACGGTCGCAGTCGTGCTAGCCGCTTCGCTGTCTGCTGAGGAAAAGGCAACCAGTGAAGAGGGGCATTGGGCGTTCCGTCCGCTCATCCATCCGCAGATTCCCCAAGTGAAGAACTTGCACTGGATCCGTACAGACATAGATCGATTCATCCTGGCCCGGCAGGAAGCGGTGGGCCTTGAGCCGAATCCGCAGATCGATGCGCGAGGTTTGGTACGTCGTGTCTATTTCGATCTCACGGGCCTGCCGCCGACGCCGCAGGAGATCGATGCATTTGTTGCCGATCGCTCGCCGACCGCTTACGAGGAACTGGTTTCGAAGCTGCTCGATTCGCCGCGGTATGGCGAACGCTGGGGGCGACACTGGCTGGACTTGGCGCGGTACGCGGACAGCAAGGGCTATCGCTACGATGACAATACGACTTGGGCTTGGACTTATCGCGACTTCGTGATTCGGGCTTTCAATCAGGACATGCCCTTCGATCAATTTCTCCGCTGGCAAATTGCTGGCGACGAGCTGGCGCCTGGCAACCCCGACGCGCTCGCCGCCACTGGCTTCTGCGCGATCGGACCCATCGAGCGTGATGAGGGGACCAAGCGAAACAAGCTGGAGAATCGTTACAACGAATTAGACGATATCGTTTCCACGGTCGGCTCATCCGCCCTAGCGCTGACGATTGGCTGCGCCCGCTGTCACGATCACAAATTCGATCCCATTTTGCAGCGAGAATACTACGCACTGGTGGGCGCGTTCATGGCCGGAGCTCGTCGTGAACTGGAGATGCTCACGCCGGAGGAAAGGCTCAAGCTCGATGACTGGAACGCGAGGCTCGGTAAGGTTGACGCTCTCGTGAACGAATGGCTTCAGCGTCATGCAGACAGCCTCTCCCCGGTAATCGAGAAGCACGCTGCGCCTTTGGAACAGACCCTTACCGAGATTGAAAAAGATTTTCGCGACAAGATCGCTCGGCTGCCGGACAACGTCGAGGGAACGTTCGAAGAGATGCTCAGGGAATACGGGGGGCAACTGCTGGGGCGCGCCAAGCTGAAGAAGTTCCGCGACACGCAGAAGACGCTCAAGGAGTTGCCGGAGACATTGCTCGTCGACGCGTCCGTGTGGAATGACCGCATACCCGACGATGCGCTGGCCGAAATCCGCAAACTGCAGCAGCAGCGCAAGACGATTGAATCCGAGCGGCCGGTCAGCCCACCCAAGGCGCAAGCCTATGTGGATATTTCGAACACGCCAGTCCCCTCCCCGCTGCTGGACTACGGCAGCATTGACGCGCCGCAGGAACCGGTCGGATTCGGAGTGCTGCATGTGCTCACCCAGACGGGCGCGGTTCCGGTTCCGCAGCCGGGGGCCAAGTCGACCGGTCAGCGCGCCGCCTTGGCAAAGTGGTTGACCGACCCGCATGAAGGCGCTGGCTTCTTGGTCGCGCGCGTCATGGCCAACCGCCTTTGGTATCACCACTTTGGCGAGGGACTGGTGCGCACGCCCAACGATTTTGGAACGCAAGGAGACACGCCCGAACTTCCAGAGCTGCTCGATTGGCTGGCCTCGCAATTGATCGAGAAAAAATGGAGCCTCAAGGAAATGCATCGGCTCATCCTATTGAGTGCGGTCTATCAGCAGAACGATAGCCATGACGCGCTGCGCTCCGCCATTGATCCCGAGAACCGGCTATGGTGGAAGCGCCGACCGTTGCGGCTGGAAGCGGAGATTCTGCGCGATTCGATGCTGGCAGTGAGTGGGCGGCTCGTTCTTCAAATGGGTGGTCCCGGTGATTTCCAGCCCGTTCCTCCGGAGGCGATCCTGTCACGTCTCGGCCAAGCGTATCCGCAAGACATCGCCGATGGCCCCGACGTCTGGCGGCGCAGCGTGTACGCCTTCATCAAACGCACCGTGCCGGCGCCGATATTCCAGACGTTCGACGGCCCGGACAACAGCAGTAGCTGCGGACGGCGCACGTTGACGACTGTTTCTCCGCAATCGCTGCTCTTGATGAATGACGAGTTTGTTCGTTCCCGCAGCGCGGATTTCGCCCGCCGCATCACCTCCGATCATCCGCATGACGCCTGTGCGCGCGTAAACCAAGCATTCCAGCTCGCGCTGGGACGCGATCCCTCGTCCGACGAGCGGTCCAAGGCGCTGGATTTTCTCGTGGCGCAGGCGGAACGACATTCCGGCGACGAAGCGCTCGCCTTAAACGACTTCTGCCAGGTCCTTTTTGGCCTGAGCGAGTTTCTCTATGTGGACTAACCAGCCATGCAATCGACAAACCAACACTGCCGACGATTCAGCGGTTGCGCGTCGCGCCGCGAGTTCCTCAAGACAGCGGGCAACGGGTTGGGTGGTCTCGCGCTGGCATCCTTGCTTGCCAACAACCAACTTCTGGCAGCGCCCAAGAATCCCATGCAGGCGCGATTGAGCCATTTCGCGCCGCGCGCTAAGTCGGTCATCTGGCTCTTCCAGGAAGGCGGGCCAAGTGGCATCGATCTATTCGACTACAAGCCGGCCTTGGAGCGTCATCACGGCCAGCTCCTACCGGGAGTCGATCCGTTTTTTGGCAACCCCGGCCCAATCATGCGCTCGCCGTATGCCTTCAAACGTTGCGGTGAGTCCGGCGCGTGGGTCAGCGAGGCGATGCCCTGGACCGCGCAATGCGTGGACGACATCGCGTTTGTAAAGGCTTGCTACGCCGAATCCAACAGCCACGCTCCGGCGATGTACCAGATGAATACAGGCTACACGCGCCCCGGATTTCCGAGTACCGGCGCCTGGACGACCTACGGCTTGGGCTCGGAGAACGAAGACCTTCCTGGATTCGTCGTCATGCCTAAGGCCGAAGGCGTGAAAGGCGGCGCGCTCAACTGGGGTGCTGGATTCCTTCCCGGCGCGTTCCAGGGGACGCTTTTCAATGGTGGCGACAATCCGCTCCTGAATCTGAAACGAGCTAAGGGATCCACTACCGAAAGCCAACGCGCGCAGCTTGATCTGCTGCGCGAATATAACGAGACACACCTACGACAG
>JBGSNE010000199.1:0-41316 GCA_041739785.1 Pirellulaceae bacterium
CTAACTCGTTTGTATGCTCTGTTATTTACCATGGGGATGACCTTCCACTTACTGGTGCCTTCGGGAAATACACCAGTTTCAAGGCATCCCCTATTTTTTCGACCCCAATTTCTCTGACTATAGCCAACTTGCCCCGGCGGAGCGGCAACTGACAGCTACCCTAACTCACCCTTATTTGCCCCTCAACTCGTTTTTCCCAGGATTCGCCGAAGGCGATTCGTGGGAAAAGTGGGGTGAGGGAACGTATGTGAGGCGTTGATGGTAGCCGCCAGTTGTGATCCCACCGGGACAAGCCCGGACGGAAATCATTCTTGCAATACCGTGTAGGTAACGAAGGCTAGCGCCTGAGGTTCACTATGGGGCCGGTTCTCAAGGTGAGTGGCATTGGACGCAAGCCTTAGGTTTCGATACCAGCGCAATTAAATGCCGAAGGCACGGAAATCGATAGCCCGGGATGGAAATCCCAGGTCATCGAAGCACCCCCGCGTTTTTCCGGTTCGCCAGCGGTCGACCGCATTGGCGGTCGATCGCTGGCGAACCGGATGTCGGTAGGTTCCATTTTCCCTGGGATTTGCAGCCCCGGCTATCCAATGCCACCCCTTCGTGGTTGAAATAGCGCGGGCTTCAAAACCTACGGCTGCGAGTTCAACGAGCGGCTTTCGCATCCTTCGCAGCCAAGCAAACCTCGCGTAGAATAGACGAGCGATAAACTTGGAAGCTCGATGAACTAGCTCTGTGAAGACTACACATGCTATTACTCGCTGAGAAGTGTCGACAATCCAGCTCCTCACATCAATGTCGTTTTCTTTCTATTGCATCCCACGGGGCGGGACGCTCACCAGCTTTCGCATTATGTGGATCAATTTGGGATAAAAGCCACCCACGGGAACGAAGTCCGCGCCAGAGGGGAGAGGCTAGAGGCTAGAGGCTAGAGGGGAATGAGGGATGAGGGATGAGGGATGAGGGATGAGGGATGAGGGATGAGGGATGAGGGATGAGGAATGAGGAATGAGGAATGAGGAATGAGGGATGAGGGATGAGGAATGAGGAATGAGGAATGAGGAATGAGGAATGAGGAATGAGGAATGAGGAATGAGGAATGAGGAATGAGGAATGAGGAATGAGGAATTTGCGTTTTAGGGCCGAAGGTCCGGTCGATTGTCTAGCCCCGGCTGAAGGCCGGAGGGACCGAGACTCCTTGATCGCGTTAGGGCCAACGGCCCGACAGATTCCCGCATGTCGTCGACATTGCGTTTCATCACACACCATCATATGTCCCACTCGCTATTAAATTGCATCGCGTACCGTTGCGCATCACCATTTTCCATCGTATTGCCCAATTGCGTTTCATCATTGGTCATCGCATTGCATTTGATTGTAAATTGTTGATATCTGCAAAAATGTTGCGTCTTGAATGTCCATAAACGTTGCTCGTGAATGCGCCAACCGACAATTTGTCGGGCCATTGGCCCCAAATTGGATGTTTGTGGGGTCCGTATCACCCCGGCCTGACGCCGGGGCTAGACAATCGGCCGGACCTTCGGCCCTAAAACGCCCACAACCGCACTCATACCCCGAAACCTGGAACCTGGAACCCGAAACCTGGAACCTGGAACCCGAAACCTGGAACCCGAAACCTGGAACCTGGAACCTGGAACCTGGAACCTGGAACCTGAAGCCTGAACTTCAATGACTGAGCAAGAAAAACAGCAGCTGTGGATAACTGCGTGGCGGAATGCTGCTCCGGAACTTGAGCGAATCCGCAACGACGAACTGCGGAGGCTCGACGATTCGGCTGGCTTGCGACTATTGGGAGCCGGCTCTCAAACTGCGGAAGTCCAGAATGGATTAATCACTTTCCAAGCCTGGATGATGCGCTTGCGCGTGTTCCAGCTTATGAAAAAATTGGAGCAAACGAAGTGATACCGCCGACACTTTGGCAAGCCACAATTGAGTTGCAGCGGTTCTTGGATAGCTGCCAGTTTCGCTTCTGTTTCATTGGCGGCATTGCCTATCAGCGATGGGGCGAGCCACGCGTTACTCAAGATATGGATGCCACGATTAGCGTTGAATTTGGGCAAGAAACGCCGATTATCGACGCCATTCTCAAGCGTTATCAGCCGCGCATTTCCAATCCAGCACAATTTGCGCTCCAATCTCGCGTAATTCTAGTTCAAGATTTGTCTGGTTTTGGAATTGATATTTCACTGGGTGGACTCGACGTTGAGCAGCGGGTGGTAGAGCGTTCGACAATGTGGGGCACGCCCGGTGCTGGCAGCATCCGCACCTGCAGTGCCGAGGACTTGGTCGTCTTGAAATCCTTTGCCTCGCGACCCCAAGACTGGATTGACGTCGAAAAAGTGATCATTCGTCAGGGGGATCGTCTCGACAGAGAGTTGGTCCGCCACGAACTCGCACCGCTAGTGGAACTAAAGGAAGAACCCGAAATACTAGAACATCTAGAACAATTGTTCGCCAAACACTCTTGCTAGTGGGTCGTTTCTGCCGGAAGCGACTGCCTTGCTAGATGCTAGATGCTAGATGCTAGATGCTAGAGGCTAGAGGCTAGAGGCTAGATGTGGGGTGGTTGATGAGTGTTTCGCGTTTTAGGGCCGAAGGCCCGGTAGATTGTCTAGCCCCGGCTGAAGGCCGGGGAGGACCGAGCATTTTCGATCACGTTAGGGCCAACGGCCCGACAGATTTCCGCATTTCGTCGGCATTGCGTTTCATCATGCACCAAAATATTTCGCATGCGGCATTAAATTGCATCATGCGTCGCGCACCATTGCTTTTCACCAATGACCATTGAATTGCGTCATCGGGCATTGCATTGCATTCGTCGGACATGGTCGTTATTTGCAAACACGTTGCGTTGTGTCGGTCCATTGCACGTTGCGCATGAATGCGCCAACCGACAATCTGTCGGGCCGTTGGCCCTAATTGGATGGTTGTGTGGTCCGTATCACCCCGGCCTGCTGCCGGGGCTAGTCAATCGACCGGACCTTCGGCCCTAAAACTAAGCACTAAGCACTAAGCACTAAGCACCAAGCACCAAGCACCAAGCACCAAGCACCAAGCACCAAGCACCAAGCACCAAGCACCAAGCACCAAGCACCAAGCACCCCAGGCCGTACAGCCCGCACAATCCTCATCAACGATCTATTTACGCAGACTTCTTGGATTCCAAGCTTGCGCCTAGTACAAACAGGCGAACAGCAGCTCACTACGAACTACCCTGCATCTAACGACTGGTGCATTACTCCCTAAGTGAGAGTGCTTCATCGGTAGTTGCTGTCAATTTGAACACGTCCATTTAGGTTTAATTTGGGAACCACCCGCCACCCACGGGAACGAAGTCCGCGCCGGAGGAGAGAAACGAGTAGCTAGATGCTAGATGCTAGATGCTAGATGCTAGATGCTAGATGCTAGATGCTAGATGTTAGAAATCGGAAACAAGAAACAAGTAGCAAGCGGCGAGAACGGCATGGAGTAAACAGCGTTCCGCCCCTAGCCCCTAGCCCCTAGCCACTCGCCACTCGCCTCTAGCCTCTAGCCTCTTTCAAAAAAACCATGAAATTTAATCCTGATCCAATCCTGTGTATTGTTGGCCTCGGTTACGTTGGTCTCCCTTTGGCCGTCGAGTTCGGTAAGAAACACCGCACGATCGGCTTTGATATCAACCAACGTCGCATCGACGAACTGCGGGCCGGTCGCGATGCGACACTCGAAGTCGACGCAGCGGAATTGAAATCGAGCGATAAGCTCACGTTTTCTTCCGATATCGAAGAACTCAGGGCGGCCAATGTCTACATTGTCACGGTCCCTACGCCGGTCGACGAACACAAACGTCCCGACTTGACGCCGCTCATCAAAGCCAGCCAGATGTTGGGCAAAGTCGTCTCGGCAGGCGATGTCGTCATCTATGAGTCGACCGTTTACCCGGGTGCTACGGAAGAGGATTGTATACCGCTGATTGAACAGGTATCGGGATTGGTTTTCAATCAAGACTTCTTTGCCGGCTACAGCCCCGAACGGATCAATCCGGGTGACAAAGAGCATCGCTTGACCACGATCAAAAAGATAACCTCGGGTTCCACCCCTGAAGTTGCCGAATACGTCGACAGTCTCTATCGCTCCATTGTTACAGCCGGGACGCACAAAGCACAGTCGATTCGCGTGGCGGAAGCGGCCAAGGTGATCGAAAACACGCAGCGCGATTTGAACATTGCTCTCATCAACGAACTGGCCTTGATTTTCAATCGTATGGGGATTGATACGCTCGAAGTCTTAGAAGCGGCCGGAACGAAATGGAATTTCTTGCCCTTCCGCCCTGGGTTGGTAGGCGGCCACTGCATTGGCGTCGACCCTTATTACTTGACCCATAAAGCGCAGGAGATCGGTTATTCCCCCGAAGTGATCCTCGCCGGTCGTCGCATCAACGATGGCATGGGAGAGTACGTAGTATCACAAGTCATCAAGCGGATGCTCAAGCGTCGGATTCACATCGAAGACGCCAACGTGTTGATACTCGGGTTGACATTCAAAGAAAATTGTCCCGATTTGCGCAACACGCGTGTAGTTGATTTAGTGCGCGAGTTTCGTGATTACGGAGCCAACGTCGACGTCTACGATCCGTGGGTTGACCCCGTCGAAGCCGAACACGAATATGGCATAACGCCCGTATCGGAACCTCCACTGGGCAAATACGACGCCGTGGTCTTGGCCGTGGCTCACAAGCAATTCATAGAGATGGGCGTCGAAAACATTCGCAAGCTTGGTCGCCGCGACAGCGTCCTCTACGACATTAAATCCATTCTCCCCAAGTGCAGCGTCGACGGAAGGCTTTAGAGTGGCTAGATGCTAGATGCTAGATGCTAGATGCTAGATGCTAGATGCTAGATGCTAGATGCTAGATGCTAGAGGCTAGTGGCTAGTGGCTAGTGGCTAGAATTTAGGGGTTGTCAATATTATGTCGTTTGAAGATTTAGTGGTGTGGAAGCGTGCGTGTCGATTGGCTTCAGAGTTGTATCGACAACTGGATGGCTTAAGGAATTGGGGCTTCCTCGATCAAATCACTCGTGCTGGACTTTCCATACCATCGAATATTGCTGAGGGATTTGAACGAGACAGCAAGGCAGAAGTCGCGCGCTTTTTGCGAATTGCAAAAGGCTCCTGTGGTGAACTTATCACGCAGACTTACATCGGCATTGAGGCTGGTTTCATTGAAAGGCAGCAAGGCCTTACCTGGGTTAAAGAAGCCAAAGAAATCAACTCCATTCTTGGCGCACTAATTAAACGTTATCGCAAACCCTAGCCCCTACCATCTAGCCACTAGCCACTAGCCTCTCCCCCATGTACTCTCAAACCCGCCACAAACTTCGAACCACCCCTTGCCGCTGGCTCATCACCGGCGTGGCTGGCTTCATCGGTTCGCATTTGCTGGAGACGTTGCTCAAGCTTGATCAGACTGTGGTGGGACTCGACAATTTTGCTACAGGACATCAACACAACCTCGACGAAGTAGAGCAGCTGATTACTCCGGAGCAATGGTCGCGTTTTCGATTTATCGAAGGTGACATACGCGACTTGAGCACTTGTCATCAGGCAGTTGCCGATGTCGATCACGTATTGCATCAAGCCGCCTTGGGATCGGTACCGCGTTCCATCGCTGATCCTATTACCAGCAACGACAATAACATATCCGGTTTTTTAAATATGTTGGTTGCCAGTTGCGATCGGGGTGTGAGTAGTTTTACGTATGCCGCTTCCAGTTCCACGTATGGCGATCATCCCGGGTTACCCAAAATCGAAGACCAAATTGGTCGCCCTTTGTCGCCGTATGCTGTGACCAAATTAGTCAATGAATTGTACTCCGACGTGTTTGCCCGCTGTTACGGTTTTGACACCATTGGGTTGCGTTACTTCAATGTGTTTGGACCTCGGCAGGATCCCAATGGAGCCTACGCTGCTGTGATCCCCAAGTGGATAGCCAGCCTCATGTCAGGCGAAACCGTGCGGATCAATGGTGACGGTGAAACCAGCCGCGATTTTTGTTATGTCGACAACGCAGTCCAAGCCAATTTGCTGGCTGCCCTGGCACCGTCAGACGCCAAGAACGCAGTTTACAACGTCGCCGTTGGTGATCGTACTTCGCTCAATCAATTGCTAGAACTTTTGAAAACCAGTCTCCGCCAACTTGATGTTGGCGCTTCGAGCTATCACCATGAATACTGTGAGTTTCGCGATGGTGACGTGCGCCATTCCCAAGCCAATATCGAGAAGATCCGTCAAGCACTTGGGTACAAACCAGAGTTTGCCGTATCTGACGGTATTCAAGCTACCTGTCGCTGGTTCTCCAGCCACTCCACAGGAGGCAGGGAGTGATCGAGTGTATGTAGGGTATTCGTTTAACGCCGAGCCGGAGCAGGCTGCTGAATCGCGAGCTGCAGTTGATCCGCGGTCAGCGTTTGAATCATACTGATGCTCGCTGCATTGTGGGTCGCAGCTTGCGTAGGCGACGGCAGGCGGGCGGTTCGTAGGACCACTCCACTACTCGACACTTCTCCAGCCGGCGCCTACATAGCTGCGATCACTTAATCGGTCACGATTCAACACGATTTCACCGCCAGATTCTATCAGCCGCAATCGCCGCACTGCAGCTATTCCGGCTTGGCGTTAAACAATTTCCTGCAATCCCACACTACCTTAGACCGTCCCCCTAACTCCCAACTCCCTTCTTTCTAGCCACTAGCCACTAGCCACTAGCCTCTAGCCTCTCCCATGCAATTCATCGACCTCAAAACACAATACGAAAAACTCAAAGACTCCATCGACGGCCGGATGCAGCAAGTGCTTGAGCATGGCCGATTCATCATGGGGCCCGAGATAGCGGAAGTCGAACGCGAGCTCGCCAGCTACGTGGATTGCAAGCACTGCCTGACCGTTTCCAGTGGCACGCACAGTTTAGAAATCGCGCTTCGCGCCTTGGATATTGGCCCAGGTGATGAAGTCATAACGGGTCCTTTTACGTGGATCAGTTCAGCCGAAGTTGTCTTGTTGGTCGGTGCTACGCCTGTCTTCGTTGACATTGATCCGGCTACTTATAATATCGATATCAATCAAATCGAAGCCAAGATCACACCTAAGACCAAGGCCATTTTGCCGGTAAGCCTCTTTGGGCAAATGCCGGACTACGCTGCAATTAATGCATTAGCGGAGCGACACGGAATCACAGTCGTTGAAGATGGCGCTCAAAGTTTTGGCGCTACGCGTGATGGTCGTCGAAGTTGTGGTGTTACACAAATCGCCAGCACCAGTTTCTTTCCTGCCAAACCACTGGGATGTTTTGGCGATGGTGGAGCATTATTCACTTCGGATGATGAACTTGCCAACCGCATGCGAGCGATTCGCACGCACGGCGGCGTCGAGCGTCATCATCATCCGCTGGTCGGAACGAACGGACGGTTTGATACTTTGCAAGCCGCTGTATTGCTGGCAAAATTGCCATCCTTCGATTGGGAAGTCGAGCAACGCGGCCTTATTGGTGCCCGCTATAGCCAGCTACTGGAGGATATTTGCCAGACTCCCGCCATCGAAACCGGCAACACGCACGTTTACGCTCAATACACCATTCGCCTTGAGAACCGTGACGAGGCGGCCGCGATACTCAAGGACCAGGGAATACCAACGGCGGTTTACTATCCCAAGTGTTTGCACGAACAACCGGTCTTTGCGCGTTTTGGTTATCGCTTGGGTGATTTTCCGGCCTCCGAGCGAGCGTCGCGCGAAGTGCTTAGTCTTCCCATGCATCCCTTCCTCAGTCCCACCGATCAAGATCAAGTCGTCGCCGCGCTAAAGTCCGCCGTTCCTCAGTCCATATCAGGACGCAGTGGAGCAGAGTGATTCAGCGTTGGATTGAAGATTGAAGATTGAAGATTGAAGATTGAAGATTGAAGATTGAAGATTGAAGATTGAAGATTGAAGATTGAAGATTGAAGATTGAAGATTGAAGATTGAAGATTGAAGATTGATGATTGATGATTGATGTGGAATGTGGAATGTGGAATGTGGAATGTGGACTATGACTAGGGCCGAAGGCCTGGCAGATTGTCTAGCCCCGGCTGAAGGCCGGGGGACGGAGCATAATTGAATACGAAAGGGCTGAAGGCCCGACAGATTACGCGCGGAATCGATCGGGAAACGGGGACGCAATTACCACCCACCGAACAACCAACTAACCAACCGAATCATCGAAAATTCAACCGATCCCCTAACCAATTGTCCAATGAATAAACTGACAATCTGCCGGGCCGTTGGCCCTACCTGGGCTGTGAGGCCCTCTCTCCCCGGCCTCCAGCCGGGGCTAGATAATCTGCCGGGCCTTCGGCTCTAAAAACCCGATCTGTACGAAAAAACAAGACTCGCTACTCGCATCTCGCCACTCAAAAAAAACTCCATGACTTCCCGACTCCCTGACTCGCCGACTCCCCCTCTCCCCTCCCTGGCTCTCGTCGGCGGAGGTTATTGGGGCAAAAACCTAGCTCGCAACTTCAATGCACTCGGTGCGCTGCACACGCTCTGCGACGCCAGCCCGAATACGTTGGCTAATTTTTCCGATGGTTACGAACAGGTCGCTAAGACCACGTCATTCGACGAAGTGCTCGCTAACGACCAGATCAGCCGCGTTGCCATTGCCGCGCCTGCCGAACATCATTTTAAATTGGCCAAAGCTGCCTTGATGGCAGACAAAGACGTGTTCGTAGAAAAACCCCTGTGCTTGCATGTCCATGAAGGGGAGGAATTGGTCGCCTTGGCCAGCAGCCGCAAACGCGTCCTGATGGTCGGTCACTTGCTGCAGTATCATCCGTGCGTTGAAAAGATCCGTTCCTTGTTGGCTCAAGGTGAACTTGGAAAACTGCAATACATCACTTCCAACCGACTGAATCTCGGGAAGATACGTCGCGAGGAGAATGCACTGTGGAGTTTTGCTCCCCATGATTTGTCGGTAATTCTTTCGTTGCTTGGCGGGCATTTGCCAGAGTCATTGCAATGCACGGGCGATTCCTGGCTGACTTCGGGCGTAGCGGATACCACGCTGACTTCGATGAAGTTTAATGATTCTGTCAGTGCGCATGTGTTTGTCAGTTGGCTCAATCCATTTAAGGAGCAGAAGCTGACAGTGGTCGGTTCACGCGCCATGGTTGTCTTCGATGATACCCAAGTTTGGGATCAGAAACTCACGCTCTTTCGCCACCGGATTACTTGGCAAAACGGACGGGAGCCAATGGCCGACAAAACGCTGGCAGAAACTGTAACCGTGCCTGAGTCGGAGCCGTTGCGCAACGAGTGTCAGCATTTTCTCGATTGCTGCGAACAGCGCGTTACGCCTCGCACCGATGGGAACGAAGGGTTGAATGTGCTGAAAGTGTTGGCCATGGCGCAGGAGAGTATGGAGTACGATGGCCAGCGCGTTATGCGCAATACATTGGCCGTCACGCGACCGTCAAGGGTTTTCAAGTCCCATCCCACAGCCGAGATCGACGATGGCTGCCGCATCGGTGTCGGCAGTAGCATTTGGCATTTTAGTCACGTCAGCTCTGGAGCTGAACTGGGTGAGCGTTGTAACCTGGGGCAGAATGTGTTCATTGCCCCAGATGTCACCATTGGTTCGAACGTCAAAATTCAAAACAATGTTTCCGTCTACTCAGGGACGACCATTGAAGACGATGTCTTTCTTGGTCCGTCCTGCGTATTGACCAATGTGTCCAATCCGCGCAGTCAAATCAACCGCCGCGGGCTGTACGAACGCACGCTCATTCGACAGGGAGCCACGATTGGCGCTAATGCGACCGTCGTCTGTGGCGTTACTATTGGCCGTTATGCGTTTGTCGCCGCTGGTGCCGTGGTGACGAAGGATATCCCTGACTACGGCTACGTGCGTGGTGTCCCAGCTAAGCGAATTGGCTGGATGAGTCGCCACGGTCATCCGCTTGACTTTAAACGAGATGAGCACGTAGCGACATGTCCCGAATCAGGTTTCAAGTACGCCTTGGAGGAACGTTCCAGTGGAGTTGTCACCGTGCGTTGTTTAGACTTGGCTGAATCAGCCCGACTCCCGGCGGAGTTAGCACAAGGCGACAAACCGTATCGACAATTCACTGCTTAGTCCAAGATTAGTCCTCCGCCTGAATAGGGTAAACTTTCTCGTTATAACGAAGCGTCGACGAAGTTGGTTGCGGGGGTTACATACGAAGTGTGGACGAGTTTTCGATTTATCAATTGTCAAATTCGCGACCTTGGCAAAAGTCATGGAGCAGTTACCTGCATCGATAGTGTGTTGCCAAATATAGATATAGGATTCGTAGCCCGTTCCATCGCTGATCCCATTACCAGCAACGACAATAACATATCTGGCTTTTTGAATATGTTGGTTGCCAGTCGCGATCGCGGTGTGAGTAGTTTTACGTATGCCGCGTCCAGTTCCACGTATGGCGATCATCCCGGGTTACCCAAAGTCGAAGTCCAAATTGGTCGTCCCTTGTCGCCGTATGCGGTGACCAAATTGGTCAACGAATTGTACGCCGACGTTTTTGCACGCTGTTACGGTTTTGCCAACATTGGATTGCGTTACTTCAATGTGTTTGGACCTCGGCAGGATCCCAATGGCGCCTAAGCTGCTGTAATCCCCAAGTGGATTGCCAGTCTCATGTCGGGCGAAACCGTGCGGATCAATGGTGACGGTGAAACCAGTCGCGATTTTTGCTATGTCGACAACGCAGTCCAAGCCAATTTGCTGGCCGCGCTGGCGCCGGCGGAAGCCAAGAACTCGGTTTACAACGTCGCCGTTGGCGATCGCACTTCGCTTAATCAATTACTGGAACTTTTAAAAACCAGTCTCAGCCAACTTGCAGTTGGTGCTGCGAGTTATCACCATGAATACTGCGGCTTCCGCGACGGCGACGTACGGCATTCGCAGGCCAACATTGAAAAAATCCGTCAAGCACTTGGGTACGCACCACAGTTTGACGTGGCCAAAGGTATTCACGCTACCTGTCGCTGGTTCGCGTCGCTAGAAGCTAGAAGCTAGAAGCTAGAAGTATTATGTGTCAGGGATGAGCGTAACGCTCACTTAACCAATAAGACCTAATTTCACACAAAAGAATCAAATGTAACTTTATCGCACTTCACACCTAGCTAGCCACTAGCCACTCGCTTCTAGCCTCTAACCTCTCACTACTACAACGCAATTAATCGACCTCAAAACTCAATACGAAAAACTCAAGGACTCTTTCGGAAGTCGGATGAGACAAATTTCGAGCATAGGTCATTAGATGATGGGAGCCTATCTGCACGTGGCGCACCCTCAAAAGAAGAAATGTATCACTAAATGAAATCCTCGCGACAAACTGATCTAAATTCATCGCCAAAGCGGATAGTTGTAACGGGCGGTGCGGGGTTCATAGGATCCAACCTTGTCCGGATGCTTCTGAACGCAGGACATTATGTTCTCAATGTCGACAAATTAACTTATGCGGGAAATCTTGAATCGCTAAGTGACGTTCAGAGCCACCCTAAGTACAGTTTTTCACATGCAGATATTGCAGATGGAGACAAGATTCGTGGCATACTACTTGGATTTGAGCCAACCGCAATTTTCCATCTTGCAGCAGAATCTCACGTAGACCGATCAATTGAAGGCCCCGAGGAGTTCGTAAGAACTAACGTCTTGGGAACATTTGCGGTTCTACGAAGCGCTTACGAATACTGGCGCAGTTTAGTCGCTAGACAAGCGAGCGCATTTAGGCTAATTCATGTATCCACAGACGAAGTCTACGGCTCGCTGGGGGAAGAGGGATATTTCAAAGAGAATACAAGATATGATCCTCGATCCCCATATTCCGCCAGCAAGGCGTCCTCAGATCATCTCGTTCGAGCATGGCATCACACCTATGGTCTGCCCACGATAGTAACCAACTGTTCAAACAACTATGGTCCATACCAATTCCCAGAAAAACTGATCCCCCTGGTTATACTTCGGTGTCTAAGAAACGAGACTTTGCCTGTCTACGGAACAGGTGAGAATGTTCGAGATTGGTTACACGTAGAGGATCACTGCTATGGACTATCAGCGGTTCTCGAACGAGGTTTGGTAGGCGAGACGTATAACATTGGCGGAAACAATGAAAAAAGAAATATTGATTTGGTTAGAACTATTTGCAACATTTTGGATCAGCTTCAACCTAGACCCAACACACGCAGCTATGAAGAACTAATCACATTTGTTGATGACCGACCTGGCCATGACCTGCGGTATGCGATTGACGCTACGAAGATGAGAACTCAGATTGGATGGGAACCCACGTACCAAGATGACGCAGGTTTTGTTTCGACTGTCGAGTGGTATCTTTCTCATGAAAATTGGTGGAAGAGTATTGTTAACGGTAGCTATCAGCTTACCAGATTAGGGCGAGCGAGGAACTCATGATTAAGCGTAAGGGAATTGTACTCGCGGGTGGATCTGGAACACGCTTGCACCCAGTGACGATGGGGGTAAGTAAGCAATTGCTCCCTGTCTATGACAAGCCAATGGTATACTATCCATTGTCAGTGCTTATGCTTTCCGGGATACGGGAAATACTTCTCATTTCTACCCCTAAAGATTTACCCCAGTACGAGAGTCTCTTGGGAGACGGTAGTCGATTCGGAATCGAATTGCACTACGCAGTTCAGCCCTCGCCCGATGGGCTAGCGCAAGCTCTACTCATCGGCGAGGATTTTATTGGAGCCGATGATGTGACACTCGTACTTGGCGACAATATATTCTATGGAACTGGTTTTTCGGCGAGGTTAAAATCTGCTGCGCAGCGCCCTCAGGGGGCGACGGTTTTTGGATATCAAGTTCATGATCCTGAACGATTTGGCGTTGTAGAGATTGATGCACAGGGTAAGGCGATTTGTATCGAAGAAAAACCTAAAAAACCCAAGTCTTCTCTTGCAGTGACCGGGCTGTATTTTTATGACAATCGAGCCGTTGAAATCGCAAGAACTGTGAAACCATCGGATCGTGGCGAACTTGAGATTACATCCGTTAATAATGCCTATCTTAACGATGGAGAATTATACGTAGAAGTCCTAGGACGGGGGCACACTTGGCTTGATACGGGCACGCACGACTCACTACTTGAAGCCTCCCTATTTGTTAAGACCATTGAGCATCACCAAGGTTTCAAGCTGGCGTGCTTGGAGGAAATTGCGGTGAGCAACGGCTGGTTAACACTTTCGGATCTCGTAAGGTCCGCTGATCTGATGGGGAAAACTAGTTATGCTTCGTATCTCCGGGAATTAGGAAATCACGTATCTTGAAGGCTGAAGAACCAATTCCGTTCAATAAACCGTTTGTCGCCGGAAAAGAACTCTTTTATATCGCGCAAGCGGTCACATTGGGCAATTTGGGAGGTGATGGATACTACACAAAAGCTTGCTCAAAGTTTCTTGAAGAGCGATTCGGAATTCACAAGGTATTGCTAACTCCTTCCTGCACGGCGGCTCTTGAAATGGCCGCGATGCTCTGCCGCCTGCAACCAGGTGATGAAGTACTGATGCCCTCCTATACATTCGTTTCCACTGCATCCGCTTTCGTTCGAGAAGGGGCGCGACCTGTATTTGTCGATATACGCGCCGATACTTTAAACATCGATGAAAACTTAATCGAGGCAGCAATTACGCCTCGAACAAAAGCAATCTGCGTGGTTCATTATGCGGGCGTTGGATGCGAAATGAATAAGATAATGGAGATTGCGAAACGCCGCAATTTGATCGTAATAGAGGATGCCGCACAAGGGGTAAACGGCTCCTACAGCGGACGCCCTCTTGGTTCAATAGGTGATATGGGCTGTTATAGTTTTCACGAAACAAAAAACTTCATCTGCGGTGAAGGCGGGGCATTGTGCATCAACAACCCACATTTTGTAGAACGAGCTGAGATCATTCGCGACAAAGGCACGGATCGCCAGAAGTTCTTCCGTGGACAGGTAGACAAATACACTTGGGTGGATGTCGGCTCATCGTTTGTTCCAAGTGAGTTATGTTCGGCATTCTTGTACGGACAGCTCGAAGAAATGGAGCGAATTTCTTCGCAACGACGGGTTGTTTTTGAATTCTATGAAGACAACCTTAGGGAATTTGTATCTAGTGGGACTCTTAGCTTGCCGGTGATACCAACGACTTGCCAAAGCAATTATCATCTTTTCTATGTGATCGCAAGATCAGAGGCAAAACGCTGGAATATATTGAAATCACTAAAACGAGACGGTATAAATGCAGTCTTCCACTATGTTCCACTGCATTCTTCTCCAATAGGTAAAGAGCTCGGGTGCAATTCTTCATTGCCAATTACCGAAGATTTGAGTTTGCGACTACTGCGTCTTCCGCTCTACTTCACGCTCTCGCGGGCTGACCAAACTCGCGTCGTAAATTGTCTGCGACATGCGCTTAACAATTTAGACGCAAGCGAATGAAGCATCGTAAATCAAAAAGCATTTGCGGGACTAGTGTACTGCATGTAATGTACCCTGAGAAGTTTGTACCACAATTTCTTCAAATGATGGGGCAGCACTTCGGAGACTACGAACATTACTTCTTTCTGTTTGGTGATAGGAAGTGTTTCGGGAATGTTAACGTCCATCAAGCCGAGTTCGCGGAGGACTACGCGTCAAGACTTGTTGCCTACTCGCAATTGTCAAAGAGGATGCACAACGCTCAAAAGATTGTAATTCATGGACTGTTTAATATTCGACTCGTACAATTTTTGTTAATACAGCCGTGGTTGCTGAAAAAATGCTATTGGGTGATTTGGGGTGGTGACCTATATCGATGTTGCTTTTCAAAGCGTACGCTCAAATGGCGCTTCGAAGAAATGCTGCGACGTCCTGTCATTCGGCGTATGGGGTTTCTTATCACGTATCTCGACGAAGACGTAAACATAGCTCGCAAGCATTACGGTGCGATTGGTGTTCATAAAACCTGCATAATGTATCCGAGCAACATCTATTCAGATATCTCAATCGAGTCAACAACGCTTGGGACGATAAACATTCAGGTAGGCAATTCGGCAGATCCTGAGAACAGGCACAAAGAAATTTTTCAGAAACTTGCGGCTTATAAGAATAACGGTATTCGAGTTTTTGCACCGTTGTCTTACGGCGATCGGCAGTACGCCCAGGAAACCGCCTCGCTCGGGTTTGAGATTTTCGGAGACAATTTTAACCCTATGTTTGAATTTTTGGATCTTGAGAAATACCGACAGTTTCTTTCTTCGGTTGATATTGCTGTTTTCAATCATCGCCGACAGGAGGGAATGGGGAACGTAATTTCCCTTTTAGGAATGGGGAAGAAGGTTTTTTTGCGAGAAAAAACATCTTCATGGAATATGCTTGTTAAAAATGATGTAGTAGTGTTCGCTACTTCTAAGCTGGATGTAGTACCAATTAGCGAGACTGTTCGACAAAAGAATATTGAGCGGATCAAAACGCTTTTCTCCATGAAGACACTACTTGCCCAGTGGGACGAAATTTTTGGTGAGAAACATGGCATACCTGACTGACTCTGCGTTGAAAGCCTTAGGCTTTAAGTCCCTCGGTAGGGACGTGAAGATCAGTGAAAGGGCGAGTATCTATGACTGTGAGCAAATTGAGATTGGGGACTACTCGCGGATCGATGATTTTTGCGTCGTATCAGGAGCGGTCTCGATAGGTCGTTTTAACCATCTCACACCCATGTGCCTAGTTGCAGGTGGAAGTCCAGGAATACGGTTGGGTGATTTTTGTACGCTAGCGTACAACGTTAAGGTTTTCTCGCAATCGGATGATTATGGTGGCGAAAGTCTTACGAATTCCCTGATACCTAAGAAATTTAAAAATGAAGTATTTAAGCAAGTAACGCTCGGGAAGCACGTGATCGTTGGCGCAGGCTCAACTGTTTTGCCTGGGGTTGTTGTTGAGGAGGGGTGTGCTATTGGAGCCATGAGTCTTGTTAAAACGAACACACAACCCTGGGGGATCTACGTAGGTATACCGGCCAAACGGCTAAGAGATCGTTCGAAACAGCTCCTCGATCTAGAGAGGCAGTTTCTATCTGAGTTGGGTTAACTCGCTTGATGCATGCCTCAGTATTCGTCTAATGGCTGGAAGTTATTGAATCGCAGCTAATGATTTGCGCTTGTTGCTTAATTTGATATCGATACTTTCACCAATCACAAGCTACTATATTGAAGAAGCTCTCTCACCAACATCCAAATCGCAGGCGCTACAACTGGTCCGTTTATGCTTCACTGGATCAATTCCTTGTCGGCAACTCCCAGTTTTTTGTAGGACAAGTCTACGATTTTGGTTGCGGCGAGGCGCCCTATCGTAGCTGGATCAGTGCCATGGCTGACGACTACATTGGGATTGATTGGTCCTCGACTCCTCATAGCCTAAAAGCTGATATTGTCGCTGACTTAAATGAGCCGTTGCCGGTGGAGAGTGACCTAGCAGATGCAATAGTTTCGATTTCCGTGCTGGAACATTTGCGGCGTCCGGAGGTCATGTTATCGGAAGCATATCGCGTTTTAAAGCCAGGCGGGTACCTTGTACTTCAAGTTCCGTTTATGTGGCATATTCATGAGGCGCCTTACGATTACTTTCGGTATACAAAGTTTGGCCTTGAATACCTGCTTAGCCGAGCAGGATTTGGTGAGATTCAAATAGAGCCCACTACAGGATTTTGGTTGATGTCGGCATTAAAGATGAATTATCAATCGACGCGGCTTCTTCGAGGGCCGAAATTTATTAGTGAGTTGATTGGCTTGTTGCTCTGGCCGTTATGGTCGATCTCGCAGCGTTTGGGAATTGCACTAGATCGTTGGTGGCAATCAGAATCGGAAACAGCTGGCTACTTTGTAGTTGCGAGGAAGCAAAGTTAATCGTCTTAGATGAAGCGACTTTGTTCGTTTCGGGGCTGTCACTCTGGCAGATGAGAAACCTCAAAAAGGTTTGTGTCGTAAAATGTGTGGAATAGCAGGCTACTTGAAATCGAAAGTGCAAAACTCTACAAACGAGATCTTGCAAATGACAAATGTGATATCGCATCGTGGTCCCGACGATATGGGGTTTCTGCTAGTGAATACGCGCCGCCGGACTCATCAGAGTTTTGCTTCGGCGAAAAGTCCGACTTCAATACAAGAGGCGTTGCCAATTCTCCGAGCCACGGGAAGCGAGTTTAGTTTTAACCTGGCGATTTCTCACGTTCGGTTTTCAATAATCGACCTCAGCTCCGCTGGGCATCAGCCGATGTGGAATTCCGATCGTACGATTTGTCTGACTTTTAATGGCGAAATATACAACTATCTTGAGTTGCGAGAGGAACTAATTGCGTTGGGATACGCGTTTCAGTCAACCTCGGATACAGAAGTATTGCTAATCGGTTACCAAGCCTGGGGCGCAAAAGTATTCGAACGGTTGAATGGTTTTTTCGCTGTCTGCATTTACGATTTAAGGCTCAATAGACTTCTTTTGGGTAGAGACAGATTGGGCAAAGCCGACCTCTATGTGGTCTACGAAAAGGAAACGGAGTTCGTATGGGCCTCTGAGATTAAATCGCTCATGTCGACCGGAAGAGTAGACTCCCGCAACGTCAAGACGTCGGCCGTGGCCGATTTCTTGTTGAATGGAAGACGTGATCGGAGTGGAACCTTCTGGGAGAATGTTGTTGATTTTCCGCCGGGTCACTTTGCATGGGTCGATGAGAGATGTGAATTCAATCCGCAGCGATATTGGCAACTACCGGCGGAACGACTCAGTTCGAAAGATATATCCCTAGTTGAAGCGGCAGACGGACTTCTTGACCGACTAACGGATTCGCTTAGGATTCGTATGCGCGCAGATGTTCCGATTGGATTTGAATTGAGTGGTGGACTTGATTCGTCTGCGCTAGTTGCAATTGCTGCAAATCGGCTAAGTAGGAAGCTAAAGACATATACTGTCCGATTTCCCGAGGAACACTCAAACGAAGAACCTTATGCGAGATTGGTTGCTGATGCTTATCCCGGTGCGATAGACTACCGAGTTATTGATCCTCCGGAACAGGAATTCTGGACTGAAGCAGATAGTTTCGTGCGGCTGCAGGACGAGCCTTTTCATGCGCCGAATCTTCATACGAACCAGGTTGTTCGAAGAAAATTTAAAGAAGAAGGGGTGGAGGTTGTTATAACTGGCGCCGCCGGTGATGAACTATTGGCAGGTTATCCCGAAATGTATCTTCCTCCACTTTTGCGATACTTGTTGAAATCCGGAAAATGGACGATCGCCGCAAAGGAAATTGCGAGAAACACTGAGATAGGATGGTCGAAGTCTATAAAGTCTTTGGTGAGAGACCAGTTTCTGAGCGAATCGACAGTAATGAGGTTAGGAAAGGGCAAAAGTGGTGAATGGAAATATCTGAAAATGATGCTACGTGCCGACCTTATGGACTTTCCGCATGGCGGCGGCTTCG
The DNA here is from genome assembly GCA_041739785.1 of Pirellulaceae bacterium. GTDB lineage: Bacteria > Planctomycetota > Planctomycetia > Pirellulales > Pirellulaceae > Aureliella. The sequence continues at coordinate 18,529 of JBGSNE010000199.1, forward strand.
ACGATCCTGCAAGGAGTTTTGACGACCTGACTCGGGCTAACATGACAAGTCGGATGATGAACTATTGGCTGCGAAGTAGCTCTAAATCCAATTATGGTATTCCCGTAGAGGTTCGAGCTCCCTTTCTTGACTTTAACGTTGTGGAATACTGCCTTCGGATGCCTCCGGAATACCTGGTCCACGACGGTTGGCATAAGTATCTTTTGAGATATTGCACTAAGTCAATTCTTCCACATAAAGTTGTCTGGAGGCGCAATAAGATGGGATTTCCTTTTCCTTATCGCGAGTGGCTTACGAAAAGCAAATCGTTGGTGAGTCGAAACTTGATGGCAACCAATTGCCCCTTAATTAACGCTAAGCAACTGCTGAATAACTACGACGAAATGGTGCTGAGATATCCTGTTACTTTGTGGCGTCTAATATCTGTAAGTCTTTGGTGGCGACGAGTTGTTGACAATGAGGCAATAATAGCCGTTTAGCCGATTCTTGCGAGAAGCGTTTTTCAATCCATTGGTATATTATGTTTAAGTTGCAGCCAGGAGTAATTCGTTAGTGCAAGTTTCGCTACGCGAAATTGGAATTCGTAGCGCCAAGTGGACAACGCTTGCGTCTGCTGGCGTTACAGTACTAAATGCAGTACAGCTATTGGTGCTGGCAATGTTACTCAGTCCCAGCGACTTCGGAACGATGAGTATGGTCCTTGTCCTGCTCGGGCTAGCCCAGATTTTCTCCGATTCCGGGATCAGTGCTGCGATAGTCTTCCGCCAAAAATCAACTGAACAGCAACTTTCGAGTCTTTACTGGTTGAATATTGCGGCAGGTATATTGGTATTTCTTGTTGTTTGGTTCCTGGCGCCGTATGCGTCGCTCGTATTTGAGCCACAGGTTCCGTCCCTGCTTAGGGTAGCGGCAATTGTTTTTCTAGTGTCACCAATTGGAAATCAGTTTAAGTATCTGTTGCAAAGAGACTTGAAATTCGAAGAACTAGCAAAGCAAGAGGTGATATCTGCGGCTATCGGTGTAGTAACGACTATTTCGTTTGCAATGTTTGGATTCAAAGTATGGTCGTTGGTACTGGGATTACTTGCTTCGACTTTGATGCAATCATTGCTGCTTTTTCAGGTTGGTCTCCGACAGTACAGGCCACTGCTACATTTTCGTCAAAGCGATTTACGTGGCTATCTCTCTTTTGGTGCATTTCAAATGGGCGAAAAGACGAGCGCGTTTATTGGTGAGCGAATCGACCAAATATTGATCGGGAGCACGCTTGGATCTGGACCATTAGGTATCTATTGGTTTGCACTCAACCTGACATCCCAACCTATTTCGCGCATCAATCCAATTGTGAATAGAGTAGCCTTTCCATTATTCGCGAAAATCCAAGATGATCGATTGCGTTTAAGACGTGGCTACCTGGCCATAATAAATCTTTTAAACCTGGTCAATGCACCGATGTTGCTAGGCATGGCGGCGGTCTCTCCCCTCTTTGTCCCCAGCGTATTCGGCGAAAAATGGACTGATAGCATCATACTAATTCAGATTCTTAGTTTAGTCGCACTTTCAAGGACCATCGGCAATCCAATAGGCAGCCTATTACTGGCAGTTGGGTGGGCAGATCGTGCTTTCTATTGGACTGTCATTTTTTTGTTGTTGAATGTGCCTGGAGTATACATTGGTGGACTTTTGGGTGGCGCAGTGGGAATCGCTTGCAGTTTGTTGATTCTGCAAATCGGACTTCAGATTATTAGCTACTTTTTGCTGTTGAGACCAATACTTGGAGGAAATGGAACGGCGTACATAAGTACTCTCGTGTCTTCGATTTGGCCAGCTTTCGTTATGGGCATAATTGTTTATCTGTTGCCCAATATATTCAGCTTTGAGAATACGTGGAAAACAGTCGTCGCACAAATCTTAACAGGGATAAGTGTGTATTGTTTAATTGTTCTGTTTTGTAAAAAAGACTCTTTTGGCCAATTAAAGAGTATCAGCCCGCAGGTTGGCTCACTGGCAAAATAGCGAGGGAAAATGATTGGGAGAATAGTAAATCGAATTATTGGGCCTTTCGGCTTGCAAGTCACCGGGAAGAGCCCATTCGTTCACCCACTAGCCACAGAAGAATATTTGCGTTTCGAGAGTATTGTTCGAAAGAACACGATGGTTCCGCAATCAGTATTGCTTTCACTCTACGATCAGCTTTTGTATTGCGAAAGGAACCCAATATGTGGGGATTACGTAGAGTGTGGCGTATGGCGCGGGGGTGCGGTAGGAATGATGGCACTAGTCAATCTCGCTCACGGACAAGATCGTAGAAACATACACATGTTTGACGTTTTTGGTGAGATCTGCGAGCCTGATAAGGCTGTTGACGGAGAGCGAGCGATCCGCGAAGCGAAACCATTCTCGCAATCCGACTCGCTTGATGGTAGGCTTTCGCCATTAACGGGGATCTACGATTCTATGGGGGGACCGGGAACAGTCGAGTCGGTGAATGACTTGTTAGCGAATCGGATCGGATACCCCTTAGGAAATCTCTGCTTTCACAAAGGATGGTTTCAAGATGTTGTGCCCACTGCAGCGAAAAACATAGGAGACATAGCGGTACTGAGACTTGACGGCGATTGGTATGCATCAACAAAAGTATGCATGGAGTTTCTCTTCGATAAAGTTGTTCAAGGGGGCTTCGTCATAATAGATGACTATGGGGCATACGAAGGATGTAAAAAGGCGATCGACGAATCCCTTAGCAGTCGAGGGATTTCACGCTATCTAAATTACGTCAATGAAGAGACATGTTACCTAATTGTGTGAGTCGGGCAGATCGGCGCATATGTTTGGAATCTGAGCCACCTGACAATGGTTGAATAAACGAAGGCGCTATCGTTTTGGAAAGATTTATAGTGCTTGCCTGACAACTCGACACACATGAATATAATGATAATAGCTGCCGAGTTCGCCCCCTCGACGATGGTAGGAGCGAAACGTCCGACAGAGCTCGCAAGTCAGTTTTGTAAACTTGGCCATAGTGTTTTGGTCGTTTCGTTAGATCCTAGGTGCATGCAACGAATCGATAATAGCACGGCGCCGTCAGAGGAACTAGGGTTATCATTGATTCGCCAACGCTGTCACAGTTTGTCACAGCACATGCAAGAATGGCGGTCAATAAAGTCACCAATCAAAAAGTCAGTGTGTTTTCCACTGAAAGTTTTGTCGGCACTTTCCAGTCGACTAACGCTACCAGATGAACTTTTGCCTTGGGTACGTGCGTCACTTCCTCGCTCAGTAGATGCGGTGAAGGAAAAGGAGATAGACGTAATCTGGGCAACAATCCCTAGTCTATCGTCGGCCCTGTTGGCGAAGGAGATTCACCGAGTTAGCGGTGTTCCTTACGTTGTCGACTATCGAGACATTCTCGATCCGGATGACAATTGTAGGCGGATGAACTCCATCCGGGAGATTGAAAGGGGGGTTTTGCGATCTGCTGGTGGGGTGAGTTTCACAACGCAAAGCCAAGCAGCTTTCTTGTCGGAGGAATATCCTTGGTTGGTTGAGACGCCTATGTATTTCGCGCCCAACTTTTTTGACACCCGCCCCAAGAGTCAAACAATTCCGCGGCGAAAGGAAGACTTTATTGTGTATGGCGGATCTCTTTACGGAGGGCAACGACGGATCGATGGAGTTTTGTCTGCATTGTCCGAGTTCAACAGTAGCCGTACCAAGGTATGCAAACTGCGTTTTTTTGGTTTGCCATCTGATATTGGTAAACTGAGAACGATTGCGAAAGACTCGCGTGTGTTAGCCTATTTGCAGACGGATCCTATGTTAAGTCAACAAGAGTTCAACGAATATTGCAGACGTGCTTCGATTCAGCTTTTGATTGTTGGTCAAGGCAGAAAGCACACGTATGCAATACCTGCCAAACTGTTTGATTACTTAAAGGCAAGGCGTCCAATCCTTGTAGTTGCACCCGAAAACTGCGAGGCAGGTGAGTTAGTGACGGACTTGAATTGCGGGCTTTTTGCACTTGCTGATGACACCAAAAGTATCACGAAGGCAATCAGACTTTTGCTAGAAGAAAAGAACTGGTCCGGAAAGCCGCTTACTTTCGAAAGCGAAAAGCTTCAAACGTTTGATGGAAATTCAGTTGCTAAGGGACTCGTAGAGTTTTTTCAAGAAGTATGTGGCCATCGTGACCTCGAAATTGACATGCGCTCTGTTAAGCCCTAAACCTGTTGTCTGTATAGGTTTTTGCATTTTGTCGCTTACGCGCCCCATGGAAATTATTGTTGTTGTCCAGCAAACGTAATCAAGTCGTTTGTTTCGCAGGTAAACTAGACTGGTTGAAAGTTGTGGATAGCCTATGTCTTCAGTAATGAGTATTCCGAAAACTTTAGTTGGTAGCAAAGACAAATATTTGGAATTGCTCTACTGGGTCCTGGCATCAATTTGCCTGTGGAATCTGAATGGGATCACCTCGCTGGCATTTGGCGAGTCGCGTCGTCTATCTGTCTTCATCCTATTGGCCGGGCTCGGTATGCTGTTTAAGAGTTCCGCTCGAGTTCCACTTAAGTTGAGCCGGTCCGCCACGGCTTATGTTGTTTTTTGCGTTTCTTACTTGTTAATTGGAGGAGCGTCTCATGTTGATTGGGAAATCGTAGTAAGTCAGCTAAACAGCATATTCATCGTAGTTGCGATTGCGATCGGAACTGCAGCGTTGGTGGTTAGTAACGGTTTGCGACTATTCGTATTCCGGCTACAATTGTTTTCCGCCGTCGGAGCGCTCACCGTTCTATTAAGCCCCTTTTTGCAGGATATTTATGCCCGAAATCTTACAACGCAACTGATTTCAAACGTTGGACGCTGGCCCGGTTTCTTCGCGAACCCGAACGAAGCTGGAATGGCCTGTGTCTATTCCTTCATGGTTTGTATTGCAGCATTTCAGCTTTCCAGAAATTCTAAGTCGAAATACATTTCATTGGCATTAGTCGTTGGGCTAACGGTTTGTGTCGTATTAACTTTCTCGCGTTCGTCAATGCTTGCCTTCGGTATCGTTGGTATTTTGTATCTTGGATTCTCACTGGAATGGAATCGAAAGTTTGTAAGTGGTCTCTTCTTCGGATTTCTAATGCTGGTTGGCGTTTACTGGTTTTTTACACAGGGATATCAGTACATTGACTGGGATGCTGAGCAAAAGCAGCGAATTCAAAGCGTGGAGCGGATGATCACTCGTAGTGACGCTCGGCAGTCGGACTTCGGACACCGTGGCGATGCACTTTATGGCGGAATCGCGTATTGGTCTAAGAGTCCCGTTATGGGGCATGGTCTCGGAAAAATGCGGGCAATGCCTTACCGTTATTTCCATGGTTCAGGGTGTCACAATACGCATCTGATGGTGATTGGAGAGAGTGGGATTCTGGGAATTGCCGCGTACGTCGTGTTCTGGTTAGTTATCTTGCACGAGACTGCCAGATGTCCTGACGCAATCGTTAAGCGGCTTTGTTTTGCATTGTTAACAGCATTCTTGTTTAGCGGTCTAGCCGACCATGGCATTTTTGACAATCGCAACTTGAATGTCTTGCTTGGCGTAGTGATTGGCCTTGTCTCATATTGCAAATTCGTGGCTCCAGCTAAAGCTCGCTAAACTTACGGTCGATGGGAGCATTCTTTTGAGGTCTTGGTTCGGGCGCTTCCCATTGCAAACAGGTCTTATGTCGGATTGCTTTATAGGAATAACAGAACCTTTGCCGGTTTTCGTTCTGTGACAACACCAATTCGTGCGAAGCAGTGAGTAGCATTTTGCTGGAGACAGAAGTATGAAAAATGAGGCAGCATCTCAGTTGGGGCTAGAATATTCGAATCAATCACCGATGGATTCAACCAACCGCTTTGCTTTTGGCTTAAATTGGAGCCACTTTTTGTCGGTTGTAGATGAACGCAGAATATGTGCTGCAGAGGAATCACTAAAAAGTGTACTTGCACTGGATCATTTGCATGAGTTGTCGTTTCTGGATATTGGATCTGGAAGCGGACTGTCCAGTTTGGTGGCAAAACGGCTGGGTGCGGAAGTACACTCATTCGATTTCGATGCACAATCAGTTGCATGTACTGCGGAATTGAAAAGACGCTACTTCGATCGAGATCCCAAGTGGAAAATCGAGAGCGGTAGCGTGCTAGATCTAAACTTCATGAAGAATCTTGGTGAGTTTGATATCGTGTACTCTTGGGGAGTGCTTCATCATACGGGTGCAATGTGGCTCGGAATAGAAGCGGCAATGGCGAAAGTCAAGCCTGGAGGACGTCTCTTTATTGCAATCTACAACGATCAAGGATTCAAATCGCACATTTGGTGGCTGGTGAAATGGCTTTACAATAGATTGCCTTGGCCCATCAATGTTTCTTACGGATACTTGCTGGGAAGTGTGACAGTTTTCATAAACATCGTTAGGTACACTTTTAAGTTGAAGCCACTTACCGCTATTCGAGCACTGGTAAATCACCGCTCGGAGCGCGGCATGAGTGTCCGATACGACATGCTGGATTGGCTAGGTGGATTTCCCTTTGAGTTTGCTCGGATTGATGTGCTCAAGGGATACTTCCAGTCGAGAGGGCTGGAAGTGATTGGAGTCAGAGAGGCAACTAGTCTCGGTTGCCACGAAATCGTACTCTTAAAACCTGTAGAGACAGAACCCCTTAGAAGCCAACCAGAATGTGTGGAATAGTTGGTTTTTGGACTGCAAACGGTATTAACCCGATCGAAGCAAGAATGCTTGCTCGACGTATGGCGACACGTTTAACTCACCGTGGACCAGACGATTCTGGAGAATGGGTTGATGAAGCATTAGGACTCGCAATTGCACATCGCCGTCTCTCGATTTTGGATCGATCTGCAACAGGTCAACAACCGATGGAGTCGCCGTCAGGACGTTACGTTCTATCATTCAATGGTGAGATCTATAACCATCTTTGTTTACGAAAATGTCTCGTACGCGATGGTTTTAAGTCGGGTTTCAAAGGCCATTCCGATACAGAGACATTGTCAGCAGGACTCGACCAGTGGGGACTTGAAGACACTTTAAATCGTTCTGTGGGTATGTTTGCATTGGCAGTTTGGGACCGCAAAAATCGTGTTCTATCTCTTGCGCGTGATCGCGTCGGTGAAAAACCACTATATTATGGGGTTCATGGAAGGACGTTTCTATTTGGATCAGAGCTGAAAGCACTGCAAGTTCATCCGGAATTTGAGCGACGAGTCGATGAGCAAGCTATGTGTCTGTATCTTCGTCACGGTTATATTCCTGCACCTTGGTCCATTTGGTCTGGGATTAAGAAGCTTGTGCCAGGAAGTGTACTAAAGGTTAATTTGGGATTTTCCAACGGCTTGGCCGAACCTGAGAATTACTGGACGTTGAGTGAATCGATTGAATGTGGTAGTCGCGAGCCATTCTCGGGAAGCGACAATGACGCAATCAACGAATTTGACTCGTTGTTGCGACGAGCCGTTGCGAATCAGATGGTCGCTGATGTTCCATTGGGTGCGTTTCTATCTGGCGGCATAGACTCCTCGTCGATAGTAGCGTTAATGCAGGCCCAGTCGAGCCGCCCAGTTAAGACGTATACCATAGGATTTACAGAGTCGAAATACGACGAGGCAATACATGCTGCAGAGATAGCGAAATATTTGGGGACTGACCACACTGAACTATACGTGTCACCACGACAAGCTATGTCAGTCATACCGCAAATCCCCGTCCTCTACGATGAGCCTTTTGGTGATTCATCGGCAATTCCTACTTTCCTAGTGTCACAACTTGCCAGTCAGCATGTGACTGTTGCGCTGTCAGGAGACGGTGGCGATGAATTGCTAGGTGGATACGGTCGATACAATATGCAAACAGCGAACAGGGTTTGGCGATGGGGGAATCGATTTCGATACATACTCACCAATCCAATAGCGGAATCAATGCAAAAGAGCGTGGCCGACGCGATGGACTATTCGATTGAAATGGGCTGCAAGTTAACAGGAACCATTGCAGTACGGTCATTTCGTTCCCAGCTTGATATGGGCTTATCTCTCATCCGATGCGAATCCCTGGACGATGTGTATAGAACAACGATTAGTCAATGGCGGGAGTTTCCATTACTCGATAGCAGTTGCGTGGTGCCTTGTGGACCGCCTTACATTTATACACTTAATGCCAGCGTAGCGTCATCGCTAGATCGCATGATGGCGATGGATACGCTGAGCTATCTTCCCGACGATATTCTTGTTAAAGTTGACCGCGCTGCCATGGCAAATAGTCTTGAGACGCGTATTCCGTTTCTCGATCATCGTGTAATCGAATTCGCTTGGCGATTGCCTCATCACCTCAAGGTGCGAGACGGCGTAGGAAAGTACCTTCTCCGACGCGTTCTAAATAAATACGTTCCTCAGAGTTTATTCGACCGTCCCAAAATGGGATTTGGGGTTCCTGTCGCCGAATGGCTACGAGGGCCGCTGTGCGAGTGGGCAGCAGATTTGCTGAGTGAAACCAAATTACTCAAATACGGTATTTTTGAACCGCGGCCCATTCGTAAACGCTGGGCAGATCACCTCGACGGACGGCGAAATTGGGCTGATAGTTTGTGGCTAGTCTTGATGTTCCAAGCTTGGCGGGACAATGACGCTTCAACAGAAAGTTTCGATTTCGTGAATTAAGTGATCAGTGATAATTTGCAGCTTTGACCGTTTTAGCTAGCGTTCCTCACCATATTTCGGGCGGTCGGATTTGTGTTCGATCACAGTCTCTCAGATTTGAGTTTGTAACATCGCGTCGAAAATATAAGACAAGTATTTGAAGTTTGATTGACGATGCAAAAGGCAAATCGGCAAGCCTTTCGTAAAGATTTTATGGAAATCGAATTGAACGTGCTGCACCTGAGACGGGTTTTACATCAGATTACAACGACCAAGCTCTCGCTTCGTCTCGAACTGCCGTAATATTTTCTAATAGATGCCAGTGGATATTACATGCGTCATTGATTCGCTGCATTCGGGTGGTGCGCAGCGTCAAATGGTGTATTTGGTCAACCTACTTGCAGAGAAGAATCACAGTGTAACGCTACTTACGTACCATCGATTGAACCATTTTGAACCATTGATCGACAAAGGCCGCGTACAAGTCGTGAACGTTGAATCGTCGCGGTTTATGAGAGGATTTGCGATTCGCCGAGCAATTCGTAAATCGAATCCTCAGCTTGTAATTTCCTACTTGACAGGTCCTAACTTACTTTCGGTGCTGGGAACAATGCCGCCTCGTAGAATTCCTTTGATAGTATCCGAACGAAGTCTTGATATCCACGGAAAGACATTGGCTAATAGGTTTCGATATTTTATCTATCGACAGGCAAGTTTTATCGTTGCGAACTCCCAAACGCAGACTGATTTCATTGCTAAAAGTTACCCAGGGCTAAGTCATTCCGTTAGGTTCATTCCAAACTGCATTGAAATTGAGAAGTTTCAGAGTAGAAGAGGCTCATGTTCCGAGTCGCCGACGTGTCGAATAATCGTCGTTGCAAGTGTTCAGCCTCTGAAGAATGCGGAGACGTTGGTGAAGGCCGTTTCGATTATGCGGAAAGCGTACGGAATTGATATTACGGTTGACTGGTTCGGAAGGTGCGATATGGAGCAGTCCTATTCCAAATCGATTAGAGCGCTTGTTGGACAATGTGATCTAGACGACCATTTTCAATTTCGTGGAAACGTCATGGACCTTAGCACGACATACGCAGAATATGACGCGCTCTGCTTGGCTTCTCATTTCGAGGGATGTGCCAACGCGATTTGCGAAGCCATGGCGGCAGGATTGCCGATTATTGCCAGCAATGTGGGGGACAATCGTGTGCTAGTGACTGAGTCGTCGAATGGTTTTCTATTTGACCCGAAGTGTGAACAGTCATTGGTTGACGCACTCGTTCGGTTTGCAAACACGGACCGAGCACAACGTCAATCGATGGGGCTCAACAGTCGCAATTATGCTGAGACCGTATTGTCACCGGAGAAATTCATACAGAGCTATACGAAATTGATTCGAGCTGCGATTGGTAGCACAGAAGAATAGTCTTGTAGCCTATTTGATCGACACTAGTAAGGTGCGATCAGCGCTATCCCCGATCCGTTAACGACAAAAAAATATTCCCGAAACTACCGTCGGCAATGGGCCTTTATGTTTTCGCGAATCATAGTGGCGATCGCTTACTTTGCCAATTCAACGACCTGCTTAGTAGGCAGCATATCGACGTCATGTTAGGCCGAGCCGATGGTCAAGTGCTATTCCGAGGAACTTAACGAGCAATGAAACCAGAATATCTACAGCTACTTTGCTGCCCAGACTGTCAGGGAAATTTGAATCTCAGTGGTGAATGTAATGCAGATGGAAAGTTAGAATCAGGGCTATTAACATGTCGGTCTTGTGAGCGGTGTTTCCCGATTCGTGGCTTTATTCCTCGCTTTTTCGAATCCAGCTTCTACGCTGACTCTTTTGGGCCCCAGTGGAAGACCTTTGCCAAAACTCAATTGGATTCAAGGCAAACTCGTGAGAGTGAAATTCGTTTCGAATCCGAAATAGATTGGCGGGAAAGCGAGCTTAGTGGTAAAACGATTATCGAGTTGGGATCAGGAGCGGGACGCTTCGTCGATGTGGTCAGTCGACTCAAGCCAAAATTGGCAATTGGATTGGACGCTTCTGATGCCGTGGACGCCGCTCAAGCCAATCTAGGTGACCGCGACAACGTGTTCATCGTTCAAGCTGACATTTTCAAACCTCCCTTCCGTTCTGGAAGTTTTGACTTTGCGTACTCCATCGGTGTCATGCACCATACGCCCGATCCGCCTGGCGCCTTCCGTAAGATGGTGGAGTTAACAAAACTCAATGGAAGAGTGGGTGTTAGCCTGTACGAAATCTCGCTCTACGAAAGACCCAACCTCAACAGCCTCAAAGTGAGTACAGTGGAACTGTTGTGGGCCGTAAATATGTGGCGTTGTGAGTTTTTTCGGGCCATCACAACGCGCATTCCTGAAAGTTGGTTCTTGGCCTATTGCAAGTATTTTGTACCTGTACTGCATTGGGTCAACAAAATCCCTGTCTTGGGCAATGTGCGCTACCTCTTTCCCGCTACTTGTTACAAGCACCTCCCAGTGGGCTGGTCGATGGTTGATACTCACGACACCTACGCCACAAAAATAGTTCACCAATATCGACACAAAGACGTCTTCCAATGGTTTTTGCGAAACGGACTACATTCAATCGTAGTCAATAATGGTCGAGCCGGCTGGGTTAGCCTTACTGGTACGAAATCGCCAGCAGCTCTGGTGGAGGAAATGCAACGCGCTATTAAAGAGCAACCACTGGGTCCAGGGCAGGTTGGTAGTTTCACTCCATCAGCAACTACGATTTGATGATTTCACCTTCTTCACTAGTGCGGTTGCCGCCTTTGATCGCTACTCTTCGAGTGACAAACTATTAAATGTGTGGCATCTGCGGCATCGTAGCACCTCTCGATTCAGAACAACTTGCGCAACGCATCGCCTCCAGTACGCAATCGATTGCGCACCGCGGGCCTGATCATTGCGGTTGTTTTGTTGATCAGGGGATAGCTCTGGGGCACACACGATTAAGCATCGTTGATCTATCGGCGGATGCGAATCAGCCAATGGTCTGCCCACGGTCAGGCCGTCAAATCGTGTTCAATGGAGAGATTTACAATTTTGCCGACCTAAGATCACAACTAGAGAAGCTTCGGTATCGGTTTCGAACGCGTTCTGACACGGAAGTCCTGTTGCACGGTTACGATGCTTGGAAAGTAGATCTCTTCACAAGACTAAACGGAATCTTCGCATTTGCTATTTGGGACGTTCAGACTCGCTCGTTGGTGCTATGTCGCGACCGGTTTGGGGTCAAACCATTGTATTATGTTCACACTGACGGTGAATTCGTATTTGGCTCTGAGATTAAATCGATTTTGGCTGCTTGCCCGACCTTTCCAGCCACTGTATCGCTGCCAAGCCTACATGAATTCGCTTACTACGGCGTACCGCTTGGTGGCAAAACCTTCTTTGAAAACATCCATGAGTTGCCACCGGGGAGTTGGGCGACCATTACTGGTCAACGCCTGGAAATGCAGCGCTATTGGCGTATCGACGAAGTCCAGGCTATTGACCCGCCCGCCGAGGAGGCAGTGCAACATACTCGGGGCTTGTTGGAGCAGGCCGTCGCGACGCAATTGACAGGGGATGTTCCGATTGGAGTGTTTCTGAGTGGCGGCTTGGACTCATCTTGTCTTACCGCATTTGCCTCAAGGCATTATCCCGGTCGTCTAGCAACCTATTCGGTTGGATTCGATTTTAGCTCCGACAATGAATTGCCGCTGGCTCGAAAGGTGGCAGACCATTTCAATACGGACCATCACGAAGTGCTTATCAAAGGCGCTGCCGTAGTTGAAACCGTTCAAGCTTTAGTAGAGTGTCACGATGCTCCTTTCTCGGATGCGGCTAATATACCTCTCTACTTGCTTGCCCAACAGTTATCCGGACAAATAAAAGTCGTCTTGCAGGGCGACGGTGGTGATGAAGTCTTTGGAGGATATCGCCGCTATGCTACGTTGGCCCGAGAAAGGATGATGCGTTTGCTCGCGCAATCCCTCTGTAAAACCCGTTTGTCTGTGGGGTTACCCGCCAGGTACCAGCGCTACCTCGAGTGTTTTATCCCACAGAATCGCGCTGGCCGCTTTGCACGCATGTTGACCATGGAACGCATGTGCCCTTCGCCGACGCGCATTTTTTCCCAGGATGTTGTTGAAGCACTTCGCGGGCACGACCCGTTTGCTCGCTACAGCGAGGTTGTAGATCCACTTGAATCACTGGATGCTGTGCAGGCGATGTTGATGACCGACATGCAAATAATCCTACCAGATGTCTTTCTCGAAAAGGTCGACAAATCGACTATGGCGCATGGCTTGGAAGTACGTGTTCCACTGTTGGAGAATCGACTAACTGAATACCTGATCTCGCTCCCCAGTAAGACTAAGGTCAGGAGGGGAGAGAAAAAGTGGTTGCTGAAACAGGCCTTGAAGGGAGTCATTCCAGACGAGATTATTCACTCCCCTAAGCGTGGATTCAACGTTCCGTTTTCAAACTGGCTGAGAGGTCCACTGGCTGACTTCGCCCTCGATGCCCTTCATAGCGACTATGTCAAGATTACAAATCTGTTCGACTACAGCTGTCTCGAATTGCTATGGCGCGAGCATGCCAGCGGGAAATCCGACCACGGCTTTTTGTTGTGGAAAGCCATGAATCTAGCATTGTGGATCGACAAATATCGGGTTTCATTGCGGTAACTGACAATTCTGATTTCCTGATCACCGATTTCGAAATTGGATTCTTTTACGAGGTATGATGCCGACGCCCGAAAACTTTAAGAAATTTTCAGTGTTATTTATCGGGGGATTCTCCGTTCCCAGAGATGGTAGTCAAGGAGGGCAAATCTTTGCGTGCCGCTCTTTGATAAGTAGCCCACTCGCCCAATACGTGCAATGGAGTCTGATCGATTCGACTCAGCGAACAAATCCACCTCCTAATTTATCAGTTCGGATTTTTGATGGAGTGCGTCGAGTACTCAAACTATGCTGGCACCTTTGCTTTTCCCGTATTGACGTGGTCCTAATATTTTCCGCCTTGATGGGAATCAGCATTTACGAAAAAGGCCTGATGTGTATTCTCGCCAAGTCATTTGGAAAACGCGTGGTCTTGAGCACGCGTTCACACCCAAGCTTACCGAATAGAGTGCCGCGTTTTTTTCAACGCTACGTAAAATTGGTTTGCAAATTCTGTGATGTGATCGTATGCCAAAGTCAATTAGGACAGCAAGACATGCGTTTGCTTTTCGATGTTCCTCCCGGCAAACTCAGGGTGATTCCCAATTGGATTGATGGTGAAAAATACTTTGCAACGGAGGATAGTACCCTTCATTCCGCCTGCCCTCCACGTAAAACGCGTATTGTCTATGTCGGCTGGCTAGATCCCATAAAGGGGCTTCCGTATTTGTTAAGTGCGATCGCAGAATTGGCTCGGCAACGTGATGATTTTGAACTTGTGCTCTACGGTGGAGGAGTGTCGGAGTTAGACCTGAAACAACAGAGTTTGAATCTTGGCATAGATTCTAAAGTGAATTTCGCGGGTTGGATATCCAACGAGAAGGTCCCTGGCGTTTTACGGGCCGCCGATATTTTTGTGTTTCCAACACTACACGAAGGGATGCCCAATTCGTTGCTACAGGCCATGGCTTGCGGCCTACCGGTAATCACCACCCGCGTTACATCGATACCTGAGATTGTAGTTGACCAAATTAACGGATTGCTTGTTGCCCCACAATCGCCTTCTGAGATCGCAACTGCATTGACCGATCTACTAGAACACCCGGAAAAACGTCGAAGGATGGGTTCGCAAAATCGACACAAGATTTTGAGCGAACATACGATTGGTTCCGCCTGGCCCAAACTGGCCAGCGTTTTGGGCATTCCGATGCAAGCGACGGAAGTTGCCCCTCAATTTACAACGATGGAAGAGTCTGAATCGTGTGCGGAATAGTCGGATTTTCCGGAGACTTTTCCCGCGAATTGTTGTCGCGCATGTCGCTCGCTCAACGACATCGTGGTCCGGATGGTGACGGAGAGCTTTTCGATCCGGATTGGAAGCTAGGGTTGGCACATCGGCGGCTAGCAATTATCGACCTAGCACCCACTGGGGCGCAGCCGATGAGTGACCATTCGGGGCGATATGTGGTTGTCTTCAACGGTGAAATCTACAATTTCTCAGAATTGCGACGGGAGCTAACTCGCGACGGCGTGCCATTTCGAGGTGCATCGGACACTGAAGTCCTGGTGAATCTTTGGTGTAAACTTGGGCCCGCAGCGCTGGAACGACTAAACGGTATCTTCGCGTTAGCTGTCTGGGATAAGCGCGAACACGTCCTACATCTGGCGCGAGATGGTATGGGGGTCAAGCCACTCTATTTTGTTCATGACAGTCTAGGGGTACGGTTCGCCAGTGAAATTAAATCGCTGCTGCAGGATCCTTCGGTCAGCCGCGAGTTGGACTTGCATGCTATCCGCGATCACTTGACGTATGTCTATTGCCCTTGGCCAAGGACTATTCTGAAAGCAGTTCGAAAAGTTGCCCCTGGAGAGAGGATTGAAATTCGTGATGGGCGGATCGTTTCTCGTGCGCAGTTTTATCTGCTACCTATCGAGCAGCCGATTGAGAATTGGGATATGCCGACGGCGTCAAAACATGTTCGTGAGCAGTTGCGAACAGCCGTGCATCGACAAATGGTGTCAGACGTTCCGGTAGGCTGCTTTCTGTCTGGAGGTCTTGATTCGAGCGCAATAGTGGCTTTTGCCAAAGAAGTGAGGCCAGGCGGTATTCTGCCATGTTATACGGCCGACGCTGATACCCGTCAGTCGGGATTTGCTGCAGACTTGCCCTACGCGCAGCGAGTTGCCAAACATTTGGGTGTCGACCTAAATGTTATTCTCATTCAGGCCGACATAATGAAGGAACTGGACCGCATGCTGTGGCATTTGGATGAGCCGCTTGCCGACCCAGCCGCCATCAATTTGATGCTTATCTGTCAGGCTGCACGCCAAGACGGAATTAAAGTTATGCTTGGCGGCGCCGGAGGCGATGATCTATTTACAGGTTATCGACGTCACTATTCCTTGCAAATGGAACGCTGGTGGAGTTGGCTTCCACGACCTCTTCGCCAACTTATGCGGCAAGGGACACAACGACTGCCCAAAAACGCAGCTTGGTCCAGGAGACTGTCCAAACTTGGTGCCTATGTAGATAGAAGTGCGGATCAGCGTTTACTCGGCTATTTCCGTTGGACGACTCCGTTGCAAGTTGAACAAGCACTTTCGGATTCGAGCCGCGCGCAAATAGTTAAAGAAAGCGGATTCTGTGAGAGCCTTCAAACTCGTTTGGACGTCTGCCCTAAAACGGGAGCAGGTTTAGATCGTCTCAACCGAATGCTGTTTCTCGAAATGTCACACTTTCTTACGGATCACAACCTGACGTACACCGACAAATTGTCCATGGCCGTGGGAGTAGAAGCCCGTGTACCATTCCTTGATCCCGATTTAGTCAAGCTGTCTTATCAAATTCCGACCCATCTGAAGCAGTCTGGTCGGATCGGAAAGGCAGTATTTAAGCAGGCCATGCGAGGAATTCTCCCGGAAGATGTCATATATCGTCCTAAATCGGGTTTTGGAGCACCATTGCGACAGTGGATGCTGCACGATCTCAAACCTATGGTTCATGATTTACTTTCCCATAGTGTGATCGCCGCGCGAGGCATATTTGATCCCAACCATACTCAACAGCTGCTTCGAGACAACGCGTCCGGAAAAATTGACGTTTCGTACATGTTGTTCTCAATGATGTGCATCGAACGCTGGTGCCAAATCTTCTTGGATACGGAACTTCCCAGCCAGAAACAAAAGATTGGGTCAGATATTTCTTAGTAATACGATATAGACCGCTCCATCCGATTCAAGCGTGCAGCTATTTTGGCTCAGAGTTTTGGTTCTTGGTGGATTCGCCATGTCTTAAACGCAAGCACTATTTGAATGTTTCAACAGAAGATAGGTGACTTGCGCAGGGGTACCCATGAAACGACTAGCATGTATTGTCGGCGCACGGCCGAATTTTATGAAAATTGCGCCAATCTTGAGGGCGATTGGGAAATATGATTCGCTGTCGGCGTGCCTGATTCATACGGGGCAACACTACGACAAATCACTGTCAGATGTGTTCTTCGAAGAATTGCAAATCCCTCGACCGGATGTCTCGCTCAATGTGGGCTCAGGAACGCACGCCCAGCAAACAGCCGATATCTTAGTGGCCGTCGAAAAAGTGTTCGTGGATGCGGCGGCACGGGGCGAAGCGTTCGATCGAGTCATCGTGGTGGGGGATGTGAATTCAACTCTGGCCGCCACACTGGCGGCGGCTAAGTTATGTATTCCCGTGGCACACGTCGAAGCGGGACTGCGCAGCTTCGATAGATCGATGCCCGAAGAGGTAAACCGGCTGGCGACGGATGCTCTCTCCGATCTGCTGCTGTGCTCCGAACCCGAAGGTGTCAAGCACCTGCTGGCAGAAGGGAAATCGACGGACAGCATCCACCTGGTGGGTAATGTGATGATCGATACACTGTTGTCTCAGTTGGAAAAAGCAAAGTCAAAGTCCACGCTGCGCGATAACCAAGTCGAAGCGGGTAACTACGCAGTTGTAACACTGCACCGCCCATCGAACGTCGATACGCTGCCGGCACTAGCCGGATTGGTCGAAGTGCTGCTCAAGACGGCTACCAAATTGCCAATCGTCTTTCCGATCCACCCGCGGACACGGAATCGACTGATGGAATTTGGACTGCTGCAACAACTCGCAGGGTCCTCCAACATCCGCGTGCTCGGGCCGCTCGGATATCACGATTTCCTGTGCTTGACCTCGCAGGCCAAGGTTATCGTTACCGATTCCGGGGGCTTGCAAGAGGAATCCACGGCGCTGGGGGTACCGTGTTTGACGATGCGGGAAAATACCGAACGGCCGATTACGGTGGAATTGGGGACAAGCACGCTGATTGGTAGCTCGCCGGAAAAGCTGGACGAATACCTTCAACAAGTGATTCGCGGAGAGTATAAGGCGGGCGAGTGTCCGGAGTTATGGGATGGGAAGGCAGCGGAGAGGATCGCGGAGATTGTGGCTAGAGGCTAGAGGCGAGATGTTAGATGATCGTAATGGTGAGTTAGTGGGACGCAGGGCCGATGGCCAGTTTTCGATTAGGGCCAAAGGCCCGGTAGATTTTCTAGCCCAGGCTGTAGGCCTGGGGACGCGGTCAAGTAATACGCCGATAGGGCCGACGGCCCGACAGATTACAATACACCCGTTGTGGTTTTGCCCGCACCCATCGCCGTTGCAAATCAATCTGGACAACGATTTCGGCCGAATATTCGAAATATGCGAATACATTAGTAGTGATGTGCATTGTTCGGGGACGTCGTGTTCGTTGGCCTACGAGGTCAATCGGTCGGGCCTTCAGCCCTTAAGTCGCGAATGTATCATGCACCCACCCGGCCTTCAGCCGGGGCTAGACAATCGGCCGGGCTTTCAGCCCTGAAACTCCAAAATCATCAATCATCTAGCAACTAGCAACTAGCAACTAGCAACTAGCAACTAGCAACTAGCATCTCGCAACTAGCATCTAGCCCCTAGCTACTCGCCCCTAGCCACTCGCATCTAGCCTCTCCTCATGAAACAAGTATTACAAAATCTACGCAATGGCCAAACGACGGTGACGGAGGTTCCGGCGCCGGGAGGGGCGGGGAATCGGTTGACGATCGCGACCAACCGCACGCTGATCTCGGCGGGGACGGAAAAAATGTTGGTGGAGTTCGGCCAAGCGGGCTTGCTGGGTAAGGCTAAGGCGCAGCCGGAAAAAGTTAAACAAGTTCTAGCCAAAATGCGGACCGATGGCTTGCTGCCGACCCTGGAAGCGGTCTTCTCGAAACTGGACGAGCCACTGCCGCTGGGCTACTGCAATGCTGGTGTGGTAACAGCTGTAGGCGCCGGCGTGACGGGCTTCGATATCGGTCAACGCGTGGTGTCCAATGGAGCCCATGCGGAATTGGTGTCGGTACCCGGGCTGCTGTGCGCAAAGATCCCAGACAATGTCAGCGATGATGAAGCGGCGTTCACGGTGCTGGCTAGTATAGGACTGCAAGGTGTGCGGCTGATTGAACCGACGCTGGGCGAGACGATCGTCGTCTATGGCTTGGGGTTAATTGGACTGGTGACCGTGCAACTGCTCCGAGCCAGCGGCTGCCAAGTGATCGGCGTGGATATCAATGAGCGGCGCTTGGAATTGGCGCGACAGTTCGGTGCGGAAACAATCCACGGCGCCCAATGCCCCGATCTGCCCGCCAAAGTGATGACACTTACCCAAGGACGTGGTGCCGATGGCGTGCTCATTACGGCTTCGGCCAAGAGCGATGAGATCATCGGCAACTCGGCTAAAATGTGTCGCCAGCGCGGCCGAGTGGTGTTGGTCGGCGTCGTGGGCTTAAATCTCAATCGCTCCGATTTCTATCAAAAAGAGATCTCCTTTCAAGTCTCCTGTTCGTATGGCCCTGGTCGCTACGATGCCGCCTACGAACAACTTGGTCACGATTACCCATTGGGCTACGTGCGCTGGACCGAACAACGCAACTTCGAAGCGATCCTCAGTATGCTCGCGTCCGGGGCGATATCGTTCGAAGCTCTGATTACTCATCGCTTCGCCTTGGACGATGCGGCGGATGCGTACAAAACAATTCAATCGGAGCCTGGCGCGTTAGGGGTGCTGCTCGCCTATCCCGAGCAGAAGAATACAGCCAGCACCATTGCCATGCCAGCCACTCGACCGGCGAGCAAAACTACGAAAGTTGTCGCGGCAGTGGTTGGTGCGGGCAATTTTACTCGGGCTACTATGATGCCCGTGCTAAGCAAATTGCCGCTGAGAATCAAGTACGTAGTGGGGCGTACAGGAGGAGCGGCTGTACAACATGTAGCGCAAAAATTCTCTGCGGAAAACGCGACCACCGATCTGCAGGCAACGCTCCAGGATCCAGAAGTCAATCTGGTGCTGATCACCACCAACCACGATTCGCATGCCGGCTTGGTCTGTCAATCACTGGCGGCTGGCAAGCAAGTCTTTGTCGAAAAGCCACTGGCACTGTCGACCGCTGAGCTCGAACGCGTGGTACAAGCCGTCGGCAATCAGCCAGCAAGTCAACTAATGGTTGGCTTCAATCGCCGCTTCAGTCCGCACATCGAAAAATGCCGACAGTTGTTGCAAGGACGAGCTGAACCACTGGCGATCAATTTCATGATCAATGCCGGCGCCATACCTGCCGATCACTGGGTACACGACGAACAGAAAGGTGGCGGACGAATCATCGGCGAGGCTTGTCACTTCATCGACTTGGTACAGTCGTTGACCGGTAGCCTGGTGCGGAGCGTCAGTGCGCAGCGCATGGGAGTTGGTCCGGCGGTTCGCGACGATAAGATGACCATCTCGCTGTCGATGCAGGATGGTTCGGTGGCCAGCATTAATTATTTCGCCAACGGTAGCAAGAGTTTTCCCAAAGAGAACATCACTATTTTCTCCGACAACCGCGTGTTAGTGGTCGATAATTTCCGCCAAACGCTCGGCTACGACTTCGCCGGTTTTCGTCGCCTCAAGACCTCGCGTCAAGAAAAAGGCCATCGCGAACAGTTCGCGGCACTTGTCCAACGCGTGACCGATGGAGGCGAGTGGCTGATTCCGTTCGAGCAGTTGGTCAATAGCGCGCAGGCCAGTATTGCGGCCGTTCAAGCCGCGCGGGAGGAACGGACGGTAGAAGTGGCGAGAGACTAGAGACTAGAGGCTAGAGGCTAGTTGCTAGGGGCTAGGGGCGGCGTTTAGGGCCGAAAGCCCGGCAGATTGTCTAGCCCCGGCTGAAGGCCGGGGGAACGCAGTACGTCGATCGCAATCAGGGCTGAAGGCCCGGCCGATTATCTAGCATGGTACATTCGCGATAATAGGGCTGAAGGCCCGACCGATTTAACGCTTAGGCCATTGAACACGACGTCCACAATCAACGCATTTCACGACCAACGGAATCGCGTATTTCATACATTTGACCGAAAACGAGTTCCGGATGAATAGGCAACGCTGATAGGCGCTGGCATTAACCCAACGGGCAAATCGCAATCTGTCGGGCCGTTGGCCCTATCGGCGTACCGCGTACCGCACTCCCAGGCCTACTGCCTGGGCTAGATAATCTCCCGGGCCGTTGGCCCTAAATGCCTCGGCTTGCCACCCTGGCCGCTTGCCACACACCACTCCCACACAACACTCGCCCCTAGCCCCTAGCCCCTAGCCCCTAGCCCCTCGCATCTCTTCTCTAGCCTCTAGCCTCTAGCCTCTAGCCTCTAAATCCATGCACGTCCTTTACTTTCATCAATATTTTTCAACTCGCCAGGGGAGCACGGGGACGCGTTCGTACGAGATGGCGCAGAAACTGATCCAGTCGGGACATTCGGTAACGATGGTGTGTGCGAGCTACGGGGCGGCTAACACTGGGTTGTCGGAGCCGTTTCAACGGGGACGCCGCGAAGGGATGGTGGATGGAATCCATGTCATCGAATTCGAACTGCCGATCTCCAATCGCGATAGTTTGTTGAAACGCTCATGGACGTTCGCCAAGTACTCACTGCGTAGTAGCTGGGTAGCGTTGACGTCGAAGGCGGATGTGGTGTTCGCCACGTCGACTCCACTGACGGCCGCGATCCCCGGCTTGGCGGCTAGTTGGTTGCGTCGTCGTCGCTTTGTGTTCGAAGTCCGCGATCTGTGGCCGGAACTGCCGAAGGCGATGGGGGTGGTGAAGAATCCGTTGGTGTTGTTCGGAATGGCTTGGTTGGAGAAGCGAGCCTATCGAGCGGCGCGACATTGTATTGGCCTGGCGCCCGGAATCGTCGACGGAATAGCCAAACACATTCCGCGCTCGCGGGTGACGTTGATTCCCAATGGTTGCGATCTGGAGCTGCTCGATCCGAACCAAGCCCAAGCCTGGCGTCCCGAAGGAATATTAGCAAGCGACTTTGTGGCTGTCTTCGCTGGTACGCATGGGCAAGCTAATGGACTCGATGCCGTTCTCAACGCAGCGGCGGAGTTAAAAAGCCGCGGACGCACGGACATCAAACTATTGTTGGTCGGCGATGGCAAGTTGAAGGACGGATTGCAACAACGCGCCCGCGACAAGCAGCTTGAGAATGTCATCTTTCATGGCAACGTCAGCAAAGAGCGTATTCCCGGATTGTTGGCTGGCGCCGACGCCGGTATGCAACTGCTGGCCAACGTTCCCGCTTTCTACTACGGTACGTCGCCGAACAAATTCTTCGACTACTTAGCGGCCGGCCTACCTGTACTCAACAATTATCCGGGTTGGGTGGCTGAGATGGTGGCCGAAAATCAGTGCGGTGTGGCGGTACCTCCCGATGATCCAGCAGCGTTTGCCGACGGACTCGAGCATCTAGCCGATCATCCGGATGAACGGATGGATATGGGCCGGGCAGCGCGGGCGTTGGCCGAGCGCGAGTTTAACCGCGATCGATTGTCGGATGAGTTTGTGAGGGTGTTGGAGAAGGCTAGAGGCTAGAGGCGAGCGGCTAGGGGCGAGTAGAGAGTAGAGAGTAGAGAAAGGGCTGAAAGCCCGGCCGATTATCTAGCCCCGGCTATAGGCCGGGGGGACGATTAGCGTTTCGAGCAGTTAGGGCCAACGGCCCGACAGATTGTGTAACGTTGAATGGGAAACGCGGCGATAGATGTTCCACGAGATTAATCTGCTGGCTTTCTGCCGGGCTTACAGCCCTGATTGTGTTCAAGATATTGAGTTCCCCCGGCCTTTGGCTTCACTTATCTACACGATTTTGCCAGCATAGTTTTTCGCTTCCGTCCGGGCTTGTCCCGGCGGAGCGCCAACTGGCAGCTACCCTAACTCACGCTTGTTTGCCCTTCACCCCGCTTTGCCCACGAAGCGCCGAAGGCGATTCGTGGGCAAAGCGGGGTGAAGGAACGTCTGTGAGGCGTTGACGGTAGCCGCCAGTTGTGATCCCGCCGGGACAAGCCCGGACGGAAATCATTGCTGGCACTTCCGTGTAAGTATTTTTGGCAATACCGT
>JBGSNE010000002.1:0-3753 GCA_041739785.1 Pirellulaceae bacterium
CGACGGATTAGTCCCGGCTGGAAGTACACGGTTGGGCTGTACGACCATCTAAAGTATACGCTGTTGCCGGGCCGCATCGTCGGCGGCGATTGGTACAACCCGTTCACGGACACCGTGCATGTCTATTCGGACATCGCCCCACTGGCCATGGCGCGCGTTGCCTATGCCAAAGATGTCCGATCCCGCGCGCAACCAGGAACCTACGCAGCCAGCCAAGAGATTCCAATCGTGGGTATGATGCACGAAACAATTGCCAATCAAGAAATTCTTGCCTATGAACAGGAATTTGGCACCGAGGCTCAACGCGCTGAATCGCAACGCATTCTCTTCCCAGACTATGGCAGCAGTTGGGGTGGGCAGGTGGCATCTTTTTTGCCCTTCGGCAGTTCTATTGGACGGCTCGTAGGGGCAGGTGTCGGGCATGCGTCCAGCGCGATCAAGGACGGATTTACTGGCAACAGCCAGACTTCTCCGCATGACGCTTCGGAATCGCCTCCGATGCAGCGTCGGGCAACACATCAAAATAATCCGTGGCTGCGGTAGGGGACGAGCTTAACTTGATGAGTTCACTCTTAGGACTGCGTATCGCTGGTTTTTGCATGCTGCTGCTGACAGCATGGCTGGCGCAGATCAGTTGGCAACTGACACCCGAGACAGCGGTTGACTCACAGCCGATTCTGCAAGCCGTAGGCTTATTGGGAACGATGTTCTGCGTCTATCTGTTAGGCGTTCGTATGGTACGCAGAATAGCCGACGAATCGCGAGTGCTGCGGACGGTCGTCGTCTATTCGGTGTTGTTAAGACTGACGCTATTGTTCTCGATGCCGATTCTAGAAATTGACCTATATCGCTACATGTGGGATGGCGCCGTTTGCACCCAGGGAGTTAGCCCCTATGCCTATAGTCCGCAGCAAGTTCTGCAGGCTGATGACGTCCGCCGTGGCGATACTTCACTCGACAAGTTGATTGTACTCGAGGGCAGCTCTGAAGCTTTGGCAACCATCATTCGCCGAATTCACTTTCCTGAGCTGACAACGATCTACCCGCCGGCAAGTCAATCTGTGTTTGCCGTAACCGCCTGGTTGATTCCGCCCGACGCCCCTGAGTTGGTCCGCATCCTCGCAATCAAGTTAGTGTTGATCGCTTTTGATTTAGCCACGTTGGCAACCGTTGTACGGCTGCTACGGCTGTGCGGAAAACCTGCGACACTTGCGATCGTGTATGCCTGGTGTCCACTAGTTTTAAAAGAGATCGCCAATAGCGGCCATCTTGATTCGATCGCCGTGTTCTTTTCAACAACATTTATATATTGGGTTTGCAGGTCTCTGCGCCAAGCGCAGGTCGGCTCTGCTGTTGTGCTACCGAAAGTTAAGGTCTGGGGGACATTGCTGCTGGCCAGCTTGTTCTTGGCCTTGGGAGTCGGAGCGAAGATTTATCCTGTGATCTTGCTTGGTCCTGCGTTCGTAGTGATTTGGAGACGCGGCAAATTCGCCTATGCACTGTGTGTGGCCCTTCTTGCTGCGCTGTTGGGACTGGCCTTATTACTGCCAATGTTCTTGACTACCCAACATCGAGCTTCCGAAGTTGCAACGTCAGCAGTTGTTTCTTCAGAAATTGTTGACGCTGTGACTATTGACCTGCTTGCTCCCCCAGTGGAAGACACTGGCAATGGGCTTACCGCGTTCGCCAGTCATTGGGAAATCAACGACTTCCTGTTTTCCATCATCCTGGACACGGTCCGGCCCAATTCAGCGACGCCGCAGGGCCGCGAAGCTTGGTTTGCCTTCACGCCGAATCGATGGCGCGAGGCGCTAGTTGGACAGATCTCGGACTGGGCGAACGTTCCGCCAAGTCAGGTCTCGATGTGGCTAGCGAAGGGGATTGCTTTAGTTTGCTGGGGAGTAATCTCGCTAGTGGTTATGTCCCGCTTGGCACGTATCAAGGCGGCTGGCCCACAGAAACCTAACGAATCAAGTGCAGAAAAAGCCTGTGAGTTGTATGTCGAGGCAAGCTTTTTAGTCGTCGCCTGGTTCTGGATGTTAAGCCCCACACAGAACTCTTGGTACTGGACCTGGGCGATGCCCATGTTGGCGGTTATGCACAATCGCGGCTGGATTTTAGTGAGCGGATTTGCATTCGTCTATTACTTGCGGTTTTGGTTCGCGTCGGTGGAATCCTGGGGGCCGCTACTTGGTACTTCCTATGCTGGGACCGCGTTTTTCGACAAAATCGTCGTGTGGTTTGAATTCCTGCCGGTGCTGATCGCCGTGTTCCTGGGGCGCTTCGTGAAATGGAATCGTTGAATTTTTAGCCCTGGTGTGTAAGGACTTTGGGCCAAGTGCGACATTCTATTGTCGGCTGATGATTGCCACCGCCAAACTGATGCCCGTTTCCATTTCAGAACAGTTTTCACGAAGAGAGCATGTGCCATGTCTACGATCAAGTTGCTTGTGTTAGGGGTTGTGTTGGCAGGCCTGGTTTCCGCCGGGGCAGTACTCAAACAGTCGACGGGTGTCGCCAGTAGCCAAACGTGCGTGGGATGTGAATCTGAAGCCTGCTCGAGTTGTGCGGATCACTTGGCTTGCTCCGCAGAATCCTGCACTGGGGAAGACTGTTCGACGTGCACGACAACCACCTCGAAAACAGAACGCGGATTCGAATTTGAAGGCGAAGCACCGGCCTGTTCTGCTTGTGCGTCTGAATCGAGCGATCCATCACATGCGGCGGGAGCGGCCGTTCCGGGTGAGATCACGGTTACTGGAAGTGCAAGCGGTCTAATCAAGCATGCCGACGACGCCACCTTTGAGGACTACATCCATGCAGGGTCCGGCACGGTGCTCGTCGACTTCTATGCTGATTGGTGTGGTCCATGCAAGAAACAAGGCGCGATACTCGAAGAGATCGTCCCTTCGCTTGAGAACGCGACAGTTGTCAAAGTAAATGTGGACCATAGTCCGGGACTCACCAAAAAGTTCGAGATTACCGGAATTCCAGCACTCTTGGTGTTTCGAGACGGAAAGCTGCTGGAAACGAATATAGGCGTAGCCGACTCAGCTGAAATCGCTGCTTTGATCGCGTCGGAGTAGCAAGATTCGGTTTGCGAATTCTAAATGGAGGGCGACGATGTCCACGAAAACAATTGTCATTGCTGCAATACTTATGGCGGGTCTTCTTTGGAGCGTATTCTCCAATCGTCATGCAATCGGCACGAAACTATTTGGTCCGCCGACCGTAGCCTCCGTCGAAGCCTATGGCCAATCGGAAAGCGAGTTGACCTTCGATCACTCCATCCTTGATCGTTTGCTAAACGCATTCGTAGACGACGCTGGCTGGGTAGACTACGAGAGCCTGAAGAACAGCCAGGGAGAGCTGCAGGCATACATCGAAACACTGGACGAGGCACCTTTCGACGAACTGGGGCGCAACGAGAAACTGGCATTGCTGATCAATGCATACAACGCGTTTACCTTAGAGCTGATTCTCGAACACTATCCAGTGGTTAGTATTCAAGACATTCCAGCTGCTAAGCGATGGGACGCGGTGAGGTGGAAGCTCGGCGGTAAGTTGTTGAGCCTCTCGCAAATCGAACATGAGCAGATCCGCCCCAACTTCAAGGAGCCTCGCGTTCATTTCGCGTTGGTCTGTGCTGCCATCGGTTGCCCACCACTTAGAAATGAGGCGTATGTCGGCTCACGCATCGAAGAGCAGTTGCAGTCGCAGACTGGGTATATTCACCAGCACCGAACTTGGTTT
>JBGSNE010000031.1:0-6586 GCA_041739785.1 Pirellulaceae bacterium
CTTGCTGATCCTCAAAAATCAACCGCCAAAACTCTTCCTTTTCCGATCGCTTCGATCTGTCCATTGCTACGCTCCAAGTTCGAGGAAACAAATCCTCCAACTTAAGCTACCCTGCAAGATGCACTTCACCGTACGCTCACCGTTGTTTGGCTACATACCAGGAATCATTCATGCGGTTTACATCATCCTGAAACGCTAAGTCTGGGTTCTAGGTGTTGGCCGGTTCAAGCCTACGTTTAACGCGAAATGTCAGTTTAACAAACGCTTGGCGCTCTGCAGTCGTGTTCTCAGTTCATTGGGGACGTTCCACTACACGGAATCACGCCAGTTTTTCACATAATGTTCGACCCAACCGATGAGCACTAAAGTTAGGGTTGCCATCAGCGTCAGCATTGCAGCAAGGGCAAGGCGACTGCGGCACTAGATGACAAGACCGCAGCGTTCATACTGACCGTGAATTGATTGAATTCCAATCTGCGACACCGAGAAGCAACTCCCGTACCGACGCTAAAATTTCAATGCTTCGAACGAGAAAACGGATCGCTGACTTCTTTCAATTCTAGGTCATCGTTACCAGCGGATCGGTGATTTGGCAAGTATCGACTCGAGTCCGGTGACAGGGCGCACTGGGCAAGTGTACTTAGCGATGACCCAAGGTTTTTCGAAGACGTCTATCGCGATGGTCCACGCTGGCGACGATCCCCATCAATCATGAAGAGACAATTTCTCTTTGAAAGTTTCAGCTAAAGTCAAGCCGCATGAAAGGAGCCGTGACTGCAAATTTGGAGTTCCCGCTACTCGTTCATTGCACGACGTTTC
Organism: Pirellulaceae bacterium; assembly: GCA_041739785.1. GTDB lineage: Bacteria > Planctomycetota > Planctomycetia > Pirellulales > Pirellulaceae > Aureliella. The sequence continues at coordinate 820 of JBGSNE010000031.1, forward strand.
TGAAAGTTAGCGTCCCCGGCTTCGGGGTTCAATTGCTGCTGGCCGTTGGGATTGCGTCCATCTTGGGGAGCATTGGCTGGATTCTGTTGCTTCGCCTCTTGCCCAAGAATCGCTTTGAGTGCTTTTCTAAAAGACTCTTGTCCGGCAAGATCAACCTTATGAACTTCGATATCAGCACTCGGTTTGGCGGCTTCATCCAAATTCTCAATCGTGGTGACTATAAGTTGCAGAAGTTGCTTTTCGGAAGAAACCAGAATTGAATTGGTCACTTTATCGACACCAAAAGATAGCTTACCTGAAAAAATGAAATCCATACCTCCTTCCGATGTGACTGAAGACGAATTGCCGGCAGTCTCGCCGCCCGTCCCACTTTTATCGTCGCCGTTTTTTTTCTGAAATGCTTTGTCATTCGAACTCAGCAAATCGCGAAAGGCTTCCTTCATCGTTTCAACCAGTAGTTCTGCTCGTGAATACTTGATAGGGACGATTTGCGTATACCTCACCCGACTGTCATCTACTTTGTCAGGCACGTCCCACAATTCAACCAGACGTTGGACCGTTTCGAATGTGTCGTCGTCCGCGCCGATCACCAGGATGGTCTGAGTGTCATTGTTGGGTATAAATCGCAGCGGTCGCTTGCGTCCGAGTTGAGCCGGAGTCTTTTTCGCGGACTGCCCAGTCTCGATTCCAAAAATGTAACTGTAATAAGCGGCGCGCGGATCCTGATCCTTTTTGTCAGACTCAAGGTCCTCGAAGTAATCTTCTAGGTCGAATGTGATCCACGTGGCCGTTTGATGTTGGACTTCGACAACGTGATAGGGCCTGGCTGGCGGTGCGACGTCCGTCATCAACGTTTCAAGCGCGCTGAGCGCCTCTAGATCCTCCGAATACAACACGAGATTTCCCTGCGGATCAAGACCGATACGGATTTTCGGCATTGATTGATTGGCTTCGTCAGATTTGCTGTTGGAGACTGGAGAGTTTTCGGCAATGAACGGGCTTTTTATCGTTACCTGAGACAACTTACCCAGCGGCACCAAGGAAGTTATCTTTTCATTTTCCCGTGCACCCGAGTCATCTGGTGTTTCTTCGGTTTTCTCCTCGGCAGAATTTTCCCTAGGCGTCGCTTCGGAGCTCTCCGCAGGTGCTGCATCGTCGACCTGTGTGTCTTCCGTGCCAAAAAGCTCTTTGCTTGGAAGCTCCAAGGGAACATCTGACATCAGCGCCCATTGTTTTCGAATGCGCTCCAAGTACTCGTACGTTTCAGGCAGCTTCGCGGCGTCAATGGTGCGAAACGGACTTCGCGAACCTCCTTCCGGCGGAATCTCGCCGAGCTTGACAAGCAGTTTATTAATCTCTTCACGTTCTTGCGTGTTGGCCCAGATGAGTACCTGATTGTCGTTGACGTTGGCTGTGACGCGAAACTTATCTTTACTGTTTTCCTCCTCGGAGCCGCGGGGATTGTAGTAGGAGTAGTAGGAATATCTATTCTGTTGCTTTGGTTCCTCTTCGTCGCCCCCCATCATCATGTTGATAGTGCCAGCGACATCCTCGGCCAGTAACCGGCGCAATTGAATCACGTCAAACTCTCTGGCGCTACCATCGAGACGTTTGACGACTTGTTCGATCAACAAGTGATCTGCCAAAGACGCAAAAACTAAGATGGCTTTACTCTTGCTGTCGACCTCGATCCTGGTTTTGGGTTCCAACGCATCCATGTTATGCAAGGAAACAGCCAAACGCTCTGGGTCCAAAGACGCCAAGCGATAGGTTCTCATGCGATTCTGCAACATATCGAGGCTCATGGTCGTATCGCCGGGCACGTCGATTCGTCGGACAAAGGCAGCGATCACGGCGAGCTTATCTGGCGGAGCGTGGGCGATAATGCTGTTCATACGAGTGTTTGCCACCAAGTAGATTTTTGCCTCGCCCGGCGCAGCTTTGGCAGCTCCCCCCTTCGCAGCCTGCTGTTGCATCTGTTGCATTTGCTGCTGCATCTGTTGTTGCATTTGCTGCATCTGCTGTGAACTCATCGCGGCCGCAGACGAAGATTCCTTCTTGATTCCTAGGAAGACCTCCAGCTGTTGCTTGGCATCTTCCGCACGGATGTGCAACAAATTGAATTCGCGGGCCAACATATCAATGGCCGCTTCCGACTGCTCTTCGTCGAGAATGTGTTTGATGGCTAAGAGATTGGACACTGAGTCGACGGCCTCAAGTCGATTGGTTGCCGTCAATCCTATTAGTTGACCGTTACGACTCTTCAGTGGCTGAAGCTCTTCGACAATCTGATCAACCATAAGTGTGTCAAGCTTGAAGGAAGTTCTCACAAACCGATTTCCCGGTAAGGCTACCAAATCCGCCGCGTCTACTATCGGTACCAATGCCAAGTTGATCTGGTCCGTCTTTACAACTTGCAGCATGCCGTCCTTCTCAAGCATCGTATAGCCGCGGGCTAGCAGATGCCCGTTAAATAGGTCTCGCGTTTCCTCAATTCCGTATTTTCGCTGTGTCGCAAGATTTACGTAGTCACCCGGCAACTCTTGCCAATCTAGCGACATGTTCGATACTTTAGCCAACCATTTAAGAAGGGCTGGCCAAGATTGATTGCGAAATTGGAATGCGATTAGCCCGTTTCTATCGGGAACGACATCCATTTCCTTAGGGTCGGGCGGCTCTGGTGGTTCATTGCCGCGCGTTACCGGCTTGGAGGCATCACCTCCGGCCTTGTCGTCCTTCTTGGCTTTGTCCTCTTCTTTTCCACCCTCTTTTCCTTTTTCCTCAACAATCTCAGCACCCGGCGGAAGTTTAGCCCCTGGCGGTAGAGTCATTTCACGCACCGAACCGTCGGGCATTTTGACTTTCTTCTTCTCAGGAGCTGCCGAGGAGACCGACGCAATCTGTGGCTGTTCGACGTCATCCTGGCTTGCTGCATTTGTTGCCAGGGTTAGCACCAAAAATGAACACGCCACCAGGATCGGTATTCTCACAATCATCGTCGACCTGTCGTTTGTTTAATCAGATGATGCAATTGGAAACCCCCACTATGATGTGGCGTCAGGTCCCAATTGTACACCGTCCCTCCTTCAAAAGAAATGTTTACCACCTGACACGGGGGGTAGCATGGATACCCGCGAGGCAATTGCCTTACTAAGGCAGCCCGAGGGTGCCACACGACACTTATTCACTGAAGCTTGCGCTACGACAAGTTGCGCCGCCTGCGATGCAATGAACCAAATCCAGCTAAGCCGAGCAGGAGCATTGCAGAATTGGGTTCGGGCACCGCGGACGTAACGGTACCTGTATAACTATCAGCTGCACCAAAGTTTGCGGAAATTGTCGAGGGTGCAGACGCGGTAATGAGCCGAGTCAAATTCTCCGTTGTTACCAAATTGTTGGTGATTGCGTTGCCAGTGAATGTCACTGAGAAAGAACCTGTTGGACTGTTGGTATCGATCGCAAACAGTGCTTGATCATTGGCTCCCCCCTCAGTCACAATGATATCCCCTCCGGTAACTGAAATCATCGCCGTTGAGCTATTGAACAAACCGCTATTGATGCGGCCGAAACCAGGGATCGTCTGGCTAAAGTCCAATGTGATCGAGAAGTCACGCGACGGTGGGATAGCGCCAAGCGTAGGGCCATTGCCTGAATTTAAGCTACCTGAAAAAGTGACAATTGCCGCTTGTCCACGGCTGGGACTAACAGCCAAAACTAGAATTACGCTGAGGGCGAGTAGGCTAAGTCGAATCATTTTGAAGGGCCTTCCTGTGGAATTGCAGATGCAGTTCAAGAGAGTTGCAAGTCGAATTTACTGAAGAAACATTGCCAAGTGCGGATTTAGATTCTCCGAACCTGGTGTAGGGCTAGGCTATGAACTAGCATCTCTATTTCTGCGTCGTCTAGCCCAAGTTTGAGGCGGTTCCGCTCGCTGGGACCATTGAGCACGTCCAAGTAACCATTCTGAGCAAGAACGAAATCAGCATCGGTCGGGGCTGGTAAAAATGGTTGCGTGTCTATCGGGTCCGGAGCTGTTTCCGTTTCCGTTGCTCCTGTATTTAGTATGTTAATGACAAGCAATGCATCCAGAGGGGAAACGAGCCCATCGCCATTGACGTCCTCTTTTAGCTCGCTTGCTTCTCCTTCGGCTGAACGGTTCAAACGATTGACGATCAGTAGCACGTCAAGCGGTGAAACTATCCCGTCACCACTGACATCAGCTTTAGCAGCCCGTGCCGCTGCTGGTGAGGAAGTACTAGCTTCGAAGGCACCAATGTCAAACGCTGCGCCTTGAGGTCGCGTCACCCCTCTCTGATCCTCGGCCCGTACGGAGCTTGCCCCAGCATCCAACGCTGGACTGCCGCTGAGGAGCGCATGTGTTTGAGTGGGTCCACCGTTGCCTTGCAATGTACCGATCAACGGGTTCACTCCAGCAATATTACCCGTGGTAGCTCCCGTTACGACAGTGCCACTTGCATTACCGATCAGGTTATTGCCACCACTATTGAGGGTTCCCAACACATCTGGGCCTGTCGAGGCGGTGTTGGTCGCGATCAACGAATTTATGGCCGAGAGTGATCCTGCCGCGACATTGATGCCGCCTCCTGAAGAAAAGGCGGTGTTGGCTGCAATGGTCGCGCTAGTCAAATCTACTGAACCGCCTGTTAATTCGATTCCCGCTCCCGTTGCCGCTGAATTGGACGACACAGTACTGTTGAGTAGCGTTACCTGACCGCCTTCAGACAATAGACCACCACCTGCTCCGGTAGCTAAGTTTCGTGAAATCGTTGATCTATCAAGTGAAACTATTCCGCCAGCGCCATCGTTGAAAACACCACCACCGGTAGCCGCAATATTACTGTCGACTGTAGTGTCAATTATCGAGAGCATTCCCGAGTTGGAATTCCATAGTCCGCCCCCTTCTGCGGCCGCAAAATTAAAAGTCACAATGCTGCGAACCAAGTCTACCTGACTGGCCCCACTGATGTGTAGCCCGCCACCATTGCCCGGCGCAGTAAGTGCCCTGTTATTGGTCAATGTCGAATCGACAAAGCGAAGTGTTCCGGCATTGTCTTCAATTCCCCCGCCAGCCCGATTGGCTGAATTGCCACCGACGTACACTCGCGTGGCTACTACCGAACCACCCAAATTGAAAATTGCTCCGCCCGAACCGCTTGCTCCATCTGCCACGTTGCCAAAAATCACGGTATCTGCCAGGACGACGCTCCCTCCATTGTTGAACAATGCACCTCCACCGTCGTCGCTGGCAGCACCGTGAGCAGCATTGTTGACAAAAAGCAGATTAGCCGATGTTACCAACGAACCTGCATTCTGAATCCAAACAGCTCCGCCCTCCCGTGCGGCTTGGTTCCCAACAAAAGCACCACCAGCGATCAACACATCCGCCGTTCCACTGGTATGGATTGCCCCACCATTCCCAGGATTGGCTGTCCCGGCGTTGCCGTTGACATCGTTGGACGAGAAAGTCGTAAGACTGACATTGAGCACTCCGTTAACTGCCTCAATTGCTCCTCCAGCGCGATTCGCACTATTGCTGCTAAATGTGGAATTGACAATCGTCACATTGCCGCCCAGAGTCATTAAACCGCCACCCGAGCCGCTAGCCCCGGTAGCCAGATTATCGCTGATAGTCGCACCAATGATATTGAGTGGACCGCCGTTGTTAAACACACCGCCACCACCATCGTGGGCAGCGCTACCAGCGGCTGTATTGCCGGCGATCAGTGTGCCGTTGATCGTCATGGTT
>JBGSNE010000042.1:0-2783 GCA_041739785.1 Pirellulaceae bacterium
GCTGACAAGTTTCCAGAGCGTTGCCTCCTCGAAGCAAACCGGCAGCACAGTCAGCCCAATCCCCTCGGCCGCCAAAGCCTTGCCCAGCATTTGTAGCCACTTAGTCATCCCCTCCACCGATACAAGATCGGTGGTGCGGCATCCGATCACCGCCGAACTTGCATCGGTGAGATCATGAATCAAACGCTACTTTGTAATGCAGCGGAAAACGAACAAGGAAAACAGCCAGCAGCTTGAATTTCGGATACGAATTTCATAAATTTGTCTTTAATCTAGATTTGACCGTGAGCATTTGCAGCAGGTGAGATTGAACATGCCAGTCGTCCCAATCTATACCGAAAACGATACTGCCGAGGCCTATCAATTGAACTGGAGCGTCTCGCTTTTCGCGCGCACCAAGCTACCGGACTTGGCAAATTTTTATGTTCCGCTGCAGGAAGTTACCGAAGGCGATGGCGTGCGAATTCTCGAACTTGTTTCGAGCAACGAACGTTGCGTGCAATTCTTGGTCAGCACGCAACCCTGCAGTAGTCCTTCGAATATCATTCAAGCAATTAAGGGGCGGCTGCAGTATTTAATTCGCGAATTGGATCCGAAAGCCTTTGCGCGTAACTATTTCATATCCAGCGTTGGCGAAGCGAATTGCAATACCCTGGAACGGTATGTCGGCAAGCAAGCCATGCGACACAGGATGGCCGACAGCGTCGTACAAAGTTACATGGAGAATTGTCAATTTCACGATAACCGCTTTGACTTAGCGCAACCCCGCATTAGTCGTCATGGTCAGTTTTTGCACAGCTTGCATCTTGTCCTGGAGAACGACGGTGGCTGGAATAAGATTCGTCCCGAAGTATTACAGTTGACACTTGCAAAGATCCAAGCGATCGCTAATAAGAAGGGGTGGTTGCTTAGCCGAATTGGTTTAGTGGCCAACCACCTGCACATTCTCTTGGGAGCGGACGTAACCGAATCCCCGCGCGGAGTGGTTTTATCCTTGATGAACAACCTCGCCTATGCCTTTGGGATGAAGCGGATTTATCGCCCAAGTTTCTACGTGGGAACTTTCGGGAGCTACGACCGCGATGCCATTCGCCGCAAGCTTGATTTGTCGACCGCGACCTCAACAAATTCCGCGACAGATTCCCTTCCTCGGCAATGCTCTCGTTCTGACTTATCTGAAGTGACGGACAATTGACGATCACCGCCGAACAAAGATCGCATGGATCATGACTGGCCAGCTACAGATCACGACCAGCCCCTCGATCACCGCCGATCTTGCATCGGTGGGATCATGACTGGCCAGCTACCTCGCTAACGAAAAATAGCTCCGTGGACGAGCAAGCGACTTCACCAGCAGCTGATCTCATTCGAGTCCACCACATCCCCGCCGGCTATTTCCCCCGAGTCAAGCAAGCTCCTCGCCCCGCGTTTCCGGCTGCCAAGTTTCCAGAGTGTTGCGCCCTCGCAGCAACCGGGCGACACAGTCAGCCCAATCCCCTCGGCCACCGAAGCCTTTCCCTGCGTTTGTAGCCACTCAGTCATCCGTCCACCGATGCAAGATCGGTGGTGCGGCAGAGTGTTATGTCCCCTACATGTCCGCAACATCACTGACTGATGCCAGGGCACAATCCAGGAGACCCGGGAAACCCGCTGGGGGATCCGACATGACGACGTCGGCGGCGGCGAGCGACCAGCAGAACCCACACAACCAGCCAACCGGCATCAGCCCAGGCTCGGGAACTGCTGTTACAAATCGGCTCGATCTGGCCACCTGAATCTGCCCCGCGTTGAGCAGGGCGTTGATACCATTCTGCGGCGGCGTGGGATCGCTGTCGAGCATCAGGTTCCCCGCTTCGCTGATGTGCAGCAAACCCAAGTTGTGACCAATCTCGTGGGCGATAACTTTGGCCGCTAGCTGTTGCCCTAGTGGATCCCCCATGAGCACTGCCCCGGGAATACTTGCCCCTACGCGAATCGTGCTTCCAGGACCATCCACGTCGGCCAGCCCCTCGACGCCTAAGGGACTCAGCGGGTTTGGGTCTCCCGGCAATGGAAATCCGGGAACGATGCGAATGAAATACATCGACAGCAGATCGGCTGGCCCAGCCACCCCTGCCAACTGACCGGCAGCCAAGATCGGCTCAAATTCGCTCGTCGGCCGAGTCGCTGGCGGCGCTACGGTGCCGACATTAGCAAACGAGTTACTCCAGATATTGGGAGCCTGCCAATTGACGTCAATTCCCGCCTGTCCCCAGATCACGTCGATATATTGTTTGATTCCCGCTTCCTGCGTAGCACTTCCCATGAAGGTAGCCGTATTGCTCCCGTTATCATTGGAGACAATGATCGGCTGCAATGTTACCCGGTGGGTAACAGGCATGGGGAGGTTGGTGATGAGATCGGCCGACGCGGTTGTGACCAGCGCACCCATCCAGCCGCCGACCAAGGAAACTAACCAAAGAGTAGTTTTGAGCATTTGAATTGACTGATCTAACTTCCCAAACCCAGGGGAATCTTGTCCACCGGACGAAGAAAAAACTCAGCTTTAATTCTAATCCACCAGTGAACGAAGATCCAACTTCTACTTGGATATTGTCGCCTCTGAACCACAGTAGTATATGTGGCTCCCGCCCAAGCCCCCTCGATCACCGCCGATTTTGCATCGGTGGGATCATGACTGAACAGCTACCTCGCCTTCCATAAAGACTCCGTGGACTAACAAACGCCTTCACCAGCAGCTGATCTCATTCGAGTCCACCACATCCCTGACAGCCAATTCCTGC
>JBGSNE010000052.1:0-55515 GCA_041739785.1 Pirellulaceae bacterium
CGACCGCGAATGCGGTCGATCGCTGGCAAGCCGGATGTCGGCGTGGACATTTTCCCTGGGGTTTGCACCCCAGGCTAGCATATGCCACCGCTTCGCGGTTTATAAAAAGCGCGGGCTTCCACTAAATCATCAAGCCGCATGCGCGTCGAGCTCATATATTGTATTGCTCTTTGCTAGACGAGCGCATCTTGTCCAACGGCTTCATTGGTTGATTTCTCACGACTACCGGCATCAGGCTTCTTGTCGATGTGTCCCTGTCGGCGGTGGCGGGGTGGAATGACGTCGCTGGCTAGCCCTAGCAACTCCAGCAGCTTGATTTCATAGTAGCTAATGTCGAATTCCCACCAGCGGTGTTGGACGCTGGCTGCCGAAGGATCTTCGTGGTGGTTGTTGTGCCAGCCCTCTCCCACAGATACCAAGGCCACAAACCAATTGTTGCGGCTATCTTCATTGGTGGAATAGTTGGCGTAGCCAAACATGTGACTCAGCGAATTGACCGACCAAGTAATGTGCCACACGGCGATGACGCGCATGATCACACCCCATTGAACCATGGACAATCCCAGCTGTACCGCACTGGACAATTGGCTATTGAACGCAAAGCTAACCACGAAGCCAAGCATAAAAAAGACTGGGATCTGACCGAAAATAAACATGAATTGCCTAAACGGATTCGTCTCAAGACGCATGTAAAATGGGTCGCGCAACAGGTCCTTGGCGAATTTCTCCAAGCCAGCGACGCTGTACGTCTGGCGATTGATATACATCAGCCAACCCATGTGCGACCACCAGAACGTGACGCGCGGGCTGTGCGGGTCGGGGATTTCGTCAGAATGCACGTGATGCATGCGGTGGACTGACACCCAGCGGGCCGGCGTGTCCTCCATCGAACAGATTCCTAGAATCGCGAAAATGTATTCGACCCATTTCGGGCACTTGAAGCTGCGATGTGTCAGCAAGCGATGGTAGCCAATGGTGATCCCTTGACCAAACACATGAATGCCGACCAGGAACACGATAAATGCGGTCCAAGAAAACAAATACGGGATAAGTGCCAATAGACCGAGCACATGGACCGCTACGATGGTCACCGCATAAGTCAAATTGAGTTTATACGGAAGCACGCTGGGAGGGACAGGATTCGTCATTGATTTCATGTTTCGCTAACATTTCAACTGTGGTCATGAAGAGTTTTCATTGTCCCACCCCGAGCCAGATTTGGAAAGAGTGAAATCGTAGTGACTACTCAACGAATGTTCGCAATTCCCTGTAAAATCGCTGAATATCAGCCAGATTTCTACGTTGAGACAATACCGCTCACTGCGTCAGTGGGTCGCACCTGCCGGGTTCGACTTCTACCTGCCCGTTTACCATGCCCATGAGTTCTATAGCTCCCAATGATTCTTGATGGAAATATCGTTCCCAGCGCTCTGGTAGTCGCACCCGGCAGGTGCGACCCACTTAGCAGGTGCGACCCACTTAGCAGGTGCGACCCACTTTCTATTCTGACTCAAAGCCGCTGCTGGCTGTCCACCGCCAGAGAACCACGCGGGCGACAGTGTTTACGCTGACAATCATCGCCAATCCCAGTAGCGTGCTAGTCAACACCACGGCCATCAACGCATCGGTGCGTGCTAGATTCTGCCAACCGGTCATCAACGTCCCTAATCCTGCATAACCTGTCGCACCGTTACCGACAAAAAACTCACCAATGATCGCACCGATTACCGCTAGGCCTGCGCTGACACGCGTCCCAAGAATGAGATGACTGATTGCGAACGGTATACGCAACTTGAAAAGTGTCTGCCAGCGTGATGCGCGGCTGAGTCGAAATAGATCCTTGAGGTTTTCGTCGACCGACAGCAGGCCGGCCGTAACATTGGAAATGACAGGGAAAATACTAATGATCGTGGCTACCATAACTACCGTGCGAAAACCGTACCCAAACCAGGTGATCAGTAGTGGAGCGATAGCGACAATCGGCACAGTTTGAAGAAAGATCACGTAGGGATAAAAAGCGCTGCGAATCCACCTCGATTGACTAAAGAGGATCGCGACGCAGGTCCCCACCAACACGCTCGTGCTGAGCCCCAGCACAGCCGCCGCACCAGTGACAGCAAAACCCATTGCCAACGCGTTCCGTTCTTGCCACCCAGCCAGAGCAACTCGCATGGGTGACGGTAACACAATCGGATGGATCGTAAAGATGATGATCATCAATTGCCAGGTAGCCAATAGGCTTGCGAATACCAAGCAGGTCAGCAAGGTTGTCTTTAGCCAACTATCGTGCGATTTCATTTAGCTGGCGACTTCTGAGAGAGCCTGACTGACTCGCCCATACAACGCAGCGAATTCAATCGAAGAGCGTTGGGACGCGGTGCGCGGCCACGCTAAATCGTTGTCGATCGATTGTGCCACTTGGCCATCTCCCAGAACCGCGATGCGATGACTTAAGTAGACGGCTTCGGCGATGTTATGCGTTACAAACAAAATAGTTCTCGGGCGGCTGGTCCACAGTTCGAGCAATAGCTCATTGAGTTTGGTTCGAAGGATATCGTCTAGGGCAGCAAACGGTTCGTCCAGCAGTAAGATGTTGGGATCCGTCACCAGGGCGCGTGCAATACTGGTCCGCATCCGCATGCCACCTGAAAGCTCACGAGGAAATTTACCCGCTGCAGATTCTTCCAAACCTACAGCGTGTCGAGCAACGCGAATCGCGGCATCCGACTCGGACTTTTCTCGCCCTCGCCCCAACTCCAACGGCAAGCCAATGTTTTCATCGACGGTTCGCCAAGGCAACAGGGTCGCCTCCTGAAAAACATAGGACAAGTCTCCTGCCCGACGCGAGTGAACTTGATCACTGAATTCGATCCGCCCTGAGGACGGCGATATCAATCGAGCAATCGCTCTTAGTAATGTACTTTTGCCGCATCCGGATGCTCCCACCAGTGCCACAATTTCACCCGCCGCGACGACTAGCGAGAGATTCTGTAAGACAGGTGCAACCGATTCAAAGGCAATGCTCACATCGTGCACGCGAATGCCCGCCGGAGCAGATGGGGTTGAACTATGAATCGTTGCCTCCGAGTGGGGTAGAGAATGGAGTACAAAATCGTGTAACGACACGCGGCAGGTGCCGCTGGCGTACAGGTTTTAATTTTTGAACCAAGCAACTCAACCAATCCATCCCGTCATTCTCCATTCCCAATTCCTCCATCTCAATCAAGGATTGCCAAATTGTAGCAACGTGGGCGAGGGGGAGTGAGCGGCGTCTAGTAACTGTGCGTGCACGTTGAGCTGTCCGTCGAGCCAGCCAGGGAATTGATTGGCATCAGCGATTATCTCCAGCCAACGCGTCGCTAGTTTGTGCTCTGCTTCCAGTGCGCGTCGGCGAGTGGTGAGACTGGAACGGGCCTCCGATGGCAGGCCCTGGACGCGAGCTAGCGTTCGTGCACGCTCTGACTCGGAAAAAAGCCATTGCGTTTGAGTCCTTAGATGAGTTTGGACTCCATCGAGCCATGTCTGGTCGAGCGGGATCGCCAGGCCTGGGAAATCGTTGGCGCCCGCCACAATCCGCCAGCGCAGCGAAGTTTGCCGCTGATTGGCCAGTTGCACTTGGACCATTACTTGTGTTTGCAATGGGTTGGAACGAACGCCACCAGCATTGAATCTAGGACCGGTCGAGAGTTTCCGCTCCTCGCGTACCATCCAGCTTGCCCACTCTCGACCTTCAATCATTTGGGCGTCAGGCGGTTCGGCCGTGAAACCGTCGCTCACGGACAAACGCAACTTCCATGCCGGCTGCCGTGGACGAATTGACTTATCGAACCTTTGCAATTGATGAGGTGGGGATACCGTCAATACCAGTGGAGGCGATACGGTTGCCAGAGTGCTGGCGTCAGCTCCAGTGGTGCTGGCGGATGCCACTAACTGTTCCACAAGCTCCACCTCAGCCGACTGGGCTAAGTCCGCCAATTCACCGAGCACATCAATCATCGGCTCCGATTGCGGGCTGCCCGATTCTGACGTTGCGATGGGAGCAATGCTTGGTGCTATGGACTGCTCCGTTCCGTTGGCCGGCGAGATAGCCGCCACGGACGTTTGAGGCGATTCGACGCTAGATGCAGACCCAGTCGCTGAATCTAGGTTCTGTGTCAACCGCTGGAGACTATCGATGTGCGCGAGTGGTGACTCTGTAGCTGCCTGTTCCGTTGTCGATGATTTGGTTGAATGCAGCGATTGATGCATTGCGTCAAGTTCCACGGCAACCGTCGTCAGCCCTTGCCGACCGGGCTTTGCACTTTCGCCTGGGACACCCACGGTCGAGGTGGACGCGCTAGAACCAACAATAGTGCTCATACTCATAGACGTTGTCTGACTTTGAGGCCGTGACGATTGACCCGACAACATCCAAGAGCCTAACAACAAAGCAATGGAGAGCAGACAGGCGCTAGCGGCAATGTACCGCACCGCGAGAAAGGAATGATGTCGGCGTTTCTTTGGGGATAACTTTGATGATGTCGCGCGCTGAGTGAGGTTTGTCCTCACACACGCATTACTTGCATTCGCGTTAGACCAGTGCTGAAGTTGCACAATCAACTCATCCAATGATTTCTTCGTAAGCTTCGCATTCGACGGGGATGGTCGAAGGACTCCCTGCGGGTCAGTTGTGATCTGGGACCATACCACATGGGGCTGAGTCTGGTCGCGCTGCGAGCATACTTGCACGGGTTCGTGGTGGGCGGTGCAATCACTTTCTTCATCGCCGATTTTAAAATCACGTAGTTGCCACACCCAGTCGACGCAGATGTCGGCCGGCGGCCTACCGAGCTGATCGAGGACTTCCTTGACAGTGGTCATCTTATGATTGCCTCAAATTGACTCTCTTAAGAAGCTTGACCTTACGCGATCGTAAGCAGTGTCGGATGTTCGTTCCAAATAGGTGCGTCGACGACACACTATTACCTGCAATCGAACGCTAACGATTGTAACGCCCCCCAACGAGCCGGTGGGGATCTATGCAGGCAATTGCTCATCGTCGCACGGTTCTCCGAACCGTGACCCTCGCCCCGAACAAGCCGGTGGGGATCAATGCAGGCATTTAGGGCGTGAAAACGTTAGGCATTTGTTTTTTAAGTCTTCAATAAGACCTAAAGACCACAGCCATAGAGGGTTACGCCAATCGGACTGTTTCCGAAGGCTGAGAGGAGCCAATTCATGAACAGATTTTCCACGTCGTGTGTCGATGGAAGAACGATAAACTTTGGTACCATAGAGTGCACTCGAACTTGGCAACGACTAGGGTTCTCCCAAGGCATTGCCACTTGTCCAAAGTGAGATGCGCGAGGGTCTTGAAAAACAGTTTGACATACATGCTAGCAAATCTACAATCGCTCCTCGTCAGTGACAGCAAAAGGCTGTCGACCAGCTTCGCTTGCGACCCTGAGAAAGTCGTGAGCAAAGTTGGTGTCTCAAGTCGGCGGAAAGTTAGTGGCCTTTCTTTTCAACCCCGACGGACACTGGTGCAAGAGCATGGCAAGGTTTGCCATGAGCGTCAAACAGGAACCAGTTCGCGCACGGTCGGCGCGAACGTTGACCGATTAGGAGTGCGCGCCGAGCATGGAACACGATGTGAACCAGTGCGAAATGGATGTCGCCGCTCAAGTGCGATCTGCTCTGGTCGAAAGGATCAGCTCAGAGCGCTATGAATTATGGATACCAAACGATACCCAGTGGTCCTTCAGTAGTGGATCGCTCCAGATTTCATTCAGGAATGATTTTGCCTGCCAGCTTGCTAAACGCATGTTGGCCAAGGAGATTGCCGAGACGTTTGTGGACGTCATCGGTTTTGCCCCACAGGTTGTGTACGACGTGTCGCTGCAATTGGCAACAACTAAACACGATACAACCAACATTGTCAGTCAACGTTTACCACTACGCAAAACGCATAGTGAGTCAACACCAACCTTAAGCCCTTCGTCAACCCAACCAATTCGATCAGCTTCGGAAGCAGCAAGCGGTACGACTACTGCCGCAGTTCCGCGTTCGATCGATTTGTGGGAGCAGTTCGTGCACGGAACTTCGAACCAACTAGCTTGGACAACAGCTAACTTGATCGTCTCAGAACCGGGGCGTCTAAGTCCTGTGGTGCTGCACGGTCCGAGCGGTTGTGGCAAATCGTATTTGGCGGCGGCTGTGGCAGAGCGGCTGCGAACAGTTAAACGGTTGAGACGAGTGGTTCACATGACAAGTGAACAATTCACCAATGACTACATGGAAGGTTTGCGCGGCGGCGGGTTACCCATGTTTCGTCGCAAGTACCGCGATGTCGAAGCGCTGATTCTAGATGACATTCAGTTTTTCGTGGGGAAAAAATCGACCATCGGTGAACTCAAACACACGCTCGATAACTTGCTGAGAATGGGTAAGCAGATTGTGCTGACCGCCGACCGTAGTTTGGGGGAACTACAAGCCCTGGGAGGTGATTTGGTAGGACGCTTACGAAGCGGCATGATCACCCCAATTTTCCCACTCGACGAACAGACTCGCTCGGAAGTACTTGCGCGACTGTTCACCACCGCGGGGATCGAGATCCATCGCGATATCGTCGAACAGATCGCCAGCCGAGCGTCAGGCGATGGGCGGGTGCTCAGTGGGATTGCCAAGCGACTAATGGCCGTCTCATCGTTGCATGCGCACAAACTGAGTTGGGATGAATGCTGGAACGCTATCCATGATTTAGTCCAAGCCACACAGCCAGTCGTGCGCATGGCCGATATTGAACGCGCAGTATGCGGCATGTTTGGACTTGAGCCTCACTCTTTGCAATCGGGCAACAAGACTCGTTCGGTCAGTCAGCCGCGGATGTTAGCGATGTTTCTATCGCGCAAATATACGCCGGCGGCCTACAAGGAGATCGGCGAGTACTTCGGTAAACGTCGGCATAGCACAGTCATCTCAGCCGAGAAAACCGTTGAAGGCTGGCTGACTGGCGGCGCTAGCATGCAGGTTGGTCGAGGCTTAACGGTCCGCGACGCCATACGGCAGGTCGAAGCTCAATTGCAAGTTGGCTAGTTCCGCTACAGGAAACCGCTCATGCTCGCGGCATTCGTGTTCAACACCCTTTCCCGAATCTAGAATCCCCCTAGTTTAGGGATTTCGGGCAAGGTCCGCACTGATAGTTCGCTTTGTTGAACGATACTCACCTGCATGGCAGGAGGTAAAGGCGTAGCGGAATTTGGTACCGATCTAAATCGCTGGCGAAATTTTTCCGCGCCGACTTTCTTGTAGCGGTAACTGCGCCCAGAGCGCATAATAAGTGTAACTCACCTGTGCAGTTTTGGGTGAGTCATGGACCGTTAGGTTATGGCTAGCGCGGGTTTCTGACGCGCTCCCCTGTCGCGGCTCCGTCACAATGAAATCCGCAGCCCGGGCTGCGGGTGCACAACTTAGAGCCAAACCGATTGCTATGTTATGTCGCATGATGCCCCCATCGATGTCTTCCACCGTTCTGCTGCCCGCGGTCCTGCCTCAGATCGCTTGTCGAACGACGAATTGAGCGCGTTCCGAGTGCAATTCTTGGCCTTGAATGACGTGGAAGACGCGCCCCTTGATGATGTGGCCGATGATTGCATCCCGGCCAACATCGGTCGCTTCGAGATCATTCGCCGGCTGGGGAGTGGCAGTTTTGGCTGCGTCTATCTGGCCTACGATTGTCGTTTGTCACGCAAAGTGGCGGTGAAGGTTTCTCATTTGGGTGTGCATAGCGGAAGTGAAACCCGCGCACGCTTCATTCGCGAAGCGCAAGCGGCGGCGCGCTTGGCTCATCCCAATGTTGTCTGCTTGCATGAATATGGTGAAGAGCAAGGACTGCTGACGTTGGTTTACGAAATGTGTGAGGGCCCCACCCTAGAGCATTGGATAGCGCACCACGATGGGCCGATTCCTGTGCGCATGGCCGTAGGTATCGTCCGCGAGCTGGCCAATGGCCTATCGCATGCCCATCTCCGCGGCTTGGTGCATCGCGACGTAAAGCCGCAAAACGTGTTGCTGACTCCCAACTACGACGATCAGAGTTGGCTGCCGGTTACTCCCCGCATCACGGATTTTGGATTGGCGCACGACTGGACGTGCGAGGTTCAGCAATCGCTATCAGCCAGATTGGTGGGGACAATCGACACCATGTCTCCCGAGCAGGCTCGCGGCGATACAGGGATCGTGACACCTGCCGCCGACCAGTATTCATTGGGGATTATCTTGTATCGCATGTTGACGGGGACGGTTCCGTTCGCGGGTGACAATGTCGTCAAAACCTTGCAGCGGATCTGTAACGAGTCTCCTCGGTCCGTCCGTAGTCAGCGACGTGAGGTGCCACGTGACTTGGATGCGATCGTGATGACGTGCCTCAACAAGAGTCCCGAATCTCGATACTCTTCTTGTAAAGAACTGGCTCGTGACTTGGATCGCTTCTTGCGCGGCTCTGCAGTGGTGGCTCGTCCGCTACGCAGCTATCAACGGGTTTGGCGCACCCTAGCCGCCGCACCTGTCGTATCTTCGCTGGCAGCGATGGTGGTCTTGGGTAGTTTGGCAAGTGCCATTACGTTCTCGATGATGGCTGCCAGTCTTCGCTCGCAACAGCAGGTTTTGCGGCAGACGCTAGCTGAATTGATATCTAGCGAGTCAGCTGCGGTTCGCGCTCGGAGCGATACCACGATGGCCTTGGAAGAGGCAATCGAGCACAAGAAACTAGCGGACGCTCAGCGACATCGGGCGGTAATGCAGGCCTATCGCGCCGATGTGCATCGAGCTTTTGAAGCTTGGGACAAGAAAAATATCCTGGCTGTCGTCGATATGCTGGACATTATTCAAAACAATATTGGTGGTGAAGCCGAAGCATGTTACGGATTTCGACTATTGGCTAATCAGGCACAAAATGCTGCCAAGCGTTTGACCTACCACCATGCGCCTGCCACGGAGATCCGGTGCATTGCAGGTACGAAACTGGTCGTATCTGCCGCGCATGACGGGCGTCTTAATTTTCACAACGCCGAGTCGGGCCAACTTGAACACTGGCT
Organism: Pirellulaceae bacterium; assembly: GCA_041739785.1. Classification (GTDB taxonomy): domain Bacteria; phylum Planctomycetota; class Planctomycetia; order Pirellulales; family Pirellulaceae; genus Aureliella. The sequence continues at coordinate 9,075 of JBGSNE010000052.1, forward strand.
CGTCCCGCAACCGGGAGCCAAAATCGATGCGCTCGACGTTAGTCGTGACGGAACACGTATTGCTATTGGTTACAACAGCCCATCCATGCTGACCCCTTGCACCAAACTCTACTCGCTAAAACTGCATGATTCTCTTAGCTGGCTCGGCGACGTCGAAGCAACTTACTTATCGACTACCACGGTTGAGTCGCTACGGTTTTCTCCCTGTGGACGCTATTTGGCATCGGGCCAACGCTACCAATCCGTAGCTATCCGTGAACTGGCCAGTGGTAAACTATTGAGTCGCATCGCCACAGAAGCCCGGAATCGTTCGATTGGTTTTTCCCCTGACGGTGAACAGTGTTTAGTCATGAGTCAGGCGCATGAATTGATACTGGCCGACACAAAAACAGGCGCAGTGAAAAGAGCGATATCAAGCGATTTTGGACATCCGCAGGTTTGTCGCTGGTCTCCAGATGGCCGATGGTTGGCATACACTACTTTCAACGCACCTGAGGTCTACTTACGCGACACCCTTGTCGAGGGGCGAACAGTAAAATTGAAGCAACCACGTGGTGTGATTTCGTCCTTCGATTTTAGCTCGGATGGTGACTGGTTAGTGGCTGGTACACGGCGGGGAGGAGTAGTGACCTGGTCGCTAGCAGATCTGGGCTCGAATACAGTAAACGGAAAACCGATTCCGGACCACCTTCCGTGCACCAGCGAATTCGTGGCGCATAGCGGAGAAGTCACCTCGGTATGCAATGTGGGAGACGATTTTATTGCCAGCGTTAGCGACAGCGGCTCAACAATCATCACACCGCTGCCCTCCGACTCAGTCAATCGGCTGGGTGCTAACACTACCGTTGCTGCGCTGGTCAATAGTTCGGCTGGCCAACACATCATTCATGGTTGTCGTGAAGGGCGTGTGGTGATGGTCGGCATGGACTCCGAACAACGTCGCGAATTGATCGCCCCCAACGCTAGTGCGGTGACAGCCATCTGTGCCAGTTGGGACGGACGATTGGCGGCAGTTGGCTGGAAGGATGGGCGCGTCGCGATTGTGGATATCGAGGGGGGCGATGTGAGGTTTTGTGGTTATCCACCCCCGACCGATTCGCTGGATGATCGTAAGATCAACAGCCTGTGTTTCAATGATTCAGGCACGCTCCTCTCTGCCTGCGGGGACGATGCTCGATTGCGAGTCTGGACGGCCAACGACTGCACGCAATCTGGCTTTGAGAAACTTCTCCCCTCTCTCGCTTACGTGACCTGCTTTTGCGGTCCAAACCGCGTCGCAGTTGGTGGAATGTTCGAAGAGATCTTGGTCTACGACATCGCCACGGGAGAAGTTAACCAGCGTATTGCTGGAGCCAGCCGTACCACGAGTCTCTTGTATGATCCGCAGGGGGATTGTTTGATCAGCGGTCATGCCGACGGACGGATTCGAATCCATCGAAATTCGGGCTTGCAACAAGTCGAAACTCTCAATGGCGATGCGGGTGAGATCGTTAGCCTAGTGGGCTCGCCTGGATGGGAGTGTTATGTGAGTGGCGATTCCCAGGGAAATCTTAAAGTTTGGAGCGCGAAACATTGCGAATTCATTGGCAACTTGAAGACGCTCTCAGGCAGCGCAGCCATCCAGTCCATGTACGTTGACCCGCAGCGACGCGATTTACTCGTGTTTCATGACGCTCCACTTCCAACTAACCAAGCAGCGGAAAGCGGAGTAAGTCTGTCCGTCCTCAGCGGTCGTTAGCCTCTGCGGTCGCACAAACGTCGCACGACTCTCCGAGTCGTGACGCTTGGTTGATGTTGCCCCGCATAATTCTCGATTCTCGGCGCCTTCTGGTACCAACGCGCTTTCTATTCAAACGCGTTCAATTCCAACCAGCGTTCTTCGACCACCCCCAAATCCATTTCAACCGCTTTTACTTCGTTATGAAGACGCAACGCCTCAGCGGCGTCTGTGGTCTGCATCAACTGTTCATTGAGTTCGATCCGCCGAGCGTCGAGAGTTTTGATGTTTCGCTCGATGTTCTTCAGTTCTTTTCGAACTTGCTTTTCATCCAGACCGCTACCGATCGCAGGCGAGGAGGCTACTTTGGCCTTCTTCTGTCCCGAACGCGTCGGTGCGCGCGTCCGCTCTCCGTCTTCGATTTCTTTGTTGATATAGTACAAGTAGGCGTTGTAGTCACCAGCATAGTTTTTGGCCGAACCATCGCGGACTTCAATAATGTCTGTCGCCAGGCGGCTCATGAAGTGCCGATCGTGGCTGGTGAAAATCACTGTCCCTCGGTACGCCAAAATCGCGTCCGCCAGCGATTCGACCGTCTCCACATCCAAGTGATTCCCCGGTTCGTCAAGCACAAGAATGTTGTAGGTGCCAAGCAACAGCCCAGCCATGCACAATCGAGCTCGCTCTCCACCCGAAAGTACTTGCACTTTCTTGCGGACGTGATCGCCGCGAAACAACAAGGAACCAGCGACTGTCAAGATTTGTTGATTGGTAGTACCAGGCGTGGCTTTGCCCTCAAGGTATTCAAGTACCGTTTGCTTGGGGTCAAGACTCCCGTAAACATGCTGCGCGTAGACGCCAATGTCGCACGCGTGTCCCCAACGCACGGTGCCAGCTAGGGGGGACAGCGAACCAACGATCGTCCGTAACAGCGTCGTCTTGCCTTGCCCATTGTCTCCCACGATCGCCGCCCGCTGACCATGCTCGATTTCTATGTTGATTTCCCGGGCTACCGCGTGATCGGGATAGCCGATAGCCAAATCAATCATGCGCACTGCAGCACCGTTGCGGGGATTGACGATCGGTGCACGTATCGAAGCGGTAGGCAACTCATCGGCGATCTCTAGCGTTTGTAGACGCTCGAGCTGCTTCCCTTTGGAACGCGCTTGGCTGGCCGTGCTGGCTCGTGCACGGTTCTTGTCGATAAACTTTTGCAAGTGCTTTTGTTTGGCCAATACAGCCGCATTGACGCGTTCATCATGTTCGCGGCGTTCGGCTTGATAGACCAAAAAGGCCTCGATCTTCCCAGGGTACATCGTCAGTTTGCCACTCGATAGATCGAGCGTATGATCACAGGTGGCTTGTAGAAACGAGCGATCGTGAGACACAATCAACGCAGCTTTATTAAAACTCCGCAAAAAGTGCTCCAGCAAAATCTGCGTGCGGACATCAAGAAAGTTCGTCGGTTCGTCGAGCAACAGTAGATTGGGTTCTTGCAACAGCAGCGATGCCAGTTTTACGCGTGTCTGCCAGCCTCCGGAGAGCTCTGAAATAGGACCTGTGAGATAGCTCCCCTTGAGTTCGAACTCGCCAGCCACTTCACCGCACTTCCAATCGGGCTCGCCACTGTCGCGCATCAGGAAATCAAGTGCCGACTCGCCCGCTTGAAATGGATCGTGTTGCCGCAAATAGCCGACTTTGAGGCTCGAATGCCGAATGACTTCCCCTTTTTCGAGCTCCTCTTCATCGAGCAAAATCCGTAACAGCGTCGACTTGCCTGCTCCGTTGCGTCCCACGAAGCCGATTTTGACATTGTCATTGATCGTTGCTTCGGCATCGTCGAGCAAAATTTGATGGCCGAAGCTTTTGGCAGCTCCGCGAATCTGTAACAGGACACCCATGGATTTGAGGCTTGAGGCACTTGGCTAAAGGAAGAAAGTTAGGCTGAGTTTTAGAGCGCTAGAGTCTAACAAAAATGCAGCATCCTACCAGTTCACCGAACTGTCTAGCTTTCAGCCACCCGTGAAGTCTTGAATAGTCCGGGTGTCGCTGGCTAGAGTAATTCAGGTTGTGATTGGTTCCTACCTGCGACCATTTCTAGATTGTCGTTCCTCATACCTCTGATTGCATTCCTGCCGTCGCCTGCACCGGCTGCGACTTCCCCCTCGGGCGGCGTTAGTGCCGTTCGGGCATCCACTTCGCTTGGCAATTGACTTGCAGCTCAGCAGCCGGCTACGGCTCGGTGTTAAACGAAGCCGCGTGTTGCCATTCTTGCGACCAGCGTGGATACTATTGCCGCCTACTTTCACTTCTGACAAACTTTCCCTCGGACACGCGATGAACAACTGCGAAACAATTGCTCTAGCCGACGGCGGTACCATGCCCAGTCTGGGATTGGGGCTGTGGAAAATTGACAACGCCACGACAGCGGAGATGGTCGTCGCGGCCATCGAAGCCGGTTATCGCCATTTGGATGCGGCTTGTGACTACGGCAATGAACGCGAAGCTGGCGCTGGGATTCGACAAGCACTCGACCAAGGCCTGTGCACGCGTGAGGAGCTGTGGGTAACCAGCAAGCTGTGGAATACATATCATGCCCGACAGCATGTTCGACCAGCCGTCGAACGCTCGCTGGCAGATCTGGGGCTGGATTATCTCGACCTCTACCTCATTCATTTTCCCATTACGCTCAAGTACGTGGCGCCCGAATCGCGATATCCGCCCGGTTGGTTTTTTGATCCCAACTCAGAGCCGCCCAAAATGGAGATCGTCAGCGTACCCATAGCTGAGACCTGGGGAGCCATGGAAGAATTGCATATGGCAGGATTGACTAAACATATTGGCATCAGCAATTTTGGTTGTTCGTTGATTCGGGATTTGTTGTCCTATGCCAGCGTGCGTCCGAGCGTGTTGCAGGTCGAATCGCATCCTTATCTTGTTCAGGAAAAACTGCTTCGCTATTGCCAGCAGGAGCAAATTGCCTATACCGCCTTCTCCCCCTTAGGCGCTGGCTCGTATGTGCCCCTGGGAATGGCCCAGGCCAGCGATTCAGTACTCGAGCAATCGATCGTCACAGAGATTGCGAGTCGCCATAAAAGGACGCCCGCACAAATAGTGTTGCGCTGGGGAGTTCAACGTGGGACAGCCGTCATCCCTAAGACCAGCCGCATCGAGCGCCTGCGGGAGAATATCAGCCTCTATGATTTCCAGCTACACGACGACGAGATGCAACAAATTGCCGCGCTCGATCGCCAACAACGCTATAACGACCCTGGTGTGTTTTGCGATCAAGCCTTTGGTTGCTTTTATCCCATATACGAATAATGCAGCGGCTTTCGATCGTAGGTAGCACGGCTTTCGATCGTAGTTAGCACAGCTTTCGGACGAAAGTAGGACGGCTTTCGGACGAAAGTAGGACACTGACGAGGGCGAAATAGTAATGCAATCCATTTTAGAATCAGCTTGCGAGGCGGCACGCGTTGGCGGGAAGATCTTGCGTGAACAATTCGGCAAGTCGGCGGTCCGCGAAAAGGGACCTGCCGATTTGGTTACCGATGCGGACCTCGCTTCGCAACAAGCCATCGAGAAACTATTGACCGGCCGCTTTCCCCAGTTCGCATTTCTCGGCGAAGAGTCAACAGAGGACGAGCGACGCGCTGCCATGGCAAGCGGTAAACCAACGTGGGTAGTCGATCCTCTGGATGGCACTGCCAATTTCGTTCATCGACTGCTCAGTTTTTCGGTTTCCATTGCACTCATCGATGGCCACAATCCGCGGGTTGGCGTCGTTTACGACCCGATGCTCGACAACTTATACGCTGCGGACGATCGTGGACACGTCACCAAGAATGGCAAACCAATTCGTACCAGCGGCTGCACCCAGCTCGACAAAGCCATGGTCTGCTGCAGCTTCCGCCCAGGAGTTTCCAAAAACGATCCCGAGGTCAATCAGTTCCTCAATGTGCTCGAAAGAAGTCAGTCTCTGCGTCGGCTCGGCTCGGCGGCGCTCAACCTGTGTTATGTGGCCGAAGGTTGTCTGGACGCCTATTGGGCTTCATCGATCAAGACCTGGGACATCGCAGCAGGTTTTCTCATCGCCCAATCCGCCGGCGCCAGCTTTTCGAATGTCGATGGAACCGAATTCGACTTATGGAATCCGAAATTGGTTTCCTCCGCCACGCCCCAATTGCAGGCCGCCTTGCTCGATTGCCTCAACGCTTGACGTTAGGTGAACCTCGTGGGAAGGAGTTGGGAGGTGGGAGTTGGGGAGATTCTAGGTATAACTGTGTCTAAATTTGACCCACATCCTAATTTGACTCGCTCTTGAATTCGACCGCAGAGTAGCCGCAGAGCGGCGGATTTTTCTAGCCTGGGGTAAGCGTCGGGAGCCCCGGCGACCGGAGCGTAACCCCAGGAGTGTTAACCATCCACGCAGCGGCGACCGAGGGTTCGACTCAACCAAACCGTTGATCATTACCAAGGTCGCAACCACCTCGCAATCTGACTGTGGAATTTGAACTGCGCTCCCCGGTAAACAAAAAAGAGTGCTGCGTTATTCAACGCAACACTCCTTCGAATCTTATTGACCGGCCTTCATCGAAACAACTACTTTGCTCCGGCCAATTCCTTCTTGCGACGTGTGGCGATGATTTCTTCCTGCACGTTGCTGGGGCATTTGCGATAGGTCAGCAATTCCATCGTGAAGGTCCCTTGTCCCTTGGTCATACTTCGCAAATCGGTAGCATAACCAAAGGTTTCGGCCAATGGTACCTCAGCGATGATGTAGGACACTGTGTCGCGAATATCGGTTGATACAATTAATCCGCGTCGGCGAATCACGTCACCCACCACGTCGCCTTGGTACAGCTCAGGGCATTCAATTTCGCACTTCATGATCGGTTCGAGCAACATCGGTTTGCTCTTGAGGATCGTTTCGCGGAAGCAACCTTGAGCGGCGATGTAAAACGCGCGTTCCGACGAGTCAACATCGTGGTAGCTACCGTCTCGCAAATCGATGCGCACCCCGACCACGGGGAATTCGGCCAGCGGACCTTTGCCCAGCGAATCACGCATTCCCTTTTCGACCGGCGCGATAAATTGCTTCGGAATACGACCGCCGACAATGTGCTCTTCGAATTCGAATACAGCGGCACCCTCGGAATCGATCGGAGTCATCTCACCCACGATGTGAGCAAATTGCCCCGAACCACCCGTCTGTTTCTTGTGCTTGTAGTTGAATTCGACCTTTTCGCCAGGAGCCTCTCGATAGCTAACCTTCGGTGCTCCCGCTTCGATTTCGATCTTGTACTCGCGACGCATCCGTTCGATGTAAATCTCCAAGTGCAATTCACCCATGCCGCAAATGATTGTCTCGCTCGTTTCTTCGTCGTTGTAGACTTGGAAAGTCGGATCCTCTTTGCGGAATCGCTGCAACGCCTTGACCATTTTGTCTGCGTCGGCACGCGCTGGAGTAACGGAAACTTTGATTACCGGTTCGGGGACGAACATGCTTTCGAGCGTGCAATAATCTCGATCCTTGGCGTAAGTATCACCTGACGCGCAGTCGATACCCATGATGGCCACAATGTCGCCCGCCTCGGCTGAATCGATTTCTTCGCGTTCATCGGCATGCATACGCACGATGCGACTGAAGCGATCCTTACGACTGGTACGTTGATTGGTATACATCTCACCTTTGGAGATCTTCCCTTGATAGACTCGCAGGAACGTCAATTGACCGTACGGATCTTCGACGATCTTGAAGGCCATGCCTACAAACGGTTCAGCCGGGTCAGGCTTGAGTAGGATCTTTTGGGTTTCATCGTCGACCTTACGCGCCTTGATTTCACGCTCCAGTGGACTAGGCAAGTAACGCACGACTGCGTCCAGCAGTGGTTGGACCCCCTTGTTCTTGAACGCCGAGCCCACGAAAACTGGAGTCAGGCCTTGGTTTTGGACAGCGTCCTTGGTCACTTTATGAATCAATTCTTCGCCGACCGATTCCTCGCTCAACAGCAATTCCATCAACTCGTCGTTGTACATTGACAAACTTTCGAGCATCGCTTGGCGGTACTCTTTCGCTTCGTCTTGCATGTTCGCAGGGATGGGGCCTTCTTCGACGACGGTTCCCTGATCACCAGTAAACGTCAATGCTTTCATGGTAATCAAGTCGATGCAGCCCGCGAAGGTTTCGCCCGCCCCAATCGGCAATTGCATCAATACCGCGTCGGTATTGAGCTTTTCGCGCATCATGGCCACTACCTTTTTGGCATTCGCCCCCGTGCGGTCCATCTTGTTGATGAAGGCCAGGCGTGGCACGTTGTAGCGTCGCATTTGCCGGTCAACCGTCAACGATTGACTTTGAACACCACCCACAGCGCACAACACCAACACAGCCCCGTCGAGCACTCGTAGGCTGCGTTCGACTTCAATCGTAAAGTCCACGTGGCCGGGTGTGTCGATCAAATTGATCTGGTGTGGTTCATTGATATGGTTATTGGCCGCGCTCCCCCCCCAAGCCACGGTGGTCGCGGCGCTGGTGATCGTGATCCCCCGCTCTTGTTCCAATTCCATATGGTCCATGGTCGCACCGTCGCCACCACCCTTGACCTCTTCGATCTTGTGGATGCGGCCGGTGTAAAACAGAATCCGCTCGCTCAAAGTCGTCTTACCCGAGTCGATGTGAGCGCTGATGCCGATATTGCGTACTTTTGCGAGTTCCATAATTCACCTAGGAGTAACCGAATCAAAAGGCAGCCACAGATTTAACTAGGGCTGGCCACTATTCAACAGGACCGATCCGCCCACCGGGACGTTCGGGAAAATTTGCGATACTGAGGGAGACATATTGTACGGACGAAGTAATCCCCATCCACGTAATCCCAGTCGCCGACATAGTTTACAGCTTCCCCCAATCCCCGAAAGGCCAAAGTTGCAGCGCATAGGGGGCAGACCCTGTTTTCAGGAGTTGCAGCGGCTGCTCCACCTCGTCGTGAACTGTAATAGTTGCTCGCGTCGCTTTCGCTGCTCGCCGTTTGAGATCACTGCCACGATCTGGATGAAACAAAACCTTATAGGGTTTGGCAAAGCCTTAAAACAGGGTCTGACCCGAATGCACCCCCTTGCGAATTTGGTTAAGCTGGTCGTATAGACGTCAGCCCTTCTCGTGCAGCTTGCACGCCCACGGTTTCCTTCAGGTACGGTTGAATCATGTCAGATACTTCGCCTTTATCCCCGGCCAGCCCTAGCTCCACCAGCGCTTGGTCACCGAGTATCTTCTCTGCGGTCGCGGCCTGTGTGCTGGGCGGCGTGCTAGGACTCGGAATCGCGTCCAGCATTGATCCTGCTTTTCCTTATCCCGATCTGCGGCCGGTTCCCCAAGAGCCGAGTGCAAAAGATAAGCCGCTGATTGAACTGCATCAAAAAGCACGCGGTGAATTCTACTCGCACAATTATGCGGTGTCGTTTGCGATTCTCGGTGCTTGCCTAGGAGGAGCGGTTGGGTTGTTCACGACTCGTACGCGTCGGTTGCCAAGCGCCTTTGTCGGAGCCTTGCTGGCCGCAGTCGCCGGCGCCGGCGTTAGCATGACGGTGGGGACAACCATTGGCGTTGCACTTGAACAAAGCAAGGGTTTTTCGTTGGTCGAAGCTGGCGGGCTGCACTTGTCGACTTGGGGGGCCATGATCGCTGCCTTGGCGCTGGGGATTGGGTGGATTCGGGGTGGAGCGGCGGAAGGTTTGAAGTGTGGCCTGTCTGGGGCGATTGCCAGCGTCCTGGCCGTGATGGTCTATTTGATTGCTGCTTCAGCGCTTTTTCTAGACGACAATATGGGGCGGCTGATACCTTTGGAAATACCCCACAAGACGCTGTGGATATTGACCTGCACTGCCTTGGTCGGATTGTTATTAGCTGTCGCGCTCCGCCCGAGTGCTCCCAAGAAGGCCTAGCGCGATTGAGTGCCATGGGCAATTCTCCGGATTTAACCCGCGCGAACTTGAACCCTGAAAGACAGGCGATGCCTGCCGTGATTCGAACGGGCGGATTTCAATGGTAGCGCCCGGTTTTAGTTACCGAAAACGTAACGTCTGGCGCGGCGCCTGTGCTACTAGCTGGTCGCCATCTGATAATTTAGGGTGAGTGGGTAGGCGGCATGTCCATTAAAATACCCTAGTTCGCCATTAAAGTGGCGATTCCGCTCCGTGCTGGCTTGTGTGAAGCTGTGCAATAGTTTAGATCAAAGCTTGTAGATCTTTCTATTTACTCACGCATTCGTCTTTTCCCTGCCGCACGCACGAAGGGAGTTTTGGCAGTGCTAGTCATTGAACAAATTGTTTGTCGACTTTCTTTTCCTGCTACAACGAGAGGTTCATTATGTTACGATCCCGCAAAGGTTTTACGCTGGTTGAGCTGTTGGTGGTGATTGCCATTATCGGCATTCTCGTCGGGTTGTTGCTGCCAGCCGTTCAGGCTGCGCGCGAGGCAGCGCGGCGCATGCAATGCAGCAACAATCTAAAACAACTGGGGCTATCGCTCCACAACTATCACGACGCCTACAAGAAATTTGGTTTCGGCCACTATTACATGGGTTTTCGTCGAAATGCAAACGGTAGCAACGGTGGCACGGCGTTCGGCTGGCAAACGGGGATATTGCCTTACATTGAGCAAGGCAATTTATACAACCAATTCAATCAAGCGGAGCCTGTAGGTTTCATCTCTACTACACCACCCGTATGTCTTAACGGGACGCTCTGCCAAACGACGCAAGCGACTTTCAGTTGCCCATCGGATACTAAGCCAGATCGGCGCAATGATGGCGCCATTCCGAATTCCGCCACGGCCAGCTATCAAGGATGCGCTAGTTCCTATGACGGTTGGGGCGGCACGAACACCTCGCGTCGTAACGGAGTCTTTTCTCGCGACAACCGTGGTAGCAACTATGGTATCTCGTCGATGACCGACGGGACCAGCAATCAATTCATGGTCGCGGAAACCAAATGGGATATGGATAACGGCCGCCGCAATCGCAGCCGTATCTACGGGGCGCACGATCTTAACGGCTTAACGCCAGCAGCGGGAGCCAATGGGGCCACGAATGCGTTGATGGTGCATGGTGAGCGTGCGATGAACTGGACGCAACCGGAGGGAAATAACCAGCCCCACCGTACGGCCGGTAGCAACCACGTCGGCGGTGCCCAATTTGCCTTTGGCGATGGATCGGTTCACTTTATTAGTGAGAACATTGACCACACTGGCACACAGTGGCCAGGCAATCCGAATGCTAGTTCGTTTAGGCAAATAGATGGAACACCCTATGGAACTTACCAAAGATTTTGGTCGGTTAGCGATGGGCACGTCATCTCCATCGCGTTGTAAGCGGATTGTGCTGGCAAAAAAGCGACCGATACCTCGGCTTGGATCAATGCAAATCAAGTCGAGGTTTTTTTGGGTCCCAAAGATTTAGGTGATTTTTGGGTGGCCTGGATCGCAAGGCGGACAGTGCCATGCGTTGGATTGCCCCGCGAATGCTTCTTGAACCTGGGCAACGGCTGAATTCATCGTAGCTACGGCACCGGCCTGGTGCTTTGTCAACATTTGATTTTGGGGATGTGGGTATTTACCATCCAGCGCGCATCCGTTGCTACAGCAAGTTGTTTTGATTCGCGGGAGGGTAGTCGGCGAGGGCTAAATGCTCAGTGTTTTTCCCTCCCCGATGACAATTTATGGTCGTCTTTTGCTCCGCAAAAGAACGCGACGGGAGCACTTTTTCGCGGATCGCAAGGCGACCATGAAAACTCACAGCCTCGAAACGCTTCACTCCAAAATCTAAATTTGGACGAAGCACTAAAATGTCTCAATCCATTACACTTATGTCCATTTCTTTGAAAGAGGAATTACTCATATGAGCAAGTTACTATCGACGGTTCTCTTTTGTTCTCTCTTTGCTTTCGTAGGCTGTGGCAAATCCGACATCTCGTCTGTGGAAGGTACGATCACCATGGACGGCGAACCCTTAGTCGGAGCGTCGGTTACCTTCTTCCCACCAGGTGGCAGACCCTCCGGTGCCAGAACGGACGAGGACGGCAAGTATGTTTTGAATTACAGCGGCGGACGCAAAGGGGCTCTTCCAGGCAAGAATCGTATCAAGATCTCGACCCAAGCCGACCCCTACGAAGATGAAGCTGGCAACCCAGTTGCGGCCACGCCCGAGACGATTCCGATGATGTACAATACACGGACGACGCTCGAATTCGAGGTGATCGATGGGGAGAAGAACGTTGCCGATTTCGACTTGAAATCCGATGGCCCCATCGATAAGTCCGGTGGCTACTAGGTCACAGAAATCAAGGGTCAGACTCTGTTTTAAGGAGTTATTGAAGTGGTTTCACTCCCCTCGTGAATCGCTTCGTTGGATTCTTGTGTCGCTTCCGCCGCTGGCTGGCCCCGGACTCTCCCAGCTTTCTTGGTGCTCCGGTCGCCAGAAACTGCGACTTATCGAAAAGGCTCCTTTGTGTAGTGCGATTTTGTTCCGCTGCCTAGACCCCCCCCACCCCCCCGAAAGTACTGGTGGCACCCTTGGACTACCTCGCAGGGACCGTGACCGGCTATGAGGGCTTTTTTACATGGCGCTAAGGTGATGTTCTGCCCCAGTAGCTGGTTGACAATACATTACGGAACTGTTACAATCTGACACAATCGGATCGCAAGAATCTCGACAGCGTTACGTTTTTTGTTTCTCTTTTTTCGGAAAGAATTGCGTTGTCTGGCGTTATAATGCGATTTCTCGTCGCTAGATAGTCTCTTTACTCATTTATGAGGGTCCAGTTGTATGTTGAACACCAGAAAGGGCTTTACATTAGTAGAGCTGTTAGTAGTCATCGCCATTATCGGCATCTTAGTTGGTTTGTTGTTGCCTGCTGTCCAAGCGGCCCGCGAAGCGGCCCGTCGCATGCAATGTTCGAACAATCTTAAGCAGCTTGCACTTGCGTGTCATAACTACGAAAGTGCAACCAATGCATTCCCAATGGCATTTGTACCATCAATTGCCCCGTATTCTACGAACGCCATCAACAACAATCAGGAGTCGTGGGGTTGGGGGGCATTGGTTCTGCCGTACATTGAACAGGGCAACTTGCACGCGCAATTGGGCGTTAACAGCGTTGGCCTGTCAGGGCTGATTGCTAACCTGAATCCCAACTTAACCAACACTCTAGCGCGTCCCTTGCTTGAGACTGGACTGTCCTCCTTCCAATGTCCTAGCGATTCGGAGGGAGGGGCGCAGTTGCCCCAGCAAAGACATTTTGGTGGGGGAGTAGGGACCGGTGTCTCCGGATGGGGAAACTGGCGGCCAGGACGCTCCAACTATATGGTCTGTCGTGGCACCCGCGACCAGCCGCAACGCGTGCAAGATACGCACGGCATGTTCATGGAAAACACTGCTATCAAACATGGTGCGATCACTGACGGGACAAGCAACACATTCCTGATTGGCGAGCGTGACAGCATGATTGGTCGGAGTGGAACTTGGGTTGGAGTTCGAAATCCGCGTGGTGCCCAAGGGCGAGGGATTTACTACGTGACGGCAAACGTACGGCCAAAGCTGAATATTACCGATCCACCCATAGGTTGGAATGGGTCGCCCAACAACAGTGCACAAGCTGGTTTCGGCAGCCTTCACACGGGCGGTGCGCAGTTTTCGTATGCCGATGGGTCAGTGCATTTCATTTCACAGAACATTGATTGGCGCCCCTCGTCAGCGGGTGGCTGCAATGTTTGGGATACATCCCCCTGCGAGCCGACCTATGGCGTCTATCAAAGACTGGGACGTCGCAACGACGGTTTCGTTTTCGCTCAGCCCTAGTAACCATCGGTTCTCTTAAGTGCACTCGGACTGAGAATGGAAGGATGCCAGCGCGGTTGGTAAATACCATCCGCTTCTTTCCCGATGTCGCCTATCAAGGATGAGAGTGGCCCCGCCGCCACTCTCGTTCTTAACATTGTGGACCGGGGCGCCAAACAATTGGGTGCGGATACCACTGCTGAATCGACTTCAAGCGAGTGGGTTTGTGTAGCTTGTTTGCGGAACACATTCGCATAGTGATCAAACAATGGGAACTCGGTTGCACCCCATGAAATCAGATCGCGTGTCGCTACTCGTACTCCAGTTGTCCTTGCTCTTGCTTAGTCAAGGCTGCAACCGTGCACCACATCAAGTCGAACTGGTGGAGAACCGCACGGGGTCGTCGGTGGACACGCTGTCTACATTGCGATCTATCAATTCCCCTACCACCGGTTACGTAAAGGACGAGTTGTGCAGAGAGTGCCACGCGAGTTTGTTTGAATCGTACCAAGAAGTAGGGATGGCCAATTCGTACTGTTCGGCAGGGAGTCAGAACCATATCGAAGACTTTGACAACAGCCACTACTACCACGCCGCCTCGAACCGGCACTACGAGATGAACCTTCGGGACGGCGAGCTTTTTCAGCGCCGCTATCAACTGAATTCTGCCGGTGAGCGATATAACGAGTTAGAGGTTCGGGTCGATGCGATCCTGGGGTCGGGGAATCATATTCGATGTTATCTTTACCGCACTCCCGCTGGAGAAATGTTTCAAATGCCGCTGGCTTGGTACTCAAGAACCAAGCAATGGCGTTTGAACCCGGGTTATGACCTGGCCGAGCATCAGGGGTTTCAGCGAAAGATAACGCGGGAATGTATGTTCTGCCACAACGCTTATCCGCTCGAAGTGCCTGCCGGAAGTGATGACTACTGGCAGCCGCCTGTCTTTCCTGAATCTTTGCCCCACGGTATCGGGTGCCAACGCTGCCATGGCCCCGGCGAGTCTCACATCCGGCTTGCTCAGAGCGCCTCTGCGTCGCCAGCTGAGGTGATACAGGCAGTCGTCAACCCAGCAAAACTGGAGCCAGGCTTGCGTGACGACGTCTGCTTGCAGTGTCATATGCAGCCCTCCAGTCAGATTCTGAGTGAATCGGTTCGCTTTGAGCGCGGAGACTATTCGTTTCGTCCGGGGCAACCCATCGACGAGTATCGTGCCTTTGTGGACTATCCTGACGAACACGATCAGGACAGATTTGAAATCAATCACCATGCGTATCGCATGCGGCAAAGTGCATGCTTCCAAAAGAGCGACGCTGAATTGAATTGTCTAAACTGCCACGATCCGCATCAAAAGGTGTCTGTTTCACAGCGGCTTGAGCATTATCGGACGGCCTGCATACAGTGCCATGACGTTTCCGAATGCGCTCCTGCCTTTCAATTTGAAAATTCACCTGCTGGTCAAACCGAGCACGACTCGGTGACTGACCAAAGTAACGCGTCCCGTCCCAGATTGGCGGACTGCGTAAGTTGTCATATGGCCGAGCGTCGAACTCACGATGTAATCCATGCGACGATGACGGACCATAAGATCGTGCGTCAGCCAAAGCCCAGCACCGAGCGATTGGCTCTCCGCGCTGAGCCGCCGCCGGTGAGTAGTGCAACGCTACCCATGCAGTATCTTTTGAGGGATGGCGCGCGGCCCGATGCGGCTTCGGAAATCTATGGTGATATTGCTGGTAGCCAACTGGGCAATGTCGAATCGCTTTCAAGACTCTTGGACTTCACCAGATCGCAAAGCACCCCCGCGCCGCTAATGCCATTGGCAGAATTGGCAATTGCGCTGCGCAATCTCGGTGACTTTCAGCGTGAATTGGATACACTAGTTAGAATCGTGCAGCAGTATCCAAATCAGGTTCAACCCAATTTGGAACTGGCGATGGCACTTGCAGCGAATGAGCAGCATGAAGCGGCACTGCGTTACTATCACCGCGCCTTGGAGATCGGGCCAGCATTGCCGGAGACGCACGTTGGAATCGGAATGGCAATGTTACATCGCGGGGACCTCACCGAGGCCACGCTGCAATTTCGCGAAGCTGTACGCTTGCGTCCGCTTTATCCCGAAGCACTATTGAATTTGGGTATTGTGCTATTTGCTCAGGAAGATTGGAAAGCTGCCCGCGAGTACTTGTTGCGTGCCCGCGCCGCGGATCCAACATTCGTCGAAGCAGACATTTATTTGGAGCAACTTCCGTAATCGACTTCCATCACCTTCCACATATACAGCTTTGAGAATTCGAACGTATCCTTGAGATTTTTGGCAATCACAATTTTAGCCTCGTCTGGGGCACACACTCGTTAGAGGTTCACAATGAAGAGACATTTTTCTCAGTTCGCTTGCTGGATCGTTGCTGGTCTATTGATTTGCAGCGTCGGGTGCAGCAATGGAAACGTCGGATTGGTGTCCGGAACGGTACACCTTGACGGCCAGCCGCTCGAGGGCGCGCTAGTTACATTCTACCCAGAGACTGAAGGCGCTAATCCTATGGAAATCGGCACATCCATTGGACGCACAAACGAAGACGGTGAGTACGAACTGATCTACAACCGCGACGAGATGGGCGCAGTTGTTGGCAAGCATGTGGTTTATATCGAAACCCTCCAAGAAGGTTCCGGTTACGGACCAGGACGTGCAGAGGAAGTGCCCAAGAGATACAACTCGCAATCGGAGTTGCATGTTGAGGTGAAGCCGGGACGGAACACTATAGATTTCTTGGAACTCACTTCCGAAGGTCAAAAGAACGAGGCTCGGGCGACAGGGGGCCGATACTAAGCGACGATGTATTAATCCGTTCATCCGGATGCGCGGATGGAATTTGATATTTCGGGGTCCGTTCACTTTTTCACGAATTGCACTGGCTGCTCCCTTTCATCGCGAACTGCTTTGGATGCTTGTATCGCATTCGCTGCTCGCCGTCCAAATCGCTTACACTATTGGGAGTGGCATAAACCATATCGGAATTAGCAATACCCTAAAAAAGTGTCTGATCCCGCATGCCGAACGACAAGTCCGGCGGCTACTAACGATCGAATGGGCAATTCGATCTACTGAAAACAGGGTCTGACCCCAGCGTCACCGGCGGCAAAAGAGTTATTAAATATGCACGATGCCTCAGCGATATTTCCCTCCGAGATATTTCACGGCGCAGAAATTTTGCAGCTGCTTATTGGACTCGGAATTTCCCATGTCATCTGGATTCCCGACTCGACCACCGGACAATGGGAAGCTGAGCTGGCCGACAATGATTCGTTTCAGCTATTGCGCGTTTGTCGTGAAGGGGAAGCATGGCCGTTGGCCGCCGGTTTGTTGCTGGGGGGCCAAACTCCTATCGTCATCATGCAATCAACAGGGCTCTTCGAATCGGGGGACGCCCTACGAAACGTGTTGCTGGATCTGCGGCTGCCCGTGTTCGCGATTGTCGGTGCCCGTAATTGGCTGACGGAAGCTTCAACCGATTCGGCAAAGGCATTTCTAGTGCCAGTTTTGCAGGCCTGGAACATTGACTTCTGTATCGTTGAAACACGTGACGCGCAGCAAGAAATCGTGACGTGTTATGAACGGACCCGCCGCGAGCAACGGCCGGGGATTGTCTTGTTAGCGGAAGGGAGAGGCTAAGCGATGCAAGTGAACGATGATTCAGACAGTCGCATGCCCGTCGAAGCCGCCCTGCAGGTACTGGCCGATCTGCGTTCTGAACGCGAGGTTGTCGTCACCAATCAAGGCTCGGCGCGACTCTGGCCGCGGCTGTCTCAACACGCCGGCGATTTTAACTACAACCCGTCTACGATGGGCGGAGCCATTCCACTAGCGTTGGGAATTGCGTTAGCCTGTCCTACTCGCCATGTGATCGTTCTGTCTGGCGATGGCTCGCTGCTTATGAACCTTGGGTGCCTGGTGAGCGTGCTCGATAGTCGCGCAACCAATTTGTCGATTCTATTGCTTGACAATGGCCTGTATGAAGTCACCGGTGGGCAGGCGACAGCAGCTCGGCGGACAGGTACCGATTTCGTTGGGATCGCGCGGTCGGTCGGGTTTCCAACTGTTGAGCAGTTTTGCGATGTGCGAAATTGGCAAGCACAAGCTGCTGAGATTTTCGGTCGTCCGGGGCCACGTTTTGTCTCGCTGCGGGTCGCCCCTTTAGCAACCGATTGCCTGACTGACGCCTCTCAGCCCATCGCCGAGCAGCTTCAGCGGCTAACTGCGTTTCTAAGTTCGGGGTCTGACCCTGTTTTCAGGAGTTGAGTGGGCAGCCCCCTTCTTCGCGAACTGCTTTGGATGACCGTATCCCTTTCGCTGCTCGCCGTCCAAATCGCTTAAACTATCCGAATGGAATAAACCCTATCGGAATGGACAATGCCCTAAAACAGGGTCTGACCCCGCATGCTGAACGAAGGCCCGAACTATGTTTGAAACCATTTTTCATCCATCGGATTTTACGCAGACCAGCCAGGTCGCATTCTGTCACGCGCTGAAGATTGCCTTGGCAGTCAATGCAGAACTGAAAATGCTGCATGTGGATGCTACCCATGATCACAGTCATCACACTGATTTCCCAAGCGTTCGCGGGATATTGGAACGCTGGAAAGTGTTGCGGGCCGGGAGTAGCCAAAGGGCGGTCGGCAGGTTGGGTATCGATGTTGAAAAAACGATTCTGCACGACAGTCAGCCAATTGAGACGATATCTGAGTTTCTAACAGACAATCCGTCGTCGTTGGTCGTCCTGGCCGCTCACCAACGCTCCAAAGGGGCTTGGTTTAGTCGCTCGAAGGCTGAGCCAATCGCACGCCTAGCTGCTGCCACAACGCTATTCGTTCCCGATGGTATTGATGGTTTTGTTTCAGCGGAAACCGGGGAAGTACAGCTACGCAATATACTTTTGCCCATTGCACTGCATCCCAACTGTTCGCCCACAGTGGAATCCGTCGGTCAACTCGTCGACGGCTTGAATATCGCTTCGGCCGATTTGCATTTTCTCTATGTCGGCGACGAGGCGAGTTTACCGGCGATTCCGCGGCACGCATCGAAACACCTGCGACCCCATGTGCATCTTAAACACGGAGACGTTGTCCAAGCTATCCTCACCGCTAGCCGCGAATTGGAAGCCGACATGATTGCCATGACGACGGACGGTCATCGAGGATTTCTTGATGCCGTGCGCGGCAATACGACAGAACAAGTTCTTCGCCAGATCCACTGTCCACTCTGGGCCGTGACGAACAGATAGCTGATGTAGTTAGGTTCATTCCCAGGCGCGATTCCATGTGGCATTCTTATTTGTTTAGCCCGGATTATTCATGATATTGTGAACCTCTGGCGCTAGCCGTGGGCCTCTACTAAGCGGGAGCCCACGGCTAGGGGCTTGTTGATTTAGTGAGCCGTGACGCGTGAGCGGCCGGGCGGCCAACACTGCCCGGTGCCTTACGGCCCACGGCTCACCCTTAGGTTCAGTACTCCGATTAAATCAACAAGCCCCTAGCGCCTGAGGTTCACAATTTGACCGGCTTGATAATTCCAGGCTCCAAAGTTGCCGTCGCCTGCGCAGGCTGTGACTTGACCTTTGGGAAACTCTCTTCTTAGCTGTGATTTTCGCGATTGGCCGATCGATCTCGGATCGACAGCCTGCTCCGGCTCGGCGTTAAACAAATTCCACACCCGGAAACCTGAACAGTATTGGGGATAGACGACTAAGCCAGAATATCCTTGAGCACATTTCCGTGGACATCTGTTAATCGGAAATCGCGTCCAGCGTAGCGGTAGGTGAGACGTTCGTGATCCAGTCCGAGGAGATGCAGAATAGTGGCGTGCCAGTCGTGAATATGACAAGGGTTTTCGACAGCTTCATATCCATGTTCGTCGGTGGCACCATAGCTAAAGCCTCCTTTGACACCTCCGCCAGCCATCCAAGTCGTATAGCCTCGATTGTTGTGATTGCGTCCATCAGCACCTTGCGCAGCCGGCGTGCGCCCGAATTCACCGCCCCAGATCACCAGCGTGTCTTTCAACAGATCACGTTGTTTGAGATCTTGGATTAGGCCAGCGATCGGTTGGTCGCAGGCCAACGCACGAGCAGCATGGTCGGCCGTGAGATTCGTGTGTTGATCCCAGCCTCCCAGTGTAACCTCTACAAAACGGACTCCAGCTTCAACTAGTCGACGAGCGAGCAGGCATTGCTTGCCAAAATCTTCGGTGGGTCCGCCATCGGCACCATACATCGCGAGCGTGGATGAGTTCTCTTGCGAGGTGTCCATGATGTCTGGCATGGCCCCCTGCATACGAAAGGCAAGTTCATAGCTTTCTATGACTCCTTCAACTGCCGGTTGATGTTCCTCCCGCCGCAGCTTTTCCTTGTTCAGGGCTTGGATATAGTCCAATTGTTTTCGCTGTTGCGCATCTGCCAGACGCGGATTGTTAATGTCGGGGACACTTTCACCACCGCCCGATTGAATGAAACGAGCCGCACGACCACCGCGGCCAATTTTTGTTCCAGCATAAATTGCAGGCAGAAAGGAACTCCCGTAGTTGCCTGCGCTCCCAGACGGCGCGCTCAGCGCCACGAAGCCAGGCAGACTATCATTCTCAGTCCCCAAACCATACAGGGTCCACGCTCCCATCGAAGGGCGAATGAACTGCACCGTCCCGGTGTGCATTTGAGTCATCGCGCCGGGATGAACCGGTTGGTCACAGTGCATCGAGCGGATCAAGGTCATGTCGTCAGCATGCTTGGCTACGTTGGAAAATAGATCTGAAATCCAAAGTCCACTTGCGCCGCGCTGGCGAAATTCCCAAGGCGACTTCAGCAGGGTTCCACCATATCTTCCTGACCGCCCATGATCTTTTGCCAACTGCGGTTTATAATCGAAAGTGTCAACGTGTGATGGACCGCCGCTCATGCACAAAAAGATCACGTGCTTCGCCCGCGCAGGAAAATGCGGTGACTTGGGGGCCAGTGGATTCTGCTGGGCCGATTCCTCACTGGCTGCAAGCCCGGCAAATGCCAAATAGCCAAATCCAGCCGAGGCTGATTTAAGGATCTGTCGTCTGGATAACATGTTGTTTTCCTTCGTGTTATTGTGAACCAACAGTTTTTCCGGCTTGCCAGCGATCGACTGCATTTGCGGTCGATCGTTGGCAAGCCGAAGGTTGTTGGACGCCACGTTCTAATTGCAACTTAGCCCGAACTCGTTTAACGCCTAGCCGTTAGGCGCCGGCCCGGCACTAACCCTGCCGGCGCCTAACGGCTAGGCGTTAAACAAAACTGTCCCTGTCCAACTAGTCGATAAATCTGAACTCGGCAGACGCAAACAGCGCTTGGCATATAGCTGACCACGTTTCTGCCATACTGTCCTTCGGTCGGGCAGAAGAAGCAGAGAAACTCCGCGCGAATGCCAACGTCTCGGACCGTTCGACTGCTGTAGGATGGCGCCCATAGGCCATCAAGAACGCAAAGTCAATTTGTTCTGCAGGGCGTGAATGTTCATCGGTTACTCGCTGCGCAAAGGCATCGCTTTGCTGAATTACAAAGCGATTGTTGAGCATGTACAGCGCTTGATTTGGGGTATTGGAGGTTTCACGAACTCCAGTAATCGTGTCTGCATTTGCAAAATCGAAGACCTCCAACGAGCGTGGCAATTCGTCTCGGACGATAGGCAGGTATATACTTCTGAACTTCGCGTGTTCCATGTCCAGCTGGTTCGAGAATCTTCGCGCGGACTCGGCCATCATGGACTCTCGCGATTGGCTCGAGTAATTACCGCGGCCGGTTCTGCTAAACCCACGTGCTCCCGGGCGAGCTCGTCCGCGCTGTAACTCGGGCTGCCGCGATTCCTCGATTCTCGCCTGCAACGCCGCTTTTGCCATCTCGCGCGGATCGCCCAACATGCCGTTGCGAACCCGTGTGTAACCAGCTTCGGCGACCAAACTCCCGCGCGGTCGAGTGAAATCTATTTCTCCACTGATGCACAGCATGGCATCGCGAATCGCCTCGGCATCCAAACGCCGAGTGTTCGCTCGCCAAACAAGTGCATTGTCTGGATCCAATTCGTGTTTGACTGGATCAAATGCAGACGCCATGCGGTAGACACGCGAATTGGCTATTTCGCGCACCATACTTTTTACGGACCAATTCTCTTCTACGAAACGCACAGCCAGATAGTCCAGCAATTCTGGATGGCTGGGGGCCTGTCCAGTTACTCCAAAATTCTCTGTTGACGTTACGATCCCTTGTCCGATTAAGTGTTGCCAAATACGGTTTACCATCACTCGTGCAACGAGCGTATTTTGATCGCTCCCCAACCAGCGTGCGAATTCGAGTCTTCCGCTGTTAGTTGGTTTAATGGTCACCGGAGTCGAACACAGTACCCGCGGAAGTCCGCGTTCTACCATTGGTCCCGCTTGATCTATTTCACCTCGCACTAGGAGTGGTTTGTTCCTGGCTGGGCCTTTTTCTTGTACGCCCATGCAATAGCTCAGCGGCTGTCCGTGGTCATCGACCACAGACAATTTCGCCGAAAGATCCGCTACGCGACTATTCAAAATGATCCGCGCTCGCTGCGAATTTGCGTTGTTCTCAGCCGGCGTTTTGCCCCGTCGTAGACTGGAGACTTCCTCTAAGGCCTCGGATATATCGCTTTTTAGCTTCGCCAATTCTGCTGCGCTATACTGCTTATCAAACGAACTTGCGTCTTCGATGGGCAGGCGAATGAGGCTGCTGGTTTGTCGTTGTTGTAGCGTAGAGAATGAGCCGTACTCAGATGGCGGATTGCCGAAATAGGTCGTGACATTGCTGAACAGACCCGCCAATGCGTAGTAATCTGCTTGTGGAATCGCGTCAAACTTATGGTCATGGCACCGCGCGCAGGCAACTGACATTCCCAGAAAGATGCGTGTTGTCGCGTCGATTTGCTCGTCAACTAAGTCTGCACTAAACTGCACACGATTTTGTTCATTCACGTTTTTCGGACCAATAGCCAGAAATGTCGTCGCGATCAAATTCTCAGTCCATGTCGCATCGGTTTTCGCAGGCAGCAAGTCACCGGCTACCTGCTCTTGGACGAATGCGCTGAACGGTTTGTCTGAATTGAAGGAATCAACTACATAGTCTCGGTAGCGCCAAGCATGGGGATAGGTCATGTTGACTTCACGGCCTGTCGACTCGGCATAGCGGGTTACATCTAGCCAGTGACGTCCCCAGCGCTCACCAAACTGATCGCTGTCGAGTAAGTGATCAACTTGGACTGCTATGGCTTGAGTCGGGTCCTGTCCCCAAGCGTCGGCAAAGGAGGCGACTTGCGCGGGCGTGGGAGGGAGGCCAACCAAGTCGAAGTACAAGCGTCGCAGCACATCGGTCGGAGTTGCATCCTCGGCTGGTTCGATGCCTGCTGCTTCGAGCTTCGCCAGAATGAACTGGTCAATCTCGCCTGTCGACCAACTCTTGTCAGCCGTAGCCGGAGCCTTCCCTTCGATCGGCTTTTGAAAAGCCCAAAAGCTCTCGCGCGATAGTTGGATATCTTCGTCGGAAATGGTCGATTTTGCGTCAGGGACTTCGGTCACGCGCGGATCCGGCGCGCCCATTTCAATCCATTTGCGGAAATCGTCAATCACAGTCTGCGATAGCTTCCGCTTGGGAGGCATCTCAAAGTCTTGATGATTGATTGCGTTAAAGAGCAGGCTGTCGTCGAGGTTCCCTGGGACAATTGCCGGGCCGCTGGCACCGCCGATATGGGTCAACGCCTGGGTATCTAGCCTCAGGCCGCCGCGAATGTTTCCCGCTTTGGTGCTGTGACAACTGTAACACTCCTGAATCAAGACGGGGCGGATTTTCGATTCGAAGAAGCTCAGTTGTGCGGCAGTGATTTCAACGGCAATTTCAGCCGCCCAGATTTCCGGCCGGCTAACTGCTGCAATCGAAAATGCGACAAGCCAGAGTGTGGCGGTTCTAAGTGTTAACATTATCGGGTGCCCTCGAGGTTTCGGCCGTTATTCAGATTGTGGGCGCTGGGGTTTATCGCCGCCAACTTCCGGGTTTTGACGATCGGGGCGCGCCCCAGGGCGTTGATTCCTCATGGCTGGTGCGTTTCCCGCACGCTCGCGCATGAATTCGAAGAGGGCCGTAAGTTCGCTTACATCCAGTTTTTCGTCGCCGTCTTGGTCGAATTGCTGGATC
Organism: Pirellulaceae bacterium; assembly: GCA_041739785.1. Lineage (GTDB taxonomy): Bacteria > Planctomycetota > Planctomycetia > Pirellulales > Pirellulaceae > Aureliella. The sequence goes on from JBGSNE010000052.1 coordinate 32,849, forward strand.
ATGCGGCTGACGATTTGCGCGGGGTCTCCCCCACCGAATCGATTGGCAAACGGCTGTCTCCTCTCGCTTGGAGCTTCTTTGACTTGATCGGTCTTCTCACTGGCAGCCAGCCGTGTTGGCTTGCCGTCCGACGGCACTGCAGCCGAGCAGTTGAGTGTCCACAGGCTGACGCCAATAACGATTAGAGGGGTAATGTGTTTGTGCATATTGATTTCCTAGTTCTAAAAAGTGGCCTCGGCAAATCTTTTTCGGTGTCTAATGTTGAATACGGATCGAAATACACTCCGAGACACACTTTCTCGGAAAATGTGGCCCGGCGCTCCGCGTCGGCTCCGCCCACTTCCCCACTTACCCACCTCCCCTCTCTATTTCCACAGTCCCCGCTCCTCCCTTTTTCATTCAGGAAACAATTACAATTCTAGGGGGTTCAAAGACAGGGTTGAAGAATTAGTTCCAAGTTCGGCCTAGGCAGTTGTTCCTTGAAACGCTGAAATTCTGACACTTCTCGCTGATCGCCGGTACAACGGTTGATTTCACCCTCCCGCGCGTTGGAGAAAACGAGGCATTCGACGAGTTCGGGCGCGCGGGAGGGTAGAATCTCCTATCAGCACCGGCGATCTGCGAGAAGTGTCGTTTTTTTCCGTGCCTAAAACGAAATACCAATGTCAGATTCCAAAGTTTCTGCTGATCCCGACGAAGCGGTAGCCGCGATGCGCGACGGAAGTGCGGATGCGCTCGCCATCGTCTTTTCGCACTACCGGGAACGCTTGAGGCAAATCATTCGATTTCGTCTCGACTATCGAATCACTCGTCGTGTATCCGACTCGGATGTGTTGCAGGAGTCGTATATCGCAGCTGCTAAACGACTGGAACAGTTTTCCCAGCAGACCGACATGCCGGCATTTTTGTGGTTGCGACTGATTGTTGGTCAACTGTTGATCGATGTGCATCGGCAACACTTGCAAGCAGAAATGCGAGACGTACGTAGAGAAGTTGCGCTGCCTGCCAACGGCTGCTCGCCACACACGTCACTGGCTATTGCGGCCCAATTGGCGGGACAGGCAACTGCGGTCAGCGAAGTAGTCGCGCGGGCTGAGCTGATTGAGAAACTGGAATTGACGCTCAATGAGATGGACGACATCGACCGCGAAGTTATCGCCCTGCGTCACTTCGAAGAACTGACGAATATAGAGACCGCGAAAGTACTTGGAATTGATCCGGCAGCTGCCAGCAAACGCTACGTTCGAGCCATGGCCCGCCTAGCGCAGCTCATGACCGCATTCAATTGAGTAGTAGACTATTTTCCGTTGGAATGACGGTAATGTGCACAGACGAAAACCAAATTGAATTGGATCGCATCGCCGAGGAGTTTGCTTCAGCGATCCGTTGTGGGGAAACGCCAACGATCGAAGAATACTTGGATCGGTATCCCGATCCATCCGGACAGCTAACCGCGCTGCTATCTTCCGTGGCCATGATTGAGGCGCTTAAGGGGGGCACTTCCAAGGAACACTCTAACCTTGCAGATTCGATCGATTTCGCTGAGCTTGAAGACTATGTCATCGTGCGAGAAATCGGGCGGGGCGGAATGGGAATTGTCTTTGAAGCGATCCATAAATCACTTGATCGACGCGTGGCATTAAAGTTTCTCGCCAGCCATCTGCTGAGCGAAGCCAAACAATTTGCTCGGTTCCGCCTCGAAGCTCGTGCAGCAGCTCGACTTCGTCACCCAAATATTGTGCCTGTCTTTGGTGTCGGCAGCGCAGCGCAGCAGCACTACATCGTCATGGACTATATCGACGGAACAAGTCTACGCAATTTGTTAGCTAGTAGCGCTGACGAGCAGCCTCCCATAGAGGTGCCCAACCTTGGAACGCAGCACTACTTCGACTGGGTAGCCCAACATGGCGCAACTCTGTGCAGTGCGCTGGAGTCGGCTCATGCGCAGGGGGTTTTGCACCGCGACGTTAAACCAGCCAATCTATTGATCGATCGACGCGGCGAGCTCTGGATCGTCGACTTTGGATTGGCCAAACTGGCAGAACACTCTAACACCGCTACCGGAGAAGTTATCGGTACGCCGCAATACATGGCGCCGGAATCATTCGAGGGTGTGTATGACGTTCGCAGCGAAGTGTACTGTATTGGACTTACGCTATTCGAACTACTAGTACGACGCCCGGCCATTGAGGGGAAAAACACGGCCGATACCATTCGTCAAGCGATCGTCGGCGTAAAACAAACTCCACGGCAGATGGATTCCAAAATCCCACGCGATCTTGAGACGATCGTACTGAAAGCGCTATCGCGCGAGCCAGCCGCCCGCTACCATTCGGCAGATGAGTTGGGGAACGATCTACAGCGTTACCTTGGACACCAACCCATTGCCGCACGCCGCACAAGAATATTGGAACGGATGATTCGCTGGACTCGCCGCGAGCCGGTGATTGCTTCATTGACATTGTCGTCGTTTGCATTGTTAGCGGCGCTGGCCATTGTGTCGGCTGTTGGATATTACGGCACACACAGCGCACTGGCCACAGCTCAGAGCGCGAAACAAGCAGCGGAACAGTCATTGGAGCTAAAAATAGCAGCTCTCACTGCGGCCGATGAACAACGCACGCGGGCAGAGAAAAACTTGCAGGTCGCGCTTTCCGCTTTTACCGAAATTGTGGAAAACATCGCCGGGCGTGGCATTGAAGTAGACGCCGATGTGCTCGGCGAGGTTACCGACACAACTGCCCCCAGCGTCAGCCCCCAAGACGCCGTACTATTGCAGTCGTTGCTGGGATTCTTTGATCAATTGGCAGCCAACAACGACGAAGAATTGTTGTCCGAATCGGCTGTTGCTGCTCAGCGGGCCGCCGAGATCTACACTAGTCTCGGGGAATTGCAGCACGCCGAACGGGCCTTCAGCGAGGCGCGTAACAGATACCATCGTCTCTGTGAACTGCATCCCGACGACACAACTTTCATTTTGTCACAAGCGGATGTGTTGAACGAACTGGCTGTGATTGCCGGTTTGCGTGGCGAACTAGCGCAAGCCAAACAGCTGTTTATCGATACTCGCGATTTACTGCACGCTTCCGACCCTGCCATGGAATTGGCTGATGGCATTTTTCAACTCGCCAGAGCACATCGACTATTCGCTTCCGTCGGCAGTCGCAGCGGACTCGATCACGCGATGCTCCAGTCTTCATTAGCCGGCAGTAGTCTGCAACGTCACCACTGGATCAAGCGTCTGAGAACCGAATGGGATTTGGACGCTATTGAGACGGCGATCGTTTTACTCAATTCGCTGGTCGAGGAGTCTCCTGCCGATCACCGCTATCGAGCTGAGCTGGCTCGGGCGTACCGCACCAAAGCGGAGGTGGCCTGGCGGGCAAAAACTCGTGCGGAATCGGAAACTGCCGTGCGAAGATCGATTGAGCTGTTCGAAGATCTATTGGCTGAAAATCGCGGCTCGGCTGCCATTCGCTACGAATTGGCAACCACGCTGTTGTGTACTGAGACTCTGGGGTTCAATCAGATGGTCCGAGCGGCGCGAGCTGATGAACTGTGCCGAACACTCCTAGAGAGTTCGCCGACATTGCCACGCTATCAAAGTCTTAAAGCGCGGTCTCTGCAGAATCTGGCCAGGTTGCAACTGAAGATCGAGAATTGGGACGTCGCCGAAGCATATCTCAAGCAAGTAGAAGCCATTTACGCTTCGCTACGGGGAAATTTTCCCGAGGTCGACGTCTACGAAACGCAACATGCACAAGTCGTAGAATCAATCGCAGACATTTATGTCGCACAGGGTCGGACCGACGCAGCCCTAGAATACCTTGAACAAATCTTGCGACGCACGCCACCACGATTGCGCAGCGGCCTATCACCTGCCGCAGCGATTCAGTATCAACGAACGCGAGCAAAACTTAACAAGCTACGAGATCGGTCTAGCTCAGAAGTTAACGCAACTGAACCTGAATGATGCGTGACACCTGTGGCATTGTCGAGCCACTGCAAGAATTGAGAAAGCCGTCAAAGATCCGTTCATCCGGATGCACGGATATAGCTTCGCCCGTGCGCTGTCCTTGTGGTTCGCAATCCCCCTATTGATCGCCTGCGTCCACGATACGCTACGCAGAACAGTGCCCGCGGAGAGACTCGCTGAGAGACTCGCGTGGGCTGCAACAACACGAAACAGCGCGCTGAAGTTTCACAGCGAGTCTGGATCTACGCCAAGTTCTCTCAGCTTGGCGGCTAGTCGCTCAGCGCGTGCGGCTTCCTGCTCAGCGCGTGCGGCTTCCTGCTGGGCGCGGTTCTGATACAACTCGGACATCTCGCAGACTTGTTCGTAAGTCTTAAAGGGAGTGCCGTCGGGTTGATGCAAAACGACTGCGGCCTGTTCACTGATACCAAAGCGAATGCCGAGTCTCGGACTAACCCAGCCATCCATCTGCTCGATCGGTTGCAGCGAGTCACCTTGTCGAATCCAACCATCGACCAAATTCTCATAGGGATCGATGACATAGTACTCTTCCACGCGATGTTCGTTGTAGAACATGAACTTGCGTGTCATCTCACCGAGTCGGTTCCCAGGTGATAGTACTTCAAAGACCACTTGCGGTGCGATCCCCCCTTCGAGCCATTGCATGTACGAACCGCGATAACCTTTGGGGCGACCGAAGGCCACCAATGCGTCTGGAGCTGTTCTCAGTTTGTTGTTCCCCTCGACGGGGTACCACAACAGATCACCAGCCACAAACACATTCGGTTCCGAGCGAAAAATCCACTCGAGACTCCCCTTGATCGCGACAATCCATTCGAATTGAAGGGTATTCTCTGCCATTGGCATGCCATCGCTAGCGGGATAGTCGATTACTTTTGAAAGATGCACCACGCTCATTTCTACCTTCCTAGGAACGGAAACTATCAACCCTCATCTTAGCACGTCTCAAGGTCCGCTTGCAAGGAAAATGGACACATCTCGCCGGATCACTGACCGACGTTATCGATTGCAGGTCCGACTGGATTTGACGTGCGTGTTCGCGGTCCATTTAACAGCCTGCCGATCACTGTATAACGGACTCCGTATTCATAGGTGACAAGCAGGAACGCCGAGATCGCGATGGTGATGGCCGCAAATTTCAGCAAGGCCGGGATGTGCAGATCTCGAACCAACCACTGCGCGAGGATTACCAGCGGCAGATGAATGAGGTAGAGCCAGTACGAAGAGTCCGAGATGTAGCGCAACGTCCGGCTTTCGCGTGACAGCAGCCGACGAGCCAGGCCGATCGAACCGAACGTCATGAACCATGCGAAGGTAACTTGAAGAAAGCTCCCGACCACAGCGTTCGTCGATTCGTCTCCGAGTTTCGGAACGATTCCGAATGTCCCTGAAACCAAATCCAGGGCGAGGGGAAAGACAATCAATAACGCGACGGGCAGGCTAATGTACCACCAACGTCCGAGTTGACCGGGGGTGTCGTCCATGTCCCAATAAACCGCACCGAAGAAGAAAAATATCGCGTAATAGATCAATACGCTCGGAATGGGAAGCAGTCCGATCGAAGAATCTGGGCCGAAGCTGCCTGTTGCCATAAATGATTGCGGCAGCATGGTCAGCGGAATAAGCCACAGCAAACCAATGGGCGAACAAACAATCCACCGCGGCAGTCGCTCGGTCTTCAACGCTTGGGCTATCGGCGCGTAGATCAGAAACGCAGCCACCAACCAACACAAAAACCATAGAAACCAAAGATGCATGAAGACGGGTAGCTGGAACAACAAACCTTTGAGTCCTTCGAGACTCTGTGACTGACTCGCGCTGGCTGGTGAGCCGAGATATTCAGTTTCGTTGAGCAGTTCGGCAATTTCCTTACGCCCTGCCAACAAAGCTTCTTCGTTAACGGGAACTCCGAGGGAACTAGCAATGAAATTCGTCGTCCCGAAATCCGTCTTGAGGAGTTCTTTGGGTGTAATTTTGCTTGCATCAAGTGCGTTCACATCTGCTCCGGAACTCAGTAGAAGTGCGGCCTCTTTTGCGCGTCCCATGAACACGGCGATATGTAACGGCGATGATTGAGAACGGTCAGGCAGATTCACATCGGCATCCGCCTTGATGAGCAATTCCACAATTTCGGTGCGTCCTATAAAGACTGCCGTGCATAGCGGCGTTGCACCGGAATTTGAGTCGAGCGCGTCCAGGCCGTTGTCGGGTTTCTGAAGCTCGGAACGCACTAGTTCCGTGTCGCCGGCAACAACCGCTGCAAAAAGCGCAGAGCTTTCGGCACTCCCAGGGGATGGGCGAGAAGCAACCCAGCTGACGGCCCACATGGCCGGCACGATCGTCAGGCAGCCTAAGACCAGCGGCAAGAAAATCCGTTTGAACCGATGTTTGAACAGACTGGCAAGTCCTCGTTTCCGCCACAGCATGGCTGTGAAGAATCCGCTGAGCATGAAGAACAGCGGCATGCGAAATCCGTGAATGCAGGCGAACATGACATAGAAGAAGCCGCTTTGCTGCGAGTCCTGCACTGTCCACGGAATTGGGGCAAATGAAAGTCCCGCATGAAGCACAATGCCCAGCAGCATGGCGATCGCTCGCAGTGCATCCAGATCGTGTCGTCGATCGAAGGGCGACGCCGGACTGATGGTTAACGAAGTGGCCGCAGCGTCGCGTTGACCAGTTAGCGATGCTTGGCTCATGACTGAAGTACTGATGTTATGCTCCTTAATAAATGCGAGTTCCCGTTTATTGACTACCCTTCTAAAGTGGCACCCGCTAAATCCTTGAGCTGCCCGACACCCAAATTTAGAAAGCCTTATCGCCGAGGAAAAACGGACGAAAATGGTCTGGGGAGGAGATTGTATTCGAATTGGGTTAAACTCCAAAATCGCTGCGGTTCTTCATCGTCCACAACTTCCCGCCGCTACGCATTATGCAAGTTGCGTTACGCAGTTTGCGTAATGTGTCCGGGGATTTGCAAGTCCACGAAAACTTAACGGGGACACAGCACTTGCAAGGGCTATGGGGGACAGTTCAAATCTCTAGCCATCCGATTGGTACCCGTTGGAGTGCGAGCGCTCAATGATTCATCCACTCATCCGGATGCACGGATATAGCTTCGCAAGTGCGCTGTGCTTGCGGTTTGCGATCCCCCCTATTAGTCACCTGTGTCCCCGATGCCGTCCTCTCTGGATATTTCAGAGAACGGATCAACTGAGTGGGAGTATGATATCACTGAGTGTGAGTACGATTTTCTTTAGAGGACTCAACCCGTGAAGTCGCGACGGAAGACTCCCCGCAGGAGCGCACCTCGATCACTTGCAAGCGAACAAGGTAAATCTCGCCTGCCCGGCGGTCGCTGGGTGGGGCTGTCTGTAGGCGCTCTCGGCATCACTGCAGTGCTCTTGGCTATCGCGTCAATTCCGCTGCTGTCCAATAGTTCCAGCGAGGAGTTGGCAGCACGGCGAGCTCGCCGGACGGCCAAGCCAGCACCCACCGCACCTGTCAATCGCGAAACACGGTTCTTCAAACGCGACAAGCTTACGCTGGTCTGGGATGACATCAAGCCACACGTTCGTGAGCATTTGGTGGCCACGGCCGAGGATAGCAATATCGCGCCCCAAGACTATGCGGGCGCACAGGCTTGCGCCGAGTGTCACGCAGAAAATTTCGCAAATTGGTCCGAGCATCCGCATCGTTGGATGAATGCATTTGCGAACTCAGCAACTGTTTTGGGTGATTTCTCAAGCTCTACTATTAGTATCCGCGGCGGCAAAGCGAGCTTCTATCAAGTCAATGGTGAGTACCGGATGAGCTTTGAGCGGGGGGATTTGAAACGGGAGTACACAATCACTCAGACCATCGGCTCGCGATTCTATCAGTATTATATCGGGAAGGGGCTAGTGGGACCGGAATCCAAGGAGCATGACTATTACAAGATTGATTTCGTTTTGCCGTTTGGCTACTGGATTGATCGCCAGGCCTGGGTGCCCATTGTGCATGTGGGCGAGGAGTTGCCAGACGGACAACGTTGGGAATCGCTGGAAGACTTAGCGAGCCCTGACGAACTTAATCGCGTCCACGGAGGGGTCGATAAGGCACGCGGTGTCAGCCAATCGATTTTTGATGTGGGACTAGCCTATTCGACCTCCCGCAACTTCTGCCATTCCACCTTCGCATTGGGGGACCTAATGGTCCGCAACCCGAACCTCATCGGTCAAGGGTTGACGAACGAAGTCGTGCTTCAAATGAGCGATTACATAGCATCGGCTCGCCCAGATCTTTGGAGCGGAGAAGAGCAGGCCGAGCAGTTTTCCGATGAACAACTCGCGTCCTTAGTTGAAACGTTGAGCAGTCTGGACGCCCCTTCGCACGCGCAGACTCTGGGCATCAATTGTGAAGCGTGTCACCTGGGCTGCCAGCAGCATGCGCGGGATAAAGTTACGAAACCAGCCTTTACGCCTCAGCATCCAAACCTGCTGATGTACTCCGAGGACGGCCCGCTCGCTACGTCACGCACCGCAGCCAACATTAATTCTATTTGTGCTCGTTGCCATCACGGCAAACGCCCCACTTACGCCGGAGGGATGGCCACCTGGAATTCAACTGAGTACACAGACGCGATGAAGGGAAGTTGCTACTCGCAATTGTCCTGTGTCAATTGTCACGACCCACACAAAGCGACGGGCAAGGTGTGGACAAAAACTCCGCACGAAGACGACGCTTCGTGTATTTCCTGTCACAAGAGTTTTGCCCAGCCGGATTTCCGGTTGAGGCACACTGGGCACCCGTCGGGGAGCACGGGAGACAGTTGCATGAACTGCCACATGCCCAAGATCAACGAAGGAATGCAGGACGTGGTGCGCACGCATACGATTTTCTCGCCGTCTGAGAATCGTATGCTCGAGGCGAATCATCCCAACGCGTGCAATCTCTGCCACCTCGACAAGAGTATCGAGTGGACACTCAGTTACCTGCAAAGCTGGTACGGCAAAACGTACGATCAAGCAGCAATTGACAAATCCTATCCCAGCCGGACAGAAGCCGTAGGGCTCGGCTGGCTAAAAGCCCCCCATGATGCTACTCGATTGGTAGCTGCCGAGGCCTTCTCGCGAGAAAGCGCTACCTGGGGCTTGAAGCCATTAATCGAGTTGCTTGACGACGAGTACTTGATGGTCCGACAGTTTGCGCAGAGCGCCGTGGAACAACTTTGCGCGACCCGCTTGGATGAGCGCTTCGGGTATTGGTTCTACCAGTCCCCGGAGGAGCGAAGACCGAAAGTGACTGCCATCGGCCGTGAGCTGCTGAAGGCCAATTCGCAATAGCGCAGGTTGTGGAGTGGGGGTGGGGGAGTGATTCCTATTGCGAAGTGGTTTGCAGTCCTCCTATTAATTTCCTGTTCCCCAGTGCGTCCAACGGTCGTCCGACTGTTAGAATGGATGTCTATGAAACACCATCGACTTTCCATCGCCTTTCTTGTAATCCCACTTTGCCTCGTGACCGGACTGGGAGCGGCAGACACAGACTTCATGGCGGGCGCGTCGAAACACGACATTACCCCACAGGAGCCGGTGCCGATGTGGGGTTACGGGGCTCGCCATGCGGCACTTTCGGAAGGGACCCTTGATCCGCTCCAGGCGACGGCGGTGGTCATTCAGGCGGGAGGTCAGAAACTGGCCATCGTTGGTCTAGATCTCGGCCGCTCGCCTTCTGAAAAGTCACTCCAAAAAATCCGCCAGCGCATCAGAGCCGAAGCGGGCATCGCATACTCATTTATTGCCGGCTCACATACTCATCACGGTCCTGTACTCGAATTGAGCGATGAAGTAGGGAAGGGTAAAGGCACTTTCGATGCCGCGATCCGCTACTATCGGCAACTCGAAGATGCCATTGTCGCGACGATCGTCGAAGCAGATCAACAACTTGTGCCCGTAACCTTCGCCACTGGAACGGCGGAACTCGACGGCTTCAATCGCAACCGCCACACGAAGTTGCAACCCGCGCCCCTGGACCGAGCCTTGTCCGTGATGCGTTTCGATCATGCCTCATCGGGCAAGCCGCTCGCCCTGTTGGTGAGCTTTACGGGGCACCCGACCAGCCTTCCCGCGGAGACGCTAAGATTCTCTGCGGACTATGTGGGCGCAATGCGTGCGACGGTAGAACAAGAGTTCGGCGGCACCGCAATCTTTATGCAAGCGGCTTCCGGAGATATCTCGATTAACAAGGGTCCCCACGGTGATCATGCTGGCTATGGACAAGCCCTGGGGCGCGAGGCGGTGAAACTCGCTTCCTCGCTCGAGCCAGTGGTGGTAGAGACTCCTTCACTCAAGGTTCATGAAGAGCGTTTCCGCTTTGAATCTCGCAGCGATTTCAACAACCCCTTAATCCGCGGTCTCTACTCGGTCGCATTCTTTCCCGAGTTGATCGCGAATTTTGTCGACGAATACCGCGATGGGATCAGCCCACGCCTCAGCGTTGCGGTGCTCAACGGGAATATTGCCCTGGTCGGTGCGTCGGGAGAATTCTTCTGCCAGCACGCGATGCGGCTGCGCGAGCGTGCGCGCGTGGATCGGTTATTTTTCTTTGGCTACTGCAACGGCTACCACCAATACTTTCCAACCATCGAGGCGGCGGCCGAGGGTGGTTACGGCGCCGACAGTCAAGTCGCACCTGTGGCGGTCGGTGCCGGTGAGCAATTAATGAATATCGCGTTGACGTGGATTTACGAGTTGCAGGGCAAGCTCAAGTGAGCGGAGACAAACAAGTGCCTTTAGCGATGGGACGATACTCCGTATTGATCCCGTGAGACAAAGGGTTTTATTGGACTGTACATGCTGGCTTCCTTGTACAAATAGTTTGTTTGAGGTGCGCTACGCAGCGCTTGGATAACGGCGAAGGAAGACACCGGTTGCCATCGCTGCGCCCAGGGATGCGACTGCCAGTATAATAGCTACTAGAGCGAGACTGTTTCCAAACCAGAATCGATCTGTGTGTAGCGTGATAGGAAGAGTTAGCAGCCTGCCTGTCGCTAGCGCAATGGTTGTTGCCAATAGGCCGTGACGGAGGAGCACAATCAGGAGTGTTACTGTAGCCAGCAAAGGAAAGCCCCAAACGGAGAGTGGGTATTCAATTGATGTCGCCAGCCAGAATGTACCAAGAAGCACAGCAAACACTCCCCCAGGAATTGCTGAGCGAGTTAGTTGTCGACCAACGGTAAAAATGAAGGTGAATACAAAGGCAGCGAGCGTCGAAATTGAGAGGTCGCCGAACATCTGACCGATCATTTGACTGGCGCTCAGCAGAGCTTCCGGTGCCGTGGAACGGTTGAGGTCATTCAACCAAAGCAGCGGCAGGTCCGCCACGAGCATATAGATTGCTCCATAGGCAACCCCGTACATGAGGTCGCTGCCAACCCGTGGATCTCGCCATTTCCCAGTCACTATTCGAGACCATGTGACCAGCAACTCGGGCGAGTATCGTCGAATCACTGGTTCAAAGGAAACATAGTAGATCCAGAGCTCTAAGCTGGCTCCAACTGCCGCAGAAAGACAAACCAGTACGACACCTCGCTCCCAAGCGCTGTCCACGTGGTGGGCCAGGCACAGACGCGACAAGAATCCTAAGACGCAGAAAACAGCCAACATCCTCCATGCGCCGACTCGGTCCCATCGTCCTTGATAGAGATTGAGCGCTACCAGAGCGAATGACACAATGTTCAGAACGGAAATCACAAGTGTTACGATGATTAGACCGGCCAAACTCTTCGGTTTCTGATCGTTCCTAGGCTGGGTGTCAGCGACTTGGAAAAACACTGGCTTTCCTTGAAGCGTTGCCGTAACGAACTTAACGGGCCGATCAGAATCTGGCCACAGTCCGGTCCAGGCATGGACTTCATCACACGGCACGGAAGGAACTACTGTTGTTTCATGCAGATCCAAATCACAGAAAGAAACTCCGATGATTTCCGAAGGCAGCCAAGCTTGCCACTGAGTGTTCAGCTCTTCCCGCGTAAGTGTTTGCTTGACAAATGCATGATCACTATCCGTTGTAAAGACCTGCATTTCAAGCAGCCGGCCTGTCGGTGAGAGTCTTAGCCGGCGCATCCCGGACATGTCCATTCTTGGATAGTCGAAATCTACTCTTGCGGCCCCGGCCGTGCGTATACCGTGGCTATCGGTATGAAACTCCGCGTGTGATTCGCGGTACCAAAAACTCAGCAATGGCCACGTCGAGTCGTGCTGCCTCCGCCGAGCGTTGCTTTGCTGGGCCGCTATCGTGTCGAACCCATAGGCTACGGCGTCTCGTTCATCGGGTGCCTCATATCCGATATTCCGTAATAGCCTGTCCGCTTCGAATCGAAGCAGGATGGGTGGTAGAACATTAGCTTCTCGGCTGACAGATTGTGTTCGATCTCCAACAAAACCGATGAGTACGAGTCCAAGTGCGATGCCAGCCAGCATCCATCCAGCTCGGGAAACACTGATAGTTAACGAACTACCGGATGCAGCGACCAACTCCGGCGCTGGGGTTTGACCGGCGGCAAGTGCGGCTTCGAGCGGCGTCCCTCCCGGCAGAGCGTTGGATAGTTCTCCTGCCGAGCTGGGACGATCTTGAGGCTCGAATTCGAGGCAACGGCGAATTGCGTGTAACGCGACCGGATCAACGTCGGATGATATTTGCGAAAAGGAGAGTGGAGCACTCATTCGATGTAAGTGGCGAAGTTCATCCAAGTTCTTGGCACTGTGCGCGGGTTTGCCAGTAAACAGCTCAAACAACACTAAGCCAAGTGAATAGATATCGCTTTGAACGCTGGTGTGACCACGCAGCAGCTGCTCAGGAGCCATATAAGCTGGAGTTCCGGACATACCAACTGTGTTTTCGCCCTGCACATTGCCGGTCGCTAGGCCAAAATCTGTGATTCGAATTTGCCCGCGGCCATCAATCATGATGTTGGCTGGCTTCAAATCTCGATGCAATACGCCTTTAGCATGCGCCGCGGCAAGACCGGAACACAGCTGTTGCGCGAGCTCAGCTCCCTTGTCACCAGAGACACGACCAATCCGGCGCAATAGCGTTTTTAGATCCTCGCCGTCGATATACTCCATAGAAATAAAGTACTGTCCATCGACTTCTCCGATGTCGTGAACACGACAAATATTCGGATGCGATATCTGTCGCGCTAGCCGAACTTCGTTGTGAAAGTACTCAAGTCGTTTGGGATCTTGCGACATTTCACGCGGTAGAAATTTGAGCGCTACCGCCTGATTCAACCGCGTATCGTCAGCGCGGTAAACTTCACCCATACCACCGCGGCCTAGAAGCGAAACGATTCGGTAGCGCTCCGCGACTCGCGTTCCCGGCAGAAATCTACCGTGTGAAGAAGCGGACGAATCCAAGAGCGTCTTGCTCCCTTGCTCACGCGTCTCGGCAATATCAAGTTTTGCGGCGGGCTGCTCAAGAAAACTCTCCGGATCGTCATGCGCTGCCAAAAGTGCTTGAACCCTTCGCCCCAGCGCTCGATCACCCTGGCAATTCTCAAGGACAAATTCCCTGCGCCTCGCCGTGTCGCTAATCTCAATTGCTTGAAGAAAGATATCTTTGACGTTCATTAGCACCAATGCCAAGTGAAGGCGTAGCCCCAGTTTCGAAAGTTGGAATCACGAGCGGCTGGCAATAGTCTAATGTTCGCTAATCATACATCCCCTGGACCACGTAGGAACTCGAGCAATCGACCTCACGGTCAAGCACTCGAGCTCGTGCGGTCTGACAGGCCGCGTGTTACTTGACACGGTGATGAACATGCTCCTTGTCGGCTCCAGGATAGGGAACCGGCTGGCCTTCTGCCCGAATGTTTCGCAACACAATGACTAGTGTGTTTCCATCTCTCTGTTCGTAGATTGCATCCCCTGAGTATTGAATTTCTTTAAGCCCTAGCGACTTGGCAAGTTCCGCGGCCGGCCCTTCGAGCGGCACCAATTTGCCCGAGATCTTATTGATCACGCGTTTCCCGTCATGGTACAGCAATCCATAGTACACCGATCCCATAGAATCATAAAACCACTGATGAATCTTTCGATCGGTGGGATCCAAACCCCACAGTTCCTGGAACACCTGTACTTCAGACTCACCCCTATGCAAAACGCCTTCGCCCTGGATGAACTTCCCCCCAAGTATTCTTTTGAATTCTACGTGCATCGAAGCCATGTCGCCTGCTTTGCCAAACCCCTCGATGTCCGATTCCATGGGTTCTTCGACGCCAATCCATTTCCCGACCAACCAATCGACTTGGTCAAGATTCTCTAACGGTTTGTCTTGCGCAACTATTGTCTGCACTAGAAAAACACCTAGCAAAATGCCACCAAATCTGCTGAAAACCATGAAACTCTCCTGGCTTGTGTGTTAGAACGAGTGAATAGGTTGTGAGCGGGCTTGCTAGCGGAAGTTCATGGCCAATAAATGGCGCGGCTAGTTTGCCCACACAAGGACATGCGACGAATCCACCGAATCTGTCTCAAAAGATCTTGGTAAATGGAGTCACCATCAACTATTCGGATCTAAATCGTCAGAAAGTTCGCACTGCAACCAGGCTTTCGCGAACTTCCAATGCCGGTACGCGTTGGCGCGAGAGAGCTCGAGAGCGTTGCCAGCCTCCTCGACTGACAAGCCTGCAAAATAACGCAGCTTTACAAGTTCGGCTCCAGTGTGATCTTCTTGTCCCAGACGCTCCAATGCGTCATTGACTGCCAGCACAACCTCCGGCTTGGAAGCCAAGGATATATCACGGCCGGAGAGTTCAACACGGTCAAACTCACCGCCATGCTTGACGCGAGCCTTGCGCCGAGCGTTCTCAACCAGGATTCGTCGCATAGCCTCTGCAGCAGCAGCGAAAAAATGTCCACGGCTGTCCCAGTTGGCATCACCTTGCTCGCCTACCAAACGCAAATATGCTTCATGGACTAACGCGGTTGTGTTGAGAGTGTGACCTAGCTTTTCAAATGACATCTTATGAGACGCCATTCTCTTAAGCTCGTTGTACACGATTGGTAAAAGCTCGTTTGCTGCCACCTGGTCGCCATTCTTAGCAGCCTGTACCAATTGCGTTATTCGTGGCATGCATCTAGGTCCAGTGTTTTGTGTCTGTTTCGGAGTTTGGTCTACAGAGTCTCAAGTGTATTCTAAGCGGTCGGCATTTGGAAATAGCCAAGGTTTCCAGGTCAAGGTTGCGCATAATGCGTGGCTACCAAAATCTTTGGGGCTTGCATCCAATGGAAATTGAGAATGGCGAAAACAGTAAAAGCGATAAGAACGTATTTGATGACCTACCACTCACCTGCGTCCGCGATGAAGAAGATGCACAAGGCCACTGCAGAAGAAATGCAGGCGGGAATGGCCAAATGGATGAAGTGGGCAGAAAAGTGCGGAACGCAACTCGTTGAAATGCGCGCTCCGCTTAGGTTGGGTCGACGACGGCAATTTAACAACGCAGAGCTTCAACTCGCGCTAGTCTTGAGGCACATACCCTCTGCCCATGATTTGTAGGATTGTCTCCAGCAATTCTTCCTCTTCGACCAATCCATTGTGTCGAAATACAACTTTGCCCCCTGGGGCTACCAACAGCGTATGGGGCTGCGGGCCGGCCCATTCTGGATCGAGGGAGTTTATTAGACTGTCCATGCTGGCTTCCGTATACAAATAATTGTTTGAGGTGCGGTGTTCCTTTTCAAGCGAAGGTTTCAACTTGCTAGGCAAGGCGGCGCGCTGCTTATCAAGGAAGGCAAGTGCTCGTGCCCGATCTTTCGGCAAGTCGGTCGAGATCGTAATCAACTCGAAGTCGCGCAGCCCCATTCGCCTTGAAACCCGCACGAGCCCCGGAAACTCCTGGATGCAGGGAGCACAAGTCGTCGACCACACGTTGAACAAGCGGTATTTCTGACTGTCGTTCTTCACCAGTGCCGCCACGCCGGCGGCATCGATTTCATCGAGAGTAACCGGATCGCTTTCCCATTTTTCGTTGTCCTTAACCACCAGCGAAATCTTCTCTCGCCACTTGGTGGAACATCCGAATGGTTTCGTTTCTTGAATTTTTACCGGTTTCCCAGCCAACAGGGATCGAATAGCATCCCGCGCGTCGCGCCGCTTGACGGTCAGCGGATCCATGAATCGCGAATCATCTAACCATCCCTGGTACTGCAGTTTTCGCTGGCTGTCAAAAATGAATACGTGGGGCGTGGCCAAACAACCATACTTTTTCGCGACTTCCTGTGTGTCGCCATCGTATAGATAAGGAAATGTGAATCCTTCGTCAGCGGCGTATAGCTTCATATGTTCGAAGCTGTCATCATATTTCGAATATCCAAGCTCGTCAGGGCGCAGTCCATCGCCGGAATTCGGATTGATGGCAACGATACCTACGCCCTTGCCTTCGAATTCCTTAAGCATCTCCAACAGACGAGGATCTTGTGCATGACAGACCGGGCAGTGATTCGACGTGAAATAAACCATAAGAATTTGATGATCGCCAAAATCAGCTAAGCTCCAATGGCGATCATCGATTCCTCGCAATCGAAAATCAGGTGCCTGTTCACCTATTTTGAGAGTATGAAAACCAGGTGGTAGTTGAGCAAGCGAGCTGCCAGTTTGACAACAAAGCCCGATAGTCAGGCCCAGGAGTGATAGTAAAGCCGTTTTCACTTTTGAAATCCTCCACAAGAACAATTTTGATCGATAAAAAGCCAAGGGGTACCTTCAGGCCACGCAACCTCGCCCATTGTAGCATGTTGAGTGGCGCGATGAACTTAAGTAGGATTGCGATTGACGCCCTTTGCACAGCCATGGTTTTCTTGACATCTAGGACCTAAACATGCGAATTCTCGTTGCCTCGCTCGTAGCCGCCATCGCGTTGTTCTTCTTTGGCTTCCTGTGGTGGGGTCTGCTGATGCCAGCTGTACAGCCAGCAAGCGTCATTACCGATCAGGCTCTGGTTGAGAAAATGAGTTCTTCGCTGAACGAGTCCGCTGTCTATTTTTATCCGGATCCTGCCGTTGAGCCTGGTGATGCCTCCGGTCCGATGGCTATCCTATATTTCAATATCGACCTGCCTGACATGGGCAAAATGATGGGCATGGGATTTGGTCACATGTTCGTGACAGCCTTGCTGGTAACTTTGTTTGTTGCGTCTCAAAAACTGAGCTCATTCGCCGCACGGCTCAAACTTGTCTTTGGTCTGGGGCTGTTTGTTGCTTTGTGGGCTGATGTGGGGAACATGATTTGGTGGCGACATCCACCACAATGGACCGCATTTCATGTTGCTTACGACGTTTTCTCGTGGCTGCTTGCAGGAGCCATCATTGCAGCAATCATCAAACCGAATCCTGCCAGTTTGGCAAGTCAAGACATTACTGCGAAACATTGAGCGCTGGGCACACCCTCAGCAGCGCGGACTCCCTAATGAATCTGCTGTCATTCATCGGCCGATGCAGTACAGATGTTGCACGCCGCGGATGAAAATGTCATCGACGCCGAAAGCCAACGATGCATTGACATTTTCGTTCAAGCGATTGATGGCAATCTGTCGCGGCTCGGCACCCTTGCTGAGTACCATCGTCGTCCCCTCCAAGTCCGTGACGTAAATGTAGTCACCGGCGCCAACTGGCGACGCATAAATGCTCCCCAACTCTCCCAGACGCATTGCGCCAGGTGACTCGGCTCCGGTATTTAGATTGACGCGTGTCAAAATATTTTGATAGTGAGCGAGAAAGTAGACACCATCATCTGCTAGCAACATGGACGGGACGTATGGTGTACCCCGAATTCTCGACCATAAAACCTTGTCGGTGTCCGTGATATCGCCGCGAGCACCATCCAGCGCAATGGCCAACATGACTCGTTTTTCATAGCTACTACCTACGACCACGATGCCATTGGCGTAGACCGGTGTCGCGACAATATTGGAAGACATGCCACCACATTCCCAAATATCTTCACCTGTCGATAAATCGTAACTGCGGACGCGCTGTGTCCCAGCCACGATGAGCTGTGTCTGGCCAGCCCATGAGGCGATCACAGGCGTGCTCCAGGATGTTTCCTCGTTTCGCTCGCAACGCCAAATTGTGTCACCCGTCGACTTATTTAGAGCTGTGATAAAGGACTGCTCTTCATGATCCCAGTTTACGATCAGCTTGTCTCCGTACAGGACCGGTGAGGCACCTTCACCATGCCCGTGCTTGGAGTGCATTTGACCGAACTGGCGATTCCAAACTACTTTGCCGTCCATGTCCAAGCAGTAAAGTCCATGGGAACCGAAAGAAGCAAAGATCAATTCTCCGTCGCTCACCGGTGATGCCGATGCAAGGCTGGCAGTTACGTGTCCAGCTTCTATCGGCACTTGTTCGTGGACGACCGTTTTCCAGACAACTTCACCGCTAGCGTTATCCAATGCTACCACCACAAATTGTTGTTTGCTATCGATTGGCAAGTTGTCGTGTTCGCCAGGTCGACCGCTCATTCGTGGCGGAAGTTTCTCCCCGACAGGAATCGCCGAAGTTAGAATCACCAAACGGCCTATTACTACCGGTGTGCTATGCCCTCGTCCCGGAATTCTTGTTTTCCACCGTATGTTTTCCGATTGACTCCACTCAGTTGGTAGGTTGCGATCGGCAACATAGCCCGTTCCATCCGGTCCGCGCCACTGCGGCCATTCCAAGTTTGCGGCGTCTTCGTCGCCCGTAGTCGTCTGAGCCATTAACACCAGCCCGATTCCCCAAAGAAAGTAGAACATCGATTCACCTTTCAACCTAAGACCCCGCGTCCGCTTTCGATGGTACACTATTCAATATGGCAATTGTTGGTTTAATCCAGGTAGCGACCAGCTTTGATGGTCAACTCCACGATAGCCAAGCCGGGCGGGCGTCAATTTAAACTTGATTGTTTGCTCGCATGATTCATCGCTTCCATGCCTAGCCTCATGCTCAGCGCCGCGGATAGGTCCATGATGCCCGATAGTGTAATTGGCAACACGAAAGATTCTGATTCTTTTATTCTAGGTTCAAGTCCTAGTCGGGCAGCTCTTACCATTGGAATTCAACGAAATCCGAAGTCAAACCTAAAGCCGAAGCGGGAAAGAGGCGGGTCGCTTGATTTGCAGCCAGACTACTCGCCCTCTGAGCTTCGAAACCACCACGGGAACTCACTGTGTACACACTCTATCGGCAAGTGATTCTATTCTTGGGACTTGCAATCAGTTCCGTGGCTGCTGACGATCGGCCGAACATCATCTTTTTGATGTCCGACGATCAGGCGACCTATTCCATGGGATGCTATGGAACACCGGGGGCCAAGACTCCGAATCTCGATCAATTGGCAGCGGAAGGGTTGATTTTCGACAACCATTACGACACCACTGCGATCTGTATGGCGAGTCGCGCCAGCGTGATGACCGGGATGTACGAGTATAAAACTGGCTGCAATTTTGAGCATGGTGCGCTGATGCGGGAGCATTGGCAGAAATCGTATCCGATTCTGCTGCGACAAGCGGGATACATGACTGCCTTTGCAGGTAAGTTTGGGTTTGAAGTGACCGAGAGTCCTGACAAGCCCGGCGAACTTCCCGAGGGTGATTTTGATCGATGGGGCGGCGGACCCGGTCAGACCGAATACGAAACGCGTAAAAACCCCTCGATGGCAAAATACGCCGATGAGTACCCGCATTCGACGTTGTCCTACGGGGCTTTCGGTCGCGATTTCATTGTGGAGGCGGCTTCAACCAACAAGCCGTTCTGTCTATCGATCAGTTTCAAGGCGCCTCATCACCCGGTGCAGCCCGATCCAAAATTCGATGCAGTGTACGCCGGCGCAACGTTTACCAAGCCCGGCAATTTCGGTCGCGAACATGGCGAACATTTGTCTCTGCAGAGCCGTCAGGGTCGTCAATTCGAGCGTTTCCACAGCTGGAATTACAGCACCAAGTACAACGAAACGATGGCGTTGTACTACCAACAAATCTACGCCATCGACGTCGCAGTCGGAATGATCCGTGACGCACTAAAAACATCCGGTGCCGACGGGAACACGGTCGTGATTTACACGTCAGACAATGGCTTTATGAACGGTTCGCACGGTTATGGATCCAAGGTGATTCCTTACGAAGAGTCCTCCCGGGTTCCGTTGATCGTTTTCGACCCGCGAAACAGCAATAGCGGCAAAGGCCTGCGTTGCGATGCCTTGACCGGCAACGTCGATTTTGCGCCAACTATTCTGAAGTTGGCTGGATTGCCTGTGCTTGACAACATAGACGGTAGCGACCTAATGCAACTCTACGCTGCTCCTGACGCAACAATCCACACGTCGCTGCCATTGATCAACGTGTGGGGGCCGAAAAAAGTCCACAGCTATGGCGTGGTGACCAAAGACTGGAAGTATATCTACTGGCCTTATGACGACGACGAATTCACACCGACCGAGGAACTGTTTAATACTACCACTGATCCTCTGGAACTGAAGAACCTGGCTATCGATCCCGCGAGCGCAAACGACTTGGACCGTATGCGTTCATTGTATGATGCCGCCGTTGACGATTGGAAGAAAAACGCCGTGCCCTATCATGACTACCAGTCGTACGGTGAAGTGTTCTCGCGAAATTAGTTTGGCTCTTAAGTTGGGCAGCGTTCCAACGATTGTTTAAATTACCTTAGTGTTTTGAGTGAGTCGCACCGCAGCAACCTGGTCATAAATTTTTCTTGGGCATAAGTGTGGACGAGTCGTTTGCGATCGCAATTAAATACATGCGACTCTATCTAACATGAATGCCTCACCTGAGGATTCTCAAGGCCGATTGCGATTGATCAGCGAGAGGAATAACAATCCAGGTAGTGATCGTTGGTGTGGAACCAAACCGAGAAAAGGGCCTGCCCCTACTGATCGTTTCCTTCGCACGTTGCATCCAAAATTAACGTGCCTCCCCCACCTCTGGCCCTAAGTGAAAGGTTCTCCTCCCAGAAATAATCGGTGTTGGCGAGTGTTTTTCTAAGGCCAACCCTGCTGTGCGCGTTAGCGTAATGGCAGCTGAATCGATTTGACTACACATTGTTTTTTGCGATTTGTGCCACTGGTAAGTATGGAAATTTCTCAAATCCTTACGCCGCGAAAACAGGGCTGCCTCCTGAGACGACTAAAAAATTCTTAAACAATCCGCCTCCTACGGTTTTATAACGTAGGTTTGAGATGGGTCTGGCCAGTCCCTCCCTTTTCCGTGTGTCAATACTTCCGTCCAATCGCACTCGATCTCGAGTACCCGCGATAAAGGCAAACTGATCGTAAGGTCAGGACGCAAAGCCATGGATCCAACATCCAACCGGAGTTTGGACCGCCAGGCTACCGAACGGGAATGTCTGACCGCACATTTACTAGTCCTTAGAAATTCCGTGCGCCAAGATTCACTTCGGCAGCATGGTGGGGGTGTGGCATGCAGACTCAATTCTGGCCTGCTTTCGTGGCAGTCGCGCTTTTTTCTGTTTTTACCCACGCGGCACATGCTCAAAGCAATGTAATACGCATTGAAGAGGATTGGCAATTGCATGTCACACAGCCTGACGCGCAGCTTGACGCCCCTCAAGTGACAACCACCATGGTTCCCTTTGCAGCGCAGTCAGATCTGCTGTTGCAAGTCGATCTGAATCATGGCACTAGCCCTTCTTTCACGAATGGCGGTATTCAGGTGAGAGCCTGTATCGAAGATGAATGTTTCGGGCAAGCTCGAGTACTGAGTGACATACGGCTGCAACATGATTCAGAAATCGTTGATTGGACACAAGTCGTGCAGTTGACCCCCAACGGATTCTATTTTGGGATTGTTAATGGCAATTGCGAAACCTGGGGGACATTTGGCGGGCCGCCAACTGCCATCTATGTCGCGTATTCACTAATTGGTGGCAACTTTTCACTGGACAGCTACCACCCGCAACGTTCTCTTGACAACTCAGGAGCAACGTATGCCAGCAATCGTGTTGGCCATCTTCGGCTCAAGAAGATCCGTGTGCACCTGGCGAATGGTCATGTGAGCGAATATACGCTTAACCATGACGTTCTATAGAGACATTCCCACTGCTTTCCATTGCCGATTATCTAGAAGACCAACCAATCATGAACCACAACTTCTCCAACATTGATCCAGAATTGCGAGCCTTAAATGCCCGAATTCAACAGCGCCGGGGTGCTACTTTGGTACTCTCCGTCTTCCTCATGTTTGCTCTGTTTAGCTTCATAGCCTTTAGTATCGACATCGGATATCTGGCGCAGTCACGCGCCGAAATCCAACGCACGGCAGACGCTGCCGCCATGGCCGGTTGCTGGGAACTGTATGCAGGTATGGAACGTGGAACCGGCTTCGAAGGCTCCAAGTCGGCAGCGCGACAGGCGGCAGCAGACCTGGCATTTTTGAATCCAGTTTGCCGATCCGGCCCTACGTTAGATCCCACCGCGCTTAGTCAAGATGTTCAGATTGGTTACTTTAGCAACGCCCGAAATGCGGTGCTCAGTAACGTTGAACTAAGCCGCTGCGCGGGGCAGTGATCGTGAGATGCGGACAGTGCTCTGTGGTGGTAGCAGTACGGTCGCTGAGTAGCGTCCTCCTTGACGCGAATGTAGTTGGCATCGTGCCAACTCTCGCTCTCTAAGTACC
>JBGSNE010000085.1:0-8171 GCA_041739785.1 Pirellulaceae bacterium
TAGAAGCGACACGGGCCTGTGAGCAGTTAGCTGGAGTGGCGGACATCTATCGGTGCCATGACATTCTCGCCGCATCTTATGCCGAGACCGGCGACTTTGAACAAGCGGTCAAGTGGCAGGAAAAGGCACTCGCGATCGCGCCGTCTGCCTGGCGCGCCGACTTCGAGTCGCGACTCAAGTTGTACCTCGAAAGCAAGCCATATCGCGAACTACCGAAGACCTTGCCATGATAATGAGATGCATTGTCGCTGCCTAATTTTTAAAAACGAAAAACGCCGACGATGTTGCCGACGCACAAGCGATTCTCGACGTTGCCAGTAATGCCGTCCTAAGCGGCATAGAGTGCAGGCACCCGAAAGAGCTTTGACATTCAGCGGAATCTGCTTGCTGCAGTCGTTGCCGCGCGCTGTGGTTGGTGAGTCCAACTCGATACCTGCGGCACAAGGGAACCCCACCTACTTGAACGGTCAATTTGACAGCAACCGTCACTGCACCAGCGCGCTCGGGAGAGCGTGTACTGAACGTCGAAACTGGTTTTCCAATCGTCAAAATATTCCCGCTGGCTGTTCGGTCAGGCCACGAAAGACAATCGTCGAGCAGTCGTGCTTCTTGCTCCAGTGCACTGGCAGGACTACCGCGCCGGGCTGCACCTGCACGGTATGGAACTCCGGCACATCCGGAAACGGGCAGACCGATAGGCTCTGCCCAAGCAATTGGCGGTCTTTTAGCCAGTCGGCCAGGCCCTTGAATAGATTTTGGCCGAGGTTGCGAACCAGCAGCACTTGCACGCTGTAGGCTATCTGATCCTCCTGGTTGCTGGCCGGACTGTACGTCTCCGGTCGCGGGAAGTACATCACCGCCACCTCGTGGTGCGAGTCGATGTCCAACTCCAACCAGGCCGGTACCGGCCAGCGTAAATGCCCGCTTGGCATTGGTGCCCATGAAGCGACTGAGGTATACCGACGCTGTGCCGGTGTTGCCCGTCAGGCTCGGCCAGTACCTCGCGACCGACCGAGAACGTATCCCTTGTCCATCTCGAAGCAGCGGAGCGCACTGCTTTTGACGATGGTGTCGATGCAGTGGGCTCGGTCAAATTTGACGGCGGTTGTCATGGCTGATCTCCAGGAGCTGGGGGGGTGATTGGTGATACACCTCCCGTCTCACGTAGCCGTCGTTTGTGTCGCGGCCTCGCGGTTTTTAGCGGCAATTTCATCGACCACATCTTGGAAATGAACGATCCTCGTAATCGCAAGATTCGATAATTGCACCACGTCTCGCCGGAGGGTACTCTCCTGGAATATTGATTCCGGGGGAAGCGAAGAACTTGTTGGTACGTTGGATGTCGGTGAACGTGTGCGATTTATCGGCTTCTTACCGAGTGGTGACATGATCACGGCTATCAGGGATGGATGGGGCCGTATCTAGCGCATGATTGCTGAGGGATTTGCCGGGAGGAGATCCGCCATAGAGCCTGCGAGCACAGGGCGTGACTTAAGCGCGTTCGAATCCGCCGAGGTCGAAAGGACCGAAGCGAGTTTTTTTCAGTGTCATCAATCTGACTGCGCAGAGCGGTCGATTCTAGTCCCGACAGCGGTTGCCGTTTGTGCCCCAGGACGAACCCGACCTGAGCGGACAGGGCAAATGGTGCCAACTGACCTTTGGTCTTGGTCAAATGGTTGGGGTCAGCCTTGTGAGGCAATCTTTTCGTTAGCCAATTGGAATCTCTCCCCCCAAAAAGTAATTCTTGAATCTGCGTAACGCCCCTGAGTTTGTAGTTGAGCGAGCACGAGAGTTCGCATCAACCACAAATACAAAGGTGCAGCGGATATGGCGAAACACGAACTTTCTCTGGCTCAGGCGGCCAGCGGTCCCGCGTTGGAGGAATCGCAGTCTACCAACGACGATTTGATGATTCCGTTGACAGATGAGGCGATTTCAGACGATCTCTGGCCCTCCCAAGAAGTGGACGCATCGCGCCCGCCGACGGCGAAAAAATGGCTGTGGCGATTGGCTCTGGGCGGCGCGGCAATAGTCGCTGGACTGTGGCTTCAGCAAGGGGCCGCTGAAAAGCGGCACGAGAATTGGCCGCATGTTGCTGCTGCATCCAATGCGTCCACGGACTTCGCGCACCAGCTCATTCATTTCGATGGAGCAGGCGACGCACAGACCGTTCGATCGCTGACGGTCACGGGAGCTGACCGAAACCTTCGAGCGACCCAGGAACTGCGTTCTGCCCTCCGACGAAACGATTTGGTAACCGCTACGGCGACTCTGCAAGCGGCCCAAGGGCTGCAATCGGTTGCAGATAACGCGTCGATCAGCCGGCCAGAGCTTCTCCCGGACCTGGCATTGATGGCCGATTTGCGAAACGGACGGGCGGAACTGTTTGAGATCGAATTGTTTGATTGCTGCGACGAAGACGGGGATGTCGTCGAGCTCTTGGTGAACGGGACGCCCTTTGCAACCGTGCCACTGAACAACGGTGGCAGCGTGGTGGCGATCCCTCTGAACCGCGGGCAGAACTCGATAAAGATGATTGCGACTCGGGATGGTGGCGGTGGTGTCACCGTCTCACTGCGTACAAGCCGCGGCCAATACTTTGCTCGCTACATGGCTGAAGGGGAATCGCACCAGATGGGAGTCGTAGTTCAGTAATGTCAATTCAACGCAATCAAATTGTCGCCCTTTGGAATGATTACTGGTTCTTCCGGATCAACCTGACGCTCTGCGTCATTGGGCTGATTTACTTACTCGGTTAGACCTTTGGACCGTCGGTCCCAGGAGTTCCCTTCGCATGTTCCGTTTCCTTCAAATCCTATTTTACATCGTCATTGCGTGGTGGCTGGTCTCGACCCTCGCTGGCATCCACTGGATCGTGCTGCTAGCCGGAACCACCATGGCCGGTACCAACGTAACCGTTGTGTACATGCTACGCGAACATCCAGCGGTGTTGGTCAGGTTCACAAACGGCATATTCTGGCGTGGCTATGTACATTGCGTGTGCTTCTTTACGGGGCAGCCACCATGTTTGGATGGCACCTCAGAATCACGTCCGTCTCTGAAATTGCAATCCGCTAACGACTTCGAACTGGCCAGCAAACGCGCCAAGCAGGTAGTGCGTGGGCACGATGATGTAATCGATAGCATGCTGTCGAGGCTGCATGAAAATCTGACGCTGAGAAAGAGCCGAAAAACAGCGGACCAAGCTGGACCGCTTGCATCTTTCTTACTGGCTGGACCTGAGGGAATTGGCAAACGCCACTTGAGTCGCGTGGTGGCCAAGTTGCTTTATGGCTCCGCCCAGGTGGAGGTTTACGACTGTGGGAAACTCACCAAAGAATCTCTGTTGGGTACGGTTGGGCAGAAGGGAAAACTGTTTGACATTGTTCATCGGACACCCTGCGTAATGCTGCTCTTTGAGAATATTGAGCGTGCAGACGAAGGCGTCGTAACCGCAATCGTCCAATTACTGACCATCGGGAAACTGGTCCCACCTGGCGAAGCCACCGCAATCGCCTTTCAGCAGACAACCGTCGTTCTGACGGGCTGCCGATCAGCTAAGCCCGATGCTGAGCGCGCCCCTGAAACACGCGAGCCACAGAGCTTGAGAACCTCAATCGAACTCGTAACGAGTGAGATTCAGATCGATGCCAGGATCGCAGAAGCCGTGACTGAAGTTTGTCTCCTATCAGCTCCAAACGACTTGGTGAAAGCTGAAGTGGTTGCCCTCCAGATGCAGAAAGAATGCCGTGACCATGGTGTCACGTTGTCCAAGGTGGCGCCGGAAATTCTCGCTGTCCAGGTCCTGCAAATCGTCGAAGGCGAAGGTTTTCAGTTCGTGCCACAACGCATACAGAAACTGGTTCGCAAGCCGCTCATGGAGGCAACTGAAAATCACACAACCTCACTTTCACTGCGTATCCGCCCACAGTCCTGTGCATAAAGAAAGAGCAATGATGGATCCACTAGACATCACCGACAAAGACCAGCTCATGAAGATGCTTGAGCAATCTCGAAAAGGCAAATCACGCGTGATCGACCAAGAGGCAATGATCAGGCAGCTAAGCTATCGAGTGCGCGGGCAAGATCATATTATCCAGGATCTTTGTAGGCTGATCCGACTGCAATGGGGAAAGGAGCAACGGGGAAAGCCGATCGCCAGTCTACTGTTCGTCGGGCCACCTGCAACAGGCAAAACCGAACTGGCCAAAGCGATAGCCGAGTACTTGTTTGACGACGAGAAGAACATGCTGCGATTCGATTGCAGCGAGTTCTCTGGTGTCGAGGGGAAAACACGCCTAATCGGAACGCCAACCGGCTACTCGGGAGCTCAACAGGGCGGTCAGTTGACGCGCCCCATGCTGTCCAACCCTCGAAGACTGGTGCTCTTCGACGAAATCGAAAAGGCCTATTCTGGTCTCTTCGATCTCATGTTGTCTGTAATGGGTGAGGGACGACTCACTGAACAAGGTAGTGGAAAAGTTGCTGACTTCACACAGGCCGTCATCATTCTCACGAGTAATGCCGAGCACGAGGCAATCGGTAGGCTAGCGGCCCAAATCGATGAGCCGGTAGCTCTCGCGAGTGCAGTGCGTTCGGTACTGAAGGACTCGGGGACATTCCGCCCCGAAATCGTCAGCAGATTCGACCAGGTGTTTGTGTTTAAGCCACTGGACGAAGAGGCAACTTCGCGTATTGCGGCCTTAAAGATCATTAGAGCAAGCGAGGAGTATGGCCTGAAAATCAAGTCGATCGCCCCCGAGATCGTGCATGACATTCTGCGATCGGGTGATGGGGAAGTGGATGCACGAGAACTCGTACGCCTGGTTGATTCAGCCCTGGGAGAACTGCTCTTGCGTTCAAAGGAGATGGGGTACACCTCCATTGCAATCGCAGCGGACGAACACAGAAACCCAGTCGCAACACCGGTACTCAGCCACTGTTGAGATCGAAAGGCTTCTGACTACCTCCGTAGGAATATCGACATGCAACTCGAACAACGAAACTTCCGAGCCGACCCACTGAAGCTGAAGCGATTGCGCATCACCGCTAATATGTCAGCCAAGGATTTCCAAGATAAGACCGGCCTGCACAAGGATACTGTGCGGAAAATCTTACGTGGTGATCCTGTGTTCCTTAGCACTCTCTCGCTGGCAGTACTTGACGCGTTTGGTATCTCGGATCCCATTGAAATTCTGCATCCACAAGAGTTGGCGGAGCTCGGTCTGAAGACTGAGTTCCCGGCACCAGGGCACATTCTGGAGTGGGAGATAGACGCGTACTTGAGCGGTTGGCAACAAACATCCAATGGACTTCAGTACCAGCTTCTCCGCTTGCATCATCGCTACTTGGAGAATCGAATTGCACGCGGGAAGTGCTACGAACTGCGGCACCTGTCGACGCAGCAGCGAAAGCAAATGGAGCAATATCTTGTTCGGCATGCTGAAGTTTGCGAAAAGACCGAAGGCCATCCCAATGTAGCTGTCAATTTAACGTCAGCACCCGTGGACGGCCTATGGTGGGTGTTGGATCGCTGGGAGGATGGGGAGACGTTGGAGACTCGCTTGGGCCGAGGTGCTCTCAGTGATTATGAACTGAATTTCATTATGCGAGGCATCGCACTGGGGCTCGCAGAACTGCACCGTTGCGAGGTAATTCGACGTGAACTTTCCCCGAAATCGATCTTGCTTCGTGAACGTGATGACCGCCCAATTCTGACAGATATGGAGCTGGCGAAGCTCACCAGCGGCAAGCCAACCGTTTCACCGGAACGATGGCCTGACGATCCATATCGAGCGTTGGAAGTGTGCGGTGGCTCAGCATGCGATCCGCGCGCCGACGTGTACAGCTGGGCACGGATTTTCGTTCATGCCGCCAACGGTAGTTTGCCACCGCGTGGCGAAGAGCAACTCCATCCAAGTGGGGCCATTCCCAACAAGGTTCGCGAACTGGTCTTAAAAGCGGCTTCAATTGCCCCGTCGGCACGCCCGACGAACATGGCTGAAGTACTCGACGTTTTGCGAGTCTGGTCATGAACTCTAAGGTGTTCGAATACTTCTTTGATCCACTGGACCTGGAGCCTTTTTATTCGAGGCTGCCAAGAGCGGTAGCCAGCGCCCCAGGCCCACGGACGGCACCGACTCTGCCCGCAACCGCCCCTCCAGAAACCACAATTTCCTCACCGGGACTTAGCGAAGGTCTCGCAGAACCAGCCGTTCAAAATCCGATCGCAGGCGTGGCAACGCTCGCTCCCAACACTCACCAGAAGATTGAAGAGCCGGTTGTAAGGCCCATCCAACAAGATCGTAATCGGGTACGGCGTTTGATTAGTGTACATGCGTTGGGGCAGTACGTTTTCTGTCGCCGTTCAGCCATTCTGGCAATTGAGACTGGCGATCAGTCTGACGTCGACGAGACCTTGCCAAGACTTACTTATTTGCCCAATTTTGACCGCGAAAAGATTGAAGAAGCGCTATCCGCCAAGATCACACAACTTGGCTTCTTCTTATTCCATTCGCTGCTCCTGATCGGCCTGATGTACATCGGATTAGCAAGGCAGAGCCGCTTACTTTTCTACCCGAGCTTAATAGGCGTTTTGGGATTGGGAGTGTGCACGCTCGAAACACTTATGAGCATTGCGATTCTAGCCGCCAGACGCCGCAATGCCATACACGCAGAAGTTGGCGAACCCGAACCGGACATCCGCACGACTGAGCCTGTCAATTGGTGGTCGATGTTAAATGCCGGCTACGAGCCCATCCGGCATGAAAGCCCATTTCAGCATCCCGACCTTCCGTTGATCGGAGCTCCATGGAGAGTTCTGCAGCGGGGAAGTCAACGCGTTCCGGTTATCAAAGCGGGTGGGCAAAAGCTGGGTAATAGCAAGAACAGGCTCTATCCGAAACACGAAGTGCGGCTGGTTGCCTATGCCTTGCTGCTCGAGGCGACCAACCACATTCACGTGCCGTATGGGCTGGTATTTCCTGTCGATTCGCCCCACGGACTCGCATTTCCAATTACCGACGAACTGCGAACTCGAGCTCAGAAAATGCTCCGGGATCTAGAGCGAACTCTGGCCGAGTCTCAACAACGGGGCACGCATCCCGAAATCCCTGGCAATCGTAGTCGCTGTGCAAACTGCGATCTCGGTAGGCCGGAAAAAATGACTGAATCCGAAGTCAGAAATGCACGCAAGGCAAATGAACAACTTGTCGTGTTGACGCACCATTCGGGCAGTTTGTTTCACTGCAAATGCGCAGATCGATTTGGATCCGCACCACCTCATCGAACGACAACGAAACTGAATTTGTCCGCAACGATTGGGTAAGAGCTACTTGTCACGTGGGCCGCCAAACATGCGTGACAACGAGTCGATTACCGTAACAACCAACTCCTCGAATCGACTGAGTCGACCACCCTTTTTGAAGCAGAAATGGAGCGAATCCCATGCGTCAAGCCATTCACGAGAAGTCGCAAAACGTCTGTCAGGGTGCAATTGCAATCCGGTTCCAATGCATTGATCCAAGAGACGGATCGACTGCTGTGGCAGGCGTTTCGACTTTGAAATCAATTCCGAAGGGGGCCGATACGCGTTTTCAACTTTCCCAATCAGTTCGGGCAGACCTGCTTGGCCACCAAGTCCATCATAAGGCACAGAAAGCGTCAGAAGCTCGTAGGCGATCGACGACAGTGAAAATATATCAGAGCGGAAATCCACCACGGCATGTTTTGACAAACGCTCTGGAGCCGCGTACGGAAAAGTCAGCTCGTCGGGTTCGCGTTTCGCTGCCTGCTCCTGTGGCCAAGCAGCTCCAAAATCGATTAGCACAAGTTGTTTCGTGCCACTCGAAAGCACAATATTCGCTGGAGAAACGTCTCCGTGAATCATGGAATTGCGGCGATGGTAATGCGACAGCCCATGAACTAATCCTCGAACCAAGCGGACGACTTCGGGCACACTTGGACGGGGTGTTTGGTGACTGTCTACAGCGTCCAAATAGCTCTTCAAGTCAGTGCCGTCGACCCACGCAACAACCACAAATAGATGCTCTCCCTGCGTCACGAAATCGACGATTCCCGGAAAGTTTCGGTTGGTGTTTGAGCCACTCAAGCGTCGCAAAATCTCCAACTGCTGACGCGAGATTTTGGACCGGGAAAACAGGTAGAGCGTG
>JBGSNE010000089.1:0-4789 GCA_041739785.1 Pirellulaceae bacterium
GCACGCAGCTGATTTCATGGCGCGCATCGTAATTCAGAATACACTCTTCATGGGTCGCAAGAAGTCGAGTTCGCTGTTGATCCCTTGGTCTACCTACACCTCGCCTGAAATCGCGCACGTCGGACTCTACGAACACCAGGCGAAGGAGCAGAACATCGAAATCGACACCTACGTCCAAAAGTTTCACGAGGTGGACCGAGCCATCCTGGAGAGTGAAGAAAACGGCTTTGTCAAGATTCACGTGAAGAAGGGAACCGACCAAATCGTCGGCGCAACGATTGTCGCGCGCTCAGCGGGCGACTTGATATCGGAAGTGACTCTGGCGATGACTAACCGAATTGGACTCGGAAAAATTGCGTCGACGATTCACCCGTATCCGACTCAAGCTGAAGCCATCCGAAAGCTCGGCGATCAATTCAATCGAACAAAGCTAACTCCCTTTGTGAAGTCACTATTTAACAAGTGGCTTGCATGGACGAGGTAGACGAGGTTGTAGCGTGGACTGACGAGCAACATTCCCAAACCGCTCAACACAGCGGACATATCGCTCCGTTTGCGCGCCTAAACATGAAGAATCTCCAATGAATCACAATGATGAGTGGATCGAAGCGAATGGATTGGCTGGATTCGCATCGGGTACTGTCGGTGGCGAGCGGACAAGGCGCTACCACGCTCTGCTGCTGATTGCCTGCGGACCCAATCGCCTCGTCATGGTGAATGGATTTGAGGCTTGGGTGGAACTTAGAGAGGGGGTGATTCCCCTGTCATCACAAAGATACGTGCCGGATTTTATTCATCCAGACGGGCCAAGTCGTCTCGTCGAATTCACTCACGAACCGTGGCCACGTTGGACATATCAAATGCCTGGCGGAATGCAAATCGTACAGGAACTCTTTGTACCCCACGAATCGAATTCAGTCGCAGTGAGTTGGCGAATATCGAATTCGAATGAGAAGGCATTACTTCACATTCGGCCGCTAATATCGGGGCGTGATTATCACTCTTTGATGCGAGAAAACGGCGCGTTTCAGTTTGAATCACAGCTAAACGGAGAGCATGTAACATGGCGGCCGTACGCCAACCTCCCTTCAATAGAAGTGCAAAGTAATGGTCGCTACAGCCATGAACCAGTGTGGTATCGCAACTTCCTATATGCGCAGGAGCGTGAGCGCGGCCTTGACCATATCGAAGATTTGGCGTCGCCCGGCGTCTTTGTTTGGGACCTGAACGAGGCGCCAGCCATCTGGATCGCCAAGGCTACTCAAGAAGACAAGCGGGCGAAGGCTGATGAACAGCCGTCCAGCGAACTCTATCTCGCACTGCGAAAGGTCGAGGAGGAGCGGCGTTCAGAATTTTCTGGACCAGTTGAACGGGCAAGCGATGCATATATAGTTCGCATTGATGACCGCAAAACTATCATTGCAGGGTATCCATGGTTCACGGATTGGGGGCGCGACACCTTCATCGCATTGCGCGGAATCTGTCTGGCCACTGGTCGTTTGCATGATGCAGCTGAAATTCTGCTTTCATGGTCTGAACAAGTGTCTCAAGGGATGCTCCCAAACCGATTTCCCGATCACAATGGTGAGCCCGAATACAATTCAGTGGATGCGTCGCTTTGGTTTTTCATTGCGGTAAGCGAATTTCTACAAGCCGCAACGACTGCGGGACAAGTAGTGTCCAAGCAAGAGATCGAAAAATTAGAGCATGCGATCGACTCGATACTGACGGGGTATGCTGATGGCACTCGTTTCGGAATCCATGTTGATGAAGATGGTCTGATCGCGGCTGGCGTGCCAGGTGTTCAGTTGACCTGGATGGATGCCAAAGTCGGCGACTGGGTCGTCACCCCGCGGGTCGGCAAGCCGGTCGAGGTTCAGGCACTTTGGCTTAACGCTTTGTGGATTGGCGCGAAGTATTCCGACCGTTGGTTCGAGCTTTTCCAGCGGGGCTTACAGGCGTTTGTTTCGAAATTCTGGAATGAAGAAGAAGGCTGCCTTTTCGATGTCATCGATGTGGACCACGAACCAGGTAAGGTCGACGATACGATTCGACCGAACCAAGTCTTGGCAATCGGTGGATTGCCAATCTCGCTGCTAGACGGATCGCGGGCTCGTAGCGTGATTGATGTTATCGAAAAACTGTTGTGGACGCCGCTCGGTTTACGATCACTTTCCCACACCGACCCGAAGTACTTTGCAACCTACAGTGGCGATGTCTGGCAGCGTGACGGTGCATATCATCAGGGTACTGTTTGGCCATGGCTCACTGGTCCGTTTATTGAAGCATGGTTACGCGTGAGAATTGCTGACGACAATGCTTTGCAACAAGCGACAGAACGCTTTCTGGAGCCACTTCTCGTTCATCTCGACAGTGCAGGCTTAGGACACATCTCCGAGATAGCCGACGGAGACGCACCTTTTACACCACGCGGATGTCCGTTCCAAGCATGGTCCATGGGTGAGCTACTCCGGTTAACACAACTTATCTCGCGTGGCGTAGAAGCTTTCAAACTCCAGGAAACT
Organism: Pirellulaceae bacterium; assembly: GCA_041739785.1. GTDB lineage: Bacteria > Planctomycetota > Planctomycetia > Pirellulales > Pirellulaceae > Aureliella. The sequence continues at coordinate 2,526 of JBGSNE010000089.1, forward strand.
GCATGCCAATCGCATCGAAGTCAAATCGAGACGTGTGACAGTCATGTGCCATTTATCAAGACGCTCACGGAACGGATTGCGATGCAAACCCGCGGTTGCATTCGCGACTTAAACTTGGAGCTACGGGATGGCCAAATTGTCATCAGCGGAAATGCCCCTTCGTTCTACGTTAAGCAACTGGCAGAGGTTGTAGTGCGAGAATCGCAAAAATATGACAGTGAACTGCGGGTCACATCTGCAATTAACGTCATAGTCTCACCGAGAGGATAATGCTTGATGACGATTCCAGTAGAGCAACAGCGGCTTATTGAAGCCAATTGGCCTACCGCCATTTGGAAGCGTTGGGGTCTATATCTTTCAGAACGACAATAGGGTACTGCTTAATCAGTTTGACGTTAGTCAACTCACGATCAAACTCCCACCGTGTGGGTTTTTTCACTGAATCCCACTTCGTGCTTTGAGAAGGAAAAAACGTTCGCCGGACGATAAAACCTGTTGGACTCAAAGTTGTCGCGCTCGCTCGCGCTACATAGTGCCATAGTTACGCCAGCCCATCTCACATCAACTATAACAAGCTGTTTTGACTGCAAAATGTCCACCCATTTGAATTTGGGGCTCTCTAACACCAGCATGCGGACACCGCTGCATGAAAACTGATTGTATGACCAGCCAGTACCGTGAATCTTCGAGAGCACGTCGTTGTCTGACGATTCCGATAAACCATTGTGTCTCAGGGTAAAACCCAACCGAACTTTCTCGCGCATGATCTCGAGCACTGTGACCGCCAGCGATTTGCTGATCCACAATCCACCACCTTTTCCTGTAGTTACGATCTTCATGATTTAACCTCCATGAGTGTTTGAGCTTAATTCAACGTTGCAAACAACTGGACGGCTGTTGCTTGACGCGACGAATGGCCAAGCTGAGGCACATTGAATACCTGTAATGCTGACAACTAAAGCGATTCCAGTTCGAAAGTGGCGGCAGGACTAGCAATATCGATATGACATACTGCTTCTTCAAGCGACTTCACAAGATTATGTGTTCAGCAAGGGGCGCTGTCTGTGTTAGTGCACACAGTCAACTAATTCAACCTGATCAATATTGAGTAGCTGGAGAACGCCCCTTTCTGCGCCACCACTGTGAAAATCCAGCCCAACGAAACAAATTGCCGATTCGACGGCGCAACAGTGCGGTAGAAATCGTGGCTAGCACAGAAATTGCAACCAACGTTGCACCGTCCAAAGTGACCTAAATCAAGCACGCCTTATCCCCATCTTTTTAAAGAACCTACCATGCCGCGCTTTCAAATACTGTCTCTCATCGGTGGCGGCATCCGCGGTGCTTTCATTACTTCGTTCCTCAAAGAGACGGAGCAGAAACTGGGGCGCCCGATCTCCGAGTCATTCGACTTAATCGCAGGAACTTCAACCGGTGGCATCATTGCTGCTGGATTGGCACTAGGTTTCAGCGCTGAGCAGATGCACGATTTCTATGTTCGGCATGGCCATGAAATTTTCTCTCCACGCCCTCCCTACAGGGCGCGTGGCTGGATGCGGTACCTATTTCCTGCTGTTAACTGGGTCTTCAATAAAAGGACAGGGAGCGGTTTAGAAAGCGCGTTCCGCGCACGCTTTTGCCCACATGCACTGCGAGCTGCTTTTGAAGAAGGATTTGGTGACGAGACTCTTGAAGCTGTCCAAAACACGAGACTGATTATCCCTGCTGTCAATTTGACCAAAGGCGAACCACACATCTTTCGCTCTTTGCATTTACCGAAGGGAATTCACGATAGGAAGACAAAGATTTTGGATGTCGTCATGGCAGCGACTGCTGCCCCTACATACTTTCCACATCACCAAATCGGCGACTGCTCCTACATTGATGGAGGGATGTGGGCAGCAGATCCAAGCCTCTTGGCCGTTGCAGAGGCAATGCGCATCGGCCAATTTGAGCGATCAGGGGCAATTGGCGGTCCCACTGACGCCAACGAGATTCACCTGCTATCCATCGGAACCGGGCGAGCCCAGTTTTCACTCTCTCCACCTGGAGCGGATGCGGGCACCCTGTACTGGGCGTCGCGAGTGGCAGATGTGATGGGTACGTCCCAGGTCCAGGGAATTCATCTGCCGCTCAAGTTCCTACTGGGAGATCGCTATCGGCATATCAACTTCCGAATGAACGAGAAATGGGGATTGGCAGCGGTTGAGAATATTCCTGCACTGTTTCGAATGGGCGCAGTGCGTGGCGATGAGTGCTTTGAA
>JBGSNE010000105.1:0-3649 GCA_041739785.1 Pirellulaceae bacterium
AAAGCCGGAACGGCCCTGCGGGTGCTTCGCACTTTTGGTGTCCGACACCTTTTCCCGAACCCCGGCTTTTGGTGTCCGACACCTTTTCCCGACGCCCAGCCTAGGCTTCCAGGCTGAAGGATTCGCCACTTGCTGTGTCGAACGCACCGCTCAAGTCTGGGAAAATCGACTTCGACTCCGACGCGGCCAACGATTCATTCCCCAGTTTTTCGAGCACCAGGCGCCAAGTCTCCGATTCGATAGCCAACAGTTCGCCGAGCAGTTTGAGTCGCGCGCTATCCCGGGTTCGCTCGATTGCGAACGTCATCTGCAATAGATACAGGTAGAAATCTGAGATCGGAGAACTTAGCGGATTGTGCTCGTCCTTGACCCCGTCTAGCAGTTCCCCCAAGATCTCGCGAATGCGAAGAAACCATTGATTTGCTTGCGAGAAATCCTCGTTGCCCCATAGTCGACCGACCATCACCGCCAAGTCTTCCGCTCGCTTGATGAGCATCCACCGCAGCCGTACCGGCGAGGCCGACATGACTTCTTGCTGCAAGTACGGATTGATGTCGTTTACACCCGTGTGCATTTCAGCTTGACTCCCAGAGCTAACGCCCGAACGGCTAATATATAGAAACGGTCTCCCGGTAAAATCGTATGGGTGAGGCCAGTTAGTTGAGCGAACCCAGAGCGGGAGCGCTGAACTACGAAAACCAGTAGTGGTTGTATCGATTGCCGCATACGTCAGGCCGGAAAGCCTGACGTACGACAACAGAAAGTTCAATGGAAACCGTGAGACCAACCATCGAAAGCTTGCAAAATGACCGCATTAAACAGGTAGTTCGTTTGCGCGATGCGTCGGCGCGACGGAAAGCGGGACGGTTTTTGATCGATGGCTGGCGTGAAATCGAATTGGCCGCCAAACACGGTGTCGCCATCGAAACGATCTACTTCGATAGTCCAACGGACAGTCGACACGAGAGGCTCAGCATCCAAGTGGACCTAAGCGATACAACGCTCCAACCCGTTAGCCCAAAAGTATTGGAACGGATTAGTTACGGCCAGCGTGATCAGGCACCTGTGGCAGTAGCCATCACGCCCCAGTTTGAATTGCAGCGACTCCAATGGCAGGCACCTCAAATCGTGTTGGTTCTCGATCGAACCGAGAAGCCGGGGAACCTAGGGGCATGTCTGCGGTCGGCATCTGCAGCGGGGGTAGCGGCTGTCATCTTGACCGATCCGGTATGCGAGCCGTGCAATCCCAACACGATTCGCGCCAGTCGGGGCAGCTTGTTCACAGTACCGCTAGCCGTGACTACCCGAGCCGAATTCCAAGCCTACAGTCGACATTATCGAATCCCGAGTTTTGCCGCCCGGGTGACCGCCTCGACCGAATTGTGGGACCAAGATTTTACCAGTGGTGGTGCCTTCCTATTCGGCAGTGAGGCGCATGGCTTAGACCACGATTGGTTCCCCCCTGCCCCAAACAATGGCTTGCACCACGACTTCATTATCCCCATGCGAGGTTCGCCTGACAGTTTAAACCTATCGATCAGCACAGCCATCACCTTATATGAAGCCGTTCGTCAACAACGAACAATTTGACCAGCGCGGATTAACGGTGTAGATTTTGAGAGCCCTTGGCGCTTGCCTTTTTGGCCCCCAAGTATTGCAGAGATTGTTTTGAAACGCGGACGAGCCGAGTTTCGCGGAGCCCAAGTCGTGCTTTAACTATAGTAGACTGACAAAAGCGGTCAGATCTCGGCTGAGCGTGGCTACAAACGATTTCCTCTGCGCGAGCCATTTAACATGAGCCAACAGACGCAACAGAGAATTCTCAGTTGTCTCGTTCAACTCGTGTTCCAATACACTTTAACCATTGGGTTGTCCGTACTTCATGGCCGTGACTTATATCAAGCGTTTTCGCATGGAAGTTCGGCTAGATCGAGTGCCGGCGGAGGCATGGAGTGAAATTCCCGAGGGATATCAACTTCGTGCTTGGGAGCCGCGATTACTAACTCAACATGCCGATATTAAATGGGAGAGTTTCCGAGATGAGATTGACGTGCACGTCTTTCCGTGTCTCGGAGATCGCGACGGTTGTCGGCGACTGATGCGCGAAATATCTGGTCGCAAAGACTTTGTACCTGAGGCCACTTGGTTGGCATGTCGTCGCTCGGATTTCTCCACCTCGCCGCAAGCTTGCGGCACCGTCCAGGGCTTGATGACCTCTGGGCGAGAAGGTGCCATTCAGAATCTGGGAGTCCATCCGCAGTTTCGTGACTTGCGGATCGGTCAAGCCTTACTAAGTGCCGCGCTGCGAGGTTTTCAAGTGGCCGGTTGTCGTTATGCCCACTTGGAAGTTACGGTGCAAAACACCGCAGCCATTCGCCTCTACCAGCGGTTTGGCTTTCACCGTGTGGAGACTCTTTTTAAAGTCTCCGAAGTGCAGTTCGCGTAGTCGCTGTTTTGTTTAACCCGCAGCCGTAGGCGAGGATCAACGGGGCGAACCTCGCCTTCGGCTGCGGGTTAAACGAATAAATCAACAGCCGCTAGCCCTCTGGTCATTTGTCTAGCACGGATGGCAAAGCCGGTGCACGGATGACCTAGTGCAATTCGGGTTAAGCGGCCAAGCTGTACGCAGGCCAACTGCCTCACCCCCTCACCTCTCTAGCCACTAGCCGCTAGCCTCTCGCTACTAGCTACTCCCCCTTTAGCCTCTCTACCGCCCTAGCCATATCAATGCGATACTAGGGGCTGAGAGCCAAACCAATACTGCCGTTACAGAGTAGCGGATTTCATTCATGGGACTCCCACATGTCGAAACTCTCCGTCAAACAATTGCGAAAGGATTTCGCTTCGGCCGCCGAGACACTGCATGTGCTCGACGGGGTCGATCTCGAAATGTCGGCCGGTGAGAATCTGTCGATAGTCGGCCCGAGCGGATGTGGCAAATCAACACTGTTATATATTCTGGGGACACTGGACCAGCCGACTTCGGGGCACATCAGCTTGGATGACGTCGACCCCTTCACGCTCTCGCCAACCAAGTTGGCACATTTTCGCAGTCAGTCCATTGGTTTTGTGTTTCAAGATCATCATTTGTTGCCACAACTATCGGTTACTGAGAATGTGCTCCTTCCAGCGTTGGCAGTCGGCTCTCCGACCAGTGCACAGGTCAGCCGCGCCGGGGAGTTGATCGAAAGTGTCGGTTTAGGGGATCGCCAGGGTCATTTACCGGGGCAGTTGAGCGGTGGCCAACGGCAACGCGTGGCCGTAGCCCGCGCTCTACTCAATCGTCCCCAACTGCTATTGGCGGACGAACCAACTGGCAATTTGGATGCTGGCAACGCGCGGAAGATCGCGGAGCTGCTATTCGATTTGTCACAACGCGACGGCACTATGTTAATCGTCGTGACCCACAGTGAAGAATTGGCTGGGCAGGCCATGCGGCAATTGCTCATCAAAGACCAGCGTTTGCAATCGGCAGATGCTTAATTGAACAGCGCCATTTTCGGACACAATATCAGCTCGACGCGCAAGTTTTGAAGTTGCTCTATTTCAACCGCGAAGCGGTGGCCTTTGGTAGCCTGGGGTGCAAACCCCAGGGGAAATGGAATCTACCGACATCCGGTTCGCCAGCGATCGACCGCGAATGCGGTCG
>JBGSNE010000110.1:0-37797 GCA_041739785.1 Pirellulaceae bacterium
CGACCGCATTCGCGGTCGATCGCTGGCAAGCCGGAGGTTGTCGGGGGACGTTTTCCCTGGGGTTGCACCCCAGGCTGTCAAATGCCACCGCTTCGCGGTTCAAATAGCGCGGGCTTCAAAACCTACGGCTGCGGGTTAAACGCAAGACCGTTCAATTTTATCGTGGCGTAAGCGTCCTGCTTGCGAACTTGACCATAACTTGTGCAAGCATTTTGTTGTAGTCACTACTGGTTGGCAAGCTGGAAGCATACCCCACCCGCATTGTACGGTAATGGGGTTAAACGACTAAATCAACAGCCCGCAAGCTCCGCTACCATGATTATCCAACCTGCACAATTGAAATCCTCTTCCGAATTCACTCCCACCGAGGTTAAAAACCATGTTCATCAGATTTGTTGTAGCCGTTTGTATGCTATGTGTGTTAAGTCGATCGACTAGCGCACAAGCCACGCGCACCGACGCACCGCAATCCGATTCGAAACGACCCAACATTTTGATCCTCTATGCTGACGATCTCGGTTTTGGCGACCTGGGCTGCTACAATTCCAATTCAAAAATCCCTACACCCAATCTCGACCGACTGGCCGCGGAAGGGATGCGTTTCACCGACGGACACTCATCGTCCGGAATTTGTTCGCCCAGTCGCTATGCGTTGTTGACCGGACGTCATCACTGGCGAGACTTCCATGGTATCGTGGGTGTCTTCGGCAAATCTGTATTTAAACCCGAACGGCTCACGTTGCCAGAAATGCTCAAGGCCAAGGGCTATGCCACGTCGGCCATCGGCAAATGGCACTTGGGATGGGATTGGGATGCGATTAAAAATCCCGGAGCCAAGCCGAGCGGCGAGGGTAACCGGGCCGCTTGGAGCTATACCGCATTTGACTGGAGTAAATCGATTCCCGATGGTCCGCTGGCCCATGGCTTCGATCACTACTTTGGCGATACCGTGATCAACTTTCCACCCTACGCTTGGATCGAAGATGACAAACTCGTCAAAGCACCTGACGCGATGATGGATTCATCGAAGTGGAAGCCAATTAAGGAAGGGAATTGGGAGTGTCGGCCCGGCCCGATGGTTTCTGATTGGGATCCGTACCAGAACATTCCCACCACCACGCAACGAGGAGTGGAGTTTATCCGAGCACAAGCCGATCAGGACCAACCGTTTTTCCTTTACTTTGCCTTCCCTTCGCCACACGCGCCGATCATTCCCAATGACCGATTCGACGGTAAATCTCAGGCGGGACCCTACGGCGATTTTGTCGTTGAAACCGACGATGCCTGTGGGCAACTGCTGCGTGCCTTAGAAGAGAGTGGACAGGCGCAGAATACGATTGTCGTATTCACTGCGGACAATGGTCCTGAGAAATATGCTTACGCGCGCGACGAGAATTTTGGCCACTGGTCAGCCCATCCGCTGCGAGGTCTGAAACGCGACATTTATGAGGGCGGGCACCATGTTCCGTACATCATCAAGTGGCCCGGCCTGACCAAGCCTGAAAGTGTCTCGGATGCACTAGTCAGCCAAATTGATCTAATGGCGACGTTTGCTTCAGCATTAGATTTTGAGCTCCCTCAAGCATCTGCAGAGGATTCCCATGATCTTTTGCCCTTGCTTCAAGGAGACGTGCAGTCCGTGCGCAACACCCATGTGCATAATACCCACGAAGGGCAATATGCGATTCGGCACGGTGACTGGCTCCTGATCGATGCTAAGGATGGCTATGTTTCTGGTCGCAATCTTGCCTGGGAGAAGCGACATGACTATCCCGCCGATAACGATCTGCCGGTAGAACTGTACAATCTTAAGGCAGATCTTGGCCAACGGCACAATCTGGCGGACCAAGAACCGCATAAAGTCACTGAGCTACAAAGTCTGCTTGCACAGATTCGTGAACAGGGCTTTTCCGCACCACGACTTGCCAAATGAGGCTTGACTTGTTCCAGGTGCGGAATTCGTTTAACGCCGAGCCGGAGCAGGCTGTGGAATCGAGCCCCATAGACCAATGGCGAGAATCACAAATTACGCAAAGAATCTTCCGGAGGTTTAGTCACAGCCTGCGCAGGCGACGGCAGCGTGGGAGTCAGGAAAGATAGTTATTGACCACTACTTTGTTTAACCTGCAACTGTAGGTTTGGCTGCGGATTCACCGAAACACCGCACTCCATTCCCAAAATCCCCTATCACTCCATCAAAGAAATCGTCAGCATGACACCACGACTACTCGCACTGTTGGCTCTTTGCCTCTCCGGTACACTCCAGGCCGATGAACACCGCAGATTGCTATTCGAAGACAACTTTGATCGCAACGAATCCCAGGAAGTAACAGATGAGGTTGGCAATGGCTGGGGAACCAATAGCAAGACTCGGGCGGCAGGCAATAAACAAGTCGATTTGAAGAATGGTGCGATGCACATCACCATGCATGCGGTCGCTGATCACGGAGTGTCCGTTACCCACGCAGCTGAATTCCGCGATGGATTGGTCGAATTGCGGTTTATGCTGGAGCATGAACAAGACACACTCGGGCTTGATTTTGCCGATTTGCAATTCAAAGAGGTGCATGCGGGTCACTTGTTCAAAGTCGACCTGGCCCATAAATACGTTCAGATCAACGACATGAAGTCGGGGAATATGAACCTGAAGTTCCGCGAGGCCAAACTGGCGAAGACTCTCAGCGACGAACAACAGGCATTTCTCAACACGACCACCAAGAAATTTCCCACGATAATTGCGACTGGCAAATGGTACCGGGTCAGCGTGCGCATCGAAGGAGATCGAGTCACAGCCACGATTGACGGTCAAGAGGCCGCTAGCTTCATTTCCGAAGGATTTGCTCACCCCACCAAACGAATGTTGCGACTGGCCGTCCCGCACAGCGCGGTGGTCGACGACGTGAAAATATTTTCGTTGGATGAAGCATAGCGCTAGACTACTAGTATTTGGTAACCATTCAGAACTTGGAGGATTGGGAATTCTATTAACCACGAAACACACGAAGGACACGAAAAGTCACTCTGTTCTTCTTTAATTGCTAGTGCATTCCAATACCCCGATGTTGGGCCACCAAGAACACTAGCAGGGATTTTTTCGTGTCCTTCGTGTCCTTCGTGTGTTTCGTGGTTAACAATTGAACTATCTCGTGAACGGTTACAGTATTTGTTACTCCATACCACCACTCAACTTTGTTGAAAGACCAAGCCGATGAATCGTAGACAATTTTCTCAGGCTATCGCGTTGACGACTGCAGGCACATTGTTGGCTAACACGCGAGCGGTGGGTCAGGAAACATCGCGCCGCAAGTTCACAATGGATCTCTGTCCCGGGAGGATTGGCGTCGACTCGGACGCTCTGCAAACCATTGACCTGGCGGCGAGGTTCGGATTCGAGTCAGTGGAACCGTTTCATAGCCATTTAATCACACTCAACGCTGCTCAAATAACTGAGTTGCAGGCCAGGCTACGAGAAAAGAAATTGGTGTGGGGTGCAGCGAACCTGTCGGTCGATTTCCGCAAGGATAGTGACACGTTTGACCAGGGTATGACGGAATTGCCGAAGATCGCAGCAGCATTGAAGTCGGCCGGCGTATCTCGTGTCGGCACTTACCTGAGTCCCGGGCATGATGAATTGACTTATCGAGCCAACTTCCAACAACATGTCGAACGACTGGGCGGTATCGCGAAAGTCCTCGGTGAGCATGGTTTACGGTTGGGGCTGGAGTACGTTGGACCGCACACCTCGTGGACGCGCCGACGCTACGCTTTTATTCATACTATGGTGGAAACCCAAGAATTGATCGCTTCCATCAACCGTGACAATGTCGGTCTAGTTCTCGACAGTTGGCATTGGTACACGGCTGAAGAAGATGTCGCCGCGCTGCGGTCGTTGGCTAATCGGGATGTGGTGGCTGTCGACTTAAACGATGCCCCGGCGGGCATCCCCGTCAGGGAACAGATCGATAATCGTCGCGAACTCCCCATGGCCAGTGGTGTGATTGACTTGAAGGCCTTCCTCGCCGCGCTGGTCGCGATGGACTACGATGGCCCGGTGCGCTCCGAACCGTTCAATCAAGCACTCAACGCATTGGACAATGCCGCAGCGGTTGAGGCCACGGCCAACGCTATGAAAAAGGCTTTTAAGTTGGTGGATTAGGAAACCAGTTTGGAACACTTTCGCAAATCATCAATCATCAATCGGATATCAGCGTCCAGTGCCGCGATTGACGATTGATGAGTGACGATTTTGGATTTTGGATTTGGCAGCTTGTCTCGGGATGCAAACTTCGGCGATTTCTGAATTTTCTTGTATCACCTGCCTGACTAACTGCTACTAAAGCACCAGATAGTCACTTCTCTTGCACTCCGCCACTGCGCCCAAGCGTCCTATCTGACGCCCGCGGTGGCACTTCGTTTGAAAGGTCTCAGCATGCGCACTCCGAAGACATCTTTAGTTCGATCCACGCGTCAGAATTCCGTCGCTCGAGGAACGCTACGGCGTTCCCTCGGCTTGCAAACTTTGGAAGACCGTCGTGTGCTCGCGGCCGCTATCCTCGACGGCGGGACTGTAACCGTGCATGCGGGCGACGCAGACAACGAAATCGGGGTATGGGCTAATCGTGAGACGAACAAGCTGATCGTCAAGGTCGACGATACGGAACTCGAGTTCGATAACAATTTGGTTAGTCAGATCAATATCTACGCCGAGGGGGGCAACGATTCGATCTCCGTCCGCGACAGCGTTCGGCAGACCACTTTGTTGGATGGTGGTGCTGGCAATGACCGTATCGTGGGGAGTCTGCAGCGAGATGTTATCTTGGGTGGCAGCGGCGATGATCGCATCGCTGGCCGCGATGGGAATGATCGCATCGATGCGGGCGAAGGAAATGATGTCGTCCATGGAGGTATGGGAGATGATGGCATTCAAGGCGGGACTGGCGACGACACGCTCTATGGCGGCGCGGGGAATGACACGATCTTAGGAGACCCACCTGTGTCCGTCGAAGTTGTCGATACGGATGTCGACGGCGGCTTGCGATTGGCAGACCGAGCGCAATCAGATACCAACTCGGAAGCCGTAGATCGTGTTGCCTTGAGACCTACCGAAGTCGAAGCACTCGCCTTCAATGACATCATCTTCGGAGGAGAGGGAGACGATATCATACGCTCTGGACCAGGTAACGATATCGTCCATGCTGGAGCGGGCAATGATACGGTCAGCGGAGGGGCCGGTGCCGACTACATCGAAGGAGGTGATGGCGATGATCGACTGAGTGGTGATTCAGGCGGGGATATTATTTTCGGCGGAGCCGGCGATGACTCAATCGGCGGAGGCGCGGGGAACGATTACTTGATAGGCGGATCGGGAAATGATGAACTTCACGGTCATGCTGGAGTCGATTGGTTGTTTGGCGATGCAACCAACAGCTATCCCCGCGGCTATGTCGACCCGATCGCCTATGCCCTCGATTTTGAGGAGACGGGACGCGGTGATGATGTGCTTTTCGGTGGCGATGGCAACGATTTTCTATACGGTGGCTTGGGCAGTGATTCCCTAGGTGGTGGAACAGGCAATGATTCACTTTCAGGCGGCCGAGGCAATGACACGCTGTCCGGAGGACTGGGCAATGATCGTATGTCAGGCGGCGCCGGCAATGATACCTTGTACGGCGATGAAGGGGACGATAGTCTAGCGGGCGATGATGGCCACGATGTGCTACTGGGAGGCGCTGGTAATGATTACTTGAGAGGTGGTAGCGGAATTGACGTCTTGTTTGGCGGCGCTGGAGAAGACAAGATTGATGCACTCGATGGACAGTTCGACTTCATCTTCGCCGACGCGCTGGACTCAATTGAAGCCGATGACTTCGACCTAATTGTCTACGTCTAAGAAGTGGAGAGTTGGTACGCTTTTTTTGTCCCGCTCCCTTACTTCATTCGAAACAGACGATCTACTTCATCCCGAAGCAGATCGTCTGCTGTCCCGCTGTGCATTAAAGTTGCACCGTCGACCTCGTCGAGACTGACACACGATGTCAACTCGCTGTAGCAGCACTCGCATTCTCCAACGCTGAGCCAGTGGTGTTTTCAGGTAGAAAGTCACCCACACGGACAACGTTGACTGTTTCAACGCACACCGTGACGCGATGTTCGGCTAAGATCTCGCGTTGGAGGAAAGCCAAGATCAATTCGCTTACCTCGTGCGTCACGATAACCTCAATGCGAACTTGGCTGCGTCTTTGAGGAACGCCCTCAACAATGTCGCGACGTCCGGCTCCCGCGCAGGAAAGAGACGTAAAGCCGCTGGCCCCCAGCCGAATAAACTCAGATTCCAACCAATCTTCGAGTAGCTCGTCGGTCACTACGGTCAATCGCCGTACGGTCCCCATGCCGCGGCGTCGTGTAGCGCGGGCGTCTTGACTAAGCGGTTGCAGGGCATCGAGGCCCACTAATTCCAATCGCAAGCCTTCCTGTTCAAAGTCGCGTTGCAGTTCTTCGAGCTTCTCAATAGTACTGTGGTCCACCAAATCGGTGCCACTGAGATCAACGATCATGTTGCGGTGCTGTACCAGGCCAAGCTGTTCGATCTGTCGACGGAATGGAATCCAATTGCTGAACACGGCAGAACCTTGGGCGGTAATGCGACTGGTCGACTCGTCGACATCTTCCACATCGAGAAACGGTTTGAACATCGATTTCAAGGGAACACCATTAATGTTGTGGATGACCATTTTCAGCGCAATACCAATACCGATGCCCACCAGTAAATCGGTGGCTAACACAGCCACTAAAGTCGTCACGAAAATTGCCAGTTGCTCACGACCGACGCGATACACGTGCATGAACTCGGAGGGATGCGCCAATCGAAAGCCGGTGTAGACGAGCATTGCGGCCAGAGCCGCCAAAGGGATGCGGTGCAACACCGTGGGAATAAGGGCCACGCACAACAACAGGAAAATTCCGTGCCAAAAATCTGCAAACCGAGTGCGAGCACCGTTGTCGATATTGGCTTTGCTGCGGACGATCTCCGAAATCATTGGCAGGCCACCGAACATGGAGGCGGCGAGGTTGGCTGTCCCTACGGCGATCACGTCGCGATTGAGGTTGGTCTTGCGCTTCCAAGGGTCAAGCAAATCGACAGCTTTGGCGCTCAACAATGATTCCAGGCTACCGACCGCAAAAAACATGACCACCCATTTCCAAGCTATCGGCTTGGAGAGCGCACTAAAATCCGGTAAAGTGAACTCGCTAAACATGCCGAACATTCGATCCGGCATGAGCACTAGATATTGTTCGCCGAGTTGATATTCATGATTCTGAAGATGATACGAATGCTTGTGGAGCAAGTCGAAAGCCATGCCCATCGGCACGGCCACCAACAACACGACCATCGGAGCGGGTACGCGTTTAAGTGGCGGTAATCGTCGACCAATGAAAGGCCACAAGAACATGATCAATAGACTCACGAAGCCAATCGCAGCAATGGCTGGGTTGGCTTCAGCTATGTAACGCGGAAATTCACGCAGCATTTCCAACGGCTCTCCCTTGGCGCCTTGGACACCTAAGGCCACCGGGAATTGCTTGATGATGATGATGACACCAATGGCTGCCAGCATGCCGTGCACGGCAGAGGTCGGGAAGAACTCTCCCAAGATACCTGCGCGAAAAATACCAAAGCAAATTTGGAGCACGGCAGCAACCACACCTACTGCCAGTGCCGCCCGATACGCGGAAATATCTGCTGCGTCCCAACCTCCGTTCATACCATTGCCACCAAAAGCTTCGACGCACCCGATAACGATAACGATCATGCCGGCCGCCGGGCCCTTGATTGTCAGTTCACTGTTACTGATAAATGTAGTAAGCAGTGCTCCAATGATCGCCGTGAAGATTCCCGCAATCGGCGGGAAACCACTGGCCAACGAAATACCCAGGCATAACGGCAGGGCGATTAGAAAAACTAACAGTCCGGATACGATGTCGTTGCGAAAATACTGTGTGAAGCCACGAGCGTTACCGCGCGGAACTTGGTTGGCAGAGGATAGGCTAGACATGGGTGAACTTTTGGTTGAAAACAGGGTTTCGGAAAGTGATGGAGTTAATTGGGCTGTGGGGTACTTTGGATTGGTAAAGCAGTTTTGTGCCTCAGCATCGAGCGGGAAATAACTGTCCAATTCGCGTTGTCCGCTACGAAATTTATTTCTGCACGATGCTACGCCTATTGAAAAAGTACAAATGAGAAGTGCAAAATGCAAATTGATCTGAAATGGATGTTGTTTGAAGTGTTAAATGGGAATTGGCGGCTAGGGGTTTTCTTGGTTGGCTTTCGAGGTGACGACTGACTTCCCGACGATATCGCACAATTGAATTGCTACGTCCAATAATTCGGATAGTCGTGATTAGGGCAACAAGTCGGCTTTCAGGACCAGCCTGATCCAACATCTCGATTCACGATCTTCCAAGTGCTCACGGCATCGCTTCTCCATCATTTCGCATTTTGCAGTTCTCATTTTAACTTTTTAAATCTCCCCCTCGCGAGTCCCAGAACACGGGACTCGCGGGCCTCGTTCACTATCAATTGCGATACTTATTTTCCGCACGATGCTTAGTGAGTATTAGGGGTTGAGACTCAGCGACGGTCCACTCTCTTCTATGGGTTGATCGCCGTGAACATCTGGGGTTTCATGTTCGGGCACTCGATTTTCAGGGTTATGGTTTTCATCGTCATGCTGACTTTCTTGCGAGTCATCTTGAGTGGCTTCGATGGGAAGTTCGCGTCGGCGTTGTTTGCCGAGTTCCATGGCTGCGTGGTGACGCGAGCTAACGCCCGGTTGGGGAACTAAACCGCCACCCAGAATTAGTGCTGACAAGAGCAACACGGCAATGCGTTCGGAGGGACGCACTCGCAGGGAGACTGGCGAAGCATGTCGCTTCCCAGTGAAGACGCGAAAGTAGACGTACATGATGACGATACCATTAAACGCGGCGGCCAATACGACGGCGGTGCCATTCAGTGGATAAACATCAACAACTCCATCCACTAATAGTTCCAATCCGATGAAGCCGACCGTAGCGGGAAAGCCAATCGAAGCCAAGCCGGTCAATAGGAAGAAACCGGCCAGCATGGGCATTTGATCATACAGTCCGTGGAAATCTGCCAGCGAGATACGGCCAATGCGTGACTCAATACTTCGCAGCGTGATGCCGAAGCCGGTCAAAGACAAACCCACCGACAGCCACACGCACAAGGCTCCAGTCAATCCAATGGGTGTCACCAATTCGAGACCGACCAAAACTAGTGAAGCGTTGCTCAAGAATAAGTAGCAGAAGAATCGCCGCGCTTCGCGCTGAATCATGGCCATCCCCGAAGCGTAAACGGCCGTGATCAATGAGATCATGGCGATGCTCTGCAGTGCCCAGCTCGGAGCGATTGGCAAAACCAAACGCATGGCTGCATAAGCACCGGTCAGAGGTGTCACGAACAGAATAGCCGTGCCAAACGTAGCCTTCTCGAACAAATCCGACATCCAGCAATGCATCGGAGCAACACCGCTGCGGAGTAGCGCAGCTGCAGTGAGCATGGCACCCGCTACCAAGGCGATTTCGCCCGGCTGTTCGGTCAACTTGAGCCAACTCCAACCGACCAATAGCAGCCCGGCGTAGACACTCATGTGCAACACATAGACTCGCGTGCACATGCCGCGTTTGCGCATTTCGATCCAGGGCGGGATGGTAGCCAGAATCAACAAACCAACCAAGACCCATGACGCACGACAACTGAGCGTGGCCAGCAGTATCCCTTCGCTGCACAATGTCCATGACAGCGAAAAACGCCCAGCCTTAGTGCGGACTGTTGACAGAATGATCACCAAGTAAATGAGCGCGCCCAATGGCAATAGTGGGGCACTCAGTTCATCGATAACGAATACGTCGGCGTGGAACAAATAGGCAATGAGGTCCCAATGGTCATGCGCTTCAAACTTACCCAGAGCAGTGAAGTCGATCCACTCGCCCAAAGTGCTCACTAAGGTCAGCGTGCACACACCGACAGTCAATCGCTGTGCTAATTCTCGGTCGCGCAGCCACCGAATTCCAAAGGCGCCCAACAGCGGAATAAGGATAGCCACTTCCATCCACGGAAAATGTAGTTCGGTCACTTAAGCAGCCCTTCCTGATTGAGATTCGGGATGCAACTGCGCATCATCCGACTCACGTGATGGCTGTTGAGAAATCCAGTCGGTCCAGCGCCGCTCCATGCCATCCGACCATTGGAAGAACTGTACAAACGGAGAAACGATCCAGTTGTCCAACATCGTATCCAAGAATCCTCTTTCATAACCGAAGCGATAACACCAATGTCGAAAGCTGGCCGGAAACATCTGGGCTAGCGGTGTGCTGGCGTGGGACAACCGAGACCCAATGGCGTTTTCCAAATTGTGATAGTCCTTGAGCAGCGTTGGCGCACGCAAAAGTTGCATGGTCCGCAGTGATGCGTGGCCGATAATGTGGATCAAAGCCAAGTAGCGCAAGCCGCAACCGATCTCCACGACGATGATCCCGACTTGAGTCAACGAGGCATAAGCCAGTGAATTTTTAACATCGGTTTGCACTCGGGACATCATCGTGCCGAATACTGCTGAGATGAGTCCCATCAAAATGACCAACAATCGCAGCGTCCACGATTGGTCAAGAATGGGACTGACGCGGAGTAATAAGTAGGCACCCAAGTGCACAGATAGCGACCCGTAGAATACAGCGCTCGACGGAGTCGGTCCCTCCATAGCGCGTGGCAGCCAACCCGAAAACGGAACCAACGCCGATTTGCCTGCGGCCGCGACCAGCAGCAACGAACCAACCACCAAAGCATGATAAGGGTCGATGGCTGCCGTTCCTTCGGGCCAGGGGCCAGAACCCATCAATTCACCGAAATCGCCCGCACCCGTTAGTTTGTGCATCGTCAAGGCGGCAATCAGAAAGGCCGCATCAGCCAAGCGATAGACGGCCCACACTCGAGCGCCGTTGCGAACCGGGTTCTCCCGTTCGTGGAAATAGGCGATTAAGAGAGCCGAAGATAGCCCCACCAGCTCCCAACCGAAAAACAACGTCTCGATCGTGCCCGCTAGCGATGAGATCACCATGCCCGCGAAGAAAAACGAATAGCACAGAAAGAACCGATTGTAACCTACCTCGCGATGTAGGTATCGTCGCGTGAAGGCCCCCACCACTCCGCAGAGTACGAATGACAAGATGGTAAAGGGGACACTCAAGCGATCGAATACAAACTTGAGATGGAAATGGAAATGCTCTTCCTTGATCGCGATCCAATCCCCCATTTCGATCGGCACATAACGTGTGTCAAGTGCGAGCATCATGATTAGGATCACCAAGGCTGGCAGCAATCCCAGCACAACTGCCGCGCTAGTCAACCTGGCAATGACTGATTCGCTGAGTGGCTTTCCGAGCAGCGTCGTCATTCCTAGTATTGCCAACAGCAACGTAGGACTGGCCACAACTGCAACTCCCAGAAGTAAAAATAGGCTATCCACCATTTAGCGATCATCTCCCTGCGATTGAGCGGGTTGGACTGGCCGTGCGCTGGCTGAAACTTGTGTTGGCTGCGCCGTAATCGAGGAAAACCCCAAATGGTCGCGATATCCTCCGTACCAATCGATCGACGATGCCGCCCATGGCAGGCCATCCGACTCGGGATGATAATCCACGAACTGGCCATCGACAAAGGTTTGCAGTCGATTCGATTCCGGGTCGAACACGGCTAGCTGTACCCATTGATTGCGCACTAAGCGATCAATGCCTGCATGACCGCGCATGATCAAAAACATCTTTTCGGGCGTGGTTTCAATTACAAACAGGATTCGCAGCGGCTCGTGGATTTCGACCATCTGCGCCGACAATCCAGGTCGAATGTCGCTCGCCGCCCCCGTCATGACTCCCGCCAATGAAGCGATGTTGTGTGGTAGTTTCGATCCACATCCGTAACCTTCATTGTCGACCGTCGAGAAGAGGTATTCCAAACTAATCCCTGCGCAGACAGGGATAGCCGCTCCCAAGATTCTTGCCAGAATCGAAGCCTGATCGTCATCGATGTGCGGGTCATACGAAGTCAAGAATGCGCGGCGATCGAGAAATAGCCCGCGACTCCACTCGCGGCGTCCAACGTAGCACAAGGCATTGGTGGCGTGGTTGTATTCGGGGCGGGCTTGCGACAAATCCTCGGATCGCTCCTCCACATGCTCCAAAGCTTGATTTGGAGTCATGTCGAGCGGTGCCGATTCGAAACGTCGTGAACGCTCATGTGCATTGCGAGCACGCGCTTCGTTAATGCTCCGCTCGACACGTCGAAACAACTCGCGATGCGAACGCGGCAGTTGATCGAGGTCATAGTATTCAACATGGTCGTTGCACGTATTGTGGTAGGCGCCTAAGAATCGCACTCCTAGAGGAATTTCGATGCCGTTCTTGCCCACTAGTTCCCGGACGCGAGGATCGTTGGCCATGAGCGCGAAAGAACGCGCATTGGGGCCACCTCGACCACCGCTACAAGCTCCACAGTTGTAGGCCGATTCGTGAGGATTATTCATGCTGCTGCTACCATGGCCGGTAAACATCACGATGGGCGCAAAGTTTCTTACCAGGCCAATGTCCTGCAGGATGCGTGTTACAATTCCGGCCATCTCCGCCACAGAATATCCCAATTCCTCCACGGCTGGGCCCGGATGTTCAGCGACACGTTCAATGTGCAACTCAGTGGCTGGTGGACGCACAAAACTTCCGAACGTCGATCTCAATTGCGAAGTTAAGCGTGGGGCGAGGATGCGGGCCACTAGCGGAAAAGTCGCTAGAGAGCCCAGCACGCCTGTAACTACACCACCTACCAAGGTTCGCGATCGAGCGTGTACTTCGTGTGTCATGCGTCCAACAAGCTTGCGACGCTGTGAACGGGTTTCACTCACATCGGTAGCTGAGAAGACAGGTTCCTCGCGGACATAGTGTTGCGGCGTAATAATGATTGGACATAGTGGCCGATAGTGGGCTTCGGCGGCTCCTTGATAGTACATGGCCACCGCAAAGAAGCCTGCCGCACCAAATGTCTCGCACTCTGGATCAGACTCTTCCAAATGCCGGCGGAACGACTCCTCGCGGTCATCGATGCAACACACGATTTGAAACGCGGGGGTGGAGTCGACTTCGTGTTGACCAACACTCGTAATAGGCGTTAGTGACATCTTCTCTGCCTGCTGCCGCGCACGATGGCTGACCAACGCATCGAGCGCTTCATTGCGATATTTGCGTTCGTAGGCCAAATGGAACATACGTCGTCGCTCAACGCTGGAAAAGGTAGTGATTTCCGTGAGCAACTGTTGCCATTGTGCCGGTGCCAGGTAAATCAGCTCTTGGGGACTCCAACCGCGAACCTGGGCCAACTGAAATACCGTAAATGCTTCTTGGGCCGGAGTCTCCGGCTCTCCTCCTGCCTCTGATTGAAGTATCTGTTGGCGCAATTGCGCAAGCTTATGCAGTGGGCGATCGGATTCCTGAGGCCACTCCTGTCGCGTCAAGTACTCTAGGGCGTAGCGTTCCAATATTAAGCGTACGGCGAGAAAACCTTCGAGCGTCCCTAGCGGAGCGGGGTGTGGCGTCCACGGTGCGTTCGTCTCCATTTGCCAAATCAACCCCGCCCAGCCACGCAAGGCCAGTAGTGCATGGAGGATGAATACGTCGCGTTCATCATCCGACACGGTGAAGGCTTTGAGCGATTGGGCGATCGATTCGAGGGGTGTTACTCCGGCATCGATCAATTGTTGCAGTTCGCCACGCAAGCCGCGCATCCAGGGAGCCAAGGGCGCGGCTGAACAAGCGAACAGTCGCGCGAAGGCTTGGAAGAAACCTAACTCGCGCTGGGGTAACTCCCAATCGGCGAAACCTTGATCGAGGAATGCAGCGGTGAAGCGAATCATTACTTCGTCGACCAACCGGTCCGCATCGCGCCCACTTTGCTCCAACAATACTTCGCGGAGTCGCAGATGACGTGGTGCCCCGCAGTTTGCTCGGTGGTTGCCACGTCGCGCCTGTTGAACACCCTCCTGTGTAACTCGCCACAAGAAACGAAGCGTGAACGCCTCCCAATCAGCCTCAGACCAAGCCTCCACAACTCGTCGGCTATTCCCATCGACAAGCACCTCCTGCACCAACTGTCGAGTCCCGGCATCCGCTTCATTCAAATTGGATCGCAAGTCGCGCTGGACCCATGTTCGCGTGGCGGCAATCATCCGGTCGCGTTTGGTGGGATCGACTTCTTCACGAAAGTGCTCGTGCGCTTTGGTCTCGGCGATCATCCACTGCAATTCAGCATCGGGAGCAGTCCGCAAAGGAAATTGCAACATGGCCAATCGCAGCGCATATCGCGTCCCAAAGGTAGCCACCAATTGCCCCGCATCATCACCCAAGTCATCCAATAAAATGGTTTGCAGATCTTCCAGTCGAATGCGGCCGTTGGCCAATTCGCGACGATAGCGATGCTCTGCTAAGTACGGTTCACATTGGTAGAGTTTTCCTCCCTCCACCACCGCCTGCTCAAACGTTAATTCCTCAAACGCGTGCAGCGTGTTATGATGGACAAATACGGAAATCGGCCCTTGTGAGGGGAGCAAGTGAGTAGCGTGTTCGATGCTATGTCGTAGCACGTCGTGTGCAGCTGTTTCGGCGCTGGCCGCCTGTGGGACATTCGTTTCGGAGTGAATCGCGTCACCAGATCGCGTTGTCGCCGATGTGGCTGAAATAGTCATGTTGGGTTGCCTTGCATGGGATGCGCTGCCGACAAACTTGCTGCGCGGTGTGCACTGAGTAACTGCGACGGTGGGACTCGCAACCTAAGGTTCTCGCGTAAGACGCTCGTCTCGAGAAGCGTACGGAGCTGAGCTAACAATTGATCGTGTTCCGTTTCGACGGGACAGACTAACAGCAGAATGATGTCCACTGCAGCGCCTTCTTGCGAGAAACGGCTGGCCTCAGAGTATCTGAGTGGTTCGGCCAAATAGCAGGTCCGTAACGTCGATGGGAAACTTGGAACAATCAGTGGATAACGTGGATGGGGAATAGCGATCCCATGACCAATGGGTACGCCCGCCGAATTTTCCCGGGCTAGTAGTCGATCCAAGAGGCTCTGGCGATCAATTTGCCAAGCTGCGGGCAAGCCGCTAATGAGATTGCGAAAGACTTCGTAGCGATCACTCCCCAGTACCCGTGGATCAACGCCACCTCGCTCAAAAGCTGCGAGCAGCTCGTTTGGTGCGAGAAAATCCGGTTGTTGAGTAGTGGTGGTCATCGCGAATTCTACGCGACGCTCCGAATCGCAATTGGGAGGTCGGGTTGGGGTTTGTTCAGAATCTAAGTGGATGTCGCTTCGCTTCAATCCTGCGCCATCGAGACAGTCTCGGTGGGGAATTGACTGGTAAGCTACGCGTAGTTGCTTTACAGGTACAATTTTTAGTTACTATATCGGTGCGCTGCTCAGTTCGTTAAATATTTGTAAGAATGCTCCCTGTCTGCCATGCATGTACTATTGGTCGAAGATGATGCTTTGCTGGGGAAATCCTTGAAAAAGGGGTTTTCCGAACATGGACACCAATGCCAGTGGGTGCAACTTGGTCGTGATGCACTGGAAACGATCGAGCAGCAAGAATTTGACGTATTGGTCCTGGATCTGATGCTCCCCGACATGAGTGGATTGGAAGTCTTGGCCAAACTGCGCGAGCGCACTAGCAACCCTCCGATCCTGATCTTGACCGCGCTTGGCTCAGTGGAGGAACGAGTCCGCGGACTCAATAGTGGCGCCGACGATTATCTTGTAAAGCCCTTTGCGCTGGCTGAGTTGATGGCCCGCTTACACGCCCTGTCACGGCGAACTGCTGTCCCCTCTAGCAAGCCGACCGAGCTCAAGGCGGGGCCACTAACGCTGGATATTGCTACCCGTTGTGCCCGTCGAGATGGCCTCGATATCGAGCTGACCACCACAGAGTACAAACTGTTGGAGTTCTTGATTCGCAATTCGGATCAGACTGTTACGCGGCGTATGTTGTGCGAACATCTGTGGGATGCCAACTGGGAGGGAGTGACCAATGTCATCGAAGTGCATATCAATCGGTTACGAGCCAAAATTGATCGAGGGTTTAGGCAACCGCTAATCCAAACGGTAAGAGGGATTGGCTATGCCTTCCGAACCAAATAGACCCGCCCGCGGTCGGACGCTTCGCTTTCGCTTGATGGCCTGGAACGCTTTGGTCGTGGTCATAACTGCCGTTGTCACACTGTTAGGTCTGCGCGAGGGCGTGCGGTATACACTAATCCGCGAACTAGACCAATTATTGACCGAAGACGCCCGCGAGATCGAGCTGGCCTTGGTCAATGTAGACAGTGTCGAGTCACCGCAATTGCATGAGCAGCTCGATCGCAAGGACGCTGGTCACGCACAACACAAATGGTTTGTGCAGTTAATCGCTCCCGATCAGCAGGTGCTTTACCAGAGTCAACATGCGCCGCGCGAGCTGGCTTCGCTCAACGTCGGTTCGAACACGCCACGAACATTTGAGCCGCGAACATTTGACATATGGCGAGTATTTGATCGCCGGTTAGAGCAAGTGACCATTCGCGTCGGTTCATCGTTGGAGTTAATCCATACCGATATTGGGCGCATCGATCGCTTGGTGGCGTTGGCGGCGGCGGTCGTGCTCCTAGTTGCTCCGTTGTGCGGTTATTGGCTGGCGGGTCGAGCCACACGGCCGCTGAATGCGATGATCTCCACCATGGCTTCCGCCCATCCTTCGCAACTCGACGAGCGATTGCGGATTCGCGGTACAGGCGACGAACTCGATCGACTATCAACCGCTTTCAATGGTTTGCTGGATCGCATCGGCAGTTACCTGCAAGAGCACCGCGATCTCCTGGCCAATTCGGCTCATGAATTGCGCACGCCACTTGCCGCCATTCGCAGCAGCATCGAAGTGGCGTTAGCCAAAGAACGAACCGGTCTCGAATACCAAGCATTGCTGACGGAAATCATCGAAGAATCCGCTTCACTCGAATTGCTGGTCAATCAGTTGTTGCTGTTGTCAGAAAGCGAAGCAGAACGCTTAAAGGTCGACGCCGAGCAAGTTCGATTGGATGAACTCGTCGAACGTGCGGTAGATATGTTTGGTGGTGTAGCCGAATTTCGTGACATTGGGCTCACTTGTGGACAATTGCCCTCCGTAACTGTCGACGGAAATCCGCAACATTTGCGACAAGTCATCTATAACTTGTTCGACAACGCCTTGAAATTCACTCGCGCCGATGGGCTGGTCGAGGTGACCTTAAACACTGACGTAGGACAAGCGGTCTTTACCGTTCGCGATACGGGAGTCGGCATCGCTCCCGAAGATCTGCCGCATGTCTTCGACCGCTTCTTTCGCGGTAGCCGGCAGCAACTTGTGCCCGAAGTCAAAGGCACCGGGCTGGGACTTAGCATTTGTCGCGCCATTGTAAGAGCTCACAACGGTAGCATCAACGTCAGTAGCCAGCTCGGCGTTGGCACTTGTTTTGTAGTGCAGCTACCGCTGAGCACTTGAGCAGTGTTGTGCACTACCTGGCCTTAAGAACCGTGCTGTAAGTCGTCGCTCCCCGAAGCGATGCGCATGGTCTCCTTGCAGTGCTGGGATTTGTCACAGCTTTCTTCTTCCCCCCAGCCGGCAGCTCACGGAAATAGTACAATCGATGAATGGTTGTAGAATTCTATTTTCATTAAGCCAAGCGATTTCTTCGAGGGCAATTAGAAAAGGGTGCGTAACATTCGATAGCGCCTGCAAGTACCTTTTGCTAAGATTCTGCCAACGAAACAAATCTTTCAAACTGGAATCTCCGTTGGATGACTGCCGCTAAAGAAATCCGAGTAGTTGGATTGAAGCGTTTCGCAATGGTGGATTTGATCGGCACGACAACAATTGTCGCCGTGCTCTTTGCAATCGCAATTCCGATAGCACAATTCTGTAGGGTTACAACCAGCATCATCATCCCACTGATTGCGCTCCAAGTCTTAGCATTGATCGGGGGAATGTTCAAAGAGTACACAAGCCGCAAAGCGATCCTTCAACCTGCCGGATCAAATATCGGCATCGTGTTCTCCAGTAAGGCTAGCTGGTCATTGCTTTGGGGGTGGTTCACGGTTCTCGTACTACTGCTCCCAAGCGCGACGTTTTTGCTTAACTCCAACTATCCGTTGATAATCGCGACTCAGCCAGTGTGTTTTTCATTCATGGCAGGAATGCGCTATGCGAGATGTCTCTGGCGTAATTTGCCCGGAGTGGTGCAGTTCTTCGAAAATGGTCTTATCTTTGAAAATGGTGTTCCTCACGGTTCCGAATTCCATCCCTGGTCAGAAGTTAAACTGGTAGGGCCTGCTACCAGCGGCGCTAGCGGGACGAAAATGTCGTTTCGCTGCAAAGGGTCAAACTCCGTTGTCATGCTAGAGCTTCCGAACGTACTGTTGAGCCGGCTAGTAACGTTAGTAGAGTTTGAAGATCAAGTGGCACAAACTATCTAAGACTAGGAAGTCTCCCAAGGGCACGGTCCATCCGTGCATCCGGATGGACGAATAGGCCTGTAACGTTTTGGTAGGCCGCCAGGTCCCCGAGCCAGTCGCAATTCCTGAAAACAGGGGCTGACCCCTGGGGATAGCCCTAGCATGTCCTAAATCCCGTTTGCCCCGTTGCCCGCAGTCTCGTTATCTGGAAAGAGAAAAGTATTGAACAGGAGAGAACAGTGGAAACGGAGGATGAAGACTGCATTGCCGCCGGCCTTTTTCCTCTTCTATCTGCTTCCTCTACTGCCTCCTGTTAAAAAACGTGGGCCGTGCAAGCTCTGCAACTTAGGGTTCGAATTTATGAATTTCGTGGGGGACTATGCGACCATGCGATGTCCCTGTTGCCCTCCACCTGAGCAACGCTACTGAAACATGAAGTTGTGAGTTCCTAGTGTATCTTTACCAGTGGTGGCGACTCGCTTGACTTCGTCCATGCTAATCGTTCTCGCATTTGCATCGGCGGTGGTGGCTCGGTAGCCAGCGCTCAAGAAGAGTTCAAAGGTTGGAACTAGCTGAGGGTTGATCGAGATTCCTTGCGGTTGATGTTCGTGGACTGCGATCTCAACAATCCATAATGGTTGGGGCTGATTTGCTAACAGACCACAGGCACCTTGCAGCACATCGAATTCTGCCCCTTCAACATCAATTAAAACCAAGCACTTTTTGCCTTGAAGTCGCGTACCGAGCAACGTGTCCAAAGTGGAAATGGGTACGCTGGTGACTTGATCCAGTGATTGTCCCGCCCAGCCGGGTACCAAAGACGCCCCGGTTCCACCACCGAAAATGTCGATAATGCCAGTTCGTGAGCCAAGTGCCACGGGAAATACCTCGACACGCTCGGACCAATTGTTGAGTCTTATATTTCGCATCAACATCCGCAGATTCTCTGGCATGGGTTCAAAGGCCAGCACAGGTTTGCCCGCTGCCAACGCTAGGCAGCAGTAATAGCCAATGTTGGCACCCACGTTAACCAACACATCCACTTGCTCAAGCGTAGCGCGGATCAGTTCCGTCTCAATCGGTTCGAAGTTGCCGTTTTCCATGTCCGCGTTACCACTCAACCAGAAGCCATGCGAGGTTTTGACGGCTGGCCGCGAGAGCCTCTTCCATTGCCGATAGCCTTGGTAGGCAGCATGCATTCGTGGAAAATGCAAACGCAAGCGTTTCGAGCTCATCGTACCGTTTCAATTTGAGTGGATTTTGCAATGCTTGATTGGCGAACAAATGAAGGCAAGCGTGACTCTCGCTAATTCGTCGGTACGACTGCTAGCCACCCTTGGTGGAGCATCTCGGCCAACTCCATTTGCTGCTGGCTGACTTGCGCCCGGTCGGATAAGTTGACCGTTTCCCAAGGATCGATCGACATGTCATAGAGTTCCTTGATAACCGTCTTTTCGTGTTGCCACTCTGTATAGCGATATTGCTTGGTACGGACGGATTGGTACTGGCCCTGATTACCATACACGCTAAAGGCGGCTTTCTTCCACGGCTGCTGGGGCTGTTGAAGCAGTGGCACGAAACTGGTGCCTTCCAAGTTCTTAGGAACATCCATAGCCAATAATTCACCGAGAGTAGGAACTAGATCGACCAATTCAATGAGCTCGTCACAGCGGCTGCCATTGGCTGGATTACCGGGAATTCGGACGATCATTGGCACGCGTGTGGATTGCTCGAACAACGTGTACTTGGACCAATGGCCGTGTTCTCCTAGGTGAAATCCGTGATCGGAGAAAAAAAGGACGATCGTGTTGTCGGCTAAGCCCGACCGCTCGAGTTCTTCCAGCACCAAGCCAAGCTGCGCATCGAGAAAGGTGACACATCCGTAGTAGGCAGCAATCGTGGCTTTTACTTCTTCGTCGGTCGGCTGGCGGCTCATCCAGATATCGGCCGAGCGCCCGAAGCGGACGGCGATATCGGGAACGCCTTGGTCGGCAGAGCGCGGCGCGTGAGGGAGCGGTATTTGCGCCGGGTCATAAAGGTCAAGGTATTTTTGCGGACAGATCAGCGGAGTATGGGGACGACTAGAGCCAAGCGACAAGAAAAACTGCCGTCCTCCACTCTGCGCGAACTCTTTGAGCATAGCCACGGCGGTCCGCGCGTACTTGCCATCCGATTCTTGCTCTTCGCTGAGTCCTGAATCACCGTAGCGATCGGAGCGCGAGCGTCGCCAAGCATCGTAACCCGGCTCACCTTTTTGCGGTGGCTTCTCGGATTGAGTATTCGCTGCGATTGCTGGAAATGTAAGCAGTGATCCCGGCCCCTGCCAGCCCGGTGGGTGGTTTTGAAACTCAATGCGATCAAACACCATCATGTCTTCGTCATTGAACGAGCCACTTGAGTGAAATAGTTTTCCGATATTTGCCGCGTAGAGCCCATGTCGTTTCACTAGCTGTGGCAAGCTAAGTGTTCCCGCCGGTAGTTTTTCGCGCGACACGTCCGCATTGGAAAGGACTCCCGTCGTATGCGGGCGAAGTCCGGTCAAAAAGGAAGATCGTGACGGATTGCAGCATACATATTGACAGTAGGCGCGCTCAAACACGACACCCGTGTTGGCTAAGCGATCAATATTAGGTGTTTTACAAATCGTGTTACCATAGCAGCTCCATACATCTGCCCGACAATCCTCAATATTGATCATCAGCACATTCATGGAAGTCGTGTTTGGCAATGACGCTTCGTTGGCACCAACGACTGCGGCTAACAAGAACCAAAGTATGGACATGGTGGCGGGAGACTCCGGAGATGGGATAGGAACGAGTGATTGGCATCGATTCTACCAAACTCCACTACGCTCTAGTGATTCTCATCCTCCGAGTGTTACTTGGAGCCACTCCTGGAAACAGGGTCTGACCCCACTAGCCGCTGGGAAACTGCCGACAGTACTCGTAGACGGCCATGGTGGTGGCAGTCACGACGTTGTAACTGGCGGGTTGTCCGTAGACAGGTATTTCTACTACGTCATGCAAGCGGTCGAGTATCTCTTGCGAGAGCCCCTCACGCTCGGAGCCAATGATCAGCGCCGTGCGATGAGCAAATCGATAGTCATAAAGTGACTGCGAATGGGTAGTCTGCTCAAGGCCAACCAAGTGGAAGCCCGCTTCCCGCAATTTGTCCAAAACTGGTGGTAGGCTGCGAGGCGAAGTGATTTTGACGACATCCGTTGCGTCACGAGCGATCTCACGATCTACCTTCCCTCCACCACAGTGAATGACCTCGCCAACGCCGCTACAGCCGGCGAGTCGAACCAGCCTGCTAAGATTGACATTGGAACGCAAGGGTGCGGAGACGAGGAGCAATGGGCGGGGCTGAGTCAAAAACGTGGGAGGCTGATGGCGGAGATGTTCAAAACGTGGCATGGTCGGACGTTGTTTTACTATTCCACAGGGAGCGGGATAATCGTGTTCAAGAGTTTCTTTGGCGCAACACATTCCTCGTCCGTGAAGCGCTGTTGTGCGTCACTGCGCAGTGGCAATCGTTGATTTTCAGACGCGTGGTAACTGTAGTGCCATTGCAAGGCGGTGGCCAGTAGATGGTGATCAACATCGTGCAATTTTTCAATTGCAGATTCCCAGGCAATAGCTGGGGGGATTGGGCCGCGTCCAGGATTGCCGTAGTTGGCTTCAACGACCAACGAAAAGGCGTCTGCATAGCGCACGAAAACGGGTTCTTCTAAGCGACGCAGTTGCTGTACGCAGTGTCGTGCATCACGCAAGTAATTGGCATGTTGTGGCAACCGGTGGCGCAGTGCTACTAAATCGCATCGCAGGCGAGCACACAGGGCCAACCAACGATAGTGGTTGGTGCTCATGATCAATGAACGATTTAAATGGGGCCAATCTTGTTGCAGAATATCATACGCTTGTCGCGGGTCATCTTCGTACAACGCTTGGTGGATCCGCGACAGCCACAGGAAAAAGCGGGGAGATTGAAAAGCTCGGTCGACGATCGCTTGGCTGGCGATGTGCAAGCTGGCTCGCGCCTGGTCGGCCTGATCGCCTATCAAATCAGCCCAGTGGGCCGAATCGACATGCGACCAAAATAGCGACATGGGATCGGAGCGGTCACGCGCGCTTTTCCGCAGCAGCGCGGTTGAATACTGCAGCTCACGCAGTTGACTACCGCTCCAATAAGTTCCCAACATCGCCCAGTGCAAAAACTGTTGTTCCCATTGTGTATTGGCTGGGCAATGGCGATAGCGACTCAGCGCCGCGTGTCCGAAGCGAGCAGCTGGAGTTATTTGTCCGCGTTGGCTATGCCACACAAACATGCAGAAGTCGGCGGTGGCCAGGGCTTCGTCCGAACGACTGGCACGCGCCAATTGTCGCCCTTGTCGTAGACGTTGTGCGGCCTTGAGACGCTGTCCCCTTCCACCAAAGGAAAGTAGTATGCCCGATCGCAACATAGCCAAAGCGCGGTCGAAATCGGTTCCGCGTTTTTCTGCCAGTCGCGTCATGCGGAGAATCACATCGGGACCAAGTTCATTGTCTAAAAAGGTTAGCGCGGGAGAAAGACGATTGAGACTGCGCTCCATCTCGTTAAATGGCGGAGGTGCGGAACTTTCCGCGGCAGGTTGAATGATCCGGCGTTGGGGAGTGTTCAAAGCCAACCAATAAGTTTTGAGAGCTAAACGCAACTGCGAAAAACGACTTTTTTTCCAACTGGCAATCCCCAGTTGCTTTAGAGCCAGTTCCAAACGCTTCAAGCCCGCTTCGAGTTGTCCGGCGCGAATTCGCTGTTCACCTGACAGGCAACGTAAAATGGTGACTTGCACTTCATCAGGCAAACCAGTTTCCGATTCCTGCTGCAGGAGAACTTCATAGAGTTCGGCTGCGGCCTGCGAGCTGCCGACTCGAGCCAAACAATCGGCTTTCATCCGCGTCACTCGCGATTGCTCCGCCTGAGTGCGCTGCGCCTGCGGGTGATCGGCTCGACTTAGAAACTCGATGGCCTCGATGTTACCTCCAGAAGCGATGGCATTTCTGGCTGCTTCCAAGTAACAAGAAGAGGCCTCACGAAAATACTCAGCGGACCAATAGTGATCGGCAACTCGAGCCCAGGAGGGTGGCGTTTCACAAGACAGGATTCGCGCTAAACGGTAGTGGCGTCGGTGCAAGCGATCGGCGGGAATGGATTGCTCGATGGCGCGTCGGAAATTCTCGTGTGCAATTTCGACATCTGATTCCAGTTCGCCACCGCGAGAGCGAATCCATCCTTGCGACGCGAGCAGGCTGAGCGTGCGTTGCAAATCGTGTGGAAGAATTCGCGACACCATTTGGAGTTGATGAAAACTCATCGAGTGGTCAGCCACAGCCAAAAATTGCAAGATATTCTCGGCCGGCTGTGGGAGCATACTAAAACGCCGCCGAACACTACTTTGTGAATCGGTGATCAACCAATCCGAACCCGAAATGTCGCCGCTCTCAGTGTAATGCAGGTAGGTTCGGAAAATCTCCTGCAACAGGAACGGGTTTCCACTAGATCGTCTGGCAATATCATTGGCAACTGAACTATTCAATGGCATGTCAGCTGCGACAGCCCAGCGCTCCAAGAGCTGTAAGCATGTGTCCTGTGTTAAGGGAGCCAAGGGAATGTGCGTCAACTTAAAGGGCACTACCTGGCCGGCGAGCGCCTGGTCTTCCGGGTGAAAAAGTTCGGTCAACCTTGGGCTGCCGCTTTCATCAACCAGTACCAGCGCTCCGCGAAATCCGTCGGAGTGAATCAGCAACCGTCTTAGCGTCCGCAAGCTTTCGAGATCGGCCCATTGTGCATCGTCCACACAAATCATCAATCGCTGATAGTGACTTAGTTCCAGCAGCCATTGTACGAAGGATGAGGTGCTGACATCGTGCGAATTGCCGCTGGCATTCGTTGACGCCACGTCCAACTGCTTGGCGGGTAGCGATAATTCAGGAAGCAACTGTTGTACTTGCGGAAACAGCAGCCGAATATTGCTGACTTGTTTTTCCAGGGCTGGCTTCCACCGCAATTCCGGCAGACGGGGAACGGCGGTCGTCAATTCCTGCACCAAGGCATTGAGCAATCGCACGGGAGTATGATCTTGACGATAACAGCGCACCGACAACTTCAGGCACTCGTGCTCATCCAGAGTCTTGCACCAACTTTGCAGCAATGTCGACTTGCCGCTCCCCGATTCGCCTTCCAAAATCACGACGCCAGCAGCGTACTCTTCATGCGCAAGACCTTCACTTGATGTCGGGATGGCGGCATCAATGGTCGACCGCTCTACTTCGCGACCATCGCATTCGAATTGTCTTGCCACCCACCGCGGTCTAGCTGGGCGGCCCTTCAAGCGTTCCACGACTTGACCGCCATGAGGGCGTTCCGGCGGATCAGTACGCAATAAATCGATGCACAACTCCATTAAATCCGCTGGGCAATCGCGCAAATTGTGCCCAAGCTGCTGCACATCCAGCCGGTAATTGCCGCCGGCTTGGCCGCTCTGCGACAAATCGATCTGAATCGGTGGAAAGCTATCAGTTAGCACTTCATAAATCATTACTCCGAAGCTGTACCAATCGCTGGCGTACGTCGCTGAACCGCCAGCGATTACTTCGGGCGCCATATACTGCAACGTACCCACCAGTCGGTTTTCTTGCCCGGCGCGAACCGCTAGCCCTAGATCGAGTAAGACCGCTCGGCTGCCTGCCGCAATCATCATGTTCGAACACTTGATGTCGCAGTGCAAGACTTGATGCTCATGTAGATAATCGACTGCCGCCGCTAATTGGCCCAAGACGCGCCGTAGCTCGCGCCAGCGCAGGTCCTGATTGCTTGGGAACTTGCGAAACCATTCGCGAACCGACTTGCCCTCTACCAGCTCCATCGAAAAATAACGCACATCCCCTTCGCAAAACGCATCGTAAAGCTTTACCAAATTGGGATGACTCAATTGCGACAGCCAGCGGAATTCTTCGATAAAGCGATAGATACTCCAAGCATCTACGCGGCGCATGACCTTTACAGCCACTTGGGCAGTGCTTCTTAAATCAATGGCTGCATGTACATAACCCATCCCCCCACGCCCCAACAACCGCAGCAGTAAAAAGCAACCTAGGTTGAGCGGCAATGGGTCGATGGATATTGAAGCCGACAGCGATGCTTCCTTAACCGTCGAGTCGGAGTGACTGATCGGATCCGCAACCGGAGCTGCCGAACGCTGCAGTGGGAGTTTGTTTTCGGTCAGTTCCAACAAGCGAATCAGTTGATCGGTCTGTTGTTGACAGAGGGGGAGATACGACTCTGGGTTGGGGGGGTGTGGATCGTAGCGTAAACGAAGTGCATACTCCAGCACAATCAGCCGGATCACCAACTCTGCCCGACTGGCCAACTCTGGAAATCGCAATAGAAACAGCGGTACGCATGGTTTGACCCGTTGATCATCATCGAGTTGGTCGTTCTCACCCTGTTCCTGCTCGTGACTCGGAGGGTCAGCCACATCGAGTACCCCATCGAGCGTGCCGCCGAGTACTTCGTCGGGAGCATCCTTGCCTGGCCAGGGAGTCGACGCTGCGGCTGGCTGTGCCCTCTGTGATGGAGGCTGGAAAGCGAACTCCAGTTCAGCGCTAAGAATTCGGGCGAGCAATTCCAAACGGTTACCTTCGCTCGTCTGATCCAAATACTCAGCGTAACGTTGCGGTGCAAAGTCTCGCCAACTGTTGCGAAAGGCTTGTTCGAGTTCACTGAGTTCAGGATTCAATTTTTGGCACTTGGGGAGAGGCAGATCGTAGCGAATGTAGCCAAATCTTTAGGAAAGCTATTTGCCGTACAGGAAGTCGCCAAGACCATCGATGCCGCTGGGTGCTCACAAATGATCAAATGTCGAAAGTCTTGGCGACTTCCGCTACGACAGCAACAGCTACTAGCTTACTCGGAAATCACTTTCAATTCTTGAAGATTTGCATCCCAATCGAGCTTTAGGCTGGCCATAGGCTGGTCGCCATGCTCGACGATCCACTTCGATAGTGGGGCCACCACGTCGGTTTCGATGGTGCGCTGCAAGGGTCGTGCCCCAAGGCTAACTTGGAAGCCGGCTTGGGCCAAATGGTCGAGCAATCGATCGGACCATTGAATATCCCGCCCGTAACGTTGCAAGCCTTCGCGACGCCGCAAATCTCCCAGTTCCTTGACGACGATGCGCGTTACCACTTCGCGGCTGAGAGGGAAAAAAGGAATGACGGCATCCAGGCGATTAAAGAACTCGGGGCGAAACGCTTTTCGCACTTCGCCGACGTAGTCGATACCTGTGTCATCGCTGAAGCCCAAGGAACTACTATTGCGAGCACCGATATTGCTGGTCATGACAATCACCGAATTGCGAAATGACGTCACGCGCCCAAGTCGATCGGTCAACCGCCCTTCGTCCAGTACGCTCAACAAGATGTCAAACACCTCCAGCGAAGCTTTTTCTACTTCGTCTAGCAATAGAACGCTCAGCGGACGCGATCGAATTTGTTGGATCCATCCTGCCGAATTTCCAGTCGAATCATTGAGGAAACGAAAACCGGCCGACGCGCCGGCGTACTCGCTCATATCAAGTCGAATCATCGGGCTTTTATCCGTAGCGGCACCAAACAGATACTTGGCGAGCGACTTCGCCAATTGCGTTTTTCCCACTCCAGTCGGCCCACAAAGTAGCAGGCAACCAAAAGGACGCCGTGGATCCTGCACGGCCGATTTGATTCGCGTCACAATTCCAGCAACTTGCTCACAAGCCCGATTCTGACCGATCACGTCCTCCGACAGTTCCGCCTGAACATCCCTTTTGTTGAGTGTTTGTGCATCGTCCAGCAACGCCAGTGGCAGCCCCGTACGCTGACTGAAGCGTTGCAGGATCCAAGCGACCGTCCAGTTTTTTGAGTCAACTAAAATCGTTGCCTGAGATTTTTCTGGCTCAGCAGCGGCGTCCAGCTTTGCGGCGTCCAGCTTTGCGTCGCCTGTGCGTGCGTCGCCTGTGCGTGCATCGCTGGCCTGTGGCGTTTGGCTCACAGGGACTTTCGCGTGGCGACGGCGACCGATTAGCTCTTGGACAAATCGCATAGAGGGCCCAGGGGCTGCGCTGTGCCGTTGAAACTGTCGACACAACCGCGAAACACACGCAGGAATGGTTGGTTCGAACTTCATGTCCGAAGACTGCAACTGATTGTTGAGCGTAACCCGCAATAGCTCCTGCTCGTATTCAATCCGCATCGGATCGACGCGGACAATCGGAAGCGCATCGACCAACGCAGGGAGCAGGCGACGACAGGCGTCTAGTTCGGTGGGATTGGCTTCCGTCACCATCCTTAGACTGCCACTACGGATGTAAGGAATCAAGAAGGCAGCCAGCGAATCGCGCGGTTCGCGACCGCCGATAGAAACTAGGTCGAGCAGATTTTCAATGGCCAACACACCATCGATATTGGCCAGCTCGGCGACGACTCCTTCGAGTCGTTGTTGCCACTGCCCCAAATACCGCATGCCGGCAATCATTCTCCCGGCGCTGCTGGACCAAAACATCGGAACCAAGGGTTGGTCATCAGCTTCCTTGCGGCGCTGCTTCTTGCGTTCGTTGCGCCGAGCTAGAAAAAGCTCGCGGGCCACGCTGCTGACCAAGGTTGTCTTGCCCACGCCTGTTTCGCCCACCACTAAACAACTTCCCTTGGCCAAAGTGTCGCGAATCTGTCGTAAGGCATCCTCACGTGAGCCCGCGACGATGGTCAAACTTCGTCCATCGAGCAAAGGCTCGGCGACCGACGCTAGTACGCGTGTGTGATTCGCGGAGCGACGGTTGGCCGGTGACACCAAGTTGAGTCGTAGCCAACGCAATTCACACTCTGCCGGTGGCCACAGTTTGTGCAAATCGCGCGGGGCGAGTGTGGCCGTGAGCGAACGGACCGTTTCCGACAGCATCGTCGACAGCAGGCTGCGTTCGGGAATATATAGTACTTCGCCAAAGTCAGGAAGCATGCAATACAGCTGATCGCGTTGATCAATTAGTTCCACGAAACGCACCGGCAACTGTACGCGAGGACCGGCTGGATAGCGACGCTCCTTATAAATAATGGCTGGTTGTACATCGAATTTCTTCCGCGACAGCTCAGCCGACTTCCAAGTCGTCAACGAGGAGACACGATGTCTCTTGATTTCTCGATTGAGACGCTTCTTCAACTGTCGCAGCGACTGCTCGATGGAAACGCCCATGGCTTGGTGCATCATGCCATCCAGCAGTTGGGCAACCGCGATGCCGGGTGCGACTCGATCGATCAGCACGGGAAGTGTGGCAAACATCGGCATTAGGGTTCCTGCATTTCAGAGCGCGATTGTGCTGGCTGGTCACTCAGCAGTTCACTCTGCAATTCACTCTGCATCGGCAAACACTCGATCCACCACTGCAGCATGCGGGCGGCGGCCCGTCCAGCATCGAGCCACATATAGGGCCACAAGTCCACCGCAGCACCACTGACGTAATCGACCATCGAATTGCTAATCTGGCCCCGGATGGTCAGGGCTGGCCAAGGCTGCTCGGAGGGTGTCGAGGGACAGCCAGCGCTATCGAGCACAGGCTGATCGGCTACTATTCGCTCCAGTTCCACGGTAGAAAGTTCGCCGGTTACGGCAATCGTTCGCAAACTCAACAGGTGACTGGCACTCTCCCCCGGTAATTCGAGCTGATAGGTACCCAGTAGGGGCCGCATAATTCCTAGCAAGGAGACTCCCGAGACCAAATGGAAGCCGCGGACCGTTGGACGCAGTGCTACTTCGTATTGCCAACCATGCTGCAAGCAGTTGACCAAACTGGTCAGGGCACTACCAGCAATGGTTCCATCCCCCAGCACTTCGCCCCGGCGACGCCGGCGTTTGCTGGGCAGGCTCGGATCCGTATCGAGCACTCCCAAACCATGCGTCAGTGCATCGAAGCCGATTAGCCAAGTTCGGGGTGTCAGAGCGGCTTCGATCATCAACGCGGCGACCGACAGATGATCGACCAGATGCCTGATCGCATGAGGTAGGGAAACGCTATCGGAGCCCAACTGTTGATCCGTGATGGCGGACCGCAAGTCATCTTGCGCATGCCAATCCCGGATGCCACGTCGCGTTCCGCTGGCGTCAGGGTCGCGACGCGCGGGCGCGGGAGCAACCGGATTCATATCCAATCGTGGTCCCGCTTTTCTCCGTAATCCGTTCTTGAACCCCTTCATCGCCTCCGCGCAGCGGTAGAGTTGTTCGCGCAACGCATAATACGAAGCCCCATGCGACTTGCCGGTCGTCTGGCGATCGATGCCACGCAGTTCATCCTCCAAGTCGTTCAACCTTTCGTCGAGTCGCTCGTAAAGCTTTCCAGCCCGTTCCAAGAAAACTTCGTTTTCGAGCACATGACGGGGAGGACGGGGCTGGGCCTTAGAAAGCGCCAAGACTCGGCAATTGAGCTTCGTTGCCGGTAGCGTGTGAGTGACCTGGACCAAGGCTGGATGATCGATCGACATTCCCGACAAGCAATCGGCCAACGGCCCAATGATTTCGCTCTCTAACATCCGTCGCACGGCACGCGCGCCGAGTTTCGAATCATAACCGCGATGGATCACTTGTTTAATTGCCGACTCGTCGACGTTCACAAAGATCTCGCGACGTTTGATACCGTCCCGCGAAAGGACTTGGTCCATTTGGATGGCGACAATCTTCTGCATGTCCTGCGGATCGAGATTTCGAAAGGCCACGACCTCGTCGACGCGGTTAAAAAATTCGGGGCGAAAGAACTGCTGTGCAGCCTTGATGTAGATTTGCTGTCGACGTTCCGCAGAGACCTCAAAACCAAGGTTTGAACTTTGTTCGGAAGCCCCCAAATTGCTGGTCATGACGATTACTGCGGAGCGGAAATCGGCAACCCGCCCACGCGCGTCCGTCAAGCGGCCTTCACCCAATACTTGCAACAAGTAATCAAACACATCGGGATGCGCTTTTTCGATTTCGTCGAGGAGGATCACACAGTTGGGTTGCCGCCGAATGGCCGCCGTCAGTCGCCCATCGGGCTGGTCAAAGGTACCCACCAATTGTTCGGCCGCATAAGCTGTGGTCAGTTCGTTCATGTCGAGGCGCACCAAATGGGACTCCTCGGTATACAGCAAACGGGTCAACGCCTTGGCCGCTTCGGTTTTGCCTACACCGGTTGGGCCCAACAAGAGCAACACGCCGAGCGGACGGTCGGGGGCTTGTAGATGTTGTGCATAGCGAATGACGGTGCGTCCCAAAGCTTCAATTGCTGCAGGTTGTCCGATCAACTGACGACTGAGGGCTTGCTGAATCGCGCGTTGATCTCCCAGTCCCCCTAGCAACAACACTGGGTTGGCCCCCATTTGTGCACCGGCCAAATCCAACACGCTCCGCTGAGTGACGGACTGCGTTGCGTGCTTGGTCAGCGTCTTGCACATTTCGATCCCCTTACCTGGAAAGGCCTGGTCTGGGGCAAACGTTTCTTGATGCCGCATGACCAACGGCACTATTTCGGGATGAAAGTAGCGTTCAGCGCGGAGTTCGATTTCATAGACGGCTTCCAACGTGGTCGGCAACGCGTCATCGGTGTTCAAGACAGGCACACGGACCAAGTGAAAGCGGTCGGCCAACGCGCGATCATGACGTCGAAGAACGGCTAACTGTTCGGCGGTCGACTCAGCCAGAATCCGCAGTGGATGCTCGGCCAAAAACCCGCGCAATACATCGGCCGCGCACAAACTGCTGTCCCGCGTGCGGCCCGCCGTGAAGAGCCCCACCAAATCATCGAAGTACAAAATATGATCGCGCTTCGACGCCTCGCGCAAGATGGCTAACCAACGTTGTTCCCATTGCCCCAAATACGACATGCCACTAATCAGCCGTTGTGGGGAAAGCCACCAAACCTGCGGCTTTTGATCTCGGCGGCGATGAAAACGCTCGACGCGGCGCTCAACGCACTCGTGTATAATGGCCGTTTTGCCAACCGCCGGCGGACCGACAATTAGCACTCCTTGCCGATCATCGCGTTGCAACAAGCGATCGACTTCGTCGACCAAGTCACTGCGACCGATGGCCGGCTGATAGTCATTGACGAAATCGTCCAAGCACTGACCGACTTTGTGCAGTTCTTCGCTGCCGCTTATCCGTTCACTGCCGAACAGAGCCGCGAAAATGTTTTTGGCCTTCTTTTTCTGCTTGACCGTCGTCTCAACTTCTACCTCCAACGGTTCAATCCACTTCTCACCGCCGGTGCCAATACCTTCCAAGACAAATTCGTTACCATCTGCGATCTGCGATTGTGCCCACTGCGTATAGACTTCGCTGGCCCGCAACTCCAAATCGACGGTCGAATCCAGTTCAAACGAGACATCGGGAATTGAAGGTGAAAAGGCTATCAGTCGTGAGAAAGCCGGAACGCAGACCACCAGTAGCTTCCAACGCAAGGTTCGATCACGAAGCGCCAACATCAATTTGATCGAGACAGCCCGTGTCTCGCTATCGTAGAGCCAAGCACCAATCCGAGTCGCCTCGCCCCGCTCGATCCACCCTCCCGCCGACTTGCGCATTTGATTGCCCAGTTTATTGAGGGCAACACTCAGCAGCGGATCGCGCGCGGCAAACTGGGGCCCGCGGAGTGGGCGACAATGGTAGACGCTGCGCCCCTCCTCGCGCTCGACATGAACATAGGCACTAAGAGTTAGTCGCATGCGGCCAGACGCTATAAGAAAAAGAGAGCGTAAATAGCCTAATCATACCCTGGGCTGCCTTGTAGCGGAATTCGCCAAGAATTTGACACTTCTCGCTGATCACCACCATGTTCCAAAGCTCGACCCTAAACTCGTGAACGATATTCGACCGCTCGGAGCTTGCCTCCGACGGACGCCGTTTTGGCGCCCTAATAAATAGGCACAACAGATTTTCGGCCAGCTGAGACCAAATGCGGGCGGCGGTCCAGTTGGTCGTAGTACGCCAAAACATGCTTGAGGGGAGGCAAGCTCCCCGCCAAGCAGAACTTGGAAAATATTGGGTTGCCACTCGGAACTTGGTAACCAGTTGGTGGCGATCAGCGAGAAGTGCCAAGAATTTTGGCTTTTCAAGGGGAAAAAAACGACTGCCGAAATTCTTGGCGAATTCCGCTACCTCTAGCTTCGAGGAGTTCGTGCTGGACACTTTGGCACGCCACATGAATCTCGTTAGTCACAGTGTTAAATCTGTCTCGAAAGTGAATCGATTTCGCGGTGCGCCTGTGCGGGAATAGCGCCAAAGCGCGCGAAATGGGGCACTTGGCCTAGTACAATCAAAGGTTGGCGAATGTTATTTGAAGTGCAAGGGGATATTCTGTTGTCGCAAGCTCAGGCGATTGCTCACGGCGTAGCGGCCAGCGACCCGATGAACAAGGGCTTGGCGCTACAACTCCATGAAAAGTACCCAATGATGCATAAGGATTTCCATCATTGGTGCCACCAGCACACTCCCAAACCAGGGGCTGCTTGGATGTGGGGCGGCACAGGTGGCGTGCGCATCGTCAATCTTATTACGCAGGAGGGTGGTAGTGCTCACTCCAGTCATCCTGGTCGGGCCACTTTGTCTCACGTCAGCCACGCGCTGCGCGACCTGCGGAAGATGGTTGACAAAGAGGGCTTTACTTCAGTCGCTCTACCGCGTTTGGCAACCGGCGTAGGAGGGCTGGATTGGAACGACGTCCTGCCGCTCGTGCAACAACACTTGGGTGACCTAGACATTCCCGTCTACGTTTACTCCACTTACCAAGCCGGTCAAGCCGCTGAGGAAAGCAAGGTCGCTTAGGTCGGGCGGATTCGTGACGGCCCTCCAAAGTCTTCGGGTGCCTCCTCGCATTCCTGTTCTTTACTTTTCTTCGGCCTCCTTTTTCGCAACTATTCGCCGAAGTAGTGAAAAAACTGAGCGAGTGGGCGCAAGCTCTCGGTTCTTCCTGAGTAACCGGCGGCTAGCGGCTTGTTGATTTATTCGTTTAACCCGCAGCCGAAGGCGAGGTTCGCCCCATTGATCCTCGCCTACGGCTGCGGGTTAAACAAAGAGCCGTCGAATCAACACTAAATCAACAAGCCCCTAGGGGATTGTTGATTTAATCGAATGATTAAACCTATGGGTGAGCCGTGAGTCGTGAGGCACCGGGCCATGTTGGTCGCCCGGCCGCTCACGCGTCGCGGTTCACTAAATCAACAGCTCCCTAGCGCCGTACTGCTCACTACTTCGGCATATGTTTCCCCGTTTTTTTTTGGCGCGAATTCTGGGAACCATCTTTTTCCAGAAAATTTCAAAATTAGTGCAATGCTAGCTGTAAGGAAATTGCTGAAACTCCGTCTGTTATATGTCGGCAGCCATCATAAAGGCTCCACTCCTTAGCTAGCGTCCAGCACTTTGAAAATTCTTCAAAGCTTTTTAGGTTTTTAACTGGAGTGTGACCAAAGGTGTCCTAGCGCTGACGAAAATTAGTTTCAGCCGGGCAACGATGGGCGATCGCCGTTAGCCGTTAGCCGTCCAGCTACGCGGTCATCACCTTGTGCGCAACGGCAAACGGGGTGGGTGGCAAACGGGATGGGTGGCTAGCAATACGGTGAGTTGTTTCATTTTGAGATGTTTCGTCTCAGTTTGAATGCGCCAATGAGTCACTCAATTGAATGCTAGCTTGTCACAACCGACTATTTGTTGTGGTAGCTACGAAACCAATGATGTCCGAAGTACGTAAAACCCTAAGTGACAAATTGTTTTGACACTCTTCGTGCAATTGGCACGTCGATTGCATCTCGGTAAATCGGATGCGGGTGTTGAACAATTCCGCCGCGAAGGGAGTCCCTAATTCCAAGAACGGTATCTTCGCAACGATCTTTCCTGTTGGAGAGAAGTTAACGGGGAGCCCAAGTAGAAGTGTCTTCAAGGAGGACGGAGAAATGTTAGTACTAAGTCGCAAAGAGGGTGAAAAGCTGGTCATCGGTGACAACATTACGTTGGTTGTCTCCAAAATCTCTGGCAATCGCGTAACGCTGGGTATCGAAGCGCCCGCCGATGTCAAGATTTTCCGGGGAGAGATCTCCACCAGCCCCACATCCCATCAACCTCGCGTGGTTCCTATGCGTCGTGCGGCCACGGTCACCATTGATCTGGACGAAGTCGGCGAGCTTGAGCTGGAGAAGCAAGCAATTTAGTGGCTGTCTCGAGAGGCGTGACTCACCGAGTTTGAATTGAACGGAGTGCGAAATCAGTGGCAATTTGTCATGCGACAACCGTCAATTGCTCATTTTTTGTCCAGACTGGCCAGAATCTCTGCCGCTAATTCGGCGGAGGCTGGCGATCGAGTGGCTGGCGTTTGGATGGTGGCAGCGCTGTGATGAATGGTCACGGTACGAGCTGCCACATTGGCAACTTGCTCAAGTGGATGGGCTTGGCGGCAACGCCGAGCCGACCGACGATGGAATCCGGGGAAGCCAGTTCCGGCTGGGATGCCAACGGTCCGCAGCGCATCGACAATGCGTGTCTGCTGCGTATCGCGCGCATCTGCTGACTGCCGGGGATCCTCAACACCTTTTAAAATGAAGCCTGCCTGGTAGAACGCCGTGTGGCACAAGTCCTCCGCAAAAGGTATTAAGACGCGATCACTGGTTTGCAAGCATTTAGCAATCGCAGCAAAATACTGGCGACTGTGACTTACAATGTCGTCCAAGTATGGTAGCTGAGCGTTCACCACGGCCGCTTGTAGCTCACTCAGCGCGAACGGGCCACTCCCTCCACCGGCCAGAATTTTTGCCCGCTGGGCCAGCGCACCGTCGGAGGTAAGCAACGCCCCCCCGCGACCCGCCGAGAGCACTTTGCCCCCGCCAAAGCTAACTATGCTAGCATGACCGAAGCTCCCTGCCGGCCTCCCTTGAATCGTTGCCCCCACCCCCTGGCAAGTATCCTCAACTAATGCCAGTCCCCGGTCATCACACCAAAAACGTAGCGCCGCTACATCTTGAAGTTGGCCGTGCAAGTGGCTGACGACAACCGCCTTACATCCCATTACTTGCTCCCAGGCGTGCTCCAATCCGCTAGCATTGATTCGCCAACTGGTAGGGTCAATGTCCAGCAACACGGGCCGCGCTCCAATTCGTTCGATGGCCCAAAAGTTCCCTGGGTAATCATAGGCAGATAGCAGCACCTCATCCCCGGCGGCCACACCTAGGGCGCGCAAGGCTAGCTCCATCGCGATGGTCCCGCTGCTCGTTAGCAGCACTTCGTTGGCTGACATCCGCTGAGCCAGTTCAGTTGTTAGTCGTTCACAAGACTCGCCGCTATAGAGTCGATAACCACCGCTTTCGACGACTTGCCTGACAGCCACACTGATCGACTCGACAATTTGACTATGATCCATGACACTCCATTTTAGGCCACCGAAAGTCTTGCGACTTCCGCTACGTTGGCTGCAATTTGAAACCGAGGAAAACTGGTGTTTCGGTAACCACCGACAACTGTGTAATCTGACTCTCTCCACTACCGCGGAACGCAACCTATGGAAAGCCAACATGGACGAACAGACTTCCTCCTCCGCCGCAAGCACCAACGTTGACTCATCGCCGGCCCTCTATCGGGGCGCGATCGATGCGCTCAAAGATCTCATGAATGGAGATGTTTCTTCCGGGGCGACCGAGTTAGCGCTCAAAGTTGTTGTGCCGGCTGGCGTCGCTCTGCTGCTTTTAATCGTGACCTACTTCGCTGCCAAGTTGGTTGCGCGTTGGATGGCGAATTTCATTTGCAAACGCGTTGATCAGACGTTGGGGAAATTCACTGGGAAACTGACATTCTATACCATCATGACACTGGTCGGTCTGACCATTTTACAAACTGCCGAAGTCAATGTGACTGGTTTCGCTGCCGTGATTGCAGCAGCTGGTTTTGCCATTGGCCTCGCCTTCCAAGGAACACTTAGCAATTTCGCCTCAGGGATCCTGTTGCTTGTGTTTCGACCTTTCAAGGTGGGGGACATGATCAACGCGGCTGGAGTCATGGGGAAAGTCAACGAAATTGATCTGTTTACCACGACACTGGACACTCCCGACAATCGAAGGCTGATTGTTCCCAATAGTTCTATTGCCGGAGCGACGATCGAGAACATAACCTACCACAAACATCGTCGCGTTGACGTTCCCGTGGGTATAGCTTACGCCGCCAGTCTGGATGACACGCGCAGCGTGTTGATGGCATGTGCCGAGTCATTGGGGGACAAAATGGTCACCGGTGAAGGGCGTGGCTACCAAGTACTGCTGACGAATTTGGGTGCCAGTTCCGTGGAATGGACGGTCCGTGTCTGGGCCAATGCGGCTGACTTTTTCGCTGTGAAGGAAAGGCTGACCACTGAGATTAAGCGGCAACTCGACAACCATGGTCTAGAAATTCCGTTCCCGCAAATGCAGTTGCATGTCAAGGACAATGACCATCGCGCTGACGGTGCATCCAGCCTTGAGAAGATACTTCCTATGCCCAAGCTAAACAGTATCGAAGGAGAGGCAACTCGAGCTCCTCGCGTTCGTCCGCGTCCACGCGGCGAAAACGTCTAACATGCCGACTTGCGAGTGCTGAAAATTTGGAGTGCTGGGACTCGTCCCAGCTTTCTCTCTCCCAAATGTCAACATCACACGGAGTGTGACGAGTACAAATTAAACGGTATTGTGTTTAACGCCGAGCCGGAGCAGGCTGTCGATCCGAATTCGATCGGCCAA
This sequence comes from Pirellulaceae bacterium, assembly GCA_041739785.1. GTDB lineage: Bacteria > Planctomycetota > Planctomycetia > Pirellulales > Pirellulaceae > Aureliella. Next base: position 37,351 of record JBGSNE010000110.1, read on the forward strand.
TCGCGAAAATCAAAACTAGGACAGGAGTTTCCCGAAGGTAAAGTCACAGCCTGCGCAGGCGACGGCAGCGTGGGAACTTAACAGTATCTAGCCGAGAGACCTCGCCACTCAGGCCCGTACCCATTCTTTATCGCGCAATCCCAAGCCCCCGAAACATCAGCGGCGGCCTCTGCCGGCGCCTTCGCAGCCTCAATCATTCGATGCAACCAATCTATCGTCAACCAATCTCAACAATTCTCGCGGGACCGCAATTGCTGCGAATCGGCCGCTACGGCTGGGCGTTAAACACGCGCTTCGGTCTCCTATGGAGACTGCTGACTAAACATCAATCGGTGTGGGTGCCTGTAGGCGATTAGTGGTTTTATTTTTTGGTTTCGTCGTCGAGTGTTTCCATTGCTGCTGCCAGTGCCCAATTATTTTGTTTTAAGAGTCAATTTCTCATTGTTT
>JBGSNE010000122.1:0-4425 GCA_041739785.1 Pirellulaceae bacterium
CAACGCCAAGGCTTGGCGTTCTGCTTCGAATCTGGCGATGACTTGCTTCGAGTCCATGCCCGGTTTGATAATTTTTAGGGCCACACGCCGCACGACGGGCTTGGATTGTTCGGCCATGTAGACCACGCCCATGCCGCCAACTCCGATTTGTTGCAGCAATTTATAGGGGCCGATCATATCGCCTGGCTTCTGGCTAATCGGGCTGGAGTCGGTTGTCCGCGGGAGACCTACTTGGCGATCTTCGAATCGTGCGGCTGGATGATCAAGAAAACTTTCGGGATCTTCGTTGGCAGCCAACAACGCGAGAACTTTGCGTTTCAGCGTTATGTCTTCGCCACATTTTTCATTCACGAAAACTTCGCGCTCCGCGGCGTCTTCAATATCGATCGCCAGCAGAAAGATCTCTTTGGCTTGCATGGCTACTCTCCAGCTTCGGTATCGGATGAATCTGAAAGTTCACATTGCAACCCAGCGCGGGCGAACTTCCAGTGGCGGTACGCATCGCCCCTTGACTGCGCGTTGCCGGCTTCCCCAACAGATAGGCCGGCAAAGTATCGAAGCTTAACGAGCTCTGCACTGATTGCGTCTTCCTTGGTGAATCGCTCCAAGGTGTCATCGACGGCGAGCACCATTTCCGATTGGGCGCGCATCTCGACATCGACGTTCGTCAATTCGATACGGTGCAATTCACCACCGTGCTTAACGCGCGCCTTGCGTCGCGCACTCTCCACAAGAATGCGCCGCATAGCTTCGGCGGCGGCTGCAATGAAGTGGCCACGGTTTTGCCAATCCGGCCCCCCATCGCTGCCCACTAGCCGCATATATGCTTCGTGAACCAACGCAGTGGCATTCAAAGAGTGTCCTGTTTTCTCACGGGCCACACGTTTTCTGGCCAACGCCTTGAGTTCGTCATAGACCAATGGAAAGAGTTTCTGCGTTGCCTGCAGATCGCCCTTAGCAGCGGCGGAGAGAATCACGGACAAATCTTTCACGGCTCTCGTTTCCGACGAATGGGACGCATTCAAAACCACTGCCATTTACCAAGCTCCACGGGCTCAATTCTAAACGTTTCATTCGACTCTATCTCGCTGTTGCGGCTAGTGTTAACGACCCGCGATGACTCGTATCGCGTCTCCAATACTAAAATTGATCTTGGCGTCCAGGAACTCCGGTACTTGACTTAAATGAACGCCGATTACCGCGAAAACCATAATCGCACCAGTCGCAAACAAAGAGGCTGACGCCAAACGGCAAGTATCTCTGGTCTGGCTGCCAGAACGCTCCAGAGTCTCAATAGTTTCTGAACCTGTTTTGTTGGAAGTCGAATATGCCAGACGATCCCACTTGGAATAGCGGGAATGGCGAAAAGTCACGCTCACTACAGAGGGGTTCGCTACCGTGAACTTAAGCCACCCCACAAGATGCACTTCACCGAACGCTCACCTACCGCGTACGTATCTTTTGCGATCATGTCTTGAATTCCCTATGAATTTGATTCCACACCGAGCTGAAAGTCACTCGCTACAAAGACATGCGACGTATTGATTGCGACTGTCTCAGATTTTTAGAGAATCTTTGGACCGTGACCAGGATCAACGCTGAGCTAGGTGCCACGCTTGGGTTTGAGCCCGTTATGCGAGTATTTATGAAAACCTGTTCGAGCGAGAGGTCTATGTCGACCGACCGCAAATGGGAAATCACTCAACTTGGCTCGGTGGGATGTGGGGGAGAAAACCGAAGCTGATTAAGAATATGAATACCTTGCCCGCAGACCGGCTCGAGCGGTCATTCTGACAACAACCGCCACTGCACCAGCGTGCTCATGTGGGCGTGTCCGACGCTGTCCTGAGTGACAAAAGTGGGATGCATCTTCCTGCCGCGCGAACTTTTCTGAATGTGAGCCTATTGCCGTTGAAACGCCTGGCAAGGGAGGCAACAAAAGTTTCTCGACTGTGTCCATGAAGACACTGCCTCATGTCATGAAGCAACCCGGGGCCGCACTCAAATAAGGTGCATTCGCACGTGCGGGCGATCTTCTTATGGGCCTGGGGCAGCACATGTCGGTGGCTACATTTTGAGCTTTGCAAGTTTATAATGGAGGCGATTTTAACGTGGAATTCAACTATCGCGGCCTCTGATGGTCGCCGCTTGCGACTCTTCTAACGCGTGCCAATGTAGGTTAATCATGAAATGTTGGAGCTGCATGGGAGAGGTTCCCAACGGAGCTGTGCGTTGTCCTCATTGCGAGGCTGAAGTAGAAGCTGAGCCTACGACCGATGAGATAGAAACGGTTCGCAGTGCTCTGGCTGGATTGGAGCCCGAAATAATTGGAGAACTTCATGACGCGTTTGAAAAGAGCGAGAGCGGCGAGGATTTTGTCAATCGAATTATGATTGGCGACTGTCCGGCCTGCGGCAGCTCAAGCACCGGAGATTGTGAAAACGACCCAGATATCGATGATGTTTGTGTTGCAAGGTGCTTGTCATGCGGACAACTTTGGTGTCCAGACTGCGGAGAACTCTTCACGAACGCTCTTTCCACTAAACATGACTGCCCTGCATGGGATGATATGGACCTAGACGACAGCGAATTCCTGGACGACAAATAAGATTTTGGAGTATTCGCTTTTTTCGCCATATGTTCCCACTTCCCACTGGATGCCATTCCTGCCGCCGAGCTGAGGGCGCCAAAAATATGAACAACAGCGCAAAGAAGGATATTGCTGAGCAGCTACGCAAATTACTACTTGAATTCCACAACTTCGGCGGTGAATTATACCCATCACATGTTGGTGTGAATCAAGTTGCTCGAGAGCTGAGATGCTCACCGAGTTCAGTCAGTGAAGCTTTCAAGAAACTGGGTTTCGAGGACCATGGAGAGTATGTTCACGTTTGTAGCGACGATGAGCTGCTGAGCATTTTGCTCAAAAGATTGGCTGGCAACAAAGTGGGGGGGATCAAGGGTTAAATTCCGGCGATCATGTCGAACGGTCATTCCTCAAGGCTGCAAGCTCCCGCACGCGGAAATTAGAAATGCATCGGCCTTGCGCGCGAATTATTCTGAATGTGGGCCTATCCGCCTGGAAGAACTTCATTTCACCCGACGGCACACGCATTGCGACAGCTCTGAGTCCTTTCGCTAATCAATCATCTCTCGATGCCTTGAGTCCCGAGGCACGCAAAAACGTGGTGACCATGAGTCCCACTTCATCCACTTATGTCAACAATCGCGCTTACGTCTGGCTCGAACAAAAGAAAGATCTAGACAAAGCGCTGACCGATTTCGATGAAGCCCTGCGAATTAGCCCGACGGACAGCAGTCTTCACATTGACCGCGGGAGAGTACGATTGGCTCAGGGAGAGCTCGACGATGCGCTGGCGAGTTTCGACAAAGCGATTGAACATAAACCCGACAGTGGTTTGGCATACGCTTGGCGCGCTTACGTCTGGTCAGCCACAGCAAATCGCGAGAAGATGCTGCAAGATTTCAACCAGACGATTCAGCTCAGTCCTGATGACTCCCTGGTTTGGACATTGCGAGCCTGGCTGCTGGCGACTTCGCCTAACGCGGAGCACCGCGACGGCAAGCAGGCTGTGTCAGACGCGACTAAAGCTTGCGAACTCACCGACTGGACCGATTACAATTGCCTCGAGAACCTGGCTGCCGCTTATGCCGAAAGCGGCGACTTTGAACAGGCTGTCCAATGGCAGGAAAAGGCGGTATCTCTGACGCCGCCAGCTCAACGCGCCGTCTACGAATCGCGCCTGAAACTCTACCGAGAAGGCACACCCTTTCGCGAGCCCATGCCGACCAAGGCAATTGCTGGGTCCGCCGAGGATTCGAAGAAATCTCTTGGTGAAACGGGGCAATGATGTCTCGGTCGCTGTGCGCGCTGCCTATGCCAAATACGAAGGAAGAAAAAGCGGCAACGATAATCTGCGCAGGACGTGTTCGCAGAGTTTGAGTCGGTCTTGATTCGATTGATTGTCATCTCGCAGGGCAAAACCTAGTCAACGGCTCGGCTCACTCTCCCCCGGGCAACTGGGTTGCATCCCAGGTCGATAATGAAAGTCCTCCTGCCGATCCAAAGTGGACGACCATCAGCCGATTGCCATCAGCGGAAAATGATGCGCTAACGGGACGACCAGGGATTGGGAGAGTCAGTAGTCGCTGAGCAGGTTCAACACTCCAGATGGTCAATTCGGGCGCCTGCCTGGGTCCACTTGAGGCGATGGCCATTCGTTTTCCATCAGGTGAACGAGCGCTTATCGGGAGTCCCAGGATGCCACTCAGCAGAATTTGTCTCGAGCCAGTCTCTACGTCATAGAAAGACACGTTTCCGTCATCTGCCGCAACGATGTCCCTGCGGCTTGAGTCAACGAAGCTCATTCCGTCAATGGCCGTCTTTCTCAGCAGCCTAAGGGA
>JBGSNE010000212.1:0-98402 GCA_041739785.1 Pirellulaceae bacterium
GGGGTCGCTCGCTGGCAAGCCGGAGATTGTCGGGGGACGTTTTCCCTGGGGTTTGCACCCCAGGCATTTAAAATGCCACCGCTTCGCGGTTGAAATAGCAAAACATCAAGTTTTCCCGACAGTCTTGGGCTGCTGGCTGCACTATTCTGATGGGTGCGGTGAGTTATCTACCAGTTGGGAGCTTCTATGGGCATGCAATCATTAGCGGATGTGCAATCCGAGATAGACGCTGCCGGCGATTGTGACCCAAGCCAATGCGACGACCAAGACCTGTTGGGCTTGTATGAACGATCGCAAGATAGCCGCTATTTGGCGGAGATCGTCAGCAGATATCATCCGCTGGTGGTTTCGGTGGTTCGTAGAAATGTGAACCACGCGCATGATATTCAAGATGGTGTGCAGGCCACCTTTTTGATTTTGGTTAAGTCGATTGCCAAGATCCGGCGCAGAACTTCGTTAGCAGCTTGGTTGCATGGTGTCGCCTACCGCACCGCGCGTCGAATCCGCGATCGATCTCAGCGGGAACGACTCATGCAAACAACGGACTCCCTGGATGTCAATGTCACTGCTCATGCCGACGAGTCACCATTAGCAACCGTCACCAAAAAAATGCAGCTAGACGTACTCGACGAAGAATTACAACTGCTGCGCGAAAGCTATCGGAGCGTACTCATCGAACATTATCTGCTCGGTAAGACAGCAGCCGAGATTGCGGCCAAATGCAACTTGAGTCAATCGACTGTGGAAGGACGCTTGCGGCGCGGAAGGCAGCAACTGCGCCTACAAATGCTCCGTCGTGGCTTCGGTTTTTCGGCCGCCGTGGCAGTATCGAGTCAGTTTCTGGGTGCCGAGCAAGCAGCTGCCGGTGACCTGACAACTTTGGTCGAACAAGTGATCGCTTATTCAGACCCTCAAGTAACTGATGTTCCCGGTACCATTTCAAATCTAATCGCAGAGGAAACTAGTATGGCCAGTTATATCTCAACCAAATTATCATTGGTGATCCTAATGGGATCGATGACCACCGCCGCTCTGGGAATGTTGGCTGTGACAGCTGTGGGGGAGCAAACCGGCCGAGCGCAGACAACCAATTTGACAGCGGAGTCCACGAGCACCGAGCCGGTGGCTACCGTGATTGCGCCTGGTAGCGCGCAAGCAGCAGGAGTTGCCATGCAGAACAATGGAAATAAAGGCCAGTCCCAGGCCTGGCCCTCGCCAGTGACCGATCGCGTGCATCAGACGCTGAATTTAGTGGTGCAGGACATCGCCTTCAACGCAATGCCGCTTCAACAAGTAATGGCTGGACTTGCCGATGATTTTCAGATCCCAATACAAATCGATGTTGAGGGGTTAAAAATGGAGGGGATGGATGTTGATGTACCCATAACGCTCAATCTGCCTCCCATTCCCTTCAGTCAGATGCTCGACTACATACTGAGTCCATTGGAGTTGAGTTACCGTGTCGAAGGAGACGTGTTGTTCGTCAGTTCGCGCAGAGAGCTCGATCGTCGACCAAGCTTGCGAGTCTACGACTATGGGGTGTTCGAAACACCCGGCATAGCCACAGTCATCGAACAGCAGATTCGCAAGATTCAGCCCGATCACTGGGGCACTGAACTGTGGAGTATCGATCAGTTGCAGGAAGAGCTGTTGTTTGTCAGTGCCAGCGATCCAGCCCACGCCGAGATCGAACGCTTGCTTGTCGATTTGGCGCGACAACTTGGCAAACCACTCCCGCAGTTAGTCGCCAAGCAATCAGAGTCACCGAAGCCGAAAAAGAAAACGCCACCTACCTCACCCGTCCAAAATCCGTTTGGAGATAATCCATTCAACAGTTCAAGTGACCCGTTTGCAAATTAATTAACGTTCGCGGAGTGGTTTCTTTGGAGTGCTCCGAGTTCTCGGAGCTTTCTCTTTCAACGAGACAACGTTAGACTCGGGTTGTTCAACACTTCTCGTTTAACGCCAAGCCGTAGCAGCCGATTCGCAGCGATTACGGATTGCGAGAATTGTTGAACTTGCGTAGCGATGAATTGGTTGCACCTTTTGATTGAGGCTGCGAAGGCGCCGGCTGCCGCTGGTGCGTCGGAGGCTGGGGTCGTCCAAGAACGAATGGGTTTGGGGCTGAATGGCTGGGTTTTCCGGCTTGGTACTTCCAGGCTCGCACGCTGCCGTCGCCTGCGCAGGCTGTGACTTAACCTTCGGTAAACTCTCTTCATAGTTGTGATTTACGCGAATGGCCGATCGAACTCGGAGCGATAGCCTGCTCCGGCTCGGCGTTAAACAAATTCCGCTACAGGAAAATCCTTGGCCTTGCAGCAACACGGTTGGAGTGAACTGGATGGGTGGCATCGATGTTCCAAATTGATTCGTGCGAAAGGGAAAGTGAAAGCGGTGATAAATCCCCGCAGTCCAAAGAAATTCCGTCTACAATCCAGTTAACTGTCGAAAGTGTCTTGTTCGCCGTGGGAGTTTGTGATGCGAATTGTAATGAACATTTGCGCCGTGCTGGCGCTGATGGTGGCTGTTGGTCAAACCTCTGGTCGCGCGTTGGCTCAAGCGACTGCCCATCCGAAAATTGTGTTGGCGGGAGATTCGACGGTGACGGACGAGTCGGGGTGGGGGGCGGGTTTCAAGTCGTTCTTCCAATGTACGAATCTAGCCAAAAGTGGTCGTAGCTCGCGCAGCTTTCGTACGGAAGGTTGGTGGGATCAATGCTTGCAGGCCAAGCCCGATTATCTGCTCATTCAATTTGGACACAACGATCAACCTGGCAAAGGACCGGAGCGCGAGTCAAAGGCATCCACGGAATTTCGACAACATCTAAAAGCCTTTGTCGAAGAAGCCAGGCAAGCCGGAATCAAACCGATATTGGTAACTTCGCTCGAACGACGGCGGTGGAATGGACAGGGACAGATCGAATCTACGCTCAGCGACTACGTCGCGGCGACGACGGCGGTGGCCAAGGAAATGTCGGTGCCGCTGATCGAGCTAAATCGCCTGAGTCTTGAACTTTACAACGGTTTGGGGGAAACGGCGGTGCGTGGCTTGGAGCCCATGAGCGCCGCAGGAGCCGATCATACCCACTTGAACGCCGACGGGAGCGCAGTCATCGGCCAAATTGTCGCTCGTGAACTAATCCGTTTAGTTCCAGAACTAAAGCACGCAACGCAATGTGACTTGGCTGAAAAACCATCCGCAGGAGCTGACCCGAAGAGTGCGCTGGGGGGACTGAGTGTCCACGAGACGGAGGCGACGATTTCGATCGTGCGTGGCAACTCGCCGCTTTTGGTTTACAACAAACTATCCCCTCCGGTCCCTCCGGGTATCGATCCGGTTTACGCCCGCAGCGGTTTTCTACATCCGGTTCACACACCAACAGGTAAAACTGTAACGGCTACCTTTCCTATCGACCACGCCCACCAACACGGTATCTTTTCGGCTTGGGTGAAGACGACTTACGAAGGACGCGAGATCGATTTTTGGAACTTGGCTGGACGAACCGGCCGTGTGTTACATCAACGCGTGGTCGAAACGTTTAATCATGCGGCTGGAAGCGGTTTTGAAGTGGATCTGGTATATCAAACTGACTCTGAGCCTATCGTCGATGTGCTGCGCGAAAGTTGGAAAGTGGTGGCCTACCCGACTGACGGGTCGTTCTATTGCTTTGACATCGAAACCCAGCAGCGAGCGCTGACCGACAAGCCACTGGTCATCCAGGAATATCACTACGGTGGCATGGCGTTGCGCGGGCGAGTCGAGTGGGTGCAGGGTGAAAAGTTGGTCGGTGCCGATGGACAGTCATTGGTATCCGAACCGAGCGATTTTCTTAATGATCTGGGCTCGGATCGCAAACAGGGGAATCACGAACACGCGAAGTGGGTCGCGCTGCACGGTGAAGTCGATGGAAAACCAGTAAGCATTACGGTGCTCAGCCAAGCTGATAATTTCTGTGCACCCCAGGCGGCACGCTTGCATCCGACCAAACCCTATTTCTGCTTTGCCCCGTGCTTCGATGGTCAGTTCGTGATTGATAGTGAGCATCCACTGGTTGCTCGTTATCGTTTTCTTGTGACCGACGCCAAGCCTGATCCGCAGTGGTTGGAAAAGCAATGGAACAGTTGGTGTGGAGAGCAAGCGATAGCATTAGTCAAGGGAGTCGTGACCCTCAATGGAAAACCATTGGCTGGCGCACAAGTTGCCTTTTATCCCGAGCTGGGTGGTCGGCCGTCGTATGGCATAACCAATGTGCAGGGAGCCTATGTGTTGACGCTCGATGAAACGACCGTAGCGGCTAAGGTAGGCTCGGGAGTGGTGTTGATATCGACGCGAGTGTGGGACGAAATTGCCAAGCAATGGTCCGCGGAGTTATTGCCAGAGCGGTATACCACCGAAGGACTCCAAGCTGAATTTCGACTAGGGACGAACGTGTTTGATTTTGATCTGTCCACGCGTTAGGCAAGCACAAGTGGGTCACTTTTGCCGAGCGTGACTAGGTGGGTCATGCTTGCCGAGCGTGACTAGGTGGGTCATACTTGCCGAGCGTGACTAAGTGGATTGCAGATGCCGAGTAGGGTGATGCCTGGGTAAGCTTGTCTCATTGCCGTTGGGGCTGTTGCGGACGTCAAACAGAATCTGTTTTTGGTTAAATCAACCCCTCGTCTGCGTATGCTTCGGGCGGTATGCTCCTTGGGTTCCGCTCTGTTCGCTTCACGTCGGGCTAGTGGATTTCGCGGCTCTGCAGCTCTATTCGTAGGCTCTAACGTTGAATGCGATATCTGACTTAGTCGCCCCCGGCAGGGGCGACCCACTTTTAAACCCACTATTAATAAGCCATGGCGGAACTGGGTACGCGAGGATCTGAGGCGGCTATGAGCTGACCGTCCGCCAGCGACAAGCCTTGAGCGACTGCCGCGGAGGCGATGCGAGTTACATGGTGTCCCATCGAGGCTAATTCCTTGACGATGTTGTCATCAAGCGCGCGTTCACAGACGGCTTGATCGGGTGACCACTGGTGATGTACGCGGGGGGCGGCGATGGCGTCGTCAATCGACTGGCCGAGGTCGAGCACGCGGACCAGCACTTGTAATACGGCGGTGATGATTTTCGGACCGCCTGCGGCACCGCAACTGAATATGGGTCGTCGCTGGTCATCGAGCACCAAGGTGGGACTCATGCTCGACAATGGACGTTTTCCAGGAGCGATGACATTGGCTGCTGAACCCACTAGTCCAAAGGCGTTTCGCACTCCAGGGGCAATGCTAAAATCGTCCATCTGATTGTTAAGCACAACCCCCGTCCCAGGCACGATCATTTTGCAACCGAACGATGTGTTGACGGTTTGCGTCATGGCGACCACGTTGCCTTGATCATCGGCGGTCGTCAGGTGCGTGGTGTGTTTCTGCTGGCCGAATAGATCGATGTCCGCGCGCGGCGGTTGTCCATGACTGGCGACGGGAGTGGCCTGCATGAGGTTGATAGTGCTAGCGCGATCGCGCAAGTAGTCTTGGTCCAGTAGTCCACGTGGGACTTTGGCAAAGTCGGCATCGCCCAACCAATAAGCTCGATCGGCCATGGACCGCTTCATAACTTCCAATAGCAGGTGCAGTCCTTTAGCCTGGAACTCGGCGAAAATTCCGGCCACGTCAAAGTCTGCCAGCATCCCCAACATCTGCGCATTGTGTATGCCTCCGGAGCTGGGCGGAGGAAAGCCGATTACTGAATGGTCGCGATAGGTAGTCTGAATTGGGCGGCGTTCCACGGTAGTGTAGTTCGCGAAGTCACGTGCAGAAAGAACTCCATTCGCATCATGAATGTACCGCTCTGTCAACTCCGCAAACTCTCCCTCATAGAACCATTGGCTTCCATGTTCGGATATTTGTCGTAGTGTGCGCGCGAGGTCTGTCTGTTGAAGTTTATGACCGGCCCGCCAGGGTTGACCAGACGCATCGAGCAATACCCGAGAAGAAGCGGGGAAACGCCGTAACTCATCGGCAGAGGATCTGAGCACGCGCGCGTAGTTGGGAGTGATGGCAAATCCTTCCTCGGCAACTTGGGCAGCGTTCATCAAAGCGTCGTACCAATTGTTGCTACCGTAGTCGCGAGACATTTTTTCTAAGGCGGCCAGCAGTCCGGGAACGCCGGCGGCTAGAGGGCCAAGTTGGCTGAGTTCTGGGGCGGGTTGGCCATTGCGAAAAAACATTTCTGGGGTTGCTCGGGCGGGAGCCTGTTCGCGACCATCCAGGGCGATGATGGTTCCGTCGGCGCGATGGATCACTGCCAAACAGCCTCCACCGATTCCCGAATTGTGGCCATCGACCACTGAGAGCATCAATGACGCGGCAACGGCCGCATCGATGGCATTGCCTCCTAAGGCGAAGGCATCCAAGGCGGCTTGGCTGGCCAGCGGGTGTACACTTGCCACGGCGCCCATTTTCCCTTTGGCCACAGCTGATGTTTGGGTATCTGAGCCGATCTGGCCCAGGGCGTTGCGCGCCATGCCGCTCACGGCCAGCGACGATAGAGTCAGATCACGCAAAAACGTGCGTCGACTAGTGGGTAGGATCGGAGACATCGAGTATCCTCTAAACAGAATCGTATGGTTGCCATCGGCGAAATTCCATAGTGATCGTCCCGTAGCGGAAATCGCCAAGATTTTCGGTGCTTGCTACCGTACGACTAAGTTTCGCTTGCCGAAAGTCGTTTCGCCTTTCGGAAGTCTTGGCGACTTCCGCTACGAGGTCTCGCAAAGGCCGCGTTTCCTCAGCATACCAACTTTTAGTTTACAGGAGAAATCAATGACCAAGATACGAATTGTTGCTGGAGCACTACTGGCGTTTGCAACGGGGTTAGCGTTGGCTGACACGGCTTTATTTGCGCAGACTGCGGTGGCGGAGCCGCAGGAAGCTCAGCGCGCGGAAAACTTGCCAAAGGGCATCAATGATAGTTTCCTCGATCCAGAGATGAAGGTTGAGGACTTCATCAAGCGCTTCGAAATTGAAAGCCGCGAAGTCTTCGCTTGTCGCCAGCAAATACTAGCTTCCGTGGGATTGAAACCAGGGATGGCAGTGGCCGATGTCGGCTCGGGTACGGGGCTCTATGTGGGGGCATTTTCCAGTGCAGTGGGAAGTGATGGGAAGGTTTATGCGATTGATATTTCTCCTAACTTTGTCAAGCATTTACGACAACGTGTGAGGGATGAAAAACTGGAAAATGTCGAAGTAGTCATGTGCTCGGACCGGGACGTCAATCTCAAACCCAATAGCGTGGATCGCGTCTTTATTTGCGATGTCTATCACCACTTCGAATACCCGGCCAGCTCAATGGCTTCGGTTCATGCGGCCTTGCGTGATGGCGGGGAATTGATTTTGATCGATTTCGATCGCGAAGGAGAGGGGGAGCGCGGTGAATGGCTCAAAGGACACATTCGCGCACCCAAGGAAGTGTTTCAACAAGAGATCATCGACGCTGGTTTCAAGTTGGAAGAGGAAGTGGATATCGAAGGTTTTAAAGAAAACTATCTGTTGAAATTCTCCAAGAATTAAGTTTTGAGGGAGCGGGAAGATTGGCTGCTGACGTGCGAGACGCTTGCCGAAAGCAACGGTGAAGTTAATGCATGTTATAAGGGCTGGTCGCAGTACTCCGTGGGTCACGCTTGCCGAGCGTGACCAAGTAGCAGAGTGTTGTTTAGTACAAAAGGTAGTCGCACCCGGCAGGTGCGACCCACCAATACAGTCGCACCCGGCAGGTGCGACCCACCGATACAGTCGCACCCGGCAGGTGCGACCCACCAATGCAGTCGCACCCGGCAGGAGCGACCCACTAATACGGCGACCTACTCAATTTAATCAGGCCATTTGCATTGACAGCTTCACCTTCACGCAGCGGTGTGTTTGCGGCTTCGACCGATAAGCGGCTCGAGGCCTTTAGCGAGAGTATCAGTTTCGACTACCGATTGTTTCGTCATGACATCCGTGGCTCGATCGCCCATGCACGGATGTTGGCGCAGCAGCAGTTGATCAGCCAAACGGAATTTGAGCAAATTGAATCTGCATTGCGCGAGATCGAGGCAGAGATCGAGCACGGAAAAATGCCGTTCCGCCCAGAACTGGAAGACATTCACATGCACATCGAAAGTGCACTGATTGACCGTCTGGGCGATGTGGGACGCAAGCTGCATACGGCGCGGAGTCGCAATGACCAAGTCAACACGGATTTTCGGATGTGGATTCGAGATGCGCTGGACGGCATCGATGGCTTGTTATTGGAATTGCAGCGAGCGTTTCTATCGCGCTGCGAGCGTGATGTGGATGTGATCTTGCCGGCTTACACGCACATGCAACGTGCACAACCGGTTTTGGCTGCCCACTACTGGTTGTGTTACGTTGAGAAATACGAGCGAGATCGCGGGCGGCTGTCAGATTGCCGGCGGCGGGTCAATGTGTGTGGTTTGGGGGCAGCGGCATGTGCCGGGACGACGTTGCCAATTGATCGCGAGTCTACGGCGCGCGAGCTCGGCTTTGAATCGGTGGCTGCTAATAGTATTGATGTTAGTAGTGATCGCGACTTCGCGCTGGAGTCGGCATTTGTGTTGGCAATGATTGCTGAGCACCTCAGCGGCTGGGCTGAGGAGTGGATCTTATGGTCGACCGTCGAGTTCAACTTTATCAAGCTGCCGCACCAGTTCTGTACCGGTTCGTCGATTATGCCGCAGAAAATCAACCCAGATACCTTGGAGTTGACTCGCGGAAAATCGGCGCGGGTGCTGGGTAATTTGCAGACCCTAATGGTGTTGGTAAAGGGTTTGCCATTGGCCTACAATCGCGATTTGCAGGAAGATAAGCCCCCGCTGTTCGATTCGTTTGAGACTGTCAGGGCCTGCCTGGAACTGGCAATTCCGATCGTCGAAGGGGCGGAACTGCAACGAGAATCGATCTCGGGGCGACTGGATCAGGGCTATCTTGATGCCACCACGCTGATGGAACACCTCATTTTGAAGGGAATTCCGCAGCGGACGGCCCATCATTTGGTGGGAAAGCTGGTCGGAATGGCCCAACAGGAACGCATTTCCTTGGCAGAATTGAGCGATCAGCAATTACAATCAGTGCATCAGGAGTTGGACGGCTCCCTGCGCGAGGTGTTAGGAACGGAAAAAGCGGTAAAGGCCTACCAAAGCTTTGGGTCGAGCAGTCCTGATCGGGTGCGCGAGCAGATCACTCGCTGGCGGGAGCAATTACAATAAAAGGTTGGCTCCCAGGGTATCAGACACCTTTTCAGAAAAAGCCTAGCAATAGCTTGCGAGTACCGATGAGTGGATTTACTAATGAGCGATTACTTCTATCCGTGTCTCGATTCGGCCACAATTTGCATCAATTGAGTTCTCCGTGGATTGCGTTCGAGTCCTTGCGTCGACTGGGATCAACGGGTGTGGTGTGCAGTTTCTGGCTTGCGCTGTCAGCGACCATCGCGCATGGGCAAAACCCTTTCGGCGATAGTCCAATGGGGGACAATCCGTTTGGCGCGTCCGATCCTGCGACGACTGCCGCGACCGCCGCACCGTTTGGTGGATTAGCGCCTGCCGCGAACGCAGCTCCTGCGGCTGTAGCGACTGGGGACGCCAGCTCTGCGCGTCTTGAACCCGATCCCAATCCTGTCGTACGGTTGCTCCGCGAAACTCCACCGCAGACTCCTAAAGAAATGGCTCAAGGCCTGAGTTGGGTAGTGCGTTTCAAACGCTGGGACGAAGTCCGACGATTGCTCGATACCGTGGCAGCCAAAAATTGGTCACTGGCTGAATTGTCAGAACTCGCCAAGTCAGGAGAGCCGTCGCTGTGGATGCGATTGTCGATCGATGAAGCCGGTTTATCCGACCAACAACGCAAGCTCGTAGACGACGTGTTGGCTGCGCCCGGTAAACTTGCGAGCGATCCAGCCTGGCTCGACAGTTGGATTGAAAAACTAGCCGATGTGCAACCTGGCCAACGTCGATTGGCGCAGTTGCGTTTGCAGGATGGAGGTGAGGTGGCCATTCTGCGATTGCTGGAGCGATTGCTCGCGGGCGACGCAAAAGTTGACCAAGGGATGTTGGCTGGAACAGTGGCTGAGTTCGGAGCTGACGGGGTGGATGCGCTCAAGGCTGCCTGTTTAGTCAAAGACCCCGAACGAGCCGGCAGAGCCTGCTTGGGGATTGCCGAAATCCCAGGTAACGAGTTTTCTGCCGAATTGGGAGCTGCCCTTTCGAGTAGTGTGCTTAGTCCACAAACTCGTGCCGCGTTGGCTGAAATTGTTCTGCGGCGGTTCAATAAATTGCCCTCACCCGAGTCGATTCATGACTACTTGGCGGAACGATTCAGAATCAAGCTTGGAAGCTATCAACTGACTCGCACTAGCGAAGTTCCGATTCCAGACGTTGTCTGGCGCCCAACGGTCGATGGCCGTTCGGTACAAGCCATTGCAGCCACCGATAAGGATCGACAGCTCGAATCGGTCGCTCAATTGGCTGCCCATCGCCTCAACCTGACGATGTCCACGACCGATGAATTAATCGACTGCGGCGCGGTCATCTTGCAACGCGCCTACCAAATACAACCTGGCATAGAGCAGTTCGCAGATCGAAGTGCCTTGTTGGCTCCGTTCAATCAGCTAGTGGCGGTGGAATCGAGCTACTGGATTGGCGTGTTTGATCGCGCTACAGAATTACAGCTGCACGGTGGTGCGGTTCGAGCAGTGCAGATGTTGATTGATTCTGCAGCTGGCAATTACACAGTGCCACTCGATTTCCTGACAAAATTGTTGGGTGATTCTCGACCCATCGTCCGTTTCTTGGCGTTAAAGCATATCGCCATGCTCGATCCGCAACAGCCGTTTGCAGGTGCCGAGAAGGCATTGGCGGTAGCCTTGGAGATGTCGCGGCTGGGTAATGGCCCGCATGCTCTAGTAGTGGGTATGAATTCTGAATTGCGATTGGCTGCGGAGCAGCAGTTGGAGTTGCAGGCCGGTGCCCGCGTGACGACGGCTCATTCCGCTCGCAGCGCGTTACTGGCACTCGACGGAGCGACGCCGATTGAAATGGTCGTGATCGTTGATCGCATGGCCGACCAAAGCATCTACGAGTTGCTGCAGCGGTTGCGCAGTTCCGAGCGCGGCCGAGCGCTTCCCATCGCTGTCCTGACCGACGAACTCTACCAGCACGAGCGACGATTGGTGACTGAATCTCCGGCCATCGTTACCTCGGTGTTGTCTCGGAAGCCGGAGCAGATGCAGCTTGTGGTCGGCCAACTAATGCAACGACTCGATACACAGCCCTTCTCGGCCGATGAGCGAAATGACTTTGCCCGCATTGCCGGAGCCTTCTTATCAAGGATTGGGAGCGATCGCGACACCTACGCATTCTATCCGTTGTCGGATTTCCGCAGTGATATGTTGGTGGTGGGCACAGGGCTGGCCACCGATTCGCGATTGGCGCTGCTATCGGGTTTGGGGACGCGCGAAAGTCAACAGCAGTTGGTGGGGTTTGCGAGTCGCGGGAGTTTGACTCCGGAAGAACGCTTACAAGCCGCCCAGGCTTGGGAACAGTCGGTAAATCGGTTCGGCATGAATTTGGGCCGTGAAGACGTCCTGCGAGCCTACGACACCTATAACAGGCTGGGGCCCAACGATCCGGCGACCGCAAAGGCGTTGGGGGTGGTGTTGGACGTTATTGAACGTCGCGCTGCTGAGTAAACTGCTGAGTAAACTTTGGTTCAATGCAGCTTGCGGGGAGTTCCCATCCGGCGACAATGTTAGCTGGACCGCGCCACTTGGGCCATAAACTTTGCTCGCAGCACCAGTGAGTGGAACGCCGAATGGGGAGTTTCCAGGGCAAGTCCTCCTAGAAAGCTCGCGACCAACTCACAGGCGGGTCGAGCTAATATTGACGTCCGTGCTAAATTTTTCCCGGCTGTCGTGCTATGTCGCGGTATGGATTCCAAACTCAAGCTCCTGACCCTGGTCCCCTAGGCGGTTCGCCAGTGGCGGGCATTATTGGCTCCAGCCCAGCCATGCAGGCCGTCTATGAGATTACACGACGCGTCGCTCAAAGCAATGCCTCGGTATTGCTATTGGGCGAGACAGGGACGGGAAAGGAACTGATAGCTGGTGCCGTGCATAGTCTGAGTACCCGTGCATCTGGGCCGTTCGTCAAAGTCAACTGCGGTGCACTGAGCGAAAGTTTGCTGGAAAGTGAATTATTCGGGCATGTTCGCGGAGCGTTCACGAGTGCCGTGGCCAATCGAACTGGCCGCTTCGAAGCAGCACATACGGGTACGATCTTTCTCGACGAGATCAACAGTACATCACAGATACTGCAGGTAAAATTGCTGCGAGTCCTGCAGGAGCGTGAGTTCGAGCGGGTGGGAGATACGTCAACGATTACCGTTGATACACGTGTCATCGCGGCCAGCAATCGCGATTTGGCGAAGGAGGTTCAGGAGGAACGCTTTCGTGAGGATTTATACTGGCGATTGAATGTTGTTCCCATCAATATCCCACCACTGAGAAAACGTCCCGAAGATATTCCTGAGCTCGTAGTGCACTTTTTGAACTTTTATTGCGAAGCCAATAACCGCTATGTGGTCCATCTGCAGAAAGAGACAATTGACGCTCTGCAGAATTATCATTGGCCCGGTAACGTTCGCGAACTACAGAACTACGTGGAGCGAGCTGTAGTGATGGCTGAAGGCGACGAGTTCAGTGTTGACCTGTTGCCCGATGTCGTGCTGCACGGTGGTGCGGCGACGGGCAGCACCGTGAGTCTGCGTGGTGTCGATCTGGAGACGCTTGTCAAGGAAGTGGTTGAACAAGGAGTGAAGGCGGCCGAGTTGGAGAAATCCGATGTTCACAACTTCGTGGTTAATCGCGTCGAAAAAGAACTGATTTCACAAGTCTTGGCCACTTGTAACAATGTGCAAACCAAGACGGCTGCCAAACTCGGCATCAATCGCAACACACTAGCTAAAAAGCTCAAAGACTATGACCTAGAAGTTTCCGAGCCAGAGGGTGACGCTAACTGATGAAATTCTCTCTGGCACTGCCAATCACCATCCTACTGCTGCTGTCAGTTGCAATGGGAGGTCGCGTCTACTCAGGCGAGGGCTTGTGGAGTCGCTTCGGTTCGCCCACAGTGAGCAGCGATGGAGTATGGACGGATTGGATCATTGACGGTGATTGGCGGATTCAGCGGCATGCCACGATCGGCCACGTCCGATTGCTCGACCCTCTGGAGCGTCGGTTGGCGTTTGGTTCGATGCAACAGTGTTACGGTGAACTGCAGCGGAGACGCGAGTGTGGCGAGGTGCCGCCGATGCCGTCCCACGTGGTGATCTGCTTACATGGGTTGCGTGGTAGTCGCAACAGTCTGCAGGGCGTAAGTCGCTACTTGACAAATCACGGAGGCTATCGCGTTGTCAATTTTGGCTATGCCTCAACACATGGCACTGTACAACAGCAAGCCGTTGCACTGGAGAGTGTACTGCGAAATCTGCGAGGTGTGCAGGAAGTGAGTTTGGTGGCGCACAGCATGGGGAATATCCTGGTGCGACATCTGCTATACAAACTACACGTGCAGAGTAAACCACCGCCGATCGAATTCAGACGGATGGTGATGATCTCACCGCCCAATCATGGGGCCGCCCTAGCGGGAACGCTTGGACAACGAGCAGGTATGCAATTGATGTTGGGAGAAGTGATTGATCAGTTCGACCCCAGTCGCGATTGGAAGCAATTGGAACAACAATTGTCCACTCCCGAATTTGAGTTCGGTATTATCGCTGGGGGTCGCGGGAACGATACCGGCTACCTGGTGCGCATTGCCGGGGATGATGATGGGCTGCTTTCGATTGCCACTCACAAGCTCGATGGAACTGACGGTTTTCTACAAATCGGGGGTCTACATCAGAGCATGCCGCAATTCGGTGAAGTTCAAGCCGCCACGCTCCGCTTCTTGCAAAGCGGGAGTTTTTAGCCTTGCTATGGAGTGCTCCGAGTTCTCGGAGCTTTCATTTTCAAGGGAGCCCAACGGATATGGGCATAATCTGTGGCGAGCGGTGCCGGTGGCGAATTTGGTGGACCGTCGAGAGTCAAGGTGTTCACTCCAATGCTGCGTTTTTAGGCTCTTCAGAAGAATTAGTGGGTAACAATTGAGGGCGACAGGTTTTGAGAGGCCCGGTTTTGAGAGGAATGGCAGGGCAATAAGAATATCGTGTACGCCGTTCGTTTCCTCAGCCACATTGGATCGGTTGCACTTAATCTGCCCAGTGAAACGGAGGTAGGCTCTGCTGAGGAGCAGCCTGCCATGCCTTGGAAAACCTATCAAACTTGCTTCTTGAATCGATGGACTACCCACAGATTTTTCTGAAGAGCCAGTTTTTAAGTGGCATCCTTGTTTCCGTTTGATTCAGGCGCTAGGGAAAGAGAAAGCTGTGACAAGTCCCAGCACTCCACAAGCTAGGCTTCTTCAATAGCTTCGCGGATCAGACGCACAAGATGTCGACGCGAAGAAGCATTGGCTTGCACGGCGTTGAGATCAACTCCGAGGTATTCCCCTAATTTGAGCGCAAGGTCAACATCACGTATGCCGTGATATTGGTTGACCACTCGATCTCCCACGTAGATTGTCTCGGAATCGCGTTGGAAGCCCGACTCGAATTGATCCGACAAATGTTCTAGCCATTCCATCGGAACTCCCCGCAGTCGACAATGCTCGGGAGACCATAGGTCGTCCCCCGTGCATTCGCTCAGCAAGAGCAGGGCTTTGAGGCGGTTGAGCGACATCTACTTTGCGCCGGTCACACCTGGTCCCGATTCGAGTTGGCACTGGAAGCCGTTGCAGCCTTGCCCCTTCAAGTAGCCGGCCAACATTTCAACCGGTTTCTCGAACTCGTCACCCGGGGTCCAATTGAAGTAGCAGCGAGCTCCATCACAGCTAGCCGTAAAGTTCTTCAATTGTAGTCGCTCGGCCATCTTTTCCTTGGCAGCTACCAGTGCCGAAGCGTCTGCAGAGCTAGCGGCTTCGCAAACCAGCGAGACGGTGGTGGGTAAACTTGGATCTTTGTCGGCATAGGGGAGTGTATCGGGGACAACCCGGACGTTGGTAGTCATCTTCAGCGGCGTAGCAGCTCCAACATCAAACGTCATTTCGACGAAATAAGCGGTCCAGCCCTGCTCGGGTTGCGGAACGCCAGCTATGTAAACGCCTTCGCTAACCGGTTCGACAATCGTGCTCGTGTATTTGCGTCCCAAGGTTTCCACGCGAAAATCGCGTGCTTCAGGATTGGTGGCTTGCCACAGCCGCACTTCGCGCGGCGAAGTCTGGGAAGTAACTTTGAATGCACCGTCAGCCTCCTCAGTCCAAGAGAATTTTGGGCGTGGCTGATTCTTCATGATCAATGTCATGAAGGCGATGATACTCTGTTCGGCATCGGAACCATCGAGTCCGTGGTCTGCATTGGGTACATAGCGCAAATACTTTTCACCTTCCAAGGCGTCGAAATAGAAGCGCGAAGAATCGGGAAGGAAGAATTGATCCCCCGAACCGTTGATGATGAATTTGGGCATCGTTAAGCGATGGCGATAGTAGTACGGATCGACCAGCTTGTAAAGCTCTTCCATGCGTGGATGATCCAAGCGTTGCATGACTTGGTGCTGAACGTAATTGCCAACCGCAGGCGCCCAAAAACCATAAGCCGCAAAGTGATGTTCCATCGAAAGTTTGGTGTTCACCACGTCAATTACGATCGGGACGATAGCGACCACTCGTGAATCGAGTCCCGTGAGCCATGTGGTCCAACCACGCTTGGAGCCACCGGCTACCACGAATTTATTGACGATCTGTTGACCACCGGCGGGCGAGGCTGCTACGGCGGTCATGGTGTCCAGCGCGCGAATCGCCCCTTTGACCATCGGATTCCGTGCGGGCCAGGTCGGATCGCCGGTTTTAAGATATTGATCCCACGTATAACCAATCAAATCATCCTCAGTCCGCATTTCGCCGTCGTTGTGGAACATCAGCGGTTGATTGGGGGTCTGGTGAAGTTCGGCCACTAAGCCACCGGTTGCTTTGGCGATGGCGAGCACGCGCGGCGAGGGCTCGGCGGGCGCTGCGCGTCCATTGGCTCCACCACCAATGAACAACATCCCTGTTTCCGATTGTACTTTTTCAGGGATTGCAAAGGTCATCCAGTGTTGCCATTGCGGCCGATCGACATCTTCTTTGGTGCGCCAGGTTTGCGAGGTCATATCGACAACCACGACATGCATGCCATCGACCGTTTTTTCAGAAACGATTTTCCAAGCGTAAGAACTGTCCGGCTTCTTCAAATACTGATCGAGCGGAGTTTCCGATGGCGGAGCTTGCGCGACCAGAAAAGTTGACTGGAATAGCCCAAGAAAAACTATCGAGCAGCAAGCAGCGCGAGCGAGGAACATAATGTTTCGATTCCTGAAGGTAGAAGCTGCCTGGCATTGGGTTGCTAAGCAGTGCGATCAGCAAGTAATAGATCCAAATTATACACCGACAAGAGCTGTTTTGTGTTCGCCCCTTCGACTATCCTGTGCCGCCTACGGATTGATACGAAGCACGTTACGGGGACTTAGCTCTCGAGTCGAGCAAGTCGATCTTTCAATTTTTCAACTTCTTCCCGCAATTCGGCCAGTTCCTCGCGCATAAAATCCAACGCTTCGTCTGGCTGCAGTTGGTTGGAGGCGGGTTGGGCCGTTGGCTGCGAGACCGACGACAATGAGGCCTGGGGTGTTGAGGCCACGGGGTCGTTGGCGGCAAACGAGTCACTGCTGGCTGGCGCACGATTGCCCGACAACTGCTTGAGTCTAGACAACTCTTCGGGTAGGTACAGATTGTGGGTCAGCAATTGCCCGCGACCGGACGGAGTGAGAGCAACTACTAAACCGCGAGCCGTGAGTGAGTCGAGCAGAGTCTGTAGTGCCGGCAAGTCGGAGATGGTCTCGAAGCGACTGGCCCGTGTCCGCAATTCACCGGCGGTTTGCTCGCCGCGCAAGAGCAACTCGGTCATGATGGCCGCTTCGGCTCCTTTGACTTGCATGTAGTCGTACCCAAAGTGACGATACTTGGCGACTCGGCCACTCCCTTGTACTTCAGCGACTAGCCCGGCGGCTCGCATTTTCTCCAACTCGTCTTCCACTTGTTCAGACGTCAAATTCATCAGCGGATGGCGATTGCTCTTTTGGTTGCAGCCCGTAACCAGGCCGTTGAGCGTCAGTGGGTAAGCATCGGGAGTGGTCCGAGCCTTTTCCATTAAGACCCCCAAAATCCGTCGCTGTCGTTGGCTGATCGGCTTGGGTGGTTGGTTGTTTTCGGCAGTCTGGTCTGATGTGTTCATACAGTTAAATCAGAAAGTGAAGTAGTTGCGAATTCTGACCTATGGTCGATCTTTTACACGGAACATTTGTTCGTGAGGCAAGAGTGCGCCGCCGTCGATGGAAATCGTGGAACCATTAATATAGTCGCTTGCAGGATCGCACAAAAAGAGGACGCCGCGGGCGATCTCATCGGGCTTAGCCAACCGCCCCCAGGGGAGCTCGCCTCCCTTTTGTGCCAATTCTGTATCGCGAAAGAACTTTCTTTCACCAGGCGTATCGGTCCAACCGGGGTGCACAATGTTGACGCGAATGCGGTGTTCAGACAACTCGCAAGCGGCAGTGCGAGCCATTTGATCGACGGCAGCTTTGGCCATGTTGTAAGCCATTGCTCCGGGAATCGCCAAATAGGCGTGTGGCGAACTGATGCATACCATCGCGCCACCCGATTTGTTGGCAATCATTACGTTGGCGGCGGCGCGGACAAAATTGAACGGCCCCCACATGCACACGTCGATTGTTTTTTCGAAGCCAGGGAGATTGGCGCGATAGAACAATTCGCGGTCGCTGTAGGCTGCATTGGTAACGACGATATCGAGCCCACCCAAACGTTTGGCCGCACTTTGAATCAATTCGTCAACCGCCGCTCGATCGGTCACATCTACGATAGCCGCTTCCGCGCTGCCACCCAATTCAGTAATTTTCCCCAGTACCTCGTCGGGAGCCAGGATATCGTTGACCAGCACATGCGCTCCGGCCCGAGCCAACTCAACGGCGCATGCGGCGCCAATTCCGCGGGCTGCCCCCGTAACGATTGCAATCTTACCCGCCAACTGTTTCGTGGAAGTCATCAATGTCTTTCTGTACGGAGAGCGCGAGATTATCTACTGGGTTAACCTAGGCTTGGCGACAGCTGCCAAGGACTAGTTCTTCATCACAATGACGACTCCGACGGCGAGGCACAAGAGGCCCGCAGCTCGCTGCCAAGTGAGTGCATGTTGAGAATAGCCGACCAGTCCAAAATGGTCGAGCACCAGCGACAGGGCAATCTGTCCGGTGAGCACTAAAGCGATCCAGCGCGTGGCCCCTAAGCTAGGTGCAACCAGCAGTGAGACAGTCACCATGTAGCTCCCCAGCAGCCCACCTGTCCAAGCCCAAGCAGGCAACGTTTGTAATTTGGCCAGCGTCGGCAGACCAATTTGCAACAACAGTCCGACAAAGAACAGGGCGATAAAACCAGTCCCAAAGCTAATGATGCTGGCTTGCAGCGGGTGACTACATTGCGATGCGAGCCGGGCATTAACGGCGGGTTGAAAGGCCATGGCCCCTCCTGCACCCAACGCCAATACGGTTGCCAAGCCCGTGATCATCACTGACGTCTTATCCATGTTATCGCAACCAAGTCGATAACAGAATCAGCAGCATCGTGAGAGGCAGATGCAACAAGCTGACTCGCAACATCGTTCGCGCGGTCGTCTTATCGGGCTGCCTGACAAACCGCCAAGCTGCCAAGGTTTGCCACAAGGCAACGGCGACTGCAAATATTGTTAAGAGGCTTCCCAAGACACCTACTGGCGGCACGGCCAGGATGGCCAAGACGATTAAGGCAAACGAACCGAGCATGGCGTGCAAGCCTGCGCCCCAACCCGAGCGATCGGTCACAGTAATCATTTTATAACCCGCCGCCTCATACTGCTCGCGATACATGTAGGCAATGGCCATGAAGTGCGGTAGTTGCCACGCCACAACCACCCCCAACAAGATCCAGGCTTGTGGATCGAGCAGTGATCCATCGGCGGCGGTCCAGCCCATCCAGACGGGCAATGCACCGGGCAGAGTTCCCACGAGCGTATTGGTCCAGCTCACCATTTTTAGCGGCGTGTAGACCCAGACATACAGTCCCCAGGTGGCTAAGCCACACCACATCGTGGCCGCGTTAACCAAGGTCCACAAGTAAACAGAGCCAACGACGACCAAGACCCATCCCATCCAAGCTGCTTGGCTGGCGGCAACGCGTCCACTTGGCAAGGGGCGTTTGCAGGTTCGAGTCATCACCGCGTCCCGGTCTTTTTCAATCCATTGATTCATCACGCTCGCACTGGCGGCAACCAAAGCTGTTCCGATGCAGGCGTGCAAGACCGTTAGCAGACCGGTGGCACCCCCAGCGACAACCATCCCCATGACGGTCGTCAGTAAGATCATGATCAGAATTCGTGGCTTCGTTAACTCAAGATAGTACGCTAGCCGCGCACGTAGTCGGGGAGTTACTGCAGTGGGCAGGTAGCGTTGGGTTGAATCCATGGTGGTCCTAATGCAGACTGGCAAGTCGGTATGATGATAAGTTGTGCGACCGTTGGGCGGTTGGCTCAGTGAGTTGTCGTTGCTCTACGAGTTGCAATAGTAACACCCGGCAGGTGCGACCCACTTGTCAGACACTGGAAACTCGCCAAGCGCGCAGAGCAGCCAGGGTAGCTAGGCTGATGATCAACGACCCAGTCGCCATGTGGGCGGTCACGATCAGGCTCTCCCAATAACCCTTGGAGACAATCGTATAGCTTGCCAATGCCGGTGTGGTTTCCGACCAGGGCAACGCATAGTTTACAATCCACGTGCCAATCCCCAAGCCGATTTGCAGCAGAACCACTGCGGCTAAAAGCCCCGCCGGTCGACGAACGCGTCCGGGAATTGCTTTGCCGAATGCAGAAAACCCTGCAAAACATAGGGCCAACAGCAAAACTAGGCCCGCCACAGTCAAGTGGGAATGGACAAAGATCATGAAGGTGGTGTGGCTAATCGCCGCAGTCACATGCCGCAATAGTGCCCCCAAAATGAGTTGGCAATAGCTTGTAACGACTAAAAGCGAGGCCAGCCAAGCCAATTTTCTGCCGCTACGACTCTTTTTCGCTCCGCTGCCGCTACGACTCTTTTTCGCTTCGCTGACTTCCGGCTGAGCAAGCCACCATCGCGAACTCATTACCGCCGTGGCCGTGGCGATGGCGAAGAACAACGGACCAGTACAACCATGGATCATGGCAAAGGTCCGTTGATCGAGCACAACTCGAGCTCCTCCCAGGGCACCCTGCGCGATCACGGCTACCAACACTCCCACACACCACCACCAAAACCACTTTCGAGAATCAAAGCGAAAGGCGGCAACCACTAAACCAATCGACAGAAAGCCGGCCAGGGATCCCAGCAGACGATGGCTGTGTTCGACCAACAAGTCAAACGGACCGAAGAGCCATGTCGAGGCCGGATAGGCAAACATGTTCCAGCCGTAGGTCCCCGGCCAATCGGGAACCGCCATGCCCGCGTCGTACGTGGTCACGAGCCCGCCTACCCAGATCAGAGGGAAGACAGCGATCGTCAATACCACAGCCAATCCATGGACCGCGCGACTGTAGAGATGCGGGTCCGACGACGAGTCTTCTTTCAAGTTAGTGGTGGTCATAGTTTGCTCCCTGATCGAGCAGACCATCGTCGCTCGACTCTACGAGTCGCGATGCAAGCTGCTTGCTCGCCTCTCCGAGTCGAGATTGGGAGGTGCTCAAATTCGACGCGGAGCGTCGAGCCACGTGGTGGGGCAAGCTCAACAGAAAATTAACTAGATCCCACAGGTCGTTTTCACTCAACCCCGAAGCGATCTCAGGTTGCAGCGGCGCGGCGGGCATCGGAGTTCCTTCGATGCCACGCACAATGCGAGTGTACAGGTCTTCAGGTCGTCTGCCACCACGATACACTCCAGTCTGGAGATTGCGAGGCAAAATATGCCGTGGCTTGAGCGCTCCCAATTCGAGCATCGGCCGCAATTGTTGTTTATCGCTTGGATCCAGACCGATGTTGGTCGTCCAATCCTTGGTCCAGTCATCGTAGTCGTTGATGACTCCATCACCGGCTCCTTCCAATCCATGACAGCTCGCACAGTTGGCCACTTTACCTTGGAAAAGCTCGCGACCGTGAGCAATCGAATCCGCCAATCGCTGCCGGGCTGCGTCGCTAACCAGTTCATCACCGACAATCGGTAAGTCAGGTGGTGGAGCAATGTTAATCAACCGCTTTTCTTCTGCGGCTCCCCAATTTTCCGCGATCTTGGTTACGATGGCCACGACTTCCTGCCATTGTGATTGGAACTTCTCACCATCGGTTCGGCGGTTATCAAAATCGATCAGCCGTTCGTCATCATCTAGGTCCAAATCGAAGGCGGCTCGCATGTAGAGACTGCGTTCGACTTCGCCTCGAATGGACAAATAGATGATGTAGTCAATCAAGGCTTGTTGGTCGTCTTCAGCCAACAAACGGAAGGCGGGCATGCTTGTTCCCGGTATCCCGTCAGATAGGGTACGCGCCAAATCGTCTCGCGTGGGACGACTACCAGCCGGCGTGCTTTTGAATTTGAATTTTCCCAAGCGAAAATCGCGAGGGTAGGGGTTGAGCAACCGCGACGTGGCTCCTAGGCCATTCCCGGCGATTCCGTGGCACAGTATGCAGTGCTCGCGATACAGTCCGTAGTGCATACCAGCTTCGTCGCTGCGGACGGCACCCGCTGCCCGCTGCAATCTCTCTGTGGAG
This sequence comes from Pirellulaceae bacterium, assembly GCA_041739785.1. GTDB lineage: Bacteria > Planctomycetota > Planctomycetia > Pirellulales > Pirellulaceae > Aureliella. Next base: position 21,937 of record JBGSNE010000212.1, read on the forward strand.
ACCAAACCGGCTAAGTCCGGGGCGGTAGATAGAAACTCAGGCCAGCGTGGTTCATCGGGAGAACCAAACAACTCCAATAAAATCGCCCGCACATCTTCACGAACCGGTTCCAGGTCGATCTGCTCACTGACTTCCAAACGTTTGGCAAATAACCGATTGGGTTCAAAGGAATCGATCGGTACATCGCAACCCAGTAGGCAGGGCAAGCCGAGTAGGGTCACAGTGAAAGTACTCGCCAGACCCCATTTGCGTTTGTATCTGAAACTAAACATGAGCTTTATCGAATGGAAGAACGAAGCTTCGTCTCAAAACGTGAGTGGCACGCTTTCGACAAGACATTCGTGTGGCGGCAATGAGGCTACGATACCTGGTTAGTAAACCGGTAGTAAGCCCCTGCCGCAACGTAAGACACGGTGGGGCAAACGGTCGCATCCGCGTTCCTGTTGGCTACCGTCGTTAGGGAAAGAGAAAGCTGGGACAAGTCCCAGCACTCCAAATTTTGCTACTTCGATTCGCTTTGCGCGGCAGTCTGTTTCCCACCAACGACCAACGTCTTCAGCGACTTTTCAAACGATGGAGCATTTTTTTCGTAAGCCTCAGAGGAGCTGGTGAGCAAGATAACTACGATATCTTTTTCGCGCGGAATGGCGACCCAGTGTTGCGTGGTGGCGACGTCCCCTTTGCCATCGATGGCGCCTCCTGTCCCTTTGCCTTGTACCACCATCCACATCGCTTGTTTGCCCGACACGCTTCGCACTTCCTTGGATTTCACCGTTGCCCCTAGGCCATTTTCCAACCCCTTGGCGCTTTCATCGACCAAGTAACGCGGCGTAAAATCCTTGCCGGTCTCCTGCATGAAAACCACGATGGAAGCGCCTTTGTCTCCCGAGTAGGCGACGCGCGCTACACCAGGGACGGCATAGTCCTGCAGTCTGGCAGACTTCCAGGGTGTCGGCACGGTTATTGAAAAATCAAATTTGTCATCGCTGTATTTCTGAGTCTTCTCGTCAGTCGGTTTAGCTTCTTGAGCACTGAGGCCTCCAGCCATGGCCTGCACCACCAGCAAACCAACAACAAGCCACTGACAAAAGTTGATGTGGATCGATCTAGCCATGACGAGCTCTCCTGAGGGAATGGAAATTATTTTCGAGCAATGTCTAGCTAGTTCGCTGAGACACCAATTCTCTGATGCGTTGCAACACGGCCATGATTTGTTCGCTGCTACGAAGGGGTATGCGAAAAAACGAGCGGCTCAAACTCCAGTAGGGCATCGTGGATTTTGCCTGTGTCGTGGAATCAAGCTGCGTAGGGTCGCAATGCAAGTAGTTGATCAACCGCTGGTCAAACGGCCGTAGTGTTTGTTGGCGTCGAACGCGTGTCACCTTGGCGGGTTTCGATTTTCGGCGGTTTGCCTGCTGACCGGCGAAGAGGATCGTGTAACTCAAGGCCACTCCGACCGCACCATACGTAATGACAATGGCCATCGGTAACGCGGGCGGCGACGTGTGTGGCAATTGGCTAGCATGCCACACACCCAACGCTACCCCTAGTAGCAGTCCATGAATAATGATGAAAAGTTGCAACATGACAATACCAAAGTAGGTGGTTGCCCAATGCTCGCCAGCCAACAACGACTGCATGCAGGATTCATTATATACGTTGTACGGGGACGGAGTTGATAGCAGCTTCCATGCGGCACCCAAGGTAGCCAAAATCGCCAAGCTTTCAGCGAAATTCAAACCGATACATGGTGACGAGCGGACTCGACAAGCTCCGACCTAAGCAAGCGACCGTCGAACAGGTAGAATGGAGAGTTACGGGCCGTTATTGAGCGGTATTGGCAAATGATGAAGCTTTTGTTGAGAGCAACCGCATGGTACGACTGAGAACGCAGCGATGGTATTCGGCCGACGGCCAGCGGCGGAGCCAATCTCGCGTCAGCCAGCAAGTCGCTGGCTCGCGACGGCTGATGTCGCTCTGTTTTCTGTTGGCTTTAGTCGTCATGCTGATGCAGAAAGCTGCCGACCCAAGGCATGTTCGCAATGCTTTTCAAGCTCTCGGTGTACCACTTGACGATGCCGCTGAGCGCGGAGGCGATTCACCTGATCAAGTCACGCTGGAACCCGAGCGAGATTGGTCTACGCTCGGCAACTCCTCCGCACAGCCTGATTCCGCGCCTACCGACAGAGCAATGACCGACTGGGAAATGGCCTGTCGCGACTTGGTAGCTCGGATGCTGGATGAGCTAACTGAGACGGAGATCGCGCAGTTGGCTACGAACTGGTTCGCTGCGGCGCATGTGCCTGATGTCCCAGGCCGAGAACCAGCCGTCTCGGGAGCGCTTGAGACGCAATTGTCGGCGCTAAATCTAGCCGAACGATCGTCGCCCATCCTGGATGAGCTGGCGGATGAAACGCGACAAGCTGACATTTCCGAAGCAGAAAAAATGGAGTGGCTACTGCGACTCGAAGAATTTCGCCAGCAATGGCAGCAGCTCGGTGATGGTTCTCGGCCAAGCGAGCTGCCATCCGCGCTTAGCCCTGAGTTGCAATCGTCCATTACGCACTATTTGGATCAAAGATTGGTCGCTACACTCCGCGATGCGACGCCCTGGACTCAAGCGGAAACGCTTCCGTTTTGGCGGTTGCTGCAACGCGGGAAGAGCGAGAAGGGGGATGGGACATTCGAATCGCAGCATGCAACTCGTTCTCGTGGTCCACGCATTTCAATCGTCAACACCTACCAGTTGGCAGCTGAGGCGGATGCACTTCGTGGGACGACTATCCGTTTTCGAGGCAGCGTGCGACGCGTGGAACGCAGCTATTCACCGCTGGGGATCGACGGTGGCTATTGGATCGTTTGGCTCCGCGGAGCAGACGAAGCCGTGCAGCCAGTGGCAGTCTACACATCCGATCCCCGAGCGGCCGAATTGGCCGAACAGCTGAGCCCCAAGACGATCGATTTTCCGCCAGTCGAAGTGGAAGCGATTTTCGCCAAGCGTTTGGCCTACTCGTCCGCGTCGGGAGTGCAAGTTGCCCCGACGTTGTTTGCTAAGGAACTGACTGTTTTTCGCGCGCCACCCGTACCCTATGTTTCCAGTTTTACAGACGATTTGTGGCGCCAATTCCTTATCGCACTATTCACCGCTTGTCTGTTAGCCGCCGCTATCCTGATTCCGATGAACTGGCAACGTCGCGGTAGAGCGACTCGAGGTCGAGCTCAGCGTAAACCAGCGGTCGAGCGTACTGGCGAAACGAGAAGTGGTCGTATCGAAGGTGTCGTGCTGATGGTTGTGGCCGTTTTGTACTCAGCGCTGATTTTATGCATGACGAGTGCTCATGCGCAGCCGACATTGCGCAACCAGGCCTCCGCAGGAATGCAACTCGCACAGGCTTCGTCCGCCACTCCGCCTTGGGCAAATAAGAAGGACGCCGAGAATCCACTGCAAGTAGTTTTCGTGGACAACATGCAAAGCTTATTCAGTCAATCTGCAGCTGATGAACTTCGCGCGTTACGAGAGAATGCAGCGGCCGAATTTCCCAATGTGCTCCTCAAGGCATTGTATGCTACGCGCCGCATCGGCTGGCAGCAGGCATTGCAGTTAACCCACACTGTATCATTGGCCGGTGGGATGAAGTTGAGTGCGCGAACCATAAGCGGTTGGGTGCGGTTGGCAACACCTGTGGAGCTCAGTGAATCGCAGCGGAGTTGGTTTCAGTCGCGAGACGCCGAACGGCTCTACCGAGTCGAAGTGCAATTGCAGGAGGATTTGTTTGGTAAGCCGCTTGGGGCCCAAGGAATACCGGCGACAGGCTTGCGCGACGAGGATGAGAGTCCTGAGTTAGTTACTGTTTATTGCTTGGAAGTCCCCCGAATGTGGTTGACCAGTGCTCAGCTCCGTCAGCCGTCGCGATTCAAGTTGCTGGCTATCGGCGATGCTCAGCAAAGCGATCGTTTTTTGTGCGGACTGGCATCGCGTCCCCAGTGGCTGTTGCCCAGCGACATGCCGGCCGACGAGTTCTTGGCTCCCGAACTTCCCGAACACTACCTTGCGCTTGGCAAACTCGGTTGGGATTTGACCAATTTGGAGACAATCGCCAACCACAATCAACAAGCGTTGACCAGCAACGAAGCCGCAGGTTTTTACTCGCTGATTCGTAGTTTGAGAGCGGCTCCCCCAGAGAAGTTGGGCAACAACCAGCAAATGCAACCACTGCTAGATACACCGCTGTCCATCCTGTCCCATTCCCAGCAGAGTGTGGGGAAAGAGCTTACCTGGCCGGTGCGTATCGTTTCTGGAACTGTGGTCGATGTCGACCATCCAGAGCACCGTCTCGAATTGGGGGCTGACTGCTACGTTCAATTTGATGGCTTCGTCGATATTGGCGTGGATCACATCCGATTTCAACCTGCGCCGGCTGGTCGGGAGTCGCCGGCACTGGAATTCGAAGGCGAGTTTCCCGTGACCATTGTGACGACCCTCGATTCACCACTCGTGCCACAAGAGCAAATAGCCGCGGGCCAACTGAGTTGGTCGATCGGCAAATACGCCATCGTGCGGGGACGGTTTTATCGGATGTGGGCCTATCAATCGGAACTAGTCAAGTCAAGTGGCCAGGCAGCGCGCCAGATCGCTCCCTTAGTTATCGCAGCGAGTATCACTCCCACATTGCCCCCGATGCGCGATTCTGCCCACGAAATTGGTTGGTTCGGTTGGGCGCTGTGCGGATCGATCTTAGTGATCTTGGCTGGCATCCTTTGGTCGGCATGGGACGGACGGGGATCTAGAAGGGTAAGGTAGGCGAGGTACGCCCGTTGAACCTCGCCTGCGATTGAAACAAAAGATCGTCCACTCAACACCATGCTCCGTTGGAAAACCCGTAGCTACGCTGATTCCGACTTTTCAAACAATGCCTAGAACAACAGCACGCAAGCTCAAACGTTGTTTCACATCAAATTTGTGCCCCGTGTGATTGAAATTCGCGAATGCCCTGCCATCCCTGCTTGACTGCTTGGCTGGGAACCTCATACTCGCTTTCTTCACCATAACACTGTCTGCGAAGAGGATCATTTCAAATGCGTCGCGCAAAGATTACGATCGTTGGTGCCGGAAATGTGGGGGCAACTTGCGCTCACTGGTGTGCTGCGGCTGAGCTGGGAGATATCGTCCTGCTCGACATTCCCCAAGCCGAGGACATGCCCAAGGGCAAAGCGCTCGATTTAATGCAAGCCTCTCCCATTATGGGCTTTGACAGCAATATCGTTGGTACCACTAGTTACAGTGACACTAGCGACAGCGATGTAGTCGTTGTCACGGCAGGCATCGCGCGCAAGCCAGGCATGAGTCGCGATGATCTGTTGGGGACCAATGCTAAAATCGTTGGATCGGTGGCCGAACAAATCAAACAGAGTTCTCCCAATGCGATTGTGATCGTCGTCAGCAATCCACTGGATGCTATGGTGCAACGCGCGTTACAGGTCACTGGGTTTCCACCTTGTCGCGTGTTGGGGCAAGCCGGTGTGCTCGATACGGCTCGCTACCGTACGTTCTTAGCCATGGAACTGGGCGTTAGCGTTGAAGACGTTTCGGCCTTGCTGATGGGCGGTCACGGTGACACGATGGTTCCGATGCCCAGCTGTACTTCAGTGGGTGGTATTCCCATTCTGCAACTGATCGATGAAAAGCGATTAGAGGAAATCGTCGATCGCACTCGTAAGGGTGGGGCTGAGATTGTGAGCTTGCTCAAGACCGGCAGCGCGTATTACGCGCCAGCCGCCGCCACTGCACAAATGGTGGAAGCCATCGTGCGCGACAAAAAGCGATTAATTCCCTGCGCTGCATACTGCGACAAAGAGTATCAGGTAGGGGGTTATTACGTGGGGGTGCCCGTCATTCTAGGGAGTGGTGGAGTGGAAAAGATTGTCGAGTTAAAATTAACCGACAGCGAACAAGCTGCCTTTGAGCATAGTGTTTCAGCGGTTAAGGAACTTATTGCTGCTATGGATAAACTTGTCGCCAATCAATGATAGCTAATCGGCCAAAACGTTAGCGTCGGTAAATTCGAATGACTCTCTTGAGAGTTGAACAGAGAAGTAGCTCGGCTGACGTTGACTTATAGACTCCTGGCGAATAAAAACGCTTATCAGAGAGTTCTTATCAGATGAGTTGAGGCAGAGCGATTCAATTCGCGGAAGTTTGAGTTGATGAACGCCATCAACAAAACAACTTCTCCTTCATTCCACCAATCAAGATTGGCGTCAAATGCGGAACCGTCTCCCAAGCTCCTCGGAGTTGACCGGTCGAATCGAGAAAATGCATGACTCCAGCACAATATCCATTGCCACCCAACACGCCTATTTGCAGCAGCAGATTTGTCTGTTTGGCCCTGAGCGTTATGAACCACGCTACGACTATCCGCTAATCGTATGGCTACATAGTTGCCTTAGTACCGAGCGCGAGCTCGAGAATGTCATGCCGGCTCTAAGTATGCAAAACTATGTCGCCTGTGCGCCGCGAGGTCCCATCAGTTGTGACCCTCATGGCCATCGGTACCGTTGGGGCCAATCAGCTGCTTCGACTGCCATCGCCGAAGAATTGATTTTTGACTCGATTGAACTGGCGAGCTCACAATTTTCAATTGCCAGCAATCGAGTTTTCTTGGCGGGATTTGGTGGCGGAGGTACGATGGCCTGGCGCATTGCGCTACGCTATCCGCAACGCTTCGCTGGCGTAGTTTCCTTTTGCGGAAAATTCCCCAGCCAACATCAACCGCTCTCCAATATTTCTAGCGCCCGCGAGTTGCCAACGTTGTGGATGGTGGGGGCCGAGTCACCCGATTGTGGAATCCAACACATGTGCGATGCACTGCCTGTGATGCACAGTGCGAGTCTATCGGTCGACATTCGCCAATACCCCTGCGGTAATGATCTTCTGTCGAATATGCTCTACGATACCAACAGTTGGTTGATGGAACGGGTTACCAGCCAGCCAGCCAATTTTGAAGATTCGGTCGAAGAGAGCTTTTCCAAAAACTGAGTCGAACTAGTCTAAATTTCTCAATGGATAGGATTGGCCTCCTCTCGATTGGCGCATTGTCCCTGCCTCGATGGTACCGTTAAAGCCTCGCCAATCCGCGCAGTCGAGTTATTCAGCATTGGTCATCCTAGGGCCACTGGCGACGGACTTTCTGGCCCTGTTTGTAATTGCGTTGCTCTTACTGCGCTGGCACATTTGAGCATTGTCGATGTATCTGCAGTGGCGCGTTGGTTCAGTGAGTCGTAACGCGCAAGCTGCTGTTCGAATATGACGCGACGCGCGGCGGCGATTTCCTCACGGAGCATGCCCTTCGTCTTATGAGAGCTTACCCAGGTGTCCAAGAAAAAAATCTTGTTGGTTGGTGGTGTGAGCATTTTCTCACTCATCGGATTTGGTCTACTGTTCACGTTGATAGTTGGCGGCGGATTCGGTTCCTCCAAGAAACTTAAAGTCGCCATGTCCTTGCTGGACGAAGGGCGTTGGGATTTGGCCGGTAGAATCGCTCGCGATCTGGCGGCAGATGGAATCGACCAGGATAAAGACGCTGCTTGGAACTACGTGCAAGGTGTAGCCAAGCTGAAATCGGTTGAAGTCAATCTTGACACCCCTCAAAATCGTCGTGTGTTATTGGATGCTACCGACCATCTCCTGAAGGCTGACCAGCTCGGATTTCCGAAAGGTTACACGGGGAAAGGAAAGTATTTCCTAGGTTGGTGCCAATTCAATACCTATCATTGGGACCAAGCTGCGGAGCAACTCGCGGACGTCGATCGATTGTGGCCAGAAAAGCGGAGCGAGGCTTTTCGCATGAAAGTCGAATCGCAGCTACGGAAAATGCCCCCTGATCTGCCCGCTGCCGAAGCCACCCTAGCCGCCTGGCAAGCGATTCCCGGCATGTCGCAAGCCGAGTTGTCCCGCATCAAATTGGTTCAAGCCAATCTGGAATTCATCAAACATCAACCGCAGCGTTGCGAAGAATTGCTTACCGACATTACCGGTGACTCGCCCGAAGCTTACCAAGCTTTATTGTGGCGAACGCGTTGGCGTTTGACTCATGCAGTGGAGGGAAAGGGACTAACGGATGCTCAACGGGAACGACTGTTAGAAGAGGCAGTTGAGATTTCAAGAACATTGAAGGTTGCCGCCGACACACCGGCAGACTTGCGACGTCAAGCCGCATACTTATCCGGCAGAGTGCTGCGCCAACAAAAGAAAATTGATGCTGCACTTAGTACCCTCAGTGGCGCTAGACAAAGTAGTCCTCAATCGGCTGAAGCGATCGCTTCTGGAATGGAAGAAGTAGAGATTCTGATTGAGACCGGAGAATTGGACGAAGCCCTTTCGACTCTATTCTATATTCTGCGCAGCATTGACGAACTCGATCTTTACAACGAACTTTGGATGACAGTTCCCGAGTTTAGAACTCGCCTGTTGGAAATTGGGCGCAAATTCCGTGATGTGGGCGAATTCGAGAAATCGATCGAATTGGCGGAGCTCATGGCGCTGGCCTTTCCGCGATCCGACTCAGTGCGTTTACAGGCGGAAGCACTTGAACACTGGGCCGATATTCTGGCCGCGACACCTAGCGATCCAGATGACTCATCACAGGCGGAAATCCGAGGACAGGTTTGCGCCAAACATCAGGCCGCAGCTGAACAATATAAGTTCTTGGCGCATCTCGAGCTACGCTCGAGTGACTATCCTGATATCGTGTGGAAGGCCATCACCAATTTTCAACAATCCGGCGATCTCAACCAAGCCAACCAACTGCTGGTCGACTACCTCCGCCACGAAGATCGCACGAAACGCCCACGTGGATTTTTGGCGTTGGGGACGAATTATGTCAATGCGGCCCAGTGGCGGAAGGCCATTGATCCGCTAGAGCGTTGTCGTATCGAGCATCCCACGCACCCCATCAGCTTTGAAGCTCGACTACTGGCCGCCAAGGCCCATTTCGAACTCGACCAACTGGACCAAGCTATCGATTTGCTCAATGAAAATCTTTCCGGAAGCGCCACCGCGCTGCGTCCCACCAGTGATATCTGGCGTGATTCCCTGTATCAACTCGCCCAAACCGTTTTTAGACAAGGGGACGAGTTGCTGTTAGAAATGCGTCTGGATCCGAAGATCGAGATGTCCAATAGGGAAGCTAAGCTACAAGACAGTCAAGACAAATTCCTGGAAGTAGTCGATCTGCTGGGAGGTTTCGTGACACGTTATCCCAATGATCCTCGCAACTTCGATGCCATGTATTTGATTGCCAAGAGTCATCGCTTGGCCGCCGAGACACCGCAACAAATTGCTCTTTCCAACGCATCCATCGTCGAGACCGCTCGTCGTAAGCTCATGCAACAACGGCGTCAACTGCTGGAACAAGCGTTGGTCGAGTTTAAGAAATTGCGAACAGCGATCACCCAAAGTCAGGACACGCTGACGTTGTCAGAACAGACCAGCGCCCTGATTCGCAATTGCCATTTTGGCGAGGCCGATACTCTCTATGATCTTGACCGCTGGGACGAAGCGATCGCCGCCTATCAGAATGTGGCCAGTCGTTTTCTGAACAGACCGGAGTCGTTGGAGGCGCTGATGCAAATGGCCCAGTGCCATCGCCGACTTGGCCAAGACGATGTCGCCAAGCGGGTACTGGCTCAAGCCGAACAAGTACTGACCCGCATACCGCCCGAGTATAACGCGCAATTTGTCAGTCTCACCCGCACCACTCGCGACGGTTGGTCCGACCTTCTCGGTTCACTTCGCAGTTGGGACTAGTAGCCGCGGCACGCAAGGCTTTGACGCCAAAAATTTCCCTGTCTCCTCGATTTTGATTTTCGCTATCGCGGACATAGAGCAAATTTGCTACAAACCGAGCGTCTGAGTCGGCGCGTGAAGCGGCGAAAATGTCGGTTGCTAGTCTAAAAAGCTGGAGTGTATGTCCTCCCAAGCCAATAACCACCCGTTGGTGAACAATAAATTCGAGTACACAGAGGCTCTGCTAGCGTTCTTGCAGGAGCGATGTGAGTTGTTGGAAGCTCTGAAGACGCTGGCAGATGCGCAAGCCGCGGCGGCTGGCCTTACCGAAATCGATACGACCTTGGGGCTGTTGGGGCGCAAGCAATCGTTGCTGGAAGAATTGGCGGACGTTCAGGAAAAACTTCAGCCCTACATGGCCGACGATCCAGAACAGCGGATGTGGAGCAGTCCCGAACGTCGGCGGCAGTGCCAGCAAATAGCCGAGCAGGGACAACAGCTATTGAAAGCTACGATGCAGCTCGAACATCAGGCTTTGGAACAAATGACTTCGCGCCGCGATGCGGTAGCTGCCCAATTGCAAGATGGAAGTGACTCCATTTTGGCTCACACTGCCTACATGGCTGATAGCCTGCTCGGTGACAGCACGCTTGATTTCGGAGATCTGTAAATCATTCCGCTCGACTCTCCGAGTCGAGTTTAGAACAAGTGGTGATTTCACCGATGCGGTCTCGACTCGGAAAGTCGAGCGACTATGGTTTGCTGAGCATCTGGTTTGCTCACAGGCGCCCAATGAAAATGGAGTTTCAAGCATGGTCAAATTAACGAGTTCTCAATCGCGATTCAATCCTCAGACAGCTTCGGTGCGGCGGGCAATTGAAGCAGCGATCGCCAGCCAAGAAGCCGATTTGCATGAGTGCCAGATTCGCATCGATGTCGATTTGGATTCCTGCCTAGCGATGGTGAGATGTCCCGCAAATCTCGTCGACGCGCTCAAACGTCTATTACATAACGCGATTGACCGCAGTCCCCAGCACAGCGAGCTTTCGATTTCGGCTTGTCGCACCAATCGCGGTATCGAGATAGAAATTGCAGATAGCAATCCGCAGGTCGACGACACGCCACGCAACGCCTTCTCGCGCTGTAGGCCACCGGATACCCATGGTATGCCGGGGCAGCGGATGAGCGCGACCACTCCGTCCGGTTTCGATCTTTATCGCACACGCTGCCCGCAAGGTGGCCAGGCTTGGACGCTAGTCCTCACGCCGCGACAGTCGCTCGTTCGCGCTGCATGAGGAGGGAGCACCATGTGGAATAACTGGATCAACAGTTCGTCCCTACCGGCATTGGAACAGGCGGCCGTGTTCACGGAGAACCGGCAAGCGCTGTTGGTGGGAAATATGGCCAATCTGGATGTGCCAGGCTATAAGACTCGTGATATTTCGACGAGCGATTTTCAAAACCGCTTGCGCGAAGCGTTAGATGCAGCGCGTTCCCCCGGAAAGTCAAGCATGTCGGCGGGGCAGCCCAGTGACGTCCCGAGTATGGAACGCGTTCGCGATGTTAGCCAGCAGGTGCTGATGCACGACGGCAGCGACGTTAGTTTGGAAGAACAAGTCACGCAGATTTCCAAGAACGAAGCCTTGCACAATATTTCCATCGCCCTGATGCGCTCCCAATTCCGTAATCTGGAAGCTGCGATTCGCGAATCGGTAAACGTGTAAATTGACCTTGCCGATGAACCGACTAATTGCCTAGCATCCCAATGGGTATCGCATCAGTCACTGGTCCCAGGACCACTGAAGCTTATGGTGCTTGGGTAATATTTGCGGCTTAGCTTAAGTTTGCGGCCTTGCGTGGCCGAAACAGACAATACTAGGCTTTGTTTACGAAGGGGCGATCCCTTTGCACACAAGGCGATACGACTGAGTTTACTGCATGCCGAAGAGGGGTTGCACCTTTTTCAAACAGACTCGCGCATGGATTTGCGAGTACACGATGCTTAACGTCGAAGGATCGATGGTCATGATTAAGAAATCGCACACACGTTATGGCTTGACTTTGTTGGCTTTGGCCGCCATAGCCACTTCATCAATGGGTTGTCGAAGTTCCGGATTCTCGATGCCGAAGATGAAAATGTTCTCGTGGAACCGCACGCCCGATGCGGCTACGCTGGCAGGGAACACGCGGCCCGCGGGATTGCCTGAGAGTCCTGCCGCCAAATACGATCCGAGTGCCATCGCATCCGCGAAAGGCAATTCGAATAGCACTTCGGCAGGGAGTGTCTATGGCTACGGAGCGACGGGCAATGCAACAGCTGCGATACCTGGCGTGGCAGCTCAACCGGGACTTGCCGCATCGGCCAACGGATATCAAACCGGGCCCTATCAACTGGCACCCAAAACCGCGACCACACCTGCGACCAGCGTGGCTTCGACTGCAACCACAGGGACATTGCCAGGCGGATCGCTTCCCAGTCCATACGGCGGAACTTATACCGGTTCATCGTCGACTCTGCAGACTAGCCCTAACACGGGAACCACAGCTAAGACCGACATTCCCTTGCCAAGCAGTGTAACTGCAGCACTTAACAAAGGCACAACCGGCGTGGCTGGTTCTGCCGGCAGCGGACTCCCTGCATTGCCAGGCGCAACGGCAGGGATGACATCGCTCTCGACACCAGCCTTGCCAGCGGGCTACGCCAACAACCCATCGGGACAGACTCCAGCCAGCACTTCAGCCTATCAAATGATGCCCAGTCCGCCGGCTTACGCCGGCAGCAATCCGTATGCTCCTAGCATTCCAACAGCCACTGTTGGAAGCCTGGGAGGGGCATCCACGGGTACGAGTATCCCTCCCGCCCCTTCAGCTTTAACCACGGGGCTGCCAGCCTTTCCTAATCAGAGCAGCACAGCCGCTGCCTCAAGCGCTTATCAAGGAGCGACCACGTTGGGAACCGTCTACAGTCCTGGTTCAACTGGGCGTTCGACCAGCTACGATTTCAGTGGAGGGCAGGGGGCGACCACAGCCAGCTCAACAAGCCCTGCTACGTCATACCCCGTTCAAGCTGCACCCAATAGCGGAACACAACCACTGCTTCGCTAGTGCTTTGTCCACATTAGATGTGGGGGGGCCGGGAAAAGGTGTCCGACACCAAAAGCCGGAACGGCCCTGCGGGTGCTTCGCACTTTTGGTGTCGGACACCTTTTCCCGGACCTAGTGCCAGAGGATGTCGCGGGAATTGAATATGGGGCCTTCGACACATGTGCGTTTGTAGTCCCAATCCTCTTCTTTGCCGACTTTGGCCACACAGGTAAAGCAGATGCCGATGCCGCAGGCCATCGGTGTTTCAAGAGATACCAAGCACTCAATATCTCGAGAATAGGTTAGTTTGGCGACCGCCTCCATCATTGGCTCCGGGCCGCAACAGACTACCTTGGCACTGGGATTCTCATCCAGTACATGAGCTACCACTTCCGTAACCCGCTGGGGCGGTCCTATCGAGCCATCCTCGGTAGCAACGAGCACTTCGACACCGACGTCGCGAAACTGTTCTACTCCGGCCAAGTAGTCGGCCGAGCGAGCTCCATAGCACAGCGTGACCCGTGGGCAAGCGGACCGTGGTCGCTCGCCATCCATCCCAAAGCGTTGTCGTCCTAAGGACTCTTTGGCTAGAGCCAAGAATGGTGTTTGCCCGACTCCACCCGCGACCATGACCAAGTGGTCGGCTTGAGGCACTGGGAAACCGTTACCAAGCGGTCCCCAGACTGCCAAAGGAGCACCTGCACTTAACGCGACCAAACTAGAGGTCAGTTTACCTTTGACAATGTAGACCACATCCAGCCAGCCGCTGTTGTCGTAGGCCACATCGTACAAAGCGAATGCGCGACCGATCAAGGGATCGTTCCCCGCCGGATTGCGGACCATGAAGAATTGTCCGGGGACAACCTGCTCGGCCATAGCCGGCGCACGAAATCGCAATCGCATGGTGTCACGCGCAATTCGCACGTTCTCCATAACTTCAGTCACCACGGAAGTCGCTTTGTCCGCAAAGCACGTCATAAATCGATCCTATTAGATCCTACAAAAGTCGGTGTTGTATGCAGGCGTTGGTCCCGCATGGGCCGCTTGACACCCATTTGAGCGCGTCCGAAATGCACCGCTAGCGCTTGCCGCGTTTGTTCTGCGACCGACCGCCGCTCTTGCCGCCTGCAGGTCGCTTGCCACCCATACTTCGACTGTTGCTACTTGGCTTACCGGCGGTCTTGCCAGCTCCTGTACTGCGTCGCTGCGATTTAGCCCCTCGCGAATTGCGATCTGGCTTGGCCGCACTACCCACGCGAGCTTTGGCTGATGCCTTTGCGTAGGGATTCGCGCTGTTGCCGCGCGTGGTGGATTGGCTCCCACTGGACTGTCGAGCAGTGGAGCCTGTGGCCGACTTGCGTGTGCCACTTGGTTTGCGACCGCGGGTCGCATCGCGGTTCGAAGGTTGCGCTAGGGCTTCGTCGTCAAACGGCAAGACGCTCCCTTGGCCGCCAGCGCCACTGAAATCCCCGACAAAATCCCCATCGGAAAAGTCTCCGTCGGCCAGGCTGTCATCGCCATCATCGGTAAGACCTGTTGCCGCCAGCGACAGCAGATCGTCGTCGTCATCTTCGTCCGCAGCCAAATTTGTTTTGGGCGTGGATGGTTTTCCGGCAACCTTGCCCACCGTCTTTGTGGGTTTTTTCTTGGGGCGGCTGGTCGGATCAGTGGCTGCATACAAAGCCTTGACCTCCGACGAGGTCAGTACACGCGAAGCACCCACGGGCATCTGCCCTAAACGCAATGGACCGATGGCGATACGTCGCAACAAGACCACTTTATGGTCGGCCCGCGCTAGGATGCGGCGAATTTCGCGATTCTTACCTTCGGACAGCACGATTTCAAGTTCGGTGCATCCCTTGCGAACGCGTTTAATCGTCGCGCCATCGATGCGCGCCATGCCTTCCGCCAAGTAAACGCCCTTGCGCAACTTGGTCAATTCCTCCTCGGTCATTTGTCCCGAGACGACAACAAAATAAGATTTCTGAATACGGAACTTGGGATGCGCCAAACGTTGCGCCAGCTCTCCATCATTGGTCAGCAGCATCAGTCCTTCACTGCTTTGATCGAGTCGGCCTACAGAGAAGACACGATCACGATCGGGAACTAGGTCGATGACTCGCATGCGGCCGCTGGGATCGTAGTTGGTCGAAAGCACGCCTGGAGGTTTGTTGAGCGCAAAATAGACAGGCCGTGGTTTCTTTAGCAACTGCCCATCGACTTTGATTTTTACTTCCGCAGGTTCCACCTTGCATGCCAAATCGGTGACGATGTCGCCGTCGATTTCGACGCGACCTTGCTCGATCAACTCTTCGACTTTGCGACGACTTCCCAGTCCAGCTGCGGCTAGCACTTTGTTGAGTCTTTGTGCCCCTGGGGCCGAAGAACTATGTGGAGAAGGTTTCTTGGAGGAGCGTTTTTTAGCCATTATGCCTTGGGCTTTGCCTTGGTCCAGTCTTTGCGCTGACGGCTACTGGGGATGTTGAGTTTCTTGCGATATTTGGTAATCGTCCGCCGCGCAACGGTCAGTCCCAGCTTGGATAATTCCTTCACCAAGTCGTCGTCGCTGAGTGGACTTTGTTTGTCTTCGTGGTCAATTAGTTCCGTCAGCTTGATGCGGATGGTCTCCCAGGCCACATCTTCTCCATCCTCGCTCCGCGTGCCATGCACAAAGAAACGCTTCAGCGGAAAAATGCCGCGTGGCGTTTGGATCCACTTGTCATCCACGGCTCGACTAATGGTTGTCACATGCACTCCCACGACGTCGGCGATCTGTTGCATCTTAAGTGGCTCGATGTGTTCCGGTCCATCGTCCAAAAAACGTTTTTGGTAGTCGACGATCGATTGAGACACTTTCAGTACAGTGCTACGCCGTTGCTGAATGGCTTCGATCAACCAATTGGCAGCTTCGATTTTGCGCCGTATGAATTCGCGTTCTTCGCTCGTGGCGTTCTTGTCGGCCAATCGTTGACGATAGTATTCACTGATTCGCAACGGAGGTAGACGATCGTCTTCCAAGCGGGCAATGTACCTACCCGACGCATCCTGTTCGACCACTACGTCGGGCGTCACAATCGGTACGTGGGTTTCCAAAAAAGCGGCACCCGGCTTGGGATTGAGATGATGAAAATCCAGTTTGGCTTCCTGGATTTGCTCAATGGTTAGTCCCGTTTTCTTTTCGATCAGTGGTAAACGGTTTTCGGCCAAATCCTCCAAATGATGTTCAATCAACACCTTTAACGCATCGTAATGCAAAAGGTCTGGATCAAGTTGGTTTAACAGGCACTCGCTCAGATCCCGTGCGGCAATACCCGGCGGGTCCAGCGACTGAACAATGGCCAAGGCTTCTTCAGCCTGTGTCATTTGTTCGGGCGTGCATTCGGCCGGCAGAAGATCCCGCAAACTGGCTTTGAAATAGCCCCCATTGCGCGCGTCGAGTGTCGATATGATACGTTCGGCAAACTGCTCTACATTCGTGTCGATTTCTAACTCGGCCAATTGATGCATCAGATAATCGTTCAGCGATTCAGGCCGCTCCAGCGCATTGGCCATCAAGTCGTGTTGGCGATCCTGAGCCTCTTGAGTGCGGTTAGCCGAAGTTCTAAAATCATCGAAGTTCTGCGAACTGTCGCTATCCATGTTCGCCAATCGCTCGAAATCCTCCGTGTTCGATTGGTCATCTTGAACGACTAGCTCTTTCTCATCCTCGGCCGGCTCGTTGGGATCCTCTTTCTCCTCAACGTCCTCAGGCGCCAGCTCCTCCTCCTGGACTTCCAACATTGGGTTTTCGTTCAATTCCTGCTCGACCCGCTCCTGCAAGGCCAGAACGGGCAATTGCAGAATCTCCATCGACTGAATCATTTTCGGTGCCAACTTCTGAGTCTGAAGCTGACGCGTTTCCATACCAAACGAAAGACGCATTGATTTACCTGCACGATGAAAGGAAGCCAGACCATGGGCCGACACGCACTTTCAAATTTTATCACGAAAACATCAGTAGGTCGCGTCGAAAACGACAGAAAAGGAACGGAATTTGCCCTTGACTATCGAGTGTTGAACGTTACACGGCGGATGATTCATGGCTTTGTGAACCTCAGGCGCTAGCCGTGGGCCCCAGCTTGGCATTGCCCACGACTAGCGGCTGAGGTTCACCATGCGCACAGTGACTGCCGTTTGGCTTACGCCCCTCGGCTGATGACTAGTCCGGTTTACAGGCGCTGGCGGCCAGTCAACGCATCGGCCAGAATCTCGCGGTTGGTGTGTTCCAGCACACTCCCGGTAGTGATACCTCGCGCTAAGCGAGTGACTTCAACTGGGAATTCGGCGAGCTGATTGGTGATATACAGGGCGGAGCCGTCGCCTTCCACAGTGGGGTTGGTAGCCATGATGATCTCAGAGAAATTGCCACGTCGCACCCGATCGACCAAGGCATCAATGGTCAATTGGTCCGGCCCCATGCCTTCCAACGGCGCGATTCTACCAAGCAGCACGTGATATAGTCCGCGATAGACGTTCGCCTGTTCTAGGGCCATCAAATCACGCGGCTGTTCGACCACGCACATTTTGGATTGGTCACGATTGGGATCTAAACAAATAGTACACAACGGACCTTCTGCCAGGTTGTAACAAGCGCTGCAATAGCTGACGTTCTCGCGCACCGCGCGGATCGCATCGGCCAGTGCCAATGCCTCCCCCTTGCTAACTCGCAACAGATGATAGGCCAGCCGTTCCGCCGATTTGCGTCCCACGCCTGGTAAGCGTCCGAGTTGATCGATCAGATCATTGACCGAACTATTGTTGGTATTCATGACGTCGACCTGAACTCAGTTGTAATAGCTTACCCCACTTTTTATCGTTGAAAAAACACTAGAGGTTAGCCAGCGCTTCGTCGAGCCCAGGCAGGTCGATGCCGCCTGTCGCTTCTCGCATCTTTTCAACGTGCATCTGGCGTACTTTTGTCAGCGCTTCATTAAGAGCCGCCGGAATCAGTTCCTCAAGCAACTCGACATCGTTGCGAGCCAATAACTCGGGGGCGATGCGCAGTTGCTGAACTACGCCCAGCCCACTCACTTCCACCTTGACCAAGTCGCCCCCCGCAGCACCGGTTGCGACCGCTTCAGCCAAACTGGCTCGAATTTCCTTCACCCGCTCACCCATTGAAGTCGCACTGCGCATCAGTTGTGCCAGGCCGGTCAGATTCTTGAACATGGAGCTCTATTCCTACTAAGGGCCAATCAAAAAAGGTGTCGGACATTTTGGGGGATCAAGTGAAATCACTGGAAATCGTGGTACTTTAGAGAGTGTCAGACACCCTTTCTGATTGCTCTAAGGTAACAGCTACGTCTTTTGTCTTTGCGAAACGGCCCCTTGGGGACCCGCTAGGTTCTGTGCGGGAGGGTCGACACGCAGGATCTCTCCATCGATTACTTCGCACAGTTTTTTCACATACGGATTTTCTGATGCTTCACGCATTTTTTGCACACGATTGTTGGACGGTTGTACCGCCGTCGTTGATCGGGGAGCCTGGCCAGGCATTACGCTAAAGGTCAGGCGGACGGAGCGTTGCACGACTTTTGCCACCGCTTGTTCCAACACTTGACGTCGCTCATTTTGCTCACAAACTTCGCGCGGCCGTACATTACCCGGAGGAAAGACGACATTCCAATGATCACTGCCATTGGGGACAACGGCAACCGCCAGTCCCGCGTAATCGGCGAGCATGTCTCCGATGGAAGCCGTTGCGGTCCGCCATAACTGCAAGGTATCTGTGGAACTGGCCGAGAGTGGTTCCGGCTGGCGTTCGCTAGTTCCTGTAGCCGGGTTGGGTGACGCGACTTGATAGTTCGCCACCTCTGTTTGTACAGCGGGCGTGGATGCGGAGAGCGAGCAAAGGTCACGACTCGGAGAGTCGTGCGACGATGGTGCGGCTAGAGGCTGCGAGGCGGGTAGCGGCGTAGACTCTAAGATGGGTGGGCTACCGTTTTTTTTTTCGTCGACCGGTGGATTGCTCGCTGCCGCTGGTCGGTGGGGTTCGTTTCTATTCGGCGCAGACCGACTAGACGCGGAATTAGCTGCAGAGTGTCCCGCTGTTCCATCGAGTACAGCATCCAGCAGGGCTGGGATGGAAGCCAATTGTGATAATTGACAGATCTGCACCAAGGCGACTTCCAGCAACGCACTGGCTGCAACGCTGGAGCGCATGCGGACGAGCGACTCATCCAAAATCTGGATGGCAGACAAGATGGATTGCACCCCCCAGCGGTCGGCAATCTCTTTCAATTTAACATGTCCGGCGGGATTGGCTAACTTCAATAGCTCGGGACCACCACCGATTCCAACGGCCATCAAATCGCGAAAATAATTGAGCAGTTGTTCGGCCAATTGCCCAGCATCCGCGCCGCTTCTCGACGCTTCGTCCACCAACTTGATCGCTCTTAGGGCATCGCTATCCGCCAGCGTTTCGGACATGGCCAATAAACGTCCTTCGTCGGCGATCCCCAGTAGTTGCTGGACTTGGTCGACGGTGATCTGGCCTTGCGAGAAACTCATGACTTGCTCAAGCAGCGATTGGCTATCGCGCATTGAACCGGCAGCGCGTCGCGCCAGCAGCGCTAAGGCATCGTCGTCAGCTTTAAATCCTTCGGACGCACAGATTTCCTTGAGGCGAGTCTGTATTGCGTCGAGTTTGATTGGCACAAAATCGAATCGCTGACAACGCGACAACACAGTGATGGGCAGTTTGTCGGGATCGGTGGTGCAAAAGATGAACTTGACATGACGCGGCGGCTCCTCGAGCGTCTTTAGCAACGCGTTGAAGGCCTGATTGGTCAGCATGTGCACTTCGTCGATAATGTAAATCTTGTATTTCGACCGGCTCGGACGCACGTTGACGTTGGCCCGCAGTTGTCGAATCTCTTCAATGCCGCGATTGCTGGCACCGTCGATCTCGATCACATCCATGTCTTCGCCCGCATCGATGGCTTGGGAGATATCGGTGGCCAAATCTTCGTCGATACCCAGCGGAGCGTTAAGTGCTTTGGCAAAGATGCGCGCTGAAGACGTCTTACCCACTCCCCGTGCCCCGGTGAACAGATAAGCGTGGCCGACACGGCCAGAGGCAATCGCGGTATCCAACGCGTGGGCGATATGATCTTGGCCTACTAGCTCAGCAAATGAGCGAGGGCGGTAGCGTCGCGCCACCACGGTATAGCCACTGGAATCGTTTGCAGAAGCGGAGTTTTCCATCGCGTGGCGATAACTGTTGTTAACAAAAAAGAAACCTGCCCGTCAGAGGCCCTCGCACAAGAGTACCCCGTTTATGGCTGCTACAATTAAGTCCTGACCAGGTTCACGGCTCCCCCTCGCGAGAGCCACTGTCAGGCAGGTTTTTTATTCAAAGAATGGATTTTTCTTTCTTTGAAGTACTCACTTAGCTCGCTCTCTCCGAGGCCGAGCCCTTGGTAATTTTCACACGCTATTGGAGTTGTTCGGGAAAGTGTATCCGACACGAATGGCATTAGGTTAACACGTAGCGGAATTCGCCAAGAATTTCGTCCGTCTTAGTTTTTCCTTAAAACGTCGGAATTCTTGGCGAATTCCGCTACCAGGAAATTCTTAACCTTGCGGCAATTCGTGTCCGACATCTTTTTCCGGCACACTGAACCCTAAATTCCTAGTGTTCGTTGTGCTACTAGAACTAATGTACGCGTTGCTCCTCAATTTTAGAAGCGTCGCGGGAGCTTAATTCCAAAGTTTATCTTCGCCCACGGGGTCTGCCGCGCGGAGTTCCGCGATTGTCTCCACGCTTTCGATTCTCCATATTGGCGGTCACCAAAGACTCAATGGAATCAGCCCAAGTGGGGATGCTTCTGTGCTTGCCGTCCTCACCTAGTTCATCCGACTCGTCTTCAAAGCCGACCATGGGCTCTAAATCTGCGTCCAAATCATCCTCTTCGGCGGGACGTCCAGACGTGGTCCGCTGCGAGTCGCGCGGGCTACGGCCTCGCGCGGAAGCGGGTTCGCGGGCTGCCTCATCACTACCTCTGCTGCCGCCTCGGCCGCGCCGTCGACGACGTCCGCGCGAGCTACGTTCTTCATCGCTTCCTTCGTCGCCCGATGTCTTGTTTCTGGGAGAGACGGGGGCAGCATCCGCGTCGAAGTCATCGTCTTGGTCGATTTCGGGCGCAAAGCCTACGCCCTCATCTTCTTCTACACGGGCGGACGGCGCCCCCCGAGGTCGTGTCGAGGGTCGCTCCCGGGCTGGGGGCTCAGTTGCGTCCGTTTGTTCACGACCGCGGCCTCTTCCGCGACGTCGCCTGCGGCTTGAACGTCGCAATGGTTCACCGTCACTTGACAATTCTTCGGCGTCGGGATCCAAGTCAGATTCGAGCTCGCCATCGATTCGCCCCGGACCGGATTCAATTTCGTCAGTCTCAAAACTCTCTGGCTCTGGCCACTCGTCGTCGCCGCTGGCCACTTCTTCGCTTTCATCAACTCCACCCCAGCTACGCGACTTTTCACTTGCCGGTGCTTGGGTTTCTGGCGAGTCGCTGCGACCACGGCGACCGCGACGTCGCCTTCGTCCACGCCGCACGGGATCTTCACCCGCATCGTCACCGATAGCCGGTTCTTCGGTTTGAAAACTGGACTTCGATGTCGAATTGGCTATTGGAGTCTCCGTCGAAGTCGGTTGGTCGTCGTCATCCCAACCTAAATCATCGACGATTCGCGGCTTGCCCCAGCCGTCGTTTCTGCCAGGCGGGGTGTCACCAAACATGGACTGTAGAGCGGCGTTGGGCTCTGCGGCCTGCTCGTCGGAGAAAATCGACAATTGCTGATCGCGCTCACGGCGCGAAGTAGCGCTTCGGGCTGGACGATCGTGGTCAACGGGCTCCGTCTGTGGCGGTGGCTGTTCGGGTGGCTGTTCGGGTGGCTGTTCGGGCTCGATCGCTGCCGGTTTGGAGCGGTCGACTTTGATATTGAACATGTTGGCCAACGACTCCCAAGACGACTTGCGTTTGGCCGGTTTGGGCGGAGTTGAGTCCGCCGCGGGCGCGGCCGGTGGTGGGGTTCGATCTGGCATTCTTGGAGCTTCCCGTCTGGCTTCCGGTGCTGGGGTGGGTGGCTCGCTGAACGATCCGGCGGCCGGTGTGGATGAAGGGCTGGCGGAACGCGAGGGTTTCAACGATTTAAAGGACAAGGCTTCGTCCGGAATGGGAGCTGTAGGATCGAATCCGAACGCTGACGATTGGTCTGTGGTTCGCTCAACTGCCTCATGCTCGGCAGAAGAGCTTTCCCGCACGGCACTGGCCATTGGTTTGGTCCCCGCCGCAGGAGTTGCGGGTAGATTGTCAGCGCCCTGTCTTGAATGCGATGACGGTGGAGTGCGTTTCGAAGCCGGCTCAGGCTTCGCCACTTGCTCGATGTCTTGAGCTTCTGCTTCCGGTTCGTCTACGCCGGGAGCTCCCAGCGCGTTTGCAATTGATTTCCAATGATCCGCCATCATACAGGCTCGATAACCAGTGATTGAACAAGATTAGTAAGGTACGAAAATCGCTCTAAACGTCCCGCGAAATCGAAATTCGACTTGGAATGGTGCAGGCGACTGGGGTTTCAGGAATGCGGTGAGCGATCCTAAGACCTAATTCACCTTAAAGCTGAAGATCACTGATTATACCGTTTATAGGCCAACAATAAAGGCGAAACGGCGGATTGTCAAAATCGCCATCAAAGGGACCGCGGAATCAGTCAATTTCAAAGAATTCCAGTATGCCGGGTTTTCCAGTCCCTATACGTTGGGGTTTTCCTGCCTGAACCTATCCCGCCGTCTAACGCACCTCAGCTCACTTTCTCCAGCTTAGTCACGCGACCTGTGCCCACCCATTCGGCCACGAAGATACTGCCATCGGCGGCAAAACAAGCGTCGTGGGGGTGGACGAACTTGCCATCAATCCACTCGCTCGGAGTCTGACGAATGCGTTTGTCCTTGTCGGCTGATAGACGCTCCACGTCGGCTCCCAGTTGAGCCACTACCTGATTGCCCCTGTCTAAGATCGAAACTCGAGCTACCAACTCGGGGACCAGCATTAAATCGCCTTGAATGTCGATATTGGCTGGCAAGCCAAAGCCAGCAAGGGTATCGATATAGTTCCCCTCCAAGCCGAAGCGTTGCAACGAATTGTGCGCGCGGTCAGTTACTACAATGATTGGCTTCTCGCCACGTGAATCGATCCACAATCCGTGAGGCGTATTGAAGGTCCCCTGTCCATCGCCTGGTCCGCCGAAGCAATTGAGCCAATTTCCGTGGGCATCATAACGATGGATGAAATAGCTGCCGTAGCCGTCAGCCAGTAGAAAACCTCCGTCGGGGAGGAACGCAAAGTTGGTGGGCATGAAGCGATCGCGGCCCCATTCTTTTTTGGGATGCCTGGCCTCAGCCTCCGCGTATTTCTCACTATGCATCGGCGCATAGCGTTGCCAGATCACATCGCCGGTCAAACTCAATTTGGCAAAACACTTAACCTGTTGGTAGGCGGCCACGTACAAGAACTCCTCGCCGTTTTCCTCACGCACTTCGATACCATGTCCACCACCTTGATACTGCTCACCGAAGGCGCGAACGAATTTGCCCCCACTATCAAACACAAAGATCGACGGGTGATCTTTGAGCTCTTCTTTTCCTTCGTGAATCACGTAAAGGTTCCCCGCCTTGTCGACAGCCACATTGTGGGTGGTCTGCCACGAGTATTGATCGGGGAGTTGTGGCCAATGATGTTGGACGCGAAAGCGATGAGCGCCCTGTCCGATCAGCAGGTCGCTTCCCGTTTTACTGGCTGTCACCACGCGTGGCGCGGCGACAGCGCCTACCGCTGCAGCAGAGCCGATCAAGAATGACCGCCGCTGGACTGGGCGGGCTGCAGCCGAATCGACTAGCGGGATCTGTTTTTCATTCATCACAATGAGCTCCCAATTTTTATTTTTGCAGTGGCTTGGCTGTAGCGGAAGTGAGGCTGGACCTAAGTACCGAACCAAACAGGTGCCAGGTATAGGTGCCAGGTATAGGTGCCAGACACTGCATGAACTATACCAGAATTCAGGCGGATTCGGTTGTGGTCGGCAGGTGCTCAAGGATCTTGGGGCAGGCCGTCGCGAGCATGTCTAGGACCGTCTCAAAGCCTTCGTCGCCGCCATAATATGGATCGGGGACATCCCGTGGCCACGACTCGTCGAGAAAGTCGCTGAGTAAACATAAACGTCCGGAGGCTGCTTCGGGGTAACGCCGCAATTCGCGCAAATTGTTTTGATCCATGGCGATCACCATATCGAATTCGCCGAAATCGCGGCGGTGAATCATGCGCGCGCGACTGGTCAGGTCATATCCACGTCGCGCAGCGGCGGCCCGCATGCGACGGTCAGCAGGTTCGCCGATGTGAAAGCTGCTAGTCCCCGCCGAATCGACCTCGAACCGATCGCTCAGCTTTCGGTCGACGAGCAACTTTTGCATGACCCCTTCGGCTGCTGGACTGCGACAAATATTCCCTAGGCATACAAACAACAATCGCTGTGATCGTACAGACATGGAACCCTGCTTCTTAAAACCTACCAGCTTCGCTCGATTCTCCGAGTCGAGATGCTATTGCCTGCGTCGAGCGACGATTACAGTTTTCGCTCCAGCGCCAATTGATGAAAGAAGTGAGGGATGGTCGCTTGGTTTTCCAACAACCAGTCGATCGTAGGCTCGTCATGCATCGCTTTGGCAATCGCTTTAGTAGTCGCCGCGCGGTTGGTGTTGAATAGTATCTCGGGATCGTAGTCCGCTTCGACGATGGACGGATCAAGCCAAACCGAACAGATAATGCCAAGTTCATTGGCCTGTGATTTGGGGATATGTCCTTCGCGCACCGCGTCGAGCACTCCATGAGCAATGGCCGCCTGCACTGTTCCCATCAAGATGTTGGTGTACTTCTCATTGTTAACCGTTACTTTGCTAACCATGACGGTCACCGGTCGCACTTGCACGTCACAATTCAGAATCGCAAAGACTTTCGAATGCCCTTTCACTTGATTGCCGATCATGTGGGCAATGGCATAACCGACGGGTCCGTTCAACTGGCCGATGACTACTTCGGGCTCGGCCGCTGACCATGGAGCCTCGGCTTCAACGAGCGCTTCGCCTGTTTTCAGGATGATCGGTTGCGCTGACCGTTTGGCTTTGCTTGAAGATTTTCCGGCTGCTTTGCTGGATTTCTTTTTGCTGATTTTTGATGTTTTCTTTTTCGCCAAGATGTTCCCCAAAGTTAAAAGTATCGCGGCCCATCGCCGAGAAAACGTACGTCAGTCTGCCAGCCTGCTCCCAAGGGTTACGTCAGGCTTTCTTGACTGATATTGTACTATCTGGCTAAAACAAAAAACTGTCTGAAACTTTGGTAACCAAGAAAACCCAGCGGAAATCGCAGCCGTTTAGCGAGTGTCTGATTTGTTGATCGTTGGGGTTTGGGGATGCACTGTGTCAGACTGGAAAGACTGACGTACGCGGGGCTGAGGAAAACAAGCTTGACGTGCGTTGGATGCTCACGCCCCGGTTAGCCAATCGATAGGATTGTTCCGCATCAACATTGCGCGTTGAACTTCGCCGAGCCCTAAGGTTGCCGTCAACCAGTTATCCGCGTCGCGCATGGTTGAGGCCGAGCCCACGAAGTGTTCGCCACTCGGATCGCGAGCGGCGCGGTCAGCTCCGATCGTTACTTGGCGTTCCCCAAGTTGATATGTTCCGGGCCCCAAGCCCGCCGCGCTGATTGCATCTGAGACAATAGCCAAGCGCTCAACCGGCACCCACTGCAGAAGATTTCGAAACAATAATTCAGGTACATGGAAACCATCGGCGATCAACGTGTAACGCAGCCGATCTACACGACGTAGCGCACGATAGATGATATTGTCGTGACGGTCCATTTGTCGTGGACAACCATTGCCCAGATGGGTAAACAACCGCAGGCCAGCCGCGATGCAAGTGTCGAGCTGCTCAAGTGTCGCATCGGTGTGCCCTGCGGCTACTAGTATTCCTCGCTCGCGACACATTTTCGTAAGTCTCCCCTCCACGTCGATTTCCGGAGCCAGCGTCACCAAACGTACCAGTCCGCCGCCAGCAGCGACTAGCAACTCCAGTGCCCTGAGGTCTTGGGCCAGCGCATAGCGCACTGGATGGGCGCCGATATACCCCGGAGCGGGAGAGAGAAAAGGGCCTTCGATGTGCAAGCCTTGAAAGACCTCGGCCGCGTGCGGGTTGGATTGAACCGCCCGCCTAACGTTGGTGATGCAGTGCACCATCGCGGTGATCTCAGCCGTGATAATTGTAGGAAATGCGAGCGAGACTCCGTCAGCAATCATCGCTGTCGCTGCTTGGCCAATCGCCTCAGGTGTCGTTCGCGGATCGTTGAAGTCGACCCCCACGTAGCCATTGACTTGCAAGTCGGCGTATCCAGCGGCAATCGAATTGTGGCTCGCTTGTGTCATTATTTCAAAACTCAAAACCGACAGATCATGAACGGTACAAAGCGAGCGTGTCCTTCGAAAGCAAACTGCTGCTCTCGGTATCAAGCACCAATGTTACATTGGAGTGATTGCGCAGGGCCGACGCAGGAATCGCCGGTGAAATCGCGTCCTGGAGTGTGGCCCGAACCGCTTCAGCTTTGCGACGGTCCGGCACCGAACACAATATCACTGAAGATTTTAGGATTTGCGCAATCGACATGCTAATTGCTTGCTCGGGAACTTGTGCCAAGGTATCAAACCACCCCTCACCCACTTGTTGCTTGCGACAGGCTTCATCCAATGCCACGATAATGTAAGGTTCCTGGGTGGTGAAGTCGGCCGGGGGATCATTGAATGCTAAGTGTCCGTTTTCGCCAATTCCGCACAGCATTAAATCGATTCTTTTATTGGCAATGGCCGCACTGGCGGAAGTTCGCAACTGCTCGGGAGGAAGCATGCCGTCCAGAAACAGGAATGACTTCAATGGGACTCGATCCACAAAACGCGACTTTAAGTAACCACAGAAAGAGGCAGAATGCGATTGATCAATTCCCAAGTATTCGTCCAAATGGAAGCCACATACGCGTGGCCAATCAATGCCAGGTTGCTGAATCAAGTTTTCCAGTACCTCGAACTGACTCGAGCCCGTGGCAACCACTAGATTGCAGAATTCATGCTGAGCCAAGCAGTTGCGAATGACTTCAGCGGCTTGATCGCCACTGGTTTTGCCCAATTCTGCGCGATCTTGGGCAACTGTAATTTTCATAGAACTTCCCCTCCGAACAAATTCGGTCGCCAGAAAAACACTTTTTCGGCAAATGTTACGAACGTTAAAAGAATCCGGTGAAACTTGCTGCCCTCGCAGGTGTCTCTCTAGCTATCCCTAATAGATGAAATCGTGCGACTTGTCGCCAGTCGCGACGCATTGTCCCAAACTGCGGTTATTTCGCTGGGGTCTTGGGTTCCATTTTGCAGGGAAAACTCTTTCTGCCTAGGAGACCGCCATGTTCGCTACCCGCCTACGTCTATCGGGGGGTGCGTGAGCCATAGCACAATATACCGCGTAGTTTCGATACCGCTTAGCTTCGCGAAGTTGCTTTGTCGCTACAGACCCTAATGCTAGCCATCAAGGAAATTTCTACGCCACTAACCATTGACATTGGACCAATGAGCTCCCATAATCACAAATCGTCTCCAAGAACCACAACTTGTTTGTACCCCCTAGCTACTTCAACTACCCAGGATGTTTCTGCCGTTGTGTCATACGCCGCAAGCGTTAATTTGAGCGCACGGCAATGCAGTAGTGCATTGTACCTTTCGCGTAGTTCGCACCGACGGAACGACTTTTCGATGGAGGAAATAATGGCTTCAGGTACATACTTTTTCCGATCGTGCCCAACATGCGGAAGACATCTCAATGTGCGCATTGAGTTGCTGGGTCGAGAAGTCGAGTGCGCGCAGTGCAGCGCTACGTTTGTGGCTAACGAAGAGCCGGAAGTCAGTCCTGATGACCAACGTATCGAGCAGATACTGGCTCGCGCACAGCGCTATATCGATTCAGTCCAGGCGTTCAATGCTGCTACCGCAGAATAGCTCTAAATCGCGCCAGTAGTCTGGATAGGTCTTAGCCGTACAGCCTGGATCTTTTACGACGATCCCCTTGGCTCGCAGGCCTACCAAGGCCAGGCTCATAGCCATGCGGTGGTCGTGATAGGTTTCTATTTCTGCGGGAGTAACTTGCGCTGGTGGGTGAATCGTTAATCCATCGTTGAATTCGTCGACGCGTGCCCCCAGTCGTCTAAGCTCGCAAGCCAAATCGGAAATGCGATCCGTCTCCTTCACGCGATTGTGGGCCACGCCTCGCACGGTGGTTGGTCCCTCAGCAAACAGTGCCAGTGCCGCGAGTGTCTGTACTGTGTCGCTGATATGAGCCATATCCACTTCTACGCCCGTCAATGTTCCACCGGTAACTTCTATCGCATTCTGCTGATAATCTACACGGCATCCCATCTGCGCAAGCACTTCGCAGAATTTAACATCCCCTTGCAAGCTCGTTTGGCTCAGTCCTGCTACTCGGCCGGTACCGCCAGTTATGGCTGCCGCTCCCCAAAAATAGCTCGCCGCTGAGGCATCGGGTTCGATGGCGTAGTTGATGCCGCGATAGCGCTTAGTCTTGTCTTGACGCGAAGAGGCGATGCGTAGCGGTCCGAGAGCGGGTCCTGTCACCTCCGCACCAAATGAGCGCATCACGGCTGTCGTCATGTCCACGTAGGGGACCGAGACCAATTCACCGTCAACATTTAGCACCACGTCCTCAGCGGCTTGTGGCGCGGCCAGCATGATCCCAGATAGATATTGACTTGAGATATTCCCAGCTACCATCGTTTGACCACCACGCATGCCCGTAGTGTCAATCGTCACCGGCGGACAGTCCACATGCTGTGTATTGAGACTACTGACATTGCAACCCAAATGCTGTAGCGCTCGCAACAAGTCGCCGATCGGTCGTTCGCGCATACGAGGTACGCCATCGAGCACATAGCGTCCGCCGCAAGCGGCTAGGGCAGCAGTTAGAAACCGAATGGTGGTTCCACTGTTCCCCACAAACAATTCGGCATGAGGTTTGGCCAACTCACCACCACACCCGACCACTCGCAATCGACTGTCGCCCAAGTCGTGTTCCATCTCGACGCCAACCTGTTGCCAGGCGGCGATCATCACCTGTGTGTCTTCGCTATCGAGCACGCCAGACAGGTGGCTCTCGCCGTCAGCCAATGCCGCGCAGACGATCGCGCGATTGGTAATGCTCTTGCTCCCGGGAGGTGTCATCGTACCACGCACGGCAGGGCAGGGGAGGATTCGAACGGCGCGAGACAATTGGCTGGTCCTAAGGTGGGTGGTTGAACTAGGTACGACTAGACCTATCCGTGAAGAGCTGGGCTCTTGGGAGTAGGACTGCAAATTGTAAAAAGCAAAATGAAATGTGCATATTCGAATCTGGCAAACGAAGGCAAATGCCAATTTATATTCTTGGCTCTCACTTGGCTTTGGCAGCCAAGGCTTTGCGTAGCAAATCGAGACCAGTCTTGGCGACTCTCGGCCCCAAGACATCTGGATGTCCACCCATCGTACGCTTCTCCAGCAGCACTCCGTCACGGGTGGCAATAGCAAAGTTGAATTCAAATGGTGCTGCTGAGTTTTCCATTTGGT
The DNA here is from genome assembly GCA_041739785.1 of Pirellulaceae bacterium. Lineage (GTDB taxonomy): Bacteria > Planctomycetota > Planctomycetia > Pirellulales > Pirellulaceae > Aureliella. The sequence goes on from JBGSNE010000212.1 coordinate 51,545, forward strand.
TTAGAGTTGGATAACTCCCCACGACCAACACCACATCGGCGGCGAAACGTTGCCGCGCCTGCACTGCAATCGCTTGCCAAATGGGCTCGACTACCTGGCGATTGCTCGATGATCTTGTTCCCGTGAGCAACCATTGCTCCGCCGCTTCTAGCGTGGGAAAGGCAATACCTCCCTGGTACGAATTAGGATTTTGCGCCTCACCCTTGGCGTCTAGCGGAGTTGCAATCGACGCGGCCCCCTTGAGCATCCAATCGCTGATCCAGCTGGCCGCACCAATTTCGATGCTGGCCATATTCATCCGGCTATTGGCAAGTTGTCGCAATACCGCATGCTCCAGTTCATCTTCCCCTTCGCCAAAGATCAATTCGCCTAAAGCATGTTGTATTTCACCCAGCGTCGGGGCAATCAACTCTGCGAATTGTTCATCACTGTGCGCCCGACCGGCGATTCGCAAGGTGATGGTTGCGCGACTTACCGTGATCCCTACCGTCGGATTACGGCCGCGATCGATCAACTTGGGGAGCCGCACCTCAACGTCGCTCTCACCGATACCAAAGAGTTTGACAGCATGTTGACGCAGGTGACCCTGGCTGGCACCTAAACTCTCTTCGATGCGCGGCACGACACTTTCATACCACATTTGTCTCATTTCGGCAGGTACACCTGGCAGCGCGAACAAGCGACTGATGCGTCCGCCGGAATCAACGGTCATGTCGATCCCCGGTGCCGAACCGTGTGGGTTGGGAATTACGCGACTGCCGCGGGGAAACATAGCTTGCAACCGATTCCGCTCGGGCATCTCGCGTTGGCGTTGCGCGAACATTTGCTCAATTTTCTTCAGTGAATTGGGATCCAGTTCCAAAGCCGCGTCAAAGGCGTCGGCCATTGCCTGGCGTGTTAGATCGTCGAGCGTTGGCCCCAATCCACCGGTGGCCACTACAATCTCAGCTCGCTTGGCTGCCAGTGCGAACGCATCAATATTGCTCGCCAGATCATCGCCCACAGTCGTATGTAGCAGCGTGGCAATCCCTAACTCCCCCAGCCGCATGCTAAGCCACTGCGAGTTGGTGTCGAGCCGCTGACCGCTGGTCAGTTCATCGCCAATTGAGATTATTTCCGCCCGCATTGATCCCCCGACCCCATTTGAGACTTAGTCTAGCGCTTTGTCACAGTTTAATTTGCGGGTTGTTCGGGAAAAGGTGTCCGACACCAAAAGTGCGAAGCACCCGCAGGGCCGTTCCGGCTTTTGGTGTCGGACACCTTTTCCCGACGCGAGTGGAACCCTAATTCTTAGTGTTCTAGCCATCGCGTATCAAAATTCGCCGAGGGTTGCTTGATTGAAAATTTGAGTGTTGTTCGCTGTTTGCCATGACGCACCGAGACCGTATTGATTTGGCTGTCAGTGGCCTCAAACAAGACTGTGTTGAACAACTGCAACTGCGCTCGCGCCGTTGGTAATTCAAGCTCAAAATAGATCCACAGCCAAGCCCCCTTCAATTCTTGGCCGACCCAGTGCACTTTCGAACGCGTGTGTTGAGTGGTCTCTTGCGACTGAAACTCTGGCGCGGAGCTGATTGTGTCACGGCTCGGAGAGCCGTGCGACGATGTGGCCGTGGCGGCCTGCGTTGGTACGGTTTCGTTTGAAGCCAAGAAGAAAGTGCGGTTCAGCAATTCCGTAATTCGCTCGGGTGTATCGGCCTGCTCAATACTCACTCGCTCCCCAGCCGTTTGAGACAGTAGCTGTTCCAAGTCGATCGCTTGTAGTTTCAAACTGACCTGCAACCGATCCGTTTTTACATCGTACTCAACTTCGGCCGTACTGATATGAAACGGATGTGCAACAACGGAACCCGGCATCGCAGCAACTATTAGCCAGCAGGCAATCACGCTTGCAGTTGGCCATCTAGCACGCATCGGAAGTTTTAAGCCTATCAAATTCAGTTCGCTCATCCTTAGGGTCAACAGCTCGTTAGTACACTTGATCTTAATCTCCAATCGCGGCGTTGTACCACGATCGCCTACAAAATCGATTCAGCGGTAGGAAATTGGCCTGATTTTAGACCATGAGTGCACCGGCCTTGCCATCCGTGCTTCCGAGACGCGTGGTCTAGCACGGATAGCAAAGCCGGTGCAGGGATAAATAACTAAGTCAGGAAGTAGGTCTGGTGGTAATAACTATCAGCAATACGCTAGGTGGCTAGGCAAACGCTCAGCTACCAATAGACATACTGCATGAATTTTTCGGATTGTGCTTTGGGGAGGCGCGACAGATCTCGGACCAGGTAGCGATTCTCCTCGGTATCGATCAGGAGCTTCCCTTCTTCGCCAAAGTCGATGGCTTGACTTTGCGTCCACCGCACTGCAAATTTTTCCCGTCCAGCGTCGGTCTCAACATCGAAATCGAGGTAACCTGCCTTCAAATCGATATCGTGAATGCGGCGAATCTCTCGGAGTAAATATCGCCTCTCGAGGGCTTGCAACAACGCGGCGGCCGAATCGTCACACCAATCATTCAGTTCGCGGAGCATGCCCACCTCGATCTCATCCCCGGCTTCGTTCCAACCGCGAATGCTCAAATATTGTTCGGGATGGCTGGCAGGAAAAGTCCGAACGACAAACAGGCCCGTTGCCATGCGCTCATCGTCCAGCCAAAGCTCCAATTCGTCGTAGCCGCCCAATTGAAAACGGTGCCGCTTGGGATCGAGCCATATCAATCGCTGCTTAGGCGTTGTCGCTTCCGCAGTTTTGTCGGATTGGCCTACTTCCTCACTTTTCTGTTTGGCGCCTTGATAGGCCTCCGCACATTGCTTGTCCGTCTGCGACCCTTTGGCTTCGTCTAGAGTTGCTTTGTCTTCGGCGGATACCAACAATCGATCAACGTTCGGGTCCTTTGAAACTTGCGTTTGTATTCTCACGAGCCGTGCGTAAACGCCATCGGTGGCCAGCAATTCGGCATGCGACCCCTGCTCGACCAATTGACCACGATCGAAGACCAAGATGCGATCGGCATTGCGGAGCGTCGACAGACGATGGGCAATCGCTACCGTCGTACGACCTTGAATCAACACCTCCAATGCCTCTTGAATACTCCGTTCCGATTCGGCGTCAATATTGCTGGTTGCTTCGTCTAGGATCAAGATCTGCGGAGCATAGAGTAGCGTACGCGCGATCGATAAACGTTGCTTCTCGCCGCCGGACAATCCCGCCCCATGCTCCCCCAAGAGCGTTTCGTAGGCGAGTTGCGTGCGGCAAATAAAATCATGCGCTCCAGCCGCCCGCGCCGCTTCTAACCCTTCTTCAAGCGTCGTGGTGGGACGTCCGTACGACAGGTTCTTCCAGATCGTACCACGAAACAAAAACGATTCTTGAAAAACAATCCCAATTCGCGAGCGAAGTTGTTGCATCGACAATTGCCGCAAGTCGATGCCGTCCACGGTGATGGAACCTTCCTGCACATCATAAAAACGTCCTAGTAAATTGACCATGGTCGTCTTGCCAGAACCACTACGGCCGACAATACCAATCATCTCGCCGGGCTTCACATCAAAGGAAATGTCCTTCAGTACTGGCTGATTGCGGTCGTAACCAAACGAAACTTTGTCAAATCGAATCTCGCCCTGTGGATCGTTCCAATCCAATGGCACTTCGGGCTCGGCGATCGTCAACGGCATATCGAGCAGCTCCAGCACGCGCTTGCTACCGCTCAAAAAGCTAGTCAACCAGGTAGTGAAGTTTGATAGCGCGCTGAGCGGGGCGTAAAACATGGCCAGATAAGCCAGAAAGGCGATCAGCTGGCCCAGCGTCATTTCTTGACCGATCACATCGCGCCCCCCCACGTACCACACGATCAAGCCACCTAGGCTGAAGACCAACTGCATCGCCGCCGAATAGCTGGCGTTGGTTTGATCGACCCATAGCCGCCATTTGCGCAAATGATCGCTGGCGGTTTGGAAGCGATGGAATTCGCGATCCTCTTGTGCGAAAGCTTTCACTACGCGAATACCGTTGAGCATGCCATTGAGCACCGACATCTGCTTGCTCGATGCATCCCACAGTCGATAGTAACGTGGGTAAACCTTCTGCCAGAAGATCCACGATCCCAGGAAGACCAGCGGTACCGGGATCAATGTGAACAGAGCCAGTTTGGGATTGATCCACACCAACATCGCTCCCACACCGACCAGTTGCACACTTTGCAACAGAAAGCCGCCGGTGATTTGGTGCATCATGCCGTGCAGCACTTCGCTATCGTGAGCTACGCGACTGAGCGTAGAACCTACTTGGTGCCGATCGTAGTAGACGACCGCAACGTTTTGCAATTTGCGAACCATTTGCTCGCGGAGCGTACTGGTCAATCCAGTACCAATGACCGTTGCTACGCGTCCTTTAATCCAACCTACGACTGACAGAATCACCCGTGAGGCGGCCAGGGCTAGCACAACGATGAGCAGCGCGGTGGTAAAGTTTGTGTTGCCTGTCTTAGCCGCTTCCGGTCCCAGGATATGATCGACCATATACTGTTGCAGCTTGGGTGGAATCAACTCGGCTCCAACGCCTACGATCGTTAGAAGGCTAAGGAATATCGCCCCGCGCAAATGAGGCCGGAGTAGCTCGGTCACGCGTCGCAGTATTTGTCCTTTTTGCAAACAGCGTGGGCACGATTCGTGAACAGTCGTCAATCTCAGTTGGCAACTGTCACACCGTGGCGGGTCGAGTTCTGCGTCCCAGGCTGGCTGGTCCGGCATTCCAGTGGAATCGTTTGTTTGAGAACCATCGACGGACTGCACTGATAGATCAGCCGCTTCGCCGTTTCCCATTTCGAGCATTTGCTCCAGTCGCCGGGAAACTTTATGAAAACGCCCCGCGAGGCGATTGGAGAACCGTAGGATATCGATCCAGCCCTCGTCCAGCTTAGCTTGCAGCAGTCCCGAGCCGGTCCCCGCCGTCGTCCGAAACTTTTTGATTTTGTCCCACTCAACGTAGCTCGACGCTCCGCGTCGAAACTCCGCGCCTCGTTGTTTCTCATCATCTACCTTGGAATGTTCCACCACTGACAGCTGATCGTCAGTAACGACCAGCCACAGTTCGGCGGGCGAGCCATCCAAGCGAATATCGGTATCGATCGAGAGCAAAACCGGCCGCTGGTTGAGTCCAGCGGCATCCAAGCTGCCTTGCACGGCATTTGGAACAAGCGAAGCGTTTGACAACCTAGGAGCAGTCCTTACACAGAAAGGGAAATGAGCGAATATTGCGACAATGCATCGTAAGTAGAAAGCGATATCTGGCAGTCCAGTCCGCAACATCGCTTTGTTTCGCCACTACTCCCTCCGTTCCCGTAGCGGAATTCGCCAAGAATTTTGGGGCCTCACTATAGTATTTCCCGTCGGAAACCCGAAACTCTTGGCGAGTTCCGCTACGGACAGCCTGTTGTCCTGCCGCTATTGGATTCGATGCGACTGCAGTTCAGCTTGTTCCTCGCACCCCTCCTCACCATCATCTTTCATCGCCTCGAGCTCGGAGCCGCGCATGCCTAAGACATAGTAGGCCCGCAACAAGCACAGCGCCGTTGCGGCGGACCGAAGGCATCAATCGACCGTTAGAAACTCGTTTGTATTGAGAACCGCCAAACAGGCAGCATGTCGTGAACTTTCTGTGGCGAAGAATGACTCGAATAAGGCTAGTTCCTCCGGTGTGGCTGGTCTCGCCAGCGCCGTCAAAAAAAGTTGACTGATCCATGCCTTGGCAAACATCGAATTGATTGACTGGCAATGATGAGTGATGCGTTGGTTTAGGGCTACGGCACAACGATTGGATAGCTCGCTGTTAAGCATCTGCAGTGACTGTGTGGCAGTGGTTGAACGATTGCGCTGCGGACAGCTGGCTCCGGCGTCCGGGCGATCGAAGACGTCGAACAATGGATACCGCAAATTGCGGCGCGCAAAGATGTAAATACTGCGACGATAGTGGTCGGCTTCGCGCTCGCTGGTTGGCCACTGCCCCTTTAAAAGAGTTCCGGTAAGCTCTTTCGGAAGCGGCGGAAGCACACTCTCTCCCCCGGCTTCGCAATTGAGCAACCCAGCCACCGACAACAGCGCATCGCGTATTACCTCGCCATCTAAACGGCGGCGAGGGAAACGACTGTATAGATCGTTGCTCGGATCTTTCTGCAAACGAGCCGGCCATGCGCGATCACCAGTTTGCCGGCGGCTGGACTGTCGATAAGTGGAGGAGAGTACAATCTCGCGATGCAGAGCTTTCAAACTCCAATTCTGTTGACGCAAAAACCCGGCCAGCCAATCGAGCAGCTCTGGATGAGTGGGACCACCCGCCACGACACCTACGTCGCTGGCGCTTTCGAATAATCCACGCCCAAAATGTTGTTGCCACACGCGATTGACAATCACCCGGGCAACCAGTGGATTCTGCTCATCGAACAACCACTGCGAAAAGGACTCGCGCGGCCGCTGGGCATCACATTTAGCCGCTGAGTCGCTATGCACTCCGATCCGTGGAAATGCTGCCGCAAGGTTGGGGCCCGGGGAATGCAAATCTCCACGGAAATAGATGCGTGACTCTAATTGGTTATAGACTCCATCGAACACATTAAACGGCTGGTCGCGTTTTAATTCGGGTATCGACGATTCGAACACGCCGCGGAGCCTATAAAAGTCGGCTTGACTAATCGGATCGTATTTGTGGTCATGACACTGCGCGCAATGCATTTGCAAGCCGAGTAGGGCCGCACCAATCGTCGATGTCAATTCATTCAGTCGATCGTGGCGTCGCAGATCTTGTTCGTTGATGTCCGGCATATCAGCGCTGGCCAAGCAGAACATTGTTGCAATCCGATCATCGTCTGCCCCAGTCAAGTCGCCGTGCAGTTGCAAGGCGATGAAGCGATCAAAGGTGAGGTCCTGGTTGAAAGCGGTAATGACCCAGTCGCGATAGCGCCAGGCCCCATCGCGGACTCGGTCATGTTCGAAGCCATCGGTCTCAGCGAACCGAGCTAAATCCAACCAGGGCTGCGCTTGTCGCTGGCCGAACTCGGGCGAATTTAACCACTTTTCAGCCCAGCGCTGGTAGGCGCCTGCATCGCCGTCGCCCTCAAGCAAAAACTCTTCCAACTCACTTGGCGTGGGTGGAAGGCCCAGTAGATCGAATTTGAGTCGTCTGAGTAAAGTACCGCGATCAGCCTCGGGTGCTGGCTCCAGCCCAGCTTGCTCAAGTTCTGCAAGTACAAAGGAATCGATAGGATTGCGAGCCCAAGCACGATTCTTAACGGGTGGCAGGGACGGAACCCCGATTGGCTGAAAGGACCAATGTTCACGATCCGAGTCAGTGATCGGCGTTTCTCGGATCGTCGTCGAGTTGAGTGGTTCGTGAGCCAGCAGCGATGTGTGGAAGTTGATCGTTGCTATTACAACCAAGTAGCTGGCAGCAACTGGTAGCGGAAGTCGCCAAGACTTTCGGCGGGCGGACTTGTGCGATAGGCTCGAATTGCCGAAATTCTTGGCGAATTCCGCTACGGCGACGAGATTTTCGACGAGGGCGCCGCAGATTGTGAATCGCATCATGCCAAAATCTCCCGCACGATTTCGACATCGTCGGTGGGGCCGATCAAACGTTCATCCAAGCCGTTGTGATAATAGGAAAGGCTTTCATGATCGACGCCTAACATGTGCAACAGGGTCGCGTGAAAATTTCGGATGTGCACGGGCTTTTCTTCAGCCCGCAAGCCAATTGCGTCGGTAGCACCATAGGCTAGTCCCCCTTTGACTCCACCACCGGCCAACCACACGCTGTAACCCCACGGATTGTGATCGCGTCCGGTCCCTGATTCGCTCATCGGCATCCGGCCGAATTCACCTCCCCAAATCACAAGCGTCTCGTCCCACAAGCCACGCTGCTTTAGGTCTTGCAACAAGCCGGCCACCGGCCAGTCGGTAGCGGCGCACAACTTACCATGGTTGTCAGCTACATCTTTGTGGGCGTCCCAACCATTGGTATCACCTGCATAGACTTGTACGAACCGCACGCCCCGTTCGATCATCCGTCGTGCTAGCAGACATCGTGTACCGAAATCATTCGTGGCTTTCTGGTCGATGCCATACAGTTGCAACGTGCTTGCCGACTCTTCACTCAGGTCAACTAACTCGGGCGCTGTAGCTTGCATGCGAAATGCTAACTCATAGGCGGCGATGCGCGCGGACAATTCATCGTCGTTGTCGCGCTGTGCCAGGTGTCGCTGGTTGAGTTGCTGCAGCGCGTCGAGCATCCGACGTTGTTCGACCGACGATAAACCGGCTTCCGAGTCGAGATGAAGTATGGGACGCGTTCCAGCGCGCATGGTTACGCCTTGATAGGAGGCTGGCAAGAAACCATTCCCCCAGGCCGGCGGACCACCTTTCAGACCACCGGCTGGATCGGGTAACACGACAAAGGCGGGCAAGTTTTCATTCTCCGACCCGAGTCCATAAGCCACCCAGCTTCCCACACTAGGGCGACCCATCAACACGCTTCCGGTATTCATTTGGTAGACCGATTGCGGATGATTGACGCTGTCACCATGTAGGCTGCGGATGACGCACAGGTCATCTGCAAAATTCGCGATGTTTGGCAGGAGGTCGCTGATTTCCAATCCCGACTGGCCGCGCTGGCGAAACGGTTTAACGGCCGGCAGCAATGGATTCTGTGCGACTTTGCGGCGCGTCATTACCGGGCCGAAGCTTTCAGGGATGGGCTCGCCGGCCAATCGCGAAAGTTCGGGTTTGGGATCGAACAAGTCAACGTGGCTGGGGCCGCCATGCATAAACAACCAAATCACACGTTTAACGCGCGGGGCGAAGTCGGTTCGCTGCTGGCTAGCTGGCGATTCGCGTTGTAGAAGTGCGGAGAGTGCCAAACAGCCCAATCCACTGCCACCATAATGCAATAGTTGTCGACGACTGACAGCAGTCATGGCGGAAACTCACTTCGCGGAGAGGAAAACGAGCGTGGGAGAGGCTGGGCCGAGAGTAGGGTTCATCCTAACCGATTGGCCTATACCACGCAAAGGTTTTCTATGGAGCGCTGGGACTTGTCACAGCTAAAGACTAAAATGCAGGCAGAACTCCAAGGTCACCTCTTCAGTTCCCGCTACCAAGCTTTTTGCGGTGCATCGCATGCTACAATGATAGACATGTCGCCACATTCGCGAGATCACGAAAACAGACATGAGCACTACCAATCCAGTCGAAATTGATTACCCAGAATCAGATGGACGCCCCATGGGTGAAACCGACATACATCGCAAGTGGATTGTGCGCATCGATCAATTGCTGAACCAACGTTTGCGAGGGCAGCGGATATATATCGGTAGCGATTTGCTGGTCTATTACCAGCCAGGCCAACCGCGTCGTTTTGTCGTCCCTGATAACTTCATCGTACTCGATTGCGATCCCGGCCCACGTCGCACCTTCAAGACATGGGAGGAGCAGCGAACTCCCAATGTGGTGTTCGAGGTAACTTCGCGTTCGACCAAACAGGAAGATTTGGTGTTCAAGCCGAAAGTCTATGAGCAGTTTGGTGTGTCGGAATATTTTCTGTACGATCCGTTGGCCGAGTACCTGCGCCCCGCTCTACAAGGTTTCCGATTGAAGAATGGCACTTTGGTCCAGATGGATGCAGCGGCTGGTGGATTGACCTGCGAGACGCTGGGTATTGGACTACGACTGGCCGGTACTGCTCTGGAAATGATCGACCAGGTTTCGGGGGAGTTGTTGTTGACCGAAGCCGAAGACAACGCGCGGCGAGCCAGTCAGCTTCGAGAATCGGCTGATAAATATCTTCAATTCGCAGAGCAGCAGCAACAGATCGCCGATCAGGAGCGCGCAGCACGGGAAATGGCCGAAGCTAAAAATCGCCAGCTCGAAGAGGAAATCAAGCGCTTGCGAGGTGAGTCGCAAAATGATGATAACGTATAAGCCAATGTTACACACATGTCGCGTGAGCCGGATCGCTGCTCACGTGCTGTGTTGGCTGGTTTGCGGTTTACCTGTATCGGCTCAAGATTCAGCTCATAGCAGCGACTCCGGTGGTTTGGCTTATACCATTGAGCACATCATCGCTCAGTCAGGTTTTGACCAACAAACTTGTTGGGTTCATGCGCGAGCAGGCGCCATACCGGCGGCAAAGTCAGGAAATGACTCGCTCCAGCCGTGTGTGGTAATGACCATGCAAAAGTTGCAACTTAGCGGTTCGGACGTATTCGAGGCCTTGAGCGAAACTCGTTCGACCGACGGCGGGAAAATTTGGTCACCACCGCAAACACACGACTCATTTTCCCGGCAAAGCTTTCAACGCAATAGCCAAGATTGGCCCGCAGGCGCGGAGCTTGCGCCTGAGCTATTGAGTGATGGGGATGAAACGCTGGTCTGCGACTTCACGCCACAATGGCATGTGGCCAGTGAGCGATTGTTGGGCATCGGCCATACCGTCTGGTATCGCAACAACCGTGTGGCGAGCAACCGCCCGCGAGGGATCGCTTATGCGGTTTACAATTCTCCCGGCAAGGGCTGGACCGCATGGCAAACGGTCAAGCTACCCGATGAACCGAAATTCAGAAACGCTGGTGCCGGAAGCGCGCAGCGCGTCGATCTGCCCGGCGGCGATGTGTTGGTTCCGATCTATTTTAAGGAGCCCGACAAGAAGCAGTACTCGGTCACTGTTTGCCACTGCCGCTTCGATGGTCAGGCACTTAGTTATCTCGCGCATGGCGATGAGTTGAGCGTGCCCATCGAGCGGGGATTGTACGAGCCTTCGCTGACGTGCTTCGAGGGACGTTACTATTTGACGATGCGCAACGATTTGGCCGGCTATGTAAGTACAAGTGACGATGGATTGCACTTCTCAAAACCCCGGGAGTGGTGCTTCGACGATGAGAGCAAGCTGGGAAACTATAATACACAGCAACACTGGGTAACCCACTCAGACGGCCTGTTTCTGGTCTACACTCGACGCGGCGCCGATAACGACCATGTCTTTCGCCATCGCGCGCCGTTGTTCATGGCCAAGGTTGATCCGCCACGGTTGCAAGTCATTCGTGGTAGCGAACAAGTGCTGGTCCCCGAACGTGGCGCGCGACTTGGAAATTTTGGCGTCGTCAACGTAAGTCCCCATGAGACGTGGGTTACAGCTGCGGAGTGGATGCAACCGGTGGGCGTCGAAAAGTACGGCAGCGACAATAGCCTATTTGTGGCCAAGTTGACTTGGAATAAACCCAATGAACTGTTCGGCTCTAACACTTCACTGAGCCTCTCAAAACAGGACAACAGGTCGCAGGAAAATCAAGCTTGGGAAATAATCAAACCCTATGGCACACCACCGCTAGTGTATCGCGAACAATTTGGGGACTATCGCTCGCCACTGTTGTTTAAGGACGGCTCTGCTGTTCAAGCAAGCGACGCTTGGCACAAGCGTCGCGCAGAGATTCTCAGCGATTGGCAACAGTTACTCGGTTCCTGGCCACCGCTCATCACCGATCCACAAGTCGCCATACTTGAGACGGTGCGTCGCGACAACATCGTGCAACATCGCATCCGCTTTCGCTGGACACCCAATGAGGAGACCACGGGATACTTACTCATTCCTGATGGCGATGGAAAACGTCCAGCAGTGCTGTCCGTCTACTATGAACCTGAAACGGCAATAGGGCACGGGGCCGAGCAACGCGATTTCGCTTGGCAACTAGCTCAGCGTGGCTTGGTCACGTTGTCGATCGGCACGACGGAAGCAACTCAGGACAGGACTTATGCACTCTACTACCCAAACATTGATGACGCGCAAGTCCAACCGCTATCGATGTTGGCCTATGCTGCGGCCAATGCCTGGTCTGTCTTGGCCGCCCGACCGGAAGTGGACAGCGAGCGGATTGGCGTTGTGGGGCATTCGTTTGGAGGCAAGTGGGCTATGTTCGCCGCCTGCCTGTTTGATAGATTCGCCTGCGCGGCTTGGTCCGATCCCGGCGTTGTATTCGACGCGGAGCGAGCGAGTGTTAATTATTGGGAGCCCTGGTATCTAGGCTATCACCCACCACCTTGGCGAGAGCGAGGCCTGATCACGGCTGACAATCCAGCGCGCGGTTTGTATCCGCAACTGGTCGAGGCCAATCGCGATCTGCACGAACTGCATGCCTTGATGGCACCACGCCCCTTTCTGGTGTCGGGAGGTTCCGAAGATCCGCTACGTCGATGGACCGCACTCAATCATTCCATCACTGTTAATCGACTGCTGGGAAATGAACCACGCGTGTTTATGACCAATCGTCCTGAGCATTCTCCCAATATTGATTCGAACAGTGTTGTGTATGCGTTTTTCGAATACTTTTTGCGCTAGCATTAGAATTCCGCTATGCCTTTGCCGCGTGCCATTCGCGTTGGCCCCATTTTTTCGGAGTTGCTTGGTATGTTTCGTTACAAAGACTGCTTGATATCGCTGTTTACGCTCGCAACTTTGGTCCCTGCGACCGGCGCCGCAGAGCCCACACGCGACGACGCAGTGCTGGCTATACAACGCGCGACTTCGTTCTTTCGCGAGCACTGTTCGGCCGGCGGTGGCTATGTGTTTCGTATCAGCGAGGATTTGTCGCTTCGCGAAGGAGAAAACAAAGTTGGCGATTCGACCGCTTGGATCGAACCGCCCGGCACACCTGCAGTCGGATTGGCCTATTTGCGGGCCTATCAACTGACCCGTGAACCAAGCTTGCTCGAAGCGGCCCGCGAAACTGCCGGTGCGCTATTGCAAGGCCAATTGCTTTCAGGAGGTTGGACGGAACAAATCGAATTCGGTGCCGAGGATCGCCAACGTTATGCCTATCGCGTCGAAGGCAATCGTGTTGATGGCCGACACAATACAACGACCTTCGATGATAACAAGACTCAATCGGCGATTCGCTGTTTAATGCGACTGGATAGCGAACTCAAGCAGAGTGATGCTCGGCTGCACGAAGCTGTCGCATACGCACTAGATCATGCGCTTGCCGCCCAATACGCCAACGGTGCTTGGCCGCAAAAGTACGATGGGAAAGTGAGTGACCATTCAGTGCCAGATCTGCAGGCAAGCTATCCAGACACTTGGTCTCGCGAGTTTCCCAACGAAAAGTACGCGAACTACTATACGCTCAACGATGGGACATTGTGCGATCTGATCGACACCCTGCTGGAAGCTGGCCAAACCTACCAAGACAATCGTTACAGCGATGCGGCATTGCGGGCGGGCGAGTTTTTGCTTAAAGCGCAAATGCCCGCGCCGCAACCCGGCTGGGCTCAACAGTATAATGATCACATGCATCCCGCCTGGGCGCGTAAATTCGAGCCGCCGGCTATTTCGGGAGGCGAGTCTCAGCAGGTAATGCGGACGCTGTTAGAACTTTATCAACGCACTGCCGACGGGCGCTATCTGCAAGCTGTCGAGCGCGCACTACCGTATTATCAACAAAGCGCGCTGGCCGATGGTCGCTTAGCGCGGTTTTATGAACTGCGTACGAATCGACCACTCTATTTAACCAAGACCTACGAATTGACCTACTCAGATAGTGATATGCCCACGCACTACGGATTTATCGTTAGTTCCGGATTGAGTCGGATAGAGCGCGAGCTAGCCAAGCTTCGGGAATTACCCGTCAATCAGCTCGGAGGCCAGTCTGAGAGTATGCCAAAGCCAAAGTTGACGGACGCGTTGCGGTCCTCGGCAGCGAAAGCTATAGCCGGATTGGACGCCCGCGGTGCCTGGGTAGAGGCAGGCAACTTGCGTACTCATTCAGAAGTCAACGTTGTTCGCGTCATTTCTAGTGCTACATTCATAAACAACATCGAAAACTTGGCTCACTTTGTCGCAGCCTCAGTACCATAGGGTGTATCGATCGCTGGAGGAGTGGTGCCATCCTCCTTACTGCCTTCGCCTGCACAGGTTGCGACGATTCTCCGGCTGGCCAAAAAATTGTTCCAAACCAGATCGTCCCTAGCCATGTTATTCCCGCTGCCGCAACCTGTTCCGGCTCGGCGTTAAACGATTAATAGACTTCACCACTCTTTACTCCAATCCCACACTACCCATGCCCAACGCCAGTAGCCGACAGCGATACCAAGACTACATGACGGAAATTGCCAAGCGGCGCGCTGAGGCGACCGCCAAACGCGAGGGCAGTTCCGACTCTGCACGGCGACAGCGTAGCTTTTGGCAGTTGCTACGCGCATTCTGGCGGCAGCTCACCGGACATCAGGGCCAAGTTCTGTTTGCCCTGGCCACGCTCACGGTCTCCACATTGCTCGGATTGCTCCCTCCAGCGGGAACCAAGTTCGCTATTGACTACGTGCTCACTGAGCCTCCCCAAGAGATTCCCACCAACATTGCAGCCTGGCTACCTGCTGACCTATCGCGCATGGGGCTGTTGTGGTTGATTGCCGGAGCGGTGTGCGCGATCACGTTAACGCGCACAGCCGTGCATTTGTGGGGGCGTTGGTACGCTACGAAAGCGGTGAATTTGGTCCAAGCAGACGTTCGCCGCCGGGTCTTTGAGCACTCGATGCGCCTGCCGCTGCACCGCATCCAGGCCTTGAAGAGTGGCGGTGCGACCAGCCTCATTCGCGAGGATGCCGGTGGCATTGCCGACCTAATCTTCAACATGCTTTACAATCCATGGCAGGCCATTATTCAATTGATTGGCAGTTTTTTTGTGCTGCTCTTGGTTGACTGGCGGCTGATGCTCGGGGGATTGATGTTGCTGCCAGCCGTGTGGGTGACGCATCGTACCTGGATTCATCGCGTTCGCCCGCTGTTCAAGGATATTCGCTCACGTCGACAGCAGATTGATGCCTCAACCACCGAAACATTCGGTGGCATTCGCGTGGTCCGGACTTTCGCTCGTGATAAAAGCGAATCAGGAAGGTTCACGCGTGCGACGCACCTACTGGCCAGACAACAATTAATGGTGTGGTGGTCCACGCGAATTATCGAAGTCATCTGGGATGTGATCATTCCGCTGGCCTCCACCGGGCTGTTACTCTATGGCGGTTGGCAAATTCTGCAAAGCGAATTGACACTGGGAGATCTTATGATGTTCCTGGTCTATCTGACCATGTTGTTGGGACCGATCGCCTCGATCGCCTCCAGTGCCATGTCGTTCCAGAATAACTTGGCCGGACTCGATCGCGTCTTGGATCTATTGGAGGAAGCGAGCGAGTCGCCGGGCAACCCAGGAGCAATTGAGGTTTCGCGGGAACAAGTTGCCGGCGCGGTGCGTTTCGATCGAGTCAACTTTAGCTACCCGGCTTCGGATCAGCCGGTGCTCCGCGATGTGTCGTTCGAAGTTCCCGCCGGATCAACGGTTGCGTTGGTGGGACGTAGCGGAGCGGGTAAGACCACGTTGTGCAATTTAGTGGCTCGTTTCTATGATCCCATCTCGGGAAGCATCGAACTCGATGGCCGCAACCTTCAAGACATTCAGCTCGATTCGTATCGGCGTCTATTGGGAGTGGTCGAACAGGATGTGTTTTTGTTTGATGGCACCATACGCGACAACATCGCCTATGGTCGTCGCGATGCGGAGCATTCGGCGATCATTGCAGCGGCTGAGGCGGCCGCGGCGCGGGAATTTATTGAACAGCTACCAAGTGGTTTTGATACCTGGATCGGCGAACGCGGTGTCAAACTCAGTGGCGGTCAACGTCAGCGGTTGGCCATTGCACGAGCGATCCTGGCCGACCCACGCATCTTAATCTTGGATGAAGCTACCAGCAATTTGGATAGCGAGAGCGAACGCCTAATTCAACGGAGTCTTAGTCGCCTATTGCAAGGTAGAACGGCTTTCGTCATCGCGCACCGTCTGAGCACGATCGCACACGCAGATTTGATCTTGGTGCTCGACCAAGGCCAGATCGCGGAGCAAGGTACCCATCAGGAATTGCTTGACCAGGGTGGCATCTATCAACGCATGGTTGTTCTACAAACCGAAGATGTCGGAGCAAAAAAATCGCCTCTAACGTTGAACGCCGGCCACGATCGGGACTAACAGGTTACCGATAACGATCGAAAGCGTCAGCCAGGCCGCGAGTACGATGCGAGGTTGACGACTCTGTGTTTCGAACCATTGTAGAAATTGGATAAATGGACGTAGTAGAGCCGCTACCACCAATGCACAGGCTAAATCGAATGCTACGGAACTATCCAGCGGCTGACCTAACCAACGCATACACCATGTGAATCCGCATAGCCCTAGGAATGCCGAGAGCACGCTCCCCAGCCACAAAGATTTAGGAAAGCGGATGCCATTGATCGCACCTGGCAAGGCACCGACGATTCCCCAACCGTAGCCGACTGCGGCGCTAGGAAGTCTGCCCCCCGCCACTGCCATGTAGACTAAGAGCGTCGTGAGGAACGACCAAAATAGAGCATCTTTTAGATTGCGTGATGCCACACCAAAGGCGATGCCTGATCCCGTGGCGAAGCTCGCATATGCGATCCCAAGATTAATCGAATTCCCTCCCAAACGGCCTGCGTAGGCAAGAAGACAAGCTACGGCAGTTGTTGCCCACATCAATTCTTTCAATGTGAACTGACGGTCTGTGGACAGGTGGGAAAGCGATGATAATGTTGGCATCTTCGGATTTCACAGATATTTCGAAGTTTACTTGATCCCTATGGGTAATTGTACTCGGTCTCCAGTTGGTATTCGGTTACACCGGAAAGCCTACTGACAAAATGGTCAGGCGAGACAGCCCGACGTGCGCCTGCTCCCATTCGCCTTAGTTAACGATTATCTTATCGCTACCGCCAACGGTGATTTCTGGTCGAAGCGAGCCGCGAGCATGGCCCCACACAACTCTCACAAACGAAGACTACAACTGGCCGAGGTCCTGAATCTAATCGGTAAGCGACGGGAGTTCGACAAGAGAGAAATTCAGTCGCTTTGTCAGGAATCCAAACCAGCCTTTGTGACTCAAGTTCTCAAACAGCTGACGCAGGAAGGTGTGCTGCGATTCAATTCGCCCGATTCCGACGAGCGATTTCTGTGGGCAGAAAATCCTGAGCTGTTCGCGATTGAGCACTGGATCGATCGGCAGATCGCGGGCAATCAGGTGACTCAGTCACCACTAGAGGAACGTCCTCGGGAACGCATGCTTGAACTGGGCGTTGAAAGTCTAAAGACCAGCGAACTGCTGGCTATTCTTATTCGTTCCGGCCGCAAAGGAGAGTCGGCCGTGCAGGCAGGACAAAAGCTCGCCAACCAAGTGCAGGACGCCTTGCAAGAACTACCGAAGCTGTCACCAAGCGAAGTGAAGCACATTAGCTCTGCGGTGTCGATTGTCGCCTACTGTCAGATCTTAGCTGGAATTGAACTGGGACGGCGAGTGGAAGCGGCCAAAATCGCTTCTGGCGTCAAAGAACGGATCAATTCTACCGAAGCGGCGAAAGCGTATTGCTCACGCAGTTTTTCACGATTGGCCTACGACGCGACTCATGAAGAGTTTCATATTGTAACGCTCGACACCAAGTTGCAACCGATCAAGCGGCATCAGATTACTGTAGGCACGCTCGATGCCAGCTTGGTCCATCCCCGCGAAGTGTTTCGCGCGGCGATCCGCGACTCAGCCTCGTCTATCTTGTTGGTCCACAATCATCCCTCGGGAGATCCCACACCCAGCCGCCAAGACCACGAAGTCACCGATCGGCTCAAACGAGCCGGAGAGTTAATCGGGATTTCCGTCATCGATCATATCATTGTCGCTCGTGAACGGACCGTGAGTATTGCCGAAAGTTAGTACGTCAGACTTTCGGACTGTAGGTTGCCTAGAATTCCACTTCCGTTTACCTTGGTTACAATCACAACCCGACGAACACAATCCGCTAGTTCAACGATGTCACCGAGTTTCCACAACCACCGCTATCCATTAATAAAGGCCTGTAAGCATGGCACGTGTTATCATCTCTGACGAAAACCGCACCCTGACTGACGTCGCTGAAATTCGCGATTTTCTCGCCCCGCATGGTATCTGGTTCGAACATTGGCCAGTCGAAAATCGACTTGCAGCCGATGCGACGAATGAGGAGATTTTGAACGAGTTTGCACCGGAAATTGAATCGCTCAAGCAGCGTGGACAATTTGTTACGGCCGACGTCATCAATGTCAACCGCGAAACTCCCAACCTAGATGCGATGCTTGCCAAGTTTGACAAAGAGCATACACATTCAGAAGACGAAGTACGCTTCACCGTGGCTGGACGCGGGCTGTTTCACATCCATCCCGATAGCGGCCCAGTCTTCGCCGTCGAAGTCGAATCGGGAGATTTGATCAACGTGCCCTGCGGTACCAAGCACTGGTTTAATTTGTGCGATGATCGCGCAATTCGCTGCATCCGTCTGTTTCAAGATGCGGCCGGCTGGACTCCCGAGTATGTTGCCAGTGGGGTGCATGCCAGCTATCAACCACTCTGCTTTGGCCCCAACTATGTGCCTGGCAAACGCGCGGCTGACTCAGTGATCAAGCTGTAAGTTGATGGTACTCACTAACCAACCCAATCCACGCGGTATTCTACTCGACATCGAAGGGACGACGTCGAGTATCTCGTTTGTGCACGACGTGATGTTTCCCTATGTGCTCGACCGTCTAGAACAATTTATTGCCGACCATTTTTCGCGGCCTGATGTGCGCGCTGCTGGCGAACAAATCGCCAAAGACGCTGGTTATGAGTCGTTGGACAGCTGGTCTGCGACTAGCCGGCAACCACCGCCCGCACTTGTTATTGGGGAAGTCCAACGCTTGATGGCTAGCGATGTCAAAGCTACGGGACTTAAGTCGCTTCAAGGATTGATCTGGGACGGTGGCTTTCGGTCAGGACAGCTTGTTGCGCACGTCTATCCTGATGTCATCCCTACGATCAAGAAATGGCGCAAAAGTGGCATCGATGTGCGTATCTATTCGTCGGGTAGTATCGCCGCGCAGAAGCTTTTTTTCGGACACTTAGCTGGTGAAGGGGATTGTCTAGGTTTATTCACTGGGCACTATGACACGACCATCGGTGGCAAAAAAGAGTCTGAGAGCTACCGACGCGTCGCGGCTGATTGGGGACTTGCACCCGCCGAGATTTTATTTGTCAGCGACATTGCTGGTGAACTCCTAGCTGCTCAAGAAGCGGGGTTCCAAGTTCGGGCCAGCCTACGGCCCGGCAATACTGAATTGCCAGCCACGCTGGATGTCCCACGGATCACATCCTTCGCCGAGATCGTCGCGTGAATCATCGTCGCACGATTCTCCGAATCGTGTCTTTTAGTTTTTAGCTAAACAACACTCGCTTCCGACGCCATCCTAGCTCACCGCGCACGTTTTGATGATCGAACTTTTTCGTGCCGCAGGCGCAGAGTTCCTTTGCCTGATATGCCAATCTAGCTCCAGGTCTTCATAACTTACCGCTTACCGCTTATTAGATGTTTCCACTTTAATCCTTGAAACTTACTTGCACCATACGCGGATCGTCGCCGCGACCGCTGGCTAGCGAAACAAGCGAAGTTCGCACATCCCAGTAGTCGAGCACGGCGACTCGCAAATCCACGGGCAAGCGATTGGTCGCGGCATTATCGTAAAACCGATTGCTCATCCCAAAGATGACTTGGGACAAGTAGTCGCTGGGGATTTTCGGTTCGATGACGTCCAAGCTCGCCCCAAGTTTGTGCCAGAAAGTCGGTAAGGCTTTGTCTTGCACACGAGCATGATTGGCGGCAGCCAGCGAGCGCAGCGCGCGTTCCTGGGTCACGTAGCGCGTCGCTGCTGCTGCTGCCGCCTGGTCGCCCTCCCGGTGAGTGGTCATCCACAATCGCGCTTCGCCGAGCGACTGTGGGCGTGAGGAATGCAAGCTGGTGCCTACGGCCCGCATGGTAATCTGCAACATATCCGCTCGCCAGCCACTTGGAACTTCAGCCAAGATGGCCAAATCGCGAACTCCTTCCAGCACCGGCATAGGACCAGGTCGAAATTTGAAGAAGACTCCGTAGCCACGACGAATCGTACCGCTAGACGAAAGCACTTGCATCGGAGGCTTGCGATTGTATTGCTCTTGTACGGTCGACTTGTTGTGGAAATCACCTTGTACAGCACCGCGGCCAAACGGTTCGTACGCTCCAGACAGGGAGAAATTCAAGTTGTTATCGTGCTGCTGCGAGCTTTCGACACTTACCGTGCCGTCAATATCGCTGTAGACCTCATGCTTGGGCCAAAAGTCGAGCACGCGCAACGTTTGATAGGGACTTTCAATCTCTACCACATACTCCTGCGCTTGGCCACGAAACTCGGGCGATTGCAGCGTCGATACCGGTATCCGTAGGCGTACTAGATCTCCTCCCATGGTTGGCAATTCAACGACGGCGGGGTTGATGGGTTCTGCAATCACGATCGCGGGCGCATCGAAAGACACAGCGGCAACATCGCCACTGAAAGCAGGCTGGACTAGAGTCAAGGCAGACGTTGCCAACCAGAGGCAATTATGAATTGCTTGCGCTTTAACAGTCATCGCAGACTCTCCAGGGAAGAATTGTGACTGTCGACAAGTGGAAGCTTCTTTCCTGTGAAACAATTACGTTTCACAGTACTTAGCTTTCGATGTGACGTATCGATCCAGTCAACGACCAAGTTCACCAATTACGGTGCTCTTGCCTTCCCTGCTGCGTCAGGCCAATTAATCGGCCCGCCGTCGACCGTCCATGTCGGTTTCAGCGTGAGCTTGAGCTACGGTCATCCTAGCGCTTTGCGCAATGCGGTCAAGTCGGCAAATAATCCATTGCTTGCTCCACCGCTCGTCGCTTGTGGGCTATCGAGTTAGTGAGCCTCAGGCGCGTGAGCGGCCGGGCGACTTGCATTGCCCGGTGCCTTACGGGCTTGTTGATTTCGTGAGCCGTGACGCGTGAGCGGCCGGGCGGCCAACACTGCCCGGTGCCTTACGGCCCACGGCTCACCCATATAGTGTCAGCATCTTCTAAATCAACAAACAGCCGGCTGGTTGGTACCGAACGAAGCTTTCAGAACCAAATCGCCGTGATCAGAATACCTGCGGCCATCGTACCGCAGACCGCTTTGCCAACGGTCCCTAGCAACCTTCCCCAAAACGCAGCGTTGCCGACTTGAAAGCTTGCGTCCCAGTCTTTACCAGCCCAACGTTCGCCACCGACCGCACCCGTAAAAGCGCCACCTGCTCCCAACAGGAGCGATGCGACGACGGGCCCAATGATTGGAATTGGGATGATGGATCCGAAGAACAGCCCGACAATTGCACCGCTGATCGAGCCCAGGATGGCCAGTAGCGTGCCGCGTTTGCTCCCTCCCATACGGCTGGCTCCCAAAGCGCCGGCCACAAACTCCAACAATTCCCCCAGCGTCGCAGAGAGTAGGATTGCAATCAACGGGAAGAGCGCCACATGACTACGGTTAACCTCTGGAGCCAGCCACCAGCCTCCCACCGCTAGTGCCACAATCAACCAATTCCCGGGCAGTCCGAGTATATTGGCCCCCCATCCAACTAGGGCCAGCAGCGTTATAAGAATGGCTAGTGTAATATCGAGCATGATCAACTAGGGGCAGTAACAGAGCGATGGCGCGAGCCCAGTTATTATACGTTTATTGACCTGCCGTTTTCGTCGATTGGCTTACTTAAAATGCAGGCGGGCTCCGAGATCTAAGACATCACCACTTGGGTTTAATATCGAAGTCACGAGTCGAATTTTCCTTAGGAAGATCGATCTTCTCCAGAAAAGGTTTTTTGAGCAGTTCCTTTCCATCGCTGGCTTCGCCAACGGCGACACCATCAAAACCGATGATCGTCACGGTGTACTTGCCGCCAATCACTCCACTCTCTCCCTTTACCGTATACTTACCGTCTTTGATTGGAACAAACGACGCGGGACCTTTGTTTCCCGACTTTCCATCCGGCTCGAAACTAATTTCTCCAACGGGTATCGGCTTGCCGTCGATCGTTACAACGCCGCTGAGGTCATAGCGTCCATCGTCTTTTTCAGCGCAGCCTGCGAACAAAAGCAATCCACACGCTAACACTAATCGGTTTCGATTCATTGTTCTCGTTTTCTAAAAAAATCTGATTCGAACGCAAAGTTAGATACCACCATCTATGTGAACCTCCGACGCTAGCCGTGGGCTCCCGAGGCCCGTAGAGCGTTCCGAAGCCCACGGCTAGCTAAAACAACTGTCTTGGCCTCATGCGGCTGATTGTCTCCGTTGCGGCAACATTGCTAGTTAGTGAACGGACCGAGAACTTGGCCATCGCTACGGTTGCTCAAGTTGCGATAGGTATCGACATCGATACTCTCGCTAATGAACTGTACCGATCCGTCGGCTAAGCCGAATTGACAACCACCGGTATGCATGCTCCCAAAAATTCGACTGACCATATCAAAGCAGTCTTTGATGCCCGGGCCACACTCCTTCCACGAGTTGATTGGAAGCACGGCACCGGCAAATGTCAGGGGCACCGCAAAGGCGTTGTCCGCTTTAAGCGAGGATGCCCAGCCTGCATGAAATCCGTCCGTTCGCATTCGAGGTGTTGGCATATAGCGACTTTCGCCAATCAAGAATGTATTCGTTGTTCCATCGGAAATACTGCCGTGCGTGACTTTCGAATTGGCATAGATCATGCCACTTTGAAAGAAGACGCGTTGCGCACTGCGCGTCGAGCAAGGCGCCGATCCGGGGCCCGTGGCTGGACCGCCGCCCTGTACCCCCAAATAGTTGCTGTTGTTAACACTTGACTGCGAATCGGGATCCGAAGGGCATTGAAACGTCTTGTTATTCAACGCGAACAGCGCGGCGTTGGGGGCTTGTCCTACGATATTGGACGATCCCGTAAAAGTCTTCGAAAAGTCGAATTGATTGTAAAGGTTTGTTTGCTCGATGTATGGCAAAATCAATACGCTCCATGGGGCCTGTGTCCTGTTTAAGCCTGTGGTGCAAAAGTTTGTCGAAGTAAGTGCAGCTTGGGCAGCAGGCGTATACGAAACAATTCCACCTGGCGGAAACGTGCGGAAAGTGCTTTCGTAGTTGTGATTTGCCAAGGCGATCTGCTTGACGTTGTTGGAGCACTGCATGCGTCGGGCTGCTTCACGAGCAGCCTGTACGGCCGGTAGAAGTAAGCCAACCAGGATGCCAATTATGGCAATCACCACTAGCAATTCGACCAACGTAAATGCTCGCTGAGACCTACTTTGATGCATGATAAAACTCTTTTGATATAGACTTAAGACCACAAAACGATCGTTAAAACTCATCACTCAAAACCAGCCTAGAAGTAGAAGCTAAAGAAGACTCCCCCCGACCACCTTCGCACCAAATCAACCTAGTCTCGCCGTTTCTCGCACGTCGATTGTCGAAACCGATATGTCTGGGCTCCATCAACAAAGAACTTGCTTGGAAATAGCATTCCGTAACGAACTTTTGGCAGGACATTCGAATGAGTATCCCACAAACTAAACTCCTCCACGCGACAAAACGAGGATTTCCACAAAAAACTTTCCTGCCTTGGTTCGCAAAAATTTAGCCAACAATTTAACGACCGGCCGCCGGCTAGTTTTTGCTCAACCCTCCAAGAGGACAGTCGGCACGGAGCGCCCCCCCGCCTAATTCATTTATCCGCTCAAGTAGCCAGATCAAATAGCCAACTGACCTGATCTATCGGCCGGGGACTTGATTGCGTTTGTGTTCGCAATCCAGTTAGAATCTATCGATCAACCGGATTGCAAATAGGCCCATGTGGAATCTTGAAATGACAAAACCGAATAGTGAAACGCCGACGGTAGTCTTTGTTTTTGGGCTCACGATCTTTCTAGTATTCGTGACGCTGATTTCTGTCTGCGCTTGGGGAGCGCTTAGCTCGCCAGATCCATTGTCTCATGAGCCTCCGGCAACAACACTTCCAACGGCACTGCTGTTCTTGTTGTCCGGATTGTTGATCGTTTTTCTGTTGCATATCTTTCGCGCAATTGGTCTCGCTACGGCGGAGGGAAATCCAAACCATCCCATTCGATTTCCATGGGGGATTTCTTCTTGCTTGGCGACGCTATGTGCGTTGGTCTGCCTCTTCACGTTCCAGCCATCCCAACACGAGGCACCTCTTGAGTCAATCGCTGTAATAGCCGTTGAGTCACAATCGCCTGGTTTTGAGTTCAACATATCAAGTCACGACTTCAGGATGCGATTGAGCGCAGGTCGTGATTTTCGCAACGCCGAAGAATTGCAGCTGACTGGCATTTCTCCATACAACTACCTACGTG
Source organism: Pirellulaceae bacterium (assembly GCA_041739785.1). Taxonomy (GTDB): domain Bacteria; phylum Planctomycetota; class Planctomycetia; order Pirellulales; family Pirellulaceae; genus Aureliella. The sequence continues at coordinate 75,845 of JBGSNE010000212.1, forward strand.
AAAGAGTGCAGATCACGCAAAATGCCGCTGGCAGTTACAAGGTTGCCCTGCGCTCCGAGGGCGGCGAAGCTGGTGCCGCGATGCTGAGGGTTTTAGCGAAAGCTCTGCAGTCGGATTTCAGATTGCAGTTCCAGCAAGCACAGGGCAAGATGATCCAAGCCGCCTTGGATGCCCGTTCCGTGCAAGCCATAAAGGTAAAGGAGCTGAGTGAGCGAATGGTCGAACTTGAACCCAAATTGGCGTTGACCAACACGTTGACTAGCCCTCAGTCCAGCAGCAAAGCCCTAACTCAATACACGCGGACTTCTTCAACAGCTGAATCGGCTCTGGATTGGAACCTTCGGCTAACGCAGCTAGAACTTGCCAACGCCATTGAAGTCTATTCTGAAATAGACAAGGAAGCCAATCGTCTTGAGATGCTCCCCAACTCGATCGAGCAGTCGCTATCCTTTGAAGAGGCAGACACCTCTTGGAACGCCAACCGCTACCCACCGGTTATGTACGGTGCCGCTGTGTTCGCATTCATTTTCCCACTAGTTTTTTGCTTCTGGTGTCTGGCTAGGCTTTCCCAGCGTCAACACTTTCAGCCGCACATCTAGTGAAACGCAAGTGAGGGTGCTGGGACTTGAACCCAGGACCCACGGATTAAAAGTCCGATGCTCTACCGACTGAGCTACACCCTCAACGCGAAGCGTTCTCACGTACTGCCGTGGGTCGAGCCCAAGGCAGAGGCCATACTTTACCAAAGATGGTGAGATTGGAAAAGCGGTTCAATTGAGGCATCTGCAGCTGAAACTTTGCCGTTTGATGGAAGAATTACGACTCGGAGAGTCGTGCGACAATTGAGGGGCGAAGGCCTCGAAACAGAGGGATTCTGCTATATGGTTTCGCGCGTCGCGGTGGTTTCGCGCGGCCGCTACGCTAGCTAGGGCTGGCGGGTGTGCTGGATGTCTTGAAGAGCCGCAGCAGTGCGGTTCGGAGCTCGCGGACTTTGAGGGGCATGCCGAGCATCATTCGCTTGGGGCCAACCTGGGCGCTGCGGATGATGAATTGCTGCTTGCGGTCAACCAGCAGAATGGCGGGAATGTGGGCGGTATGCGCATCGCTACCGAGCTGATTGAAAGCGTCGAGCGCGGCGGTGGCTAGTTCGGGGGCACTGAACAATACACAGTCGGCGGGGGGCTCTTCGTCGGGAACGAAACGGGACAACGCGCGCGCAGAATCGCTGATGACGAGCACTCGGTAGCCCCGCTTCTTGAGTTTCTCGCGAATGAGATCTTGGAACTCGATCTTGCTTTCGACCAACATGACTGTGCGATTGGCCCCCTCGGTGGCTGCGTCGAGAGCATCTGGGTCATCCTTTTTGCCGGCAGCAATGCGGGCAGTGGTCAAAGTATCACCAGCCTCAATTCGCGCGAGGGTAGTACGGATATCCTCCAGCACTTCCGTGGGAGACTGATAGCGCTTGGTTGGATCGAACTCCATCGCTTTGTGGACGATGGCTGCCACGTTGATCGGTATGTCTGGGCAAATTTTGTTGATGTGCGGAACTTCGCGAAAGCGACTGACGTTCAGCCGAGCCATGCGGTCACGAGTTTCGGTAAGCGGTGAACTGCCTACTAGAATGTGGTAGAGCATGCTGCCAAAGAAATAGACGTCACTGCGTACGTCGTCCTTGCGAACTCCTGTGCCGCGTTCGAGGGCCGCATAGTCAATCGCCCGGGCGCTAGGGCAATCAGCTAATTCCTCGTCGTCACTAGTGTCAGCCAGTGCGGCCAATCCAAAGTCCACCAGTTTCGCCTTGCCTTGCGAGGTAACCAACACGTTGCTCAATTTCATGTCGCGGTGAGTGACCCCCTTGCTGGCGGCATAAGCCAGTCCATTGGCGACATCTGCCATCAACTGTAATGCGATCTTCGGTTCGAGCGTCTTGCGAATCCGCACCAACTCGCGCAGTGTTTGGCCTTCGATGAACTCCATCACCATGAACGGGTTGCGTGGGTCGGGATCAACTTCGTGAATTGCCACGATGTTGGGATGCCGTAAATCGATACCCACGCGGGCTTCCCGCATGAATTGTTCGACTTGGACAGGTTCGCTGCGGTGTCGACGACGAAGCACCTTGACGGCTACCACCCGCCCCGTTTCACGGTGCACGGAACGATAGACGCGAGCGAACGTACCAGCGCCGATCAAGTACAAAACTTTGTACTGACCGTAGAAGTAACCTGTCCGTTCTCCCTTGTAGATGCGATCGACTTGCAAATTGGTCAGCAATTCGCGGCGCTGTAGGACACGAATTAAATCTTCGCAGGATCCCTCGATGCCTCCTACCTCGGACCATGCCTGCTCAACTTCTATCGGCTCCAGGAGCCCAAGCTCGACGATCCGTTGGGACAATTGCGTGGGGGTAAAGTCGACCATGAAAAGCGTTCAAAACTTTGGGCACTGGAGTGCGAACGGCGGGGATAAAAATACACGAAAGGTACTCATTGATACTAAGCAACACCCACGGAAAACGCAAACCGAGACGGGATAATTCCGGCTCAAACCAGCCAAAAAGTGGCGAGCGGCCTCGTGCTCAGGCTGGGCTCAAACGGGCAACACGACTTTCCGCAAGCGGAGACTAGCAGCCAGTTCGCACTCGGGTGCCGCCCAGCCCGGTAACTCAGCCCGGTAACTCAAAACTCCTGGGGTTCCAAGCCACAGCAGGGCAACGATCTTTCGAGGTGGTAAAGCGACCTTTTCCACGAAAAAAAGAGACGTTCGAAACTAAGCTCGAACGCCTCTCTTTCGGAGAGACACAGCCGCTTTAAAAGTTCAAGTCCGTGGCGAGGCGATTGAACGGGCTGTGGGAGAGTGACGGGGAGACCGATAGCAGGGTCTATTCGTCACCAAGTTGATTGAGTTTTTCAAGGAATTCATCGCGCTCGCGGCGCGTGGCTTCCAGATCAAAGACCAGATATTTCATATCCAATCGCAATTGTCCCAGGGCTTCCTGAACCAACGTCAAAATTCGACGGCGGCGAACACTACTTTCGGTCACACGGCGAAGTGCGGGTAGCAGTCCCACACGATGCTCAATTGGCAAGGCGTCAATGGCCGAAATCAGCTCTAGCAAATCGGTGGGGATGTCGTCTTGCTTTGGTTCTTCGTTTCGAACAGGTGCTGAACTCATGGTTGGCCTCCAAAATTGGGTGCGGGTCGTCGCCGGTTAGCTTCTTGGACCAAGTCGCGGTCTTCGTCGCTGGGTGTTAGTTGCAGGAGTTTAAAAGCACTCAGGGTGCCAGAATCCAGAACCAGACTTGATAATAGCAGTAAGTTGTTTGATTTCAAGGACTTAAGAAAAGCAGTACAATCCGTCTTGTTTACCCGTGTCGCATAATCGCCACATCAATTGATCTGGAAAATGGATTTAAGTTCTTGTAGAAGAATGACTTACGTCAATTGCAACTTCCTTGAGCGGGATGTTGCCATAACGCCACATTATTTTCAGCCCGATGTCGATTGTCCACATTAGGGAATTCATGATGGACAAATGCCACCTGCTTGCTCGGAATCTCCACCAATTGCAGGCCGTCGAGTCTCTCCTGAGCATGGGATGCCGATTCGCTATCCAATGTCGCACGGTTCTCCGAACCGTGAGCCTCATCTGCAACACGGTTCTCCGAACCGTGAAATTCCTAGCAATTCTGGTTTGGTTAGGAACCTTCTACGCAGCGCCGGCTCGCGCCCAACGCATCGACTCGTTCGAAGGGGGCCCGGTCCGATGGGAGTTGGTCGACAGCGATTGCCAAGCGCAACTGACGTTGCACGAAATGAGTCTAATCATGCCGCATGGTGGCAGTTCGTCGGAATTGTTCGACGTTGCTTGTGGTCAAGGGACGATGGCCCTACTCGCCTATCCAATCGAGCCTAGCCGCATTTTGGATGAATTCCGCCCAGCACTATGGACTCGCAGCAGCAGCGGGCGCATCCAACTAGGCGTGCGCGTGATTTTTCCAATGGCTGAGCACCCAGTTACGTTAGGCAGGTTGAACACGATCCTCTGGGGAGAGACTTATTCGCAACCGGGGCAGTGGCAGATGCTGCAGATTGACGAACTACAGAAGAAGTTAACCGTGGAGATGGTTGGCTTGCGGCAGCGGTTTGGGGCTAGCCTAAATTTGGACGGAGCGTATATCGATTGTCTGGTAATCAATGCCTACACCGGCCCAGGCAGCTGTCGCGTGCAGTTTGACGATCTCAACTTGCGGGGGCTGGTATCGATGGCCGCCACCGGGCAGCCGCCTCCGCCGAATTGGCGAGACAGGTGGCGCTGGCGGTATGAAGCGACGCAAAGCCCTGAGCAACGTTTTTGGGCTGGCGGCAATCGTCCTACGACTTGGTTGCACTATCGTCAAGAATCGCTCCCCTGGATCAAATCGCTCGGATTCACAGGCCTAATGATGAGTGAACTGCCGACGGAGGGTCAACTCGAGCGCGTCGCGCAGGCTGAACTGGGAGCAATTCTACCCACGCCGCCACACAGTGTGGCCTTTGATACAGTGGGAGCGACGGCTATTAAAGGTTGGTCGATAGGCGCGGCACTCGACGCCCGGCAAGCGGACATTGCGCGGTCAGCCGCCATGCGGGTAGCGCAGTTACCCACCGAGTTGCAACGTCCGTTGTTTGGCGAGGCGCTCGAGCAATACTGGTTGTTCAGTCGCATTGCCGACGAAGTAATTCTCCCGTTTCCTGCTTCGGCGACGGCGGGCTCCTCACGCGACAAACTCAGCTGGGTGACTCGGCAACTCGAGACAACTCGCAAACGCGGAGCAGGATGGGTATCGATTGCCGTCGGTCCGACGCCAGCGCTGATTGATCAAGTTCGCGCGGCACATGAGTTAATTGCACCGCAAACTTCCTTCGATGAAACTCAAGCCAATCCGCTTGGATTGCGCTATCAAGTGGCCAGTGCTGTGCAAGCCGGTGCGCGTGGCTTCGTTTTCCGGACTTTCAAGCCACTTGAGCCGAGCACTTTGAGTGGTGCAGGTGAAGGTGCTACTTTAGCTGCCCTGCGATTGATCCATAACGATCTGACCTTGTGGGGACCATGGATCGTGGGAGGCCAAATCGTGGCCCGCCCCACCGTTGACCGGGATGACTACGTGGCTAGTGCGTGGAGCGTTTCGCAAAGTCGTTTGGTATTGGCAATGGCCATGCCCAACGATGCACAACACTGCCTCCCAAGCACCGCTGAGCGACCACTGGAGTTGTCGATCGCCGGCCCGTCGACGCCGCAACAAGTCCTGCGGCTGACCGATGGACGGTTGGAGCGAATTGATGCCGACATGACCCCTGCCGGCCTGCGGTGGCAAGTCACAGCCCCGCAACCGATCGAGAGCTTCGTGATCACCTCGAATCCGTTAGTCATCGACTTCGCCCGCAGTACCTTGAGCCGACAGGCCGATCAGCGAGCTGCTGATCAACTAGAGATCGCCTCCTACAATATGGGACTGGCGGCTGACACCGTAAAGGCACGTTTTCCTACGATCGAAGGCGAGGTAGCCCGCTCGGCCGCCGCCGATCCGCTGAGACGTCTGGCCCTTGCTCAGCGACAGGTGGAGCAGGGCTACCAGGCTCTCCATGGGCGGCAAGCCACCGCCGCGATCAGTTTAGCGGCACGTGCCAGCGATGCAGTGCAAGCGGTTCTATTTGAAGCACAGCAGATCGCCATGAGCAATTTGGCCGCACCTCAGTCGAGCCCACTGGTCGTCAATCCAAATTCCCTGAGTTATCACTGGCTCCTAGCGGATGCCTGTCTTCGTAGCGAGTGGCGCGATTTGACGATTCCTGGTGCGGAACTTCGCAGTCCACCGGAAATGGAATCACTCGGTTGGTCGCTCGAACAACGACCCCTTGAACAAGCCGATTTGCAAGTCGAGTTTTTGCCGCGAACCGCGGATCAGACCCCCGGTCTTCGCTTGGCTGCCTACGGCAGTCGCCCCCAAATAGCTTACGAGTCACTGCCACTCTCGAACGAACAGGCAGAACCGCTGCTCCCCGGCGGCTACGAAGGGGCCTCATCGCGAGTCCGCAGTGCGGCGGCCGAAGTGCGCGTGGGACAGTTGGTTCGAGTGTCCGCTAAGGCGCGGGTGCTCCGCGCGCCGTTAACTCCCGAAAGTGGCATACTCATTTACGACAATCAAGCTGGCCCAAGCCTCGGCCAGTTGATACGTGGCGCGCCGGGCGAGCTGGTCTCAGTGGAGCTCTATCGGTTTGTGGTAGCCGATGGAGAGTTTCGCATATTGGTCGAATGTCGTGGCCAGTGTGACATCGTCTTGGAAGCGATATCGACCAGCGTCATCGAACCCGCCGTCAATCGTAAGTCCTTCGTTACTTCGCCCACGCAGTATTAGCGCTATTAGTAATTCGCGCTAACAGTACGGGCCCTACCCGTGTCCGGGAAAAGGTGTCCGACACCAAACGCCGGAACGGCCCTGCGGGTGCTTCGCACTTTTGGTGTCGGACACCTTTTCCCGACGCTATCGGCCCTTAGGTTACCAGGGAGACAAGCGACCCACTCGCTTGCGCGTCGAGCTGATATAGCACTACAGAAGATTTTTTCCAGCGACTTGAACCAGTAAATGGGAACCGATTGTGTCGTCGACCGCCAGATTGTTGAATATAATCAGCATCAACTTTTACCTTCCAATGAAAGCTCTGACTGTTGAACGCTCTTGAAAAACTCCGACACGATGCACTTGCCATCTGGCAAGCGGGTGTCGAAGCCGTAACGCCCAGGCGACTGTTTCATAACAAGGTTTACCTTGAAGAAACGCGGTTGTGCGTCGAAAATGTCGAAATGAAATTGGCCGGCATCGACCGCTTAATCGTGGTGGGAGCGGGTAAGGCTTCGGCAGCCATGGCGATGGCATTTCATCATACAATCCTTAATAACTTGCCGAGTAGCCTCCGCGGATTGCCGCTTAGCGGTTGGATCAATGCGCCGGCGGAAACCTTTACTCAACAGCAGGTGTCCGAGTTAGAACCGATTCACTTGCACCTTGCACGGCCTGCCGGTTTGAACTGGCCGACCGATGCCGCCGTATTTGGGACAGAGCAAATATTGCAACTGGTGCGACAAGCTGCCCCTCGCGATTTAGTGATCTGCCTCCTTTCAGGTGGAGGCTCTGCTCTGCTGGTCGCCCCGCGCGCAGGTGTCACGCTGGCGGACAAACAAGCCGTTGCACGCGAGATCGCAGCGGCGGGTGGCAACATCGAGCAACTCAACACCGTTCGTCGCGCACTGAGTGAAGTCAAAGGTGGTGGGCTGGCACGTGCATGCGGTGCCCATCGGATGCTGACTCTGATTCTTTCTGACGTATTGGGTGATCCACTGGAAACGATCGCCTCAGGTCCGACGCTGCTTGAAGCTTCTGTCGACGCGCGTCAAGCTTGGGAGGCATTGGATCAATTGGGCCTTCTTCAGGTGGCTGGTTTGGCGAATGTCCTGCGCTGCCTCGAACAGCAGTTGGAGCATGGGGGGGACAAGCCAATTGGGACGCACGATGCGTCCGTCATTCAGGAAAATCATCGCTGTCAAGTTGAACATGTGATTTTAGGCAATAACGCCGATGCCATCGACGCCGCCGGAGTGAAGGCAGTTGAGCTGGGATATCGCTACATTATGCAAGGCGCCCGGCGCGTGGAAGGAGATGTTCTGCAAGTTGCACAGACCGCTGTAGCCGCTCTCGAACAGCTGATCAGCCAGGACCAGATCAATTGCTGGATTAGCGGTGGTGAACCGACAGTCACGCTTCCCGTCGGCGGAGCAGGCGCAGGTGGACGCAATCAACAATTGGCATTAGCGGTGTTGCACGAATTGCAGTCGCGTGGTTGGCCAGCTCACCGAGGTCAGCATGGGCGGTTGGTATTTGTCAGTGGTGGGACTGATGGAGAGGATGGCCCCACGGACGCAGCTGGCGCGTGGATCGATGACGAAACCTTTTCGCAGGCTACGGCACTCCAGCTCGACGCTCACGATTATCTAATGCGGGCTGACGCGTATACGTTTTTTGATCGCGTGGGTGGATTGCTGCTCACGGGACCAACGGGTACGAACGTCTGCGATTTGCGCGTGGCCTTGGCAAGTACGTCAGGCTTTCCAGCCTGACACTGCGGGACTGCCGCAGCGGAAGTCGCTAAGACTTTCGGGACTTGGATGACGTGCATCGTAGGATGCTAGAAATACGATGCCTGGGAAGCGAAACTCAGGACCTGCCAATAGTTCCAGCTGGTGCCGGCTGTGGGGCAAATGAAAGCGGCGACAAGTCGCACGCACTCCAAATTTCAGAACTTGGGACGCTCTTGTCGCAGGAATTCGTTGACGGAAGTAGGGGTTTCGGTTGTTTCCTCGCGCCACATCCAACTAAACATTCCAGGTCCCTGCTTGGTGGTCGTGTTTTGCGGCTGGTAACCCTGTTGAACTGGCTTAGCCGGTTTGTCGTCGAAGGGGTTCAGGAAATCGACGGTGTTGCCCCAAGCTCTCTTAGTCGATTGCCCCATTTTGCTGAGCATGGATGGGCTTGATTTGACAGGCGCGGTTGCCACTTTATCGCTTGAAGGCCAAGACAACTTTGGCAAACTAAACAGCGGTTTGTCCTCAGACTTTTTGGCGGAGTCCGAGAAATACGAACTCTCCCGCACGCTACCGTCGTCGGCGCCCCAGGTCGTTGGATTCCACCAAGAGGTCGAATCCGTTGTTTGCGCCTGAATTGAACCGGCGAAGTAAACGAGGGAGAGCATGAAGGCTAGCACGAGCAGTGGATTGACGCGTACTGGAGTAGAGATCTTTGATCGCTGTATGAGTCTAATGTTCGAGTTTGAACGAGCATCCATGCTGATCGCTCCTTGGCGTGTAATTGTCGGATCTGGGCAAACATTTCGCCTGGATAATCGCAAATCGCAAGGGGCGTGTCGAGAGCATTATGCCGGTTGAACAAAGTCAAAATGACTCGACGCCCCGCGTCGCGAGTCCTGTTGGCAGTACCGACGGCGGAGCGTCGGGCTACTTATTTGGCCGGTGGCGTTTCGACTTGGATGTGCAATTCGTGCAATTGTTTGGTTTCGACCTGGCCCGGTGCTTCGGTCATCAGGTCCATGGCACGTTGCGTTTTGGGAAAAGCGATGCAGTCGCGAATGTTGTCCAGACCAGCAAACAACATCACGACACGGTCGACCCCCAGTGCGATGCCGCCGTGGGGAGGGGCTCCGTAGCCAAGTGCGTCGAGCAGAAAACCAAAACGATCTTTGGCCATCTCCGGAGAAATCCCCAGCAAGTCAAAGACCACCTGCTGCGTCTCGGAGTCGTGAATCCGAATCGTACCCCCGCCGGCTTCGTAGCCATTGATAATCAAATCGTAGGCTTGCGCGCGGCAGGCTTTGGGAGAGCTCTTGAGCAGGGCCAAGTCCTGAGGGCGAGGAGCCGTGAAGGGATGGTGCATGGCTACCCAACGATTCTCGTCGGCATCGTGCTCGAACATCGGGAACTCAACTACCCACGAAAAGTGCATCTGCTTTGGGTCAAACAGTTTCAGCTCGGCTGCCAAACGGCGTCGCAATCCATTGAGCCCCTTGCAGGTCACTTCCCACGAATCGGCTAGGAGCAAAATCAAATCGCCCGGAGATGTGTTGAATTTGACTTTGAGCCCATCCAATACTTGGGGCTCGATATTCTTGCTGATCGGAGACCACAGCGAACCATCGGGCTCGACGCGGAACCAAGCCAAGCCTTTGGCGGCAAAATCGTGTTTGACAAACTCGGTTAGCTCGTCGATCCGCTTGCGCGAAAACTCTTCAGCCCGTTTTTCAATTTTGATGCCACGCACAAAGCCTTCGGCATCGACAGCGCCGCGGAACACACGGAACTCGCTCTGCCGTGCTAAATCGCTGCAGTCGACAATTTCCATGCCGTACCGCAAATCAGGCGCGTCGCTGCCGTAGCGCTCCATGGCTTGATCGTAGGTCATGCGCGGCAGTGGTAGCTGGAGCTCAATGCCGAGCAACTCCTTGGCCAATTGCATCATCAATCCATCGATCATCTGGATAACGTCTTCAGCGTCGACAAAGGACATTTCCATATCGAGCTGGGTGAACTCTGGTTGACGATCGGCGCGCAGATCTTCATCGCGGAAACAGCGCGCGATTTGTACATAGCGGTCGTAGCCAGCCACCATCAAGATCTGTTTGTAGAGCTGCGGCGATTGAGGCAGTGCAAAGAAATGCCCCCAATGCACGCGGCTTGGAACCAAGTAGTCGCGGGCTCCTTCGGGAGTGCTGCGTCCCAAGATCGGCGTTTCGACGTCGATGAAGCGGTTGTCGGCGAAGTAATCGCGCATCGCCTTAATGATCTGGCTGCGGAGAACCAAAGTGCGCTGCATTTGTTCGCGACGCAAATCGATATAGCGATAGCGCAACCGCAGGTCCTCACCCGGCATTTCTTCTTGGCTGGGGAAAAAGGGAGGAGTTTTGCAGCGATTTAGCATCTTCACCGTGGTGGCGCGAACTTCGATATCGCCAGTCAGCAGTTTTTCGTTGGCTTTTCCCTCCAGACGCGAGGTGATCGTTCCCACAAACTGGACGACATCCTCTCCGCGCAGCCGTTGTGCAAGCTGTAGATTCTCTTCGCCACTGTCGGGCGTAACCACCACTTGAGTCTTGCCATAACGGTCGCGGAGGTCAATGAAGATCATGCCGCCGTAATCCCGCGTCGTGTCGACCCAACCGCACAGGGTAACTTGTTGACCGATATCGCCGCTACGGAGCTCTCCGCAAGTGTGTGAACGAAGCAATTTAGGGATCCTGATATGGCGGATTGTCAGAAAGTAGAAGGGTGGTCAGCCCTCAGATTTTAGTCCCCAAACGGATTCCGACTAGCCGTCGGCTATTTGAACCGCCGGTTGAATTCGGCTGGGTCGAACGGGTCGTCCGACGAGGCGCTGGTCGGTGGTGGCAGCTCGCCTAAAGCGGCTTTCAGCTGGGCATCAAGTGCATCGATCTCAGCTGGCGAAGGTGGTTGGGAGCCCACAGGGAAGACGCTTGAAGGGAAATGGGCCTCAGAACCAACTTGAGTGGTCGAGACCGCATCGCGGGGGACGGCGCGCAGCTGAGATGCACCCGGATCGACCGGAATGAGCGTGACCGCAGTGGCGTAGGGTTCCAACCTGAATTGCTCTGCCGTTCGGACTTGCGAGCCGAGTGGGACGGAGTTGGTTACAACGGCCGAAACCACCGGATTGCGGACAAAGGCGATCCAGCTTTCCATCTCCTGTAATAATCTCGTTTCAGACATGGCTATGGCAGGTGCTGGCTGGATCCCGTGGGCCTGGGTGGCACGCTGAATCAGCGGAGAGACATGACTGGGGTTTGTGGAGACCTGCTTGAGAACGCTGGCCAAGTTCTCCGAAGTAATGCGCGACGCAGCGCTGGAGTAGGGCGGGGTCAGCAGCAATGCGTTGCTGCTCTGAGCACCATGACAGGCTGCCTGCGAACAGCGATTGAGCAAAATTGGCTGGACACGTTCGGTAAAACGTCGCGTGATTTCAGGGTGCACATTGACTTCGCCAGCAGTCACCTTCGATTCAATCGTGCTAGTAGTCACTACGATGGGCTTCTCCAGCAGCTCGGCCAGCACCGTCGGGCGACTGTCGGAATTTGAAAAGGTGGTTGCGGTTGGTGAGGTCGTAGGTGATAGCCCTAAATACTGCCGAAAACTTTCGTCCTGCAGCATGCGTTCTTGGAGTTCAACCCCCAGTTGTCGCACGCGCGGATGGTCCGGGGAGCGTTTGGCGGTTTCCGCATAGTGCTCGGCAGCATGTTCGAGGAGATTGTTAAGCAAGCACCAACGCGTCAGTTGGTAGTGGTCTCCGGCATTCCATCGCCCGTTCGATCGGCGTTTGGCTTGATACAATTCCTCCAGAGAACCTGCCACATGGGCCACGTTTTGCTTGGGGATTGACACTCGTGAGTCCGGGGCGAGTTCTATTTCGTAATACTCGCCTCGTTCCGAAATGATACCGGCCATTACACGGTCTGTCTCTTTTAACAACAGCACCCCATTGCCAAACTCCTGCCCCTGAATCGTCGGCATGAGTAACAACCAAGCGCAGCAGCACATTGAAACGAACCAAACCGTGGTCGCAAATCGCTCGAGAGATTGTTTAAAATATGTCAGCATGGTGGAACGACGTTACGCAGATTGAGCTACCCACGTCAAGAGCGACTCGCGGTTAACTCGAAACTTGGAATCTTCAAGTGTGGCGCGACTCTTCAAATGTGGCACGACGCTCCGCCGACGGTATAACCGTCAAAAATCGCGACGCGGAGCGTCGAGCCACTTTGTTCACATGGAAAAAATGGTTCCCAAAGGAGCAGCACCCGTGCAGCGTTTGAGCGTTCGTTTTGAAGGCCGAGTTCAGGGGGTTGGATTTCGCGTCACTGTTGCCGAATTGGCTCGTGCGTATGTGGTGACCGGACGCGTCTGCAATGTCCAGGATGGCTCGGTCGATTTGCAAGCCGAGGGGGAGGAGGCTGAATTGGTCCGCTTTCGGGAAGCCATCCAGCAACGACTGGATCGTTATATTGTCGATGTCCACGAGCGGTGGAGCAGCGTAAAGGCAGCTCAATGGAGCGATTTTGACATCGCCAGCGATCTAGCGCGCTAGACGAAATTCTCTTCGAAACTGAACCGCTCCTGGGGGTGGAAACGTATTAACTTTCTGGAAATCGCTCGCGGCGAGCGGGCTGTTGATGGATTCGTTTAACCCGCAGCCGGAGGCGAGGTTCGCCCCGTTGATCCTCGCCTCCGGCTGCGGGTTAAACAAAAAATGGTCAAATCAACACTAAATCAACAGCCCGCTAGTCGACGACTGCTGCCGCCTGCGTAAAAATAGCAGCTGCATTTTCACTGTCATTCAGCCTGATTCATCTTCAGAAACCGACCTAGAAATGATCCAATTGCCGCTCAGCTTCCCCCTGCTGCCACTTGGCCAAGCCAATTCTTGGATGACCGCTTGGCTAACTCCGATTTGGTTCCTGGGGGCCGGTATTGCTATCGGATTGGCCGTTTTGGCCCTGCTGACGCTCCTTTTTAAGGCGTTGTCGAACGTTCCCCTCTGGGAACGGTTGTCGCACGGCCCGGCGGGGCATGCGGTGGCGGCAGTCATAACGGCTGTTTTGGCCGCGGTGATTTGGTTCCTGATGCCACCTGCGTTCGCTGGATCGGCGGCCCTGAATGAGCCGCTGCTGTTGGGAATTGCCCTCGTGCTGTTGTGCAGCATCGTCGGCTGGGGGCTGGTTTTCTGCTGTTCCAAGCAGCCGGCCAAATATGCGTTTACTGCCCTCGGTGAAGGGGTGGCCGGTTATTTGGGTATCACCGCCTTGGTGATCGTCTTTGTGGGGGCTGCCGCTTGGGGCGTTGGTGCAGCCATGGGAACGCCTATCGTGGCGGATCCGGTGCAGACCTTCAGCAGTATCCCGTTGCTGTTTTCGACTGGCGAATCGGTACAGGAGCGGGTCATCCCCGCGGCCCCCGCCAGCGGCGCATCGCCATTTGTGCCGGTCGACCTACCAATCGACTTTGAATTGCTCGATCGCTTGACGGTGGAAAGCGACAAGTCAGTGATCCTCGGTGACGCAGCCAATAGTGCTGCCTTCAGTCGTGTCCCGATCCGGCTCGGCGCAGGGGATTCTATTGCCTGGAATCGACGTACGCAAAAAATCGAAGAGCTCCCCGTTCCGTACAACGAGGGGACGCAGTTGCACGTGCAAAACGTCGAAGTCTACGATGCCAAACTGAAATTTACTCTCACAACCGTCCCTCCCGTCCGCGAAGCAGCCACGTTGCTCATCACTGCCCTGGCTGTTGTGCTGACGGGTCTCACATGGCTGTTGCAACAAGCGGTCGCGCCGCGGGCTTCGGCCGTGGCCCATGCAACGCTCAAAAACGAATTGGCACAACCACTCTTTGTCGTGTTGATGGCACTGGGCACTGTGGCGATCGTGCTCTACACCTTCTTGCCGTTCAACACGTTTGGCGAGGATATCAAATTGCTCAAGGATTGCGGCATTACCACAATCATGCTCCTGGCCGCATTCCAGGGGATTTGGTCGGCCAGTAGTTCCATTAGCGAGGAAATTGAAGGCAAGACGGCGCTAACCGTGTTGAGCAAGCCGATTCAACGACGCAGTTTCGTCATCGGTAAATTCCTCGGCATCTTCTGGTTGCTATTTCTGATGTTTGTCGTGTTGGGGACACTCGAATTAGGGGCTGTGGCCTACAAACCGGTGTATGATGCTCGCGAAGTCTCGAAAGAAGCGGCCACGTGGCATGAGTGCCACATGGAAATGGTGCGCACGATCCCTGGTTTGGTGATGGCCTTCATGCAGTCGGTAGTGCTGACCGCGATTAGCGTTGCCTTGGCGACGCGTTTGCCTCAACTCGCCAATCTTTCGATCTGCTTTGCGATTTATGTAATTGGCAACCTGACCACCTCGTTGGTTAGCACCACACAGGAAGGGTTTGAGATTGTCAAGTTCGTCGCTTCATTAGTGGCTACGATCATTCCGATTCTCGAGCATTTCTCATTGCAAGCGGCCATTGATGCGGATAAACCGATAACCATGTCGCTCCTCTCGGGTAATTTAGTCTATTGCCTGTTGTACGTGATGCTCGCCATGTTCCTGGCCCTGCTATTGTTTGAAGATCGCGATTTGGCATAAGTGCCGAACAAAAAAGGTGGGTCGTACTTGCCGAGTGCGACTTGTGTTTCGAATTTGGCGTACCGCGCAGTTGTAACCTTCCGTTTGAATTGCACGCACGCCTCAGCAAACCGAAATTCTTGGCGAATTCCGCTACGTTCGGCCTCGTGCTACTGGCAACGTGCCCCTTTTGACATCAGGTGGTTGGCGCTTCAAATTTCAAACCTGGAACACCCAGACAAACTTGGCGAGAAGATTCGACGTCGACGAGAGCGCCCAACTTTCTATTTTGCCATTCTGCTGATAGTCGCGTTCGTCTTGCGGCTTGGTGCGGCTACGTATTGGCAGCATCTGGCCCACAACGAAGGACGGTTGTTCCGCTTGGGCGACAGTCACAGCTATTGGGTCCTCGCCAGTCAACTTGGGCAGGGACTTCCCTACCAATACGGCAGCACTGAATCGCGGATCTTTCGGGCACCGCTTTACCCGCTGCTGCTGGCGCCTGTGACCCTCATCAGCGATGAACAATCGGCCGTGTGGTGGGCGCGTGTTCTTGGCTGTGCATTGGGGACCGTTAGCGTCGGGCTGATAGGCCTGTTAGCGTTGCGGCTGGGTGGAACCAAGGCCGCGCTGATCGCGACGGGACTGGCTGCCGTTTACCCTTCGGCCGTCGGGATGAGCACCATTGTGCTCAGCGAAGCGGTTTTTATGCCGTTGATGATTGGTTACTTGTTGGCCTGGCAATCGGCGTGGGCTGCGGAGAAACCGCCGCACCGTTGGGTCTATGGTCTGTTGGCCGGCACCTTAGCCGGAGCAGCGGTGCTGGCGCGGCCTAGTTGGTTGTTGTTTGTGCCGTTTGCCTGGGGGCTGGGGGCCCTCGTAAGTCTAGCCAAGCCCTGTTGTGCTCAAATCCAGGCATCAACCGCCAATCGCCGCAATCGCGTTGGCGGTCGAAAGGCTGGCCTTCGGCCGGCTGGAACCAGTTCCCACACGCCAACCTGCAGTGATGCAGTTAGACAGCAGTTGGGGCGGCACACGTTGGTCTTCATCGCAACAATTTTGGGCTTGAGCCTCGCGATGAGTCCCTGGTGGATTCGCAGCGCTGCCATCACCGGTCGCTTTGTGCCGACCACTCTTCAAGTAGGTCCAAGTTTGCTCGATGGATTGCATCCTGGCGCCTCGGGAGCCAGCGACGAAGGGATGGCGTTTATGCAGCCCATCATCGCGGAACAAATGAAGGCGGATCAGCAACAATTGACTGAGACCAACCATCCCTTGGTGAGTACGCTGGAGTTTCGTATCAATGCCCGCGCGCAGGGTGTTGCGATCCAGTGGGCTCAGGAGCATCCGGTTGAAGTGCTAGCATTGGCGGTTCGCAAATTTCAACGGATTTGGTCGCTTTGGCCAGATGGAGGGGACATCAATTCAACACCGCTACGACTGGCGATCACGGTGAGCAGCTTCAGCGTACTATTGCTAGCATTTCTGTTTAACTTCCTATCGTCGCATTCGCGGGGGTGGTTTTACTGGATCTTGTGGCTTCCTTCCCTTTACTTCACGCTTCTTCACATGGTATTTGTAGGTTCGATTCGCTATCGTGAACCGGCGTTGTTCGTGCTCATTGCCGTGGCGGCTTGCGCGGTTGCGCGACTAATGCCTAGCGCTGACCACTCGCGATTGACCAAGTGAGCCTACTGTCCAAGAGAGAAACGTATCTTCCTGAACTCGACTCGGAGAGTCGAGCGACGATCCGCAACTTGACTCAGAGAGTCAAGCGACGATCCTTAAAAAGCTTCGCTGCGAGAGTTAACGGAATTGCCTCCTGCAAGACAAATCGATTCGGCTAGTAATTCGTTTCGCCCCAGCGTTACGGAGAGTCGTAGAGCAGCGCGCAAACACTCCGCCACAAAGAATAAAGAGAGTCATATACCGGTACTGTTGTTGATCATTGTGTTGGCTTCCCTGGCCACCATGTTGTGGTATCGCGCGTTGTTGGGGAAGTACAACCAGGGATTGCACAATTCGGTCGCCGAGCAAGTGCAAGCGCTCTTTCCCGAAACGATCGTACACATCGGGCGCGTCTCAGCCGATGGACCTGGCAAGATCGTGGTCAACAACGTGCGCCTGACATCGCCGGCTACCAACACCAAGCGACCGATCGTCACCATTCATCGCGCGGTGTTGCATGGGGATCTCGACATTGCCAATTGGGCGCGCAATACGACTTGTGTTACCCAAGTTGAATTGCATGGTGTACGTATCGATGTTTGGCGGAGTCCAGCGGGTGTGTGGTCCGTACAGTCACTGCGTCCACACCCCAATCCAAACAACTTAACACCAACCGTCGACTTCGAGGATGTGACGTTAGGACTTTTTCGAGATGACACACAGCGAGCTCAAGTGGTGTCATTACAAGACATGCGTGGGAAGATCGCTCCCGTCGGCGGCGCGCCAATTCCTGATTCTCAAAACGTTGCACTGGGAGCTGGGCTTCCCCGCGATCCGCCATCGTCGCCATCTGTCAAACCTCCCTTAACGTTCGAGTTGGAGTGTCGCAGCACCGGTTTGCTGAAACGCTTAGAACTCACGGGGCAGGTCGATTTGATGCGACAAACATGGTCTGCGGGCGGATCGCTGGCAGGTTTTAGTTTTTCCCCTCAGTTTCTTGACTCGCTGCCGCCGGAGCTTTCGCCAGCCTTTTCGCAACTCTCTGGATTGGAGTGCTTAGCATCTAGTAGCTTTCAAGTCTCACATGTGCCTGGCGAGCCGATTTCGTTTGAAGTCCAAGGAGAGATTTCAGCTGGACGCCTGCGCGATCCTCGACTCCCCTATCCGCTCGATAAATTGAGTGCAAAATTCTTCTGCGAAAACCAGATGCTGCAACTCCGTGAGATGCGTGCCTCCAGCGGCGAAGCTGATTTGGAACTAAATTGTGACATCCAGGGCTTTGGTCGCGACGTACCGATGGTCATTCACGCCACCGCCAATAATCTGGAAATCGATAGTCGACTGAGGGAAGCGTTGCCTGACAGTTTGCAGTCGCAATGGGATCGCTTGCAACCCTCGGGTCGGGTCAGCGGCAATCTTCAACTCACCTTCGATGGGAAGCAGTGGACACCGATTGTTGCGATCCGTTGTGAGCAAGTTTCGGTCAAGCCCTGGCTATTCCCCTATCCGCTGAGCGATTTGGAGGGATTGGTTCATTACCAAGACGGGACACTCAGTACCGATCAAGTAACTGGCTTGGCTGGCGGTCAACGGATCATGGGGCAGTTTAGTTTGTCACAATCCGGAAGTGAGTGGTATGGGCGACTGAGTGGGCAAACTGCCGGACCAATCGCTATCGACGAAACGCTGCTGGCTGCGTTGTCGCCCGACGGAAAGCCGGCTACCGGGGCCGAGACGTTCGTGCGCTCGCTTCATCCTCGCGGCTCTGTGCAGCTCACTTTCGCTAGCTTCGAAAAGAAATCAGCTGACGAGCCGACTTGGAAACGCAAGGTTGATATCAGTGTCTTTGGTGGTAGTATCAAATACGATCACTTTCGCTATCCCATCTACGAAATCCAAGGTCGCATAGCTGGGCAGGATGACAATTGGTGGTTGCACGATTTCGAAGGTCGCAATGACAGCGGCTTAATCTTGTGCTCGGGCAACTGGCGCTCAGCCGCTGATGGTCAGATCCCCTTCGATTTGCGGTTCGATGCCACGGCGGTACCCATTGAAGAGGAATTGCAACGCGCCCTGAGCAATGACGTTCAAATGGTGTGGGACGAATTGCAACCCTCCGGCTCGATTGATCGTGTGGAAGTTCGCTTGACCAAGCGTCCAGACGCGATGTTGGCGACGCGGGTGGCAATCGTCGAACAGAGCGACACGAATCAAGTTGCCGGCCGATCACTACGGATTCAGCCCAAGAATTTTCCCGTTTGGTTAACGGACATCGATTGCAACATTCACTACGAACCGGGGCAAGTGCTGATTCACAGTGCCTCAGGGGTCCACGACCGCAATCGATTATCACTGCAAGGCGCTTGCCAGCCGCGACCCGACGGACGTTGGTTGGCCGACATCGAGTGGCTGCCGAGTACCCGTTTCATGGTTGACAGTCAATTGTTGCGGGCCTTACCTAGAACGATTCGCGATTCGCTAGTAAGAATCGATTTTCGCGGGCCTGTGGCCGTGCTCGGTCGAAGTCAGGTACTGTTCGCCAACGAGGCCAACTCGCGCGTTGAATCGGCCTGGAATTGTCAGCTCGATGTCGAAAACGGACAGTTCGGTGACGGTAAGACCATTGGCTCTCTACGTGGCACTGTACTGGCACGGGGAAGCAGTGATGGGACCAATCTCAGAGCAGCTGGTTCCGTGCAAATAGATGCGCTGAGCGTCATGGGCATACCGCTTACGAGATTGAGTGGTCCCTATTCCATCGCCGATAATTTGCTGGCCTTTGGTTCCGAAGCTCGTTCGGAAGTGCAAAGCGAGTTCAATGGCGATGCGCCTAAAGAAATGACTGCCGATGCTTTGACAGGCAAACTAACGTTAGCCGGCGTTGGATATTTAAATAGCGGGCGATTCATTCTCAACGCCCAGCTCGAAGGTGCCGAATTGAGTGGCCTGCTCCGCGACGTGGGTGTGGAACGAGCCAGCACTCAAGCTCGTTGTGACGCTCAGCTTAACTTCAGCGGCGTTCCTTGGGATTCGCAAGCGTGGACTGGAGATGGTGATATTCACTTGACCGACGCTAAGCTTTTTCAGCTCCCATTCATGATGCGATTGTTGGGGACCGCCGCAGTGAACCCAGATGACGATTCAGCCTTTCAGACCGCCGATATTCACTTTGACATCGACGGTGATAAGATCCCTTTGCAAGTCAGTTGCCAAGGCGAAGTACTCAGATTGCGTGGTGAGGGATGGACAAATCTACGTCGCGATATCGATTTGGAACTCTATAGTTACGTCGGTCGTCGGCCTATTTACAGTGTTGTCTCTCCACTGCTGAGCGAATCGCGGTATGCTACATTCATGTTGATTGAGGTAGGGGGGACGCTGGACAATCCTGTAATGGAACGTCGCCCCTTTCCCCAAATCGAAGCCACCCTGCAGCAGATTTTTCCTGAGGTCGCCCAGCGCGGCGGTGCCAGCAGTTTGGTACCTTGGAGGGAATAAACCCATTGTCGCTCGACTCTCCGATTCGAAACCTTGCCGATACACCTTAGAGAATCACTATAACGCTACTCGACTCGGAGCGTCGACCGACGATTGACCAAGTGCATTGATGATCCGTCTGAACCTTGACACGGAGCCCCACTCATGCAAATCCCAGCCACGAGCTCGGCTTCCCAAGCCGCCAGCATTGCTGCACAAGCAGCTTCTAAGGATGGCCATACCGAAGCCCAACAAGCCGCGGCGGCCAATAATCAGCAGACCGCCACGGCGGCGGTCGAAAAATCGAGCTCAGCCAGCGCCGACCGCGATGCTCAAGGTCAAGGAGACGGCTTGCCTGGCGAACCCAAGAAGCCAGCGACGGACGAGCTCGAGCTGAGTTCTGAAGACACAGCCGAAACCATTCCGACGCCACCCCTCTCCGACGATCCCCCCAGTCAGCTCGACATTGTTGGCTGAACTGACGTGAGCTTAGCTGTTCGCTTGGGATCGAAACTTCAGCGTTGTACGGCTACAATCCAGGCTCGTGCTTTGTTAATGTTAAAAAGTGGGGTAAGCTTCCAGCTTGCCTTCTCGGTATCAAAAGTAAAACGCAAGCTGGAAGCTTACGCCACCTTTTCCCGATCCGCGTTGTATCCTAATTCTTAGGTTTGAAAAAGCACTAGCGGGTTGGTGAATTAATCGTAAAACGACAGATTCAACCAGCTGCGAGCTCCCTAAGCACACCTGTAAAATTCGAACTTAAGCATATGAAATTCACCAAAATGCATGGCGCAGGCAATGACTATGTCTACGTCAACTGCTTTAAAGAAAAATTGCCGTTGTCAGCTCCCGAGTTGTCCATGCAAATCTCCGATCGTCGGTTTGGTGTCGGTGGTGATGGGTTGATTTTGATCCAGCCTTCGTCCGTGGCTGATGCTCGCATGCGAATGTTCAATGCCGATGGGAGCGAATCGGAAATGTGCGGTAACGGCATTCGGTGCGTTGCCAAGTACGTCTACGATCACGGCATCTGTCAACGCGACCAACTCAACATCGAAACGGGCAATGGCGTATTGTCGTTGGATTTGGAAATTGATGATGGCCGAGTTTCGCGTGTGACCGTCGATATGGGCGAACCCAAACTTCGCCCCGCAGAAGTCCCCACGACGCTAGCCTCGCAGCAAATTGTCGGATTGCCGTTTGATTTTTCGGGCACGACTCTGAAGGTCACTACCGTGTCGATGGGCAATCCGCACTGTGTAATCTTCGTGCCCCAAGCAACCGATGAATTAGTATTGGGCTTGGGACCAAAAATTGAAACCGACCCGCGTTTTCCGAAGCGGACCAACGTTGAGTTTATCGAAGTACTCGATTCCTCCGAGTTGCGACAGCGAACTTGGGAACGCGGTTCAGGAGAGACATGGGCATGTGGCACTGGGGCCAGTGCCGCTTGCGTGGCTGGTGTGTTGACGGGCAATTGCCAGCGGGATGTGTTGATACACTTGCGTGGCGGGGATCTGCAATTGCGATGGGATGAAGCGAGCAACCATGTATTTATGACCGGCGGCGCCACTGAGGTCTTCAGCGGCGAATGGCCCAGTTAGCCAAGTTGTCGTAGCGCGAGGCGTAACTTAGTGATAGGCAACGCCGAACTGCACATGTCATTGTCTTGCCTGGAGAGTGTCAGAGACCTTTTGAGACAAAGCCTAGTTCCCGCGATATGCCTAAGATCCCGCTCCCCATTCGCAATTTCTTCCGTCGCCGCAGGCCTCCTCAGGTTTTGTGGCGGTTGTGTGGATTTTTGGTCATCAAAACACTCGACTATTGGATGTCGACGTTGTCGTATCGCACGGCGCGTTACGATGCCAGTGTTGATCCCGCCGATGAAGCTTTTCGCGGGCCTGCCATCTATGTGTTTTGGCACGAGACGATTCCGTTTCCAATCCATTTACGTCCTCATTGTCGACTCGCAATGTTGATAAGTCAGCATCAAGATGCGGAAGTCCTTTCCCATGTAGCCCATTTCGCAGGTCTGGACGTAATCCGTGGATCTTCTAATCGCGGTGGCACCGCCGCCTTGCGCGAGATGATCGAGCGTGGCAAGGGAATGAGCCTCGCGATCACCCCCGATGGCCCACGCGGACCGCGCCGCAAACTGGCCCAGGGCTGTATCTACCTTTCAAGCCGATTGCAAATTCCAATCGTACCCATCGGCATCGCTTACGATCGACCGTGGCGCAATCGGAGTTCATGGGACAAATTCGCCTTTCCGCGACCCTTCAGTCGCTGTCGCGCGATTCTAGGTCCGCGACTACAAATGCCCATCCAGATTGACAAGGAAGCCATCGAACATTATCGACTGTGGGTGGAACAGCAACTTGAGATGCTGACTACCTTCGCCGAAGATTGGGCCGAACGACGCTGCAATATTGCGGGATCCGAAATCCTCTTTCGCTCCCCGCCCCGTACAGCAAAGGACAATTGATCCCGTAGTGGACGTCGAATTCCTCGGTGTCAACGACCGTCGATTTAGTCGTTTAACCCGCAGCCGCAGGTTTTGAAGTTGCGCTTCTTAGTGCCGAAGGCACGGAATTCGATAGCCTGGGATGCAAATCCCAGGTCATTGAAGCATCCCCGCGTTTTCCGGTTCGCCAGCGATCGACCGCGAATG
>JBGSNE010000216.1:0-13141 GCA_041739785.1 Pirellulaceae bacterium
CTCTGACTTCCTATCGCTTCCTTCAGACCCCAGCGTTGGCCGCTGACGCCCTTGCGAGTCGGATTCTCTTCCCCAGAAACAGGGCGAGGTCGGTGACAAGCACCGACGGGGTTTGCCAGCTTCGCTGGGCAAACAAAAATCCCTGGGAAATGTGGCTTTCCCAGGGATCTGCAACGTGGCCAAATACCCCGTAGGGGAGTCGAACCCCTGTTACCGCCGTGAGAGGGCGGCGTCCTGGGCCTCTAGACGAACGGGGCCACGACTCTGATATCAGTGTAACGCTGCAGCCAAGCGTTACTATCCCAATTCCCTCAGATTGCGAAGCTTGCGTAAGTCGTTTATGGGTAATGACTTGCGAAAACGCTGAGCACTATCGGAGCCGGGTAAACAACATGGAACAACCAGGTTGAGGTAATACTCACAGCCCTAGAGGGCCTAGCTGCCGGGGGCAATAGACGATGGGCATGTTTTGGAATAGCTTACATTGAATCTCCTTCCACTGAGGTCTGGGCCTCATTGGAATCCAAATAAATCGTCCTCCAATGGGACTCCAATAGGATTGCACCATGCGTCGGAAAACTCTTCTTGTAAGCAATTTGTTGATTCTGCTTTCCTACTCGATGATGCGGGCAGAAGTGACGCTGGCAGAAGCTCCGCAGTCAGTTTCATTTGGAAAAACTAAGGAGGGCCAAGCGGTCGAGCTGTACACGTTGTCCAACGCTACTGGACTGACCGCGAAAGTAATGTCACGAGGTGCAACTCTGGTTCAGCTACATGTCCCAGACAAGGATGGCAGGCTGGCGGATGTCGTTTTCGGATTTGATGATGTTACGGGCTACGAAGGAGAAGGTAACCAGTACTTTGGTTGTACCGCAGGACGCGTTTGCAATCGAATCGCTAAGGGAGAATTCAGTCTCAATGGGCAGAGATATACATTGGCCATTAACAATGAACCCAATCATCTTCATGGTGGAACGGAACGTAGCTTGGACAAAGTTGTATGGAAAGCTCGGCCGTTTGAAAATGAACGTGGCCAAGGAGTTACTTTCTCGTACAGCAGCCCTGATGGAGAAGAGGGCTACCCGGGTAAGCTGGACCTAACGGTGACTTACCTTGTACTGAAGGAGGCAAACAGCTTAAGCATTCGCTACGAAGCTGCCACCGATAAAGCCACACCTGTAAACTTGACAAACCATGCGTATTTTAATTTGGGTGGGCACGGCAGCGAAACGATTCTCAATCACGCGCTCCGCCTCAATGCCGACAAATACACTCCCGTTGATGACACTCTAATCCCGACGGGTGAGATTAAGGATGTGGCTGGCACACCACTCGATTTTCGCAAGCAGAAGAAGATCGGTCAGGAAATTGAGGCACTCGTGAGTACAGCGGCGCTGGGGTATGACCATAACTTCGTGCTGAACCCAGCCGGCGAAGGCAAGCAACTCCGTTTGGCGGCTGTGCTGACAGACAGGGAATCTGGCCGCGCGCTCCGAATCATGACCACACAGCCTGGCATTCAGTTCTACTCCGGCAACTTCTTGATGGGGCAAACAGGCAAAGCAGGCAAGACGTACCCACACCAAAGCGCATGTTGCTTAGAAACTCAGCATTTCCCGGATTCAATCAATCATCCCGAGTTCCCTAACACCGTATTGAAGCCGGGGGAGAAGTTCACCTCTCAAACCATCCTGGCTTTCACGACAGTTGAAAAAAAATAGTGGCTCGACGCTCCACGTCGAACGCCGCTACCCTGCACTCCCAAGTTGAGCTTTCTTTGGTAAAGATCTCAACGAGTTTCAGCACAAGAATTGAAGAAAATCGAACATGCCACTCGCAATTGAAATAGATGTCATTGAAGTCCAGCGCAAGTTGTCCGCCGGCGAAATCGTGTTGGTTGACTGTCGCGAGGAATCGGAGTGGGAAACAGCCAAGATTGAAGGCTCTTTACTGCTGCCGATGAGTCGTTGGGCCGAAGTCATTGATGAGCTCGTCGACTACGCCGGTCGACACATCGTGGTACACTGTCACCATGGTGGGCGCAGCCTGCGAGTTACGCAGTGGATGCGCGAAAACGGTTTTCCCGATACTCAAAACATGACAGGTGGCATTCATGCTTGGTCTGAACAAGTCGACCCTTCCGTTCCTCAATACTAGGCTATGTCGCGCATGGTCTGTGACCTGGCCCAAACAACCGCCAGTGCTGGTGTGCATGCTGCTGTGCGGCGGTTTGTTGCACTGTCATGGAATTCCTGTTGCGGCTGATGAAAAAGCGCAACAGACCGCTCCCAAGCCCAATGAGCAATCCAAGGGTATGCCATTGGTCTTCAGTGACGATTTTGAGCAAGGGAGCCAGCGTTGGGAGACGACGGATGACACCGCCTGGACATTGAGTAAAGAGGGAGACAATCAGGTATTTGGACTCAACCGGCGCATCAGCGACTACCAGCCAAAATTTCGCAGTCCGCACAATATCGCGATGATCAAAGACATTGAGTTGTCGGATTTCGTGTTAATCTACAAAGTTAAGAGTACCAATGACACAGGTGGGCATCGCGACTGTTGCACGTTTTTCTGCCATCAAGATCCGACTCACTTCTACTACGTTCACTTAGGAGCAGTACCGGATCCCCACAGCGGTCAAATCATGATTGTCAACGAGGCGCCGCGAGTAGCTTTGACTGACAACAAAAAGAAAGTCGCCTGGGACGACAAGTGGCATACGGTCAAGTTGGTACGTGATAGTAAAGAGGGAACGATCGAAATTTACTTCGACGACATGGAAGTGCCTCACATGAGAGTGGTCGACAAGACTTTTGGTAAGGGACGGATTGGCATTGGGTCGTTCGACGATATGAACGACTTCGATGATGTCAAGTTGTACGGGATGTAGACTGCGGAGGGGCGCGCCTACATATCATGCGCACGATAGTCGGTATTTCGCTGCTGTTGTTGATCGGCATGTTGCTCGGAGCAAGCATGCTGGTCTACTCGGCGTACGTGCTACTGGCTATCTTTTGGCTGAGCCGCTATCTATCGCGGCGCTGGACCAATTCGCTTTTCGCCACGCGCACCATGAGTGCTACAGAGATCGAAGTGGACCACAGCGTGCAAATCCAGTTGCGGCTTGACAACCGCGATACGCTGCCCATCTTATGGGTTTTGGTCGACGATGTGTTACCGCGTTCCGCGCTGGTCGGTCCCCCTCCAGCCTTGCACGTCAGCGGTTCGCACTTGCGGATTTGCAGCGTTCCCGCCAAAGCCAGTCGTGTGCTGTCGTATCAGTTGACAGCCCGACGTCGGGGCTATTTTCAGGTAGGGCCTGCGATTGCCGAGACTGGTGACCTATTGGGTCTTCACCGCCGCTTTCGCACCTTGAGTGCTCCAGCATTTCTGTTGGTGCTCCCCAAGCTAATTCCACTCGCCGGATATGATATCGCCTCTCGTCGCCCGGTTGGGGAAGTGAATGTCACCTATCGCTTGATGGAAGACCCGACCATGATTTCAGGCATTCGCCAGTATCAGCATGGTGATCCGCTACGCAGCGTTCATTGGCGAGCCACCGCCCGTACCGGACAATTGCAATGCAAACAGTATCAACCGACTAGCGTTTCTGGAGCGACCGTGGTGTTAGATCTTCATAACCACTCCAATCCCGATCATCACGAGCCGGTTCGTTCCGATTTAGCAGTCACAGCGGCAGCCTCGATCTGCCATACGTTGTTGTTGGCTCAACAGCAGTTCGGATTGATTTCGAATGGTCGCGACGCAGCCGACCGAATCGGCCAATCCGTAGAGCGAGCCGATTATTCTTCGCTCGAGTCGGCCGCGAGTGATGTGGCGATGCGCGGCACCAGTGATCGTTTGCGTCCGGTCGTCCACGCCGCAGCTCGCGGCCCCGTACATTTCACCCAAATCCATAAAGCTTTGGCGCGACTGGAACGCACAAGTGGTTTACGTTTGGAAGAGTTGCTATTGGAAACGCAGAGTCGCATGCCTCGTGACGCGTCGGTGTTGGTGATTTTACAACAAGTAGACGAACCCGCTGCGCTGGCGCTGGGGCTGTTGCGCCGCCAAGGCTATGCCGTCTCGGCCATCGTCAACAACTACGAAAACGAAGCCTTCACCGTAGCCGCAGCGCGACTGATGAGCCAACGAGTGGCTGTTTATCATCTGTTGGAGGAGAATTCTATACCCGCCATTTGCAAATCGCTGGTGTTGAAATTCTGACTAGCTTTCGCCGAAATGCGGTTTAACGTGAGCGATGCGCGACAAGCGGCGGAGGATATTGTGAGCCGCGACGCGTAAGCGGCCGGGCGACTCGCACTGCCCGGTGCTCTTACGGCCCACGGCTCGCCCCGACACTGCCAGCGCCGACTAACTCAACAGCCCGCTAGCAGTATTGGGACCGCGCCCAATAGTTCAAAACCACGAAAGAGATGCGACACTCTTGTCTGTTTTAAGACCAATCCAATGGTACTGAGCACCGTCGGCTGCGATTCCATCACGAATATCCTCAGTTTGAGTGCACGATTTTGCATTGCGACAGCCTTCCAGGCCAGCGCTTCGGAGTATGATCTTACAGAAGTTGAATTCGCTACTGTTACCCTGCACCTCTAGAGGAATTAGTCCTATGGTTCGTTGCTTGTTGTTTGTTCCATTGAGTCTTGTGGCGTTGGCCGTAAACGTCGCACAAGCACAGACTCCCGCGTCCGACGAAACGGGTTTTGTTTCTCTATTCGATGGTAAGACGCTCGATGGTTGGAAAGCTGCCGAGGAAAATGCTGAGAATTGGAAAGTCGAGGATGGAAGAATCGTCTCCCAAGGCGAACGCTCCCACTTGTTTTACGACGGCAAGCTGGCTCCGTTTAAGAATTTTCATTTCAAAGCGGAAGTAATGACGACTCCAGGTAGCAACGCGGGAATATACTTCCACACCAAATACCAAGCCAGCGGTTGGCCTCAAGCGGGTTACGAATGCCAGGTCAACGTATCGCACACGGACCCCAAGAAAACCAGCAGCCTGTATGGCGTTGAAAACGTGGCCGACCTTGGAGTTAAGGATAATGAGTGGTACACGCAGGAGATCATTGTCGACGGGCGGCACATTGTCTTAAAAGTCAACGGCAAGACCCTCGTCGACTATACCGAACCCGAATCCAAGGCAGCCTTCAGCACCGAATTCGAACGTCGACTAGGCGAAGGAACCTTTGCCATCCAAGCGCACGACCCAAAGAGCACCTGCTACCTGAGAAATATTCGCGTTAAAAAACTGAAGTGAACCCTCCGTTTGACAGATTCAACACGTAGCGGAAGTCGCCGAGACTTTCGGCCGTTTCGATTGAACACTACAATCCGACAACCGAAAGTCTTGGCGACTTCCGCTACAGCCGGCGCGATAAAAAGCGACCATGTTCCTAAACTCTTAAATGATAGGTGTTGTATGCCAGCGATTCTGATAAGTCACAAAATTAGAGAGGTGCTAGTCTTTGTTGCCATGGCTTTTAGCGTCGAGGTGGCTAGGGCCCAACAAGTTCCTGCAGACGCGATCCCGATGCCCGATGTAAGAATCGAAAATGCCGAGGCTGCGCGGTTAGGCAAGCATCTTTATCTAACACCGAAAGGCTTGGGAACAGACGGTCAATCGCAGACGGGACAAGTCACCATTCCTCGGTTGGCGTCTAGTCTGACCGACATGCGATGGTTGGGAAACGACGCGGACGACAGTTTGAGTTTGAAAGTCGAACAAGATCATTGGATTGTGCAATGGAAAAGTCGACCGGCAGACGCTCGCGTAATTGAACTGAGCTTTGACGGCGGGCCCAAGCTCATGGGCGAAGTCAAACCGACGCGGGCAACTGGAGACGGTGCAATTTATCTCAAGGCTAGTGACGCTAGTACCGCGGGTGAAAAAATACGCTACGAGCCGCAGTCGTTTAAGAACACAGTCGGCTACTGGGTTGGAAAACAGGATTTCGCCGAATGGAAATTCCAAGTTAATCAGCCGGCAACCTATAACGTCGGAATGTTACAAGGTTGTGGTGCTGGACAAGGTGGCAGTCGCGCAAGGCTGACGCTGGCCGCAGAAGGGACACCTAGTGAGCTCGAGTTTGATGTGTTGGAAACGGGGCACTTCCAGAACTTTCAGTGGCGGCACCTGGGACAGATCGAAGTCACCACCGCCGGAACGTATACTCTGAAGCTTGAGCCAGTAGAAATTAAGAAAAACGCTTTAATGGATGTTCGGGCCATTCACCTAGTTCCGCTCCCCCGCTGACCACTTGGCCGTATCACCTCTGCCAAAGTTGGGGCGCGGATTACTTTTGGTCTAGTTTATTCGTCGGCGCGGATCGTTTAGAATCCCTGCCACGCGCGGAATTCTTCTCGCTCCCTCGTGGCACTTCATACCCTACACCCTCCTTCCAAAGCAGCGACTATGACCATGAATGTCCGCGTGCGGCTATGTCTAATGATGTTTCTTCAGTTTTTCGTATGGGGAGCGTTCTTCGTACCGCTGGGGAATTATCTGGGCACAATCTTCGTTCGTTTTCAAGAGGAAGGGACCCTCAACACGATCATCGGCGATGCGTATGCCACCCAGACTTGGGCAGCGGTCTTCGCACCGCTGATCGTTGGCTTTGTGGCAGACCGCATGTTCAATAAAGAATGGCTAAATGGCATTCTGCAATTATTGGGAGGTTGCCTATTATGGTGGTGCGCTACGATCACTGATTCACCCTCTCAATTCACCTGGGTATTGTTGGCCTTCTTCTTGTGTTACATGCCAACACTGGCACTCGTCAACGCCATCACTTTTCAAAACGTCGACTCGATCGAGAATGATTTCCCGCAAATTCGGCTGTGGGGAACTATTGGTTGGATTGCCTCGGGCTTGGTGGTCTCCGAATCGATGTTTGGGATCTTCCCTTTTCCGGTGTTGCCAGGCATCGAAAATGCCGGAGGGACTAGCTTCCCCTTAAAACTTGCGGCTGTGGTCAGTATCATTTACGGCATCTATAGTTTCACCCTGCCGGCATCGCCGCCGCAAGGCCGCGACCAACCAGTGAGCATTGGCAAAGTCTTGGGACTCGATGCACTGCAACTTTTTCGCAAGCCCTCATACTTTGTGTTTGCGCTCTGCTCGTTCTTGATTTGTATTCCGCTCGCCTTTTACTACGCGCGCACCTATGAATTCGTGAGCGCGATGCAATTTGGCGATCGATCGGCTGGAGTCATGGCGCTCGGTCAAGTCAGCGAAATCGGATTTATGGCGGCTGTTCCCTTCTTCCTACGACGTCTGGGTGTCAAGTGGATGTTGCTGGTGGGCATGTTGGCTTGGGCGCTACGATATACTTTATTCGGTATGATGCCATCTAGCGCCGGCATGTTAGTACTCGGTATAGTGCTGCATGGAATCTGTTATGACTTCTTTTTTGTCACCGGACAGCTTTACACTGATCGCGTTGCGCCGCGTGAAATTCGTACCAGCGCTCAAGCTTTTTTGGGATTGCTTACGTATGGTGCCGGTATGCTGATTGGCAATAAAGTCCTAGGTATCTGGGGAGACTGGATCGCACTCGATCCGACAACCCAGGCAGGTTGGAGCGCCGATGCGGCGCAGTTTTGGTTGATGCCAGCCGCCTTGGCTGCAGGTGTGTCCGTGTTGTTCTTTGTGACCTTTTGGGACAAGAGTGTCGACGATGCCCTAGCCGAGGAAGCGTAGCCGAGGAAGCGTAGCCGATAGTGGCTTGTCGGCGAGGACGTTCACTTCAAGGATCTCGAGCTTGAGACTTTCAACGATTCAAACCTGCCAGTGGCTATTGATGTTGACTGTTGTCAGTCTGGCAGGCTGCGGTGGTTGCCAGCCCGATCCGAACGACAAACCCACGCTGGAGGAGATGAAGAAGCGGGCTCGCGAACAGCGCGAGTCGCTAGTGATGAGCGAATTGCTGTCGCTGCCGACCGACAGCGATACCAAGATATTAACCGCCAAGCCTGGGCATTGGATTGAAACTCGGCAGCAGTTCAAGTCCAATCGAGAAGACCTGCAAGTGGTGGCAGTGGGGAGCGTGGCCCACGGAAAAGAGCTGACCAGAATCCCTGGAACCGACGTGATTAATGAATACACACGACGCACCAGCTTCCCCAAAGGCCAAACGAAAAGCGTCGACCTGCAGTACTTTGTCCCGTTCTCTGGCAAGCAAGAGGATCCCTATGACTTTTCTGCCACAGCTTCCCACCAACTCAACTTTCGAACCGAGTTGCTGACCTGGCCGCTCATGACGCCCATCCTTCAAGCTCCCAACGAAAAACCGGCTAATGAGCTGAAGGAACATGAATTTCAACTGGCAGTCCTCAGTCCCCAGACGTCGGGCTACGATTTCCTCAGCTCACTCGACGCGGTATCCTGGCGCGGCGATGAATTGATGCAGGAAGAACGTATTCGCAGTTACACCGTGTCACGGGTCAATCCGGAAGACAACCAGTACGCGTTTCCTCATTCGATGCTGACTATGACAGCACTGGCGGTGTTGGTCTGGGACGATGTGGCAGTGGACAATTTATCCAGCGATCAACAACAAGCGATTGTCGACTGGGTGCATTGGGGGGGGGCGTTGATTGTTAGCGGACCGAGCAGTTGGTCCCGGTTACAGAACTCGTTTCTTTCCCCCTTTCTACCAGCCAATAGTGCCGAAAGCATTGAACTCGACACGGCTGCCTTTGCGGAACTCTCGCAAACCTGGGTCACACTCGACAAAGTTGCCCCAGGAGAGCGCGAACCACTGGAGATCATCGGTCCTGCGGTAAGTGGCTTGCGACTTCAACTCAATGAACGGGGGAGCTGGTTGCCCGGTAGTGGCGAACAAGTTGCGGAAGCGACCATTGGTCGGGGGCGTATTGTGGTAACGGCTTTTCCCCTTCGCGAACCACGAATCTACCGCTGGAAGTATTTCTCCAGCTTCTTTTCCACCGGTTTGTTGCGGAGACCACCCCGCACGGTGAAACGCAATCCTGACACGCGAGCGTTGGAACAAGCCTGGGCTAATGCGTTCGCCGGACGTGAACGCGATCCGCGATTGCATTCGAACTTCCGCATCTTGTCGCGCGACCTACCGCTCAGCTCCGGTGGTGCCAATGCGGGTACGACGACTCTCCCTGTGAACGATCCGCTAAATGGCTTGGCTGTCAACAATGAGCCAATACAGAACCCGTCCCAGAGCTTCGAACTCAATACGCCTCGCAACGGCAACGCCGTTAAATTTGAAGCTAGCCAGTGGGGAACGGGAGGGGCAGCCTGGAATGACTACTCGGGACTGTCAATCCAAGCGCTCTCTTCGCTCAAGGCTGCCGCCGGAATAGAGCTGCCGTCGCGAAAGACGATCTTGATGTTGCTGGCGGGCTACCTGGTTTGTCTGGTTCCACTCAATTGGTTGGTATTCCGTGTGATCGGAAGACTAGAATACGCCTGGCTGGCCGCGCCCGTCTTGGCCATCGTCGGTGTGGGCGTGGTGACGCGGGTAGCGAGGCTGGACATTGGATTTGCGCGACGCACTACCGAGATTTCATTATTGGAACTACAAGGGGACCATCCGCGCGGGCATTTGACTCAGTACATCGCACTCTACTCCTCGTTGTCGACCAATTATGCCATTGATTTCCCCGAGAACGGTAGCGTGGCGTTGCCTTTGGGGGATATGTCCCGTACCCGCCGCCGCGCCGCCGCCGAGACTCGCAATTTGCGCACCAACTATGGCCGCTCGGATGGAGTGACGCTGGAACCGTTGACCGTTTACTCGAATTCGACTGAGATGATTCATGCAGAACAAATCGTCGATTTACCTGGTGGACTTGTCTTGGGGACTTCTTCCACCGGACAAGCCGCAGTGAAAAACGAAGTCGGCTTGAATTTGCGAGGCGCGTTGGTCGTGCGTTGCCAGAATCCAGGAAAAATTGAAACTTGTTGGGTGGGTGGACTGGCTGCAGACGCTGCGGCCGAACTACTGTTCGAGCCTCTGAACAAAGAAACGCTGTGGCAAAATTGGAATCGTGAGCCTGGTACACAGTTGGAGATGCCGGACAACAGCACTGCTGATGAAAGCGATTCGTTGTGGATAGGCGGAGTGCTCCACGAACTGTTGCGCAAGACTCCACTTGTTGCAGGACAGACGCGATTGTTCGCTTACACTGACGATCGACCAGGCGATCTAAAAGTGTCTCCCGGCGAGGATCAGTTTGATGGTCGCTGTGTCGTCGTAGCGCATTTGTCGTCCCCCGATCTCGGTCCAATTTGGCCTGATGAAGTCATCTTGAGTCGTACGGTTTTGGGTGACGCGGAACCAGTGGAAGAAGGCAATTCTTCACCGGGAGCTGCCGTTGAAGAAACGACAGAGGCTGATACAAGTTTGACGAATTAGCTGCGCTGCAATTTTTACAACTGCGGAAGTTGCCAATAGTTCTAATCGAATGCCACTATGATCGAATTGTTTGAGTTTGGAAAAGACTACGGTGATTTCACTGCCGTTGGTACGTTGACCTTGAAGATTGAAGCGGGCGAGATGTTCGGCTTTATCGGTCCCAATGGGGCTGGCAAGAGTACGACCATTCGCTATCTAGCTACGCTGCTCAAGGCGACTCGAGGTGATGCGACGGTCAATGGCTTTAGTGTCAACAGCGACCCCATGTCTGTACGACGCAGCATTGGTTATATGCCCGATGACTTTGGGGTCTATGATGGCATGAAGGTTTGGGAGTTTCTCGACTTCTTTGCCGTGGCCTACAAGATTGGCCGCACGCAACGCAAGCAAGTCATCATGGATGTGCTGGAATTGCTCGACCTAGCGCACAAGCGGGATGACTTTGTCAACGGACTATCGCGTGGCATGAAACAGCGATTGTGCCTGGCGAAAACTTTAGTACATGACCCACCGGTACTGATCCTTGACGAACCAACAAGTGGGCTCGACCCACGCGCGCGAATCGAAGTTAAGGCGCTGCTCAAAGAGCTCCGACGAATGGGCAAGACGGTGCTTATCAGCAGTCATATTCTGTCCGAGCTCGCCGATTGCTGTTCCTCAATTGGAATCATCGAACGCGGGCAATTGTTGATGACGGGACCGATGGAAAGCGTATATCGTCAGATTCGTCGCAATCGCATGGTTGATATTCGTTTCAATGACAAAGCCGCAGCGGGGATTTCCATATTGCGTTCGTGTCCCGAGCTACGCGATATTGAAATCAACGGTGATCGTGTACTGGTGGAACTGGAAGCTGACGAACATCAATTGGCCGCGATCATGACACGGCTGATTAGTGAAGGGATTCCGTTACGGAGCTTCAACGACAAAGAGCCAACGCTCGAAGATGTGTTCATGATGGTTACCAAAGGTCTGGTGACCTAAATACTGGTACCGCCGAATCCCGAAAAAAAGGTGTCGAGCTGATATTGCTGCTGATTTTTGCTTTGGTCGCGCTGTCGAACTAGGCTGTATCTAAAAAGGTGTCTGGCAATCACTGGGAAAAGCGAAAATCGGAATAATCTGCCTTGCTTTTGAGTGTCAGGAACATTGTTAGACCCGGCCTAGCCGTATGGAAATTCCTAACAGGCAACGAATGTGTCGCATGCACCCTCAGGCTAGCCCCCCCCATAGCGGCATTCGTTTGTGGTACAATGGAACTCATGGCAAGACCACAAACAACTCGCTTGGTGCGCGATAAGTTATCGTCCTACCCAATTTGTACCGCAGCAACCTTACGCAAACGCCTGTACAAGATCATGTTGTCGGTACTGGTGCTGCTAGCCCTCAGTCCAGAGGTGGCATGCGCGGAAGAACCCATAACTTCCGATCCGATACCGGTATCTGCTACTTTACCTGCAAATAGCTCGACGCCTACGGTAAAAGAAAAACTGCCGCAGAGCTTTCCTCGGTTACATGAATTTGGTGGTGCGGGCGCACCAGTCTCAGGTTATTCGCCGGTGGAGCAAAACGCAACGCCGTGGTACTTTGCGCTGCTGCGACTTTCGGTAGTGATTGTGGCGGTTAGCCTTTCGCTACGGGCGACTCGTTTGTGGGCCCTGCAGGCCGAGCAACAGGAAGATTATTCCCCCAAATGGATCGCGCGACGCTGTCTGCTTGGCTTGACCGGAATCATCGTGGCGTTACTTCTTCCGGCATACGCAATCGGCGCTTGTATCGTGGTGGTAACAAGTATCGTTCCGTTGTGGCCCTACCTGCGTGTGCAAGGCGATCCGGCTATAGTCCCATTGCTGCCTGCGAGCGGGCCACAAACTGTTGGCCAGCCCGTCGAGAGAAAAGGTCCCGGCTATAAGGTTCAGGTTGAATTCTTATCTGGTAAGTCCATCGGTAGTACTGAGTCGCGTATCCGTCTGATTAGTAAATCGTCTTTGGCACAAAATACGGATTTGGGGTTTTCACGCGGAGTAACTGGGGCTCCAGCGTTTCAACATGCACTGGCGTTAATCGATCACGCAGTGGGTTGTCGAGGGACCGACATACACATCAGCGCCAAACCGAATTCTTTTGATATACGGCTCAGAATTGATGGTTCGTTGATCAAACTGGGAGAGTTGTCTCGCGAGTTAGGGAGCTCAATAACTAACGTCTTCAAAGTCATGAGTGATTTGAACATTGCCGATCGACGTCGATCTCAGGATGGCAGTTTTCTAGCCGACGTCAATGACAAACGCTTGAGCTTCCGTGTTTCAGCACATGGAACGCAAACGGGAGAAGCCTTAAGCATTCGCATCTTGGATCCAGCAAAAAGTTTTTGCGATCTGAACTCCATAGGTATGCCGGAGCAAATGCGAACTCGATACTCCTCTTTGCTGGCTAGAAAGAATGGCCTGATTCTGATTGTGGGGACAACCGGCGCGGGCAAGTCAACCACTGCTTGTGCTTCGCTTCAATGTATCGATTCGGAATCTCGAGCTATCGTCTCCATTGAAGATCCGATTGAGTATCAGATACCCGACGTGGATCAGATCGTATTGCGATCTAACCCGTTGTACTCAGCGGGTTAGATCGTGCGTTGAACGGAGCCGCTAAGTGGGTAGGAAGGAGTGCTGCCCAGCTATGCCTTTTCTAAGGGCATCTCTCGGTTTGTCAGATAGTATAACCGATTG
>JBGSNE010000210.1:0-124715 GCA_041739785.1 Pirellulaceae bacterium
GACCGCGAATGCGGTCGATCACTGGCAAGCCGCAACAGAAGACCTGGGATTTGCATCCCAGGCTATCGAATTCCGTGCCTTCGGCACTAAAAATCGCAACTTCAAAAGCCGTAGGTGAGGATTGCTCGGATCATCCTCGCCTTCGGTTGCGGGTCAAGCAAAAACGCACAATTCAAAACCAACTGTATTTTCCGCCAGCTCACAAATTGTGCCCGCTCATCAATCAACGATTGACTAAGCTGGCCATAAATTCACGTTGACAGCGTTCAAGTCGCAAGAAATTGTTGGCGGAAGGGAGATAGTTCCAAAATGGACGCGGGTCAACGCGCAGTCTGTGGTCGGCAGCGACAGGTACGAGTTCCTTCAGTCCGGCGGCGCGAGCCAATCGCATGGCGCGGGGCAGGTGCCAAGCGCTGGTCAACAATCCGATTCGTGGATGTGCTTTATTGGTTTCCCTAGGGGGCGCCGAAACCTTCGCTAAACGCTGCTTCAGGGCTTGCAATTCGGCGTGGGTATTGGCCCCAGGCAACGTCTCAATTTCTGAGACGGGGATCCCCAGTGCAGTCCAAATCTCCGTAGTTTGCTCGGCCGGCGTTGATCCCTTGCCAATCCCCAGTGGGAGGTCCGAACCAGTCGCAATCAACCGCTTCGCTTCGCCTTGGAAAAACAACTGAGCCGCCAGCAAGACGCGATCTCCGGAGTCGCCAACTTCCGCGCGACTGGGACCTTGCGAAGTACTTCCCCCCAGGACTACCAAAAGATCCAGCGGTTGATCGCTTTCCGAATCGTAGCACGTTTCTCGCGACTCGAGATAAAGGTAACCCGCGTCACCCAATATTGGCGAGCCACAAACTGTGAACAGACACCATAGCAAACATGATGGCAGCAACCGCTTGCGATTCAGCTTTCTGAGGACCGCTAGCGACAAACTGTGGAGCATCCA
Organism: Pirellulaceae bacterium; assembly: GCA_041739785.1. Taxonomy (GTDB): domain Bacteria; phylum Planctomycetota; class Planctomycetia; order Pirellulales; family Pirellulaceae; genus Aureliella. The sequence goes on from JBGSNE010000210.1 coordinate 944, forward strand.
ACCGCTCAACAGCAACCAAGCCGTTTGCACGGGCAGTGTTAGCTCGGTGAGCGTTTTCTCAAATCCGGTTTTGCCATGCAGCAGGGTACTGATTCCCACCAATACCACGCCCAGTCCGATTGCCCAGGCGAGGACACCCTTTAAGCTGATGGGGGACTTGCAAGTTGTTTCGGATAGATCGGATTGACTTCTGAGGGACTTCATCTGTGTTGCTGGCATGGTTGAAAAATTGCTGTAATTGATCCAATCGGAAGGGCTGCGTGGTTACCAGAGATATTCCGAGCCAAGCTTAGCACACGCCGCTCACTCAGGAATCTATGTTTCTGAAGCCTATAAAAGCGTTTCGTTTCAACACCCCGACTTCGACAACATCGCCTTGCTATGATGACCCGTACCTTAAACCTTGTCGCCAACCGATGGACCATCGCATTGATCGCTGGATCTCTCGTGGGCTGCTCGTTGCAAGAAGATACGTTGCAACAGGCGCTTGACAAAGCTCAAAAGGCAACCGCGGGACAAAATAGCCTTTTCACATCGTTGAGCACGGATGGTCAGCCTACCGATCTGGCCAACGCTCAGGGGACAGGTGTTGTTCTTGCTAGAAACGTGTTCGCACCGGGCGACCCGCTCGAACCCGCAGCGGCCAGCGAACCTGTTCAGCCTACCGTTCCCTATCCCGATCGAACCAATCCGTTTGATTTCGCCGATGGTATCGATTTTGAAGCACCCCAGGTAGGCGAGAACGAAGAATTGGAGATCAAACTGTTTGGCTTCATCGGTACGGATCGTCCCAAGGCGATCGTCAATGTCAGCGGCCGCACCAAAGTGCTCGAGGCCGGGGAGAAATGGGGAGTGCTGGAGATTCTGGAAGTAACTCCCCCCACGGTCCGCATCAAGTCGAATGGTGTCGCTCGCGTCTGGTCCCTACTGGGTCATCACCAAGAGAACAAGCACTAATGTCAAAGGTGGCCGACACCCGTACTATGCTCGGTTGGGTTATAATACGAAAATCGACCTGCCCCCTCCCTCATGACTTCTCCGGAACGCCAGACATGACACGATTTTTTCCGTTTCTTTCCGTCTCGCTGACACTCCTCATGCCACTCTTTACTTTGGCCGTCGCGTCGGCACAGGATGCGCCCGAGAAGAAGAAGCTGGTCATCGTGGCTGGTAAACCATCGCACCCACCGCGGATGCATGAGTTTAATGCAGGTGTGCAGCTTTTGCACGAGTGTTTGAAGGACAATCCCACCGTCGATGCACAGATAGTACTCAATGGTTGGCCCGCAGACCCGACGGTATTTGACGATGCCGATGCAGTGGTGTTTTACATGGATGGCGGCGGTAAACACGAAGTTGTACAAGAGGAGGGGAAACGACTAGCGCACATCAACGACTGGGTCAAACGGGGTGTTGGGATCGGCTGCATGCATTACGGCGTAGAGGTGCTCCCCGACCAGGCAGGCGCTGAGTTGAAACGCTGGATTGGGGGACACTACGAAAATATGTTTTCCTGCAATCCAATATGGGAGCCAAGTTTCAGTCACTTCCCCGATCATCCAATTGCGCGGGGCGTTAAGCCCTTTACAATTCAAGATGAATGGTATTTCAACATGCGGTTCGTAGCGGATCTACCCGGTAACAAACCAGCCGAAGTAGACGGGATGAAATTCACGCCGATTTTAGTAGCCACACCGTCGGATGACGTTCGGGATGGCCCGTACGTTTACCCCAGGGGACCGTACGAACATATTAAAGCCAATGCGGCCCGAGCCGAAGCGATGATGTGGGCTGTCGAGCGGGCCGATGGTGGACGTGGGTTTGGATTTACCGGAGGACACTTTCACGACAACTGGTCCAACGCGAGTTTTCGTAAGGTGGTACTTAACGCCATGGTATGGCTAACCGGTGCCGAAATTCCCAATACGGGCATTGCATCCGAACTGGCTCCAGGTCAAATCGATCTCAATCTAGACCCCAAGCCGGTTAAGAAATAGCTTCTTCGTAAGTTTCAAAATAGTAGTTTGGATCAAAAATGAATCAACCTAATGGACACTGGGTCGAAGTCGAATTTGACTGTATGCCGTTGCGTACGGTACCGCGAGTTGATGTTCCACTGGACGCGTCGCCCAAGCTTGCGGCAAAGATTCTGCGAGTAAAAAACGCGTTGGAAAAACATGGCTCGTTGAACTCCTACTACCTGCACGATGCCCACTGTACCTATCACCTGACCAATGATCCGCAGCAGGGAATGATGGAGTTTAAGTTCGAGGGAGTTGTGCTCACCGACGAACAAGACTTGGAAGCCCGCAGTTGTGATTTGCAGATTGCACTCAGCCGCGAGACGTGCAGTTGGCTCAATCAAGCTATCGTCGATTGGCTAGCCGAAACGGTCCAGCGCAATGTGCTGATTGAATTCAATCGCTACATATCCGAAGGCGACTTGTCTAAAACGCTCGAACGTATTGAGCGTACGCAAAACGCCAGTGACGAAGCTGGCGGTTTCGTCGGCATGTATCTGTAGTCACCGATGCTAAAACGTAACGTTGACCATCGCTCGCTACCGCCCATTAACTATGGACTGCTGGGGTGGTTTCGTTGGTTTGTAAGGGGGTATCTCAACAAGCACTTTCACTCGATCGCCGTCAATCGATGCGAAATTTCTGAACTTGGGATTTCAACGACCGATGCATTGGTCGTCTACTCCAATCATGCATCCTGGTGGGATCCGCTGACGGCTATTTATTTGGCGGATAGATTGTTTCCTGGCTTCTCAATGTACGCCCCAATCGACGCGGAAGCGCTGGACAAATATCGGATGTTTGGACGGATGGGCTTTTTTGGTGTTGAACAACAGAGCCTCCGCGGCGCGAGTGAATTCCTGAGAGTGTCTCACGCGATCCTAGGTACGCCGGGGGCTTCGTTATGGCTTACGCCGGAAGGGCGCTTTGCGGATGTTCGCGATACTTCAGCCGAATTAATGCCTGGTCTTGCACATCTTGCTTGGCGGTTTACCAGGACCGGAAATGGCGGCAGGAACGCAATTGCGGAACAACAGCGCAGTACTGGCCATGTATGGTTCTTGCCGGTAGCGGTCGAGTATCCGTTCTGGGTGGAACGACAACCTGAGCTCTTGGTCTGGTTTGGACCACCGACAAACACTGCCGAATTGGCTGGGCAATCGAAACCCCAAATCGCTGGTGATTTGTCCCTCCGTCTCCGTAACGCTCAGCATGAACTGGCTCAAGTTTCAATGTCCCGCGATGTTTCGCAATTCGAACTATTCGGCAGTGGGCGGAGCAGCACATACTTTGTTTATGATTGGTGGCAGAAGCTCCGCAGTAAGGTGAGTAGCCCTCAGTGATGAACCCATTGCTCCGCGTCGTGCGCGATGCATTTGCGCATCCGGATGAGCGGATAATCCGCTGCAGCTTGGAACGATGCTGTGCAACATTCGCAACTCCGGAAAACAGGGGCTGACCCCTGGAGCCGGGAACCCTGGAACCGGGGAGAAATTGTCATTTCTATGGGCATTGCGTAGACAGCCACGATTTGAAAATGCTATGTTGTGCTCCAGCGTAGGTGTGGCGGAATTGACGGTTGGCCCACTGCGACCGCTTATATTCAACTGCGATCTCTCAACTCAGACCTTACTTTGGCAGGCACAAGGGAATACCACATGAAATGGACGCCGGGCGTTATAGCAAACAAGACTGTGTGGTCGGAGGGATTGTTTACACTGGCTATCAACGCACCGGAGGTAGGTCACTTCGAGCCAGGGCAATTCCTGCAACTGGGCATCGAACAACCTGAAGGGCATGTGCATCGTCCCTATAGCGTCGCCTCCCCGCACGGTACGACACTGGAGTTTTTTATCGTCCTGGTCGAAGATGGCAAGCTCACACCTCACCTGTGGAACATGCAAGTTGGCGATGCGATTGACATCAGCGCTAAGGCGGCAGGGAGCTTTACGCTCAATCATTGTCCCGACGCCAGCGTGTTGTGGTTGATTGGCACTGGGACGGGGCTGGCACCCTACATTGCCATCTTGCGTACCGAATCCGCCTGGCAACGCTATCAGAAGATTGTCGTGGTACATGGTGTGCGACATGCGGCCGATTTGGCATACCAGCCAGAATTGGCTTGCCACAAGCAGCGGTTTGGCGATCGATTCGACTACATTCCGGTGGTCTCACGAGAGGAGGTCCAAGGTGCACTTCCGGGGCGGATCACCACCTGCATTTCCAACGGTTCTTTAGAAGCCACCGCTTCGCAGAACTTCACCACCGATTGTTGCGTGATGATGTGCGGAAACCCAGACATGCTCAACGAGACAGAAACGTTGCTCGGTGAACGTGGAATCAAACGCCACAAAGCGAAAGAGCCCGGACAAATTGTGATCGAACGCTACTGGTAACTATTGTACGTCAGGCTTTCCAGCCTGACTGATGAGCGATTCGAGTGGCGTTCGCGGCCAATGTCAGGCAAGAAAGCCTGACGTACTTTAGGAAATTATTCGACTCTACTCGCTGATCGCCACCATAAGTCTCGGGTTTTCGTACTCGTACTCAATGAAATGGTACTCGTACTCGATTCGAACGAGACATCGAGTACGAGTACCGCCTGCGGCTGAGTACGAGTACGAAAATGCAAGCTGGCGGTGGGCTTTCTGCAGAGTCAGCTGAACTAATGTGGTGGCGATCGGCGAGAACTGTCAATTATTCTTTGATTTTCTTGGCGCGACCTTGAGTCCATAGTAACAGGCCTGCCAGTCGTTGTTTGCCGCGTTGGAAGTAGGCTTCGGTCAACTGGCTCAAATGCTGGTCAAACAACGCTTGCCGGCGACTTTTCCAATCCCCCGTTGGCGCCGGGAATAGGTTGTACTCAAAACACAACTGAGCGAGCTCCTCGCCAAGCAGCTGATGGCCGTCCAAGTTGGGATGGATGTGATCGACTAGCCAGCGGTTCCCCACCAAGCCATGCGGACTGCGGTCGGCAAATAGTGCTTCTGCGTCCACCAGCGGAATCCGGTGTACTTGGGCGACGGCGGTGACGGCGTCGCAGATTGGTGTTGGCGCGCGGAGTGGGCAGACATCGAAGTCTTTCGCACGTCGCAGGCTTGTTAGCGCGGATTCGAAATCCCCGTTTTCGAATTGCCGTTGGCCCAGTAGGTAGTTCGCGCCCGCATGGTGGGGATCCAGTCTCAGTGCGCCGGCGACCTCATGCAAAGATTCTTCGCTGTTAGCGCCCGACGCGCGGGCGGCCTCCCAGTGCTTTTCGAAAAGTTGGCGGGCTTGGCTAGAGAGGTGGGGATCGATTTCGAATTTCATCGGCGGACAATCGACTAAGTTCGAAACGGGGCGAACCAGCAGCAGCGGCACTTTCGCTTGTTGGCAAGCCGCCACCATCTGCTCGAGGTTCCAGCGAAAATGGGCTGAGATGGGCTCGTACCAAGCATCGCCGCGATGATATTCGGCCAAACCTCCTTGGTAATCCAACAACGCATCCACTTCGCCCTTCAGCTCAGTTTTCGCCAACTCTCCCTGCGCTGCTGACGATCGTTGAGCCGTATGACCGGCGAGCTTCCGAGCCAATTGCACTGTGCGAAAACGACTCAACCAACTCAGCCAGCGTTGTCGCTCATAGGGCTCTCGATAGCCGGCGTACGTGCGATGTTCTAAATATTCGTTGTGCCCTGTGTAGATGACGATCAAGTCGGGTGAGTAAAGCAGCACCTCGCGCAAAATTGCCAGCACTCGATAACTGGCATACGAAAGTCCACCGCAATTGATGGCTTCAACCGGTCGTGCGTCTCCTGCAGCCGCTTGTAGATTCAGTTTGAGCCACTCGGGAAAGGCGGTTTCCGTACTGTACGGTTCACCTTGAGTTGTTGAGCCACCGAGGGCAAATACGCGAAACGTCCCCTCCGGTTTGTGGACTGAGAATTTTGCGGGGCGAAACAGGTTCATCCGTTCGGGACTAATCTCCATTTGATCTGCAGAAGAATTCAGCTGGAAAAGCGGGCGTAAGTTGTGCAAGTCGACATAGGGATCCACCGGGGGCGGAAGATGCGGGATTCCCAAGCCCAACAGCACCATTTCAAGGAGCAGAAAAGGGGACAATCCAAGAAGCACGGCTCCGAGGCGGAATATCCAGCGGCGTTTGCGTGGTGCCTGTCGTTGAATCTTTGCGTCTCTCTAGAATTAAGTGCAAATGCAACGCTTGTTTGCCAACGTTCATTTGGATGTTGACTGTTCGCCAATAATGTTAACAACGCAGGCAGGCAGATTAGCTTGGCCTACGTGACAGTCTGTCGCAGGTGACAGGCCGCCATATATTGTAACTGCCTCCGTCGAGGTTGACTTTGGATAAGTCGTCTGCCCGAGGCGTGGGAATTGCGATATATTGTGGACTTGCTTGGTTTTGGATCGGTTTCCTCAGACTCAACAACGTACCTACATGAGCGCACCCAGCCCTACTTTCTTCATGCGACATGAATTTCTAATTCGCCGCTTGCATTCGCTTAGCGGACTGATACCGGTGGGGGCCTACATGACGGTCCATTTGCTGGTTAACTCTTCATTAATGAATGGTCCGGCCAGCTTCCAGACCAACGTGAACCAGATTCACTCGTTGGGATCGGCGTTGCCGCTGGTTGAGTGGACCTTCATTTTCCTACCCATCCTGTTCCATGCGGCAGTAGGTGTGTGGATCATACGGACTGGCAAGTCGAATCATGACAATTACCGCTACGTCAGCAACTGGCGCTACACCCTACAGCGGGCAACAGGTGTCATTGCAGTCTTTTTCATTTTCTTCCACGTCTTTCACCTTCACGGCTGGTTCCATGGGGAGTGGTGGCTGAGCCGCGTAGCTGAACCATTGGGAATGGCCCAGTTCCGGCCCTACAACGCCGCCAGCACGTTGGCTGAGGCGCTGTCGGGCTATGTGTGGCCAGTTTTTTACCTGGTTGGCGTTGCTGCCAGCGTGTTCCACCTAGCCAACGGTATTTGGACCATGGGAATTACCTGGGGTGTGTGGATCAGCCCGGCCGCACAACTTCGCGCCAGCTACGTTTGCGCGGCTGGCGGAGCACTGTTGCTGATGGTGGGAATCTCCGCCCTGGTAGCGGCCATGCGAATTGACCCAGTCGAAGCCCGGGCGATCGAGGATGGAATTTACGATGCGCGCGTTACCGCTCGCGAAATCGAGCCCAATGAGCACAAGCGGTGGGTGGGGCCGACGGTGGAGAACGAAGTTAGTGATGCGGAAGTAAATAAGGAAGAGCAGCAGGCGGAATAGTGGGCTGAGAAATGACGTCGCGGAATTTGCCAAGACTTTCGGAGAGTAAGACTTTCGGAGAGTTTGTAGAGTCACGACTCGGAGAGTCGTGCGACGAACGGTGTCGCGGAATTCGGCCGATAAAAGATACCTGTTGAACAGCAATTACGTACCAGAACTTATTTAGTACTTAAAAAGTTGGAAGCTTCGAATCGATGACAACGCAACGTGTTGTAGTAGTGGGTGGTGGATTGGCCGGGCTGGCCGCCACGATGAAACTGTGCGAACTCGGGATTCCAGTTGATTTGATTAGCCTGACGCCGGTCAAACGCTCTCACAGCGTTTGCGCGCAGGGGGGGATCAATAGCTGCAACGATCAGACACGCCAACTCGGCGATTCGGAATGGAAGCACTTCGATGATACCGTTTACGGGGGCGATTTCCTGCAGCATCAGCCGCCTGTCAAGGAGATGTCGTTTTGGGCTCCCAAGGTCATCGACCTTATGGACCGGTTGGGTGTGACCTTTAACCGTACGCCGGAAGGATTTCTAGACCGTCGGCGATTTGGTGGAACGCTTTACAAACGAACCGCCTTTGCAGGCGCGACCACCGGTCAGCAACTGCTATATGCCTTGGACGAACAAGTCCGGCGTTGGGAGTCGGAGGGGATGGTTCGCAAGTTTGAGTTTTGGGATTTCCTCGGTCCGATTGTTGACGATTCTGGCAACTGCAAGGGTGCCATTGCTCAAGATATGGTGTCGATGCAGATCCGCGCCTTCCCAGCCGATGCAACGATTGTCGCTTCGGGTGGCTGCGGGCTCATCTATGGTCGGTCGACCATGTCGGTCTTTTGCAACGGCAGCGCGGCCAGCCGCTGCATGCAAGTGGGCGCTAAGTACGGCAATGCCGAATTCATACAAGTGCATCCGACCGCCATCCCAGGAGCGGATAAATTGCGGTTGATGAGCGAATCGGCTCGCGGTGAAGGGGGACGAGTATGGGTCCCACGCAAGGCTCATGATTCGCGACCAGCCAAATCGATCCCCGAAGCCGACCGCTATTACTTCCTGGAAGAACGCTACCCCAAGTACGGCAACTTGGTTCCACGCGATATTGCCACACGTGAGATTTTCAATATCTGCGTCAATGAAGGGCTGAGTGTCGAACAGGGGAGAATGTGCGTCTATCTCGATCTAACTCATATCGAACGTAGTGAGCTCGATCGGAAACTGGGTGGCATTCTTGAGATCTACGAGAAATTCCAAGGAGTTGATCCACGCGAAGTACCCATGAAGATTTTCCCTGCCGTGCATTATTCGATGGGCGGCCTATGGGCAGGCTACGCGAAGAACGCCGAAGGAGGGCTAACTCCTGCCAATCCCGCCAATCAAATGACCAACGTCCCAGGATTGTATGCCATTGGAGAATGCGATTATCAATATCATGGCGCTAATCGGCTCGGAGCCAATTCACTGCTGAGCTGTATCTTTAGTGGACTGTTTGTTGGTCCCTGCATCGAAACCTACATGAAGGGGCACAAAGCGGCGGCCAGCGATTTACCTGCGTCGTTCTATCAAGGTGCTGTCGCCAAACACGAAGCCCGCCACTCCAAATTGCTCAGTGGCAATGGTGGTGAGAATCCCTACATGATCCATCAGGAACTCGGTGACGTGTTGACTCGCTCAGCTACCGTCGTCCGAAACAATCAGCAACTCGACGAAGCCTACCAGAAAATCGACGACCTGCATCAACGTTCCAAGCGTTGCTCGTTAAGCGATACCGGAAGCTGGACGAATCAAAATGTGATCTTCACCAAGGCCTTGCAAGACATGTTTCCAATTGCCAAGTCGATTGTTAAGGGAGCACGTTTGCGCGACGAATGCCGCGGCGCTCACTTTAAGCCCGACTTTGCCATGCCCAGTTTAAAAGAGGAAGAACCAGTCGCTCGGCGCCGGGAGGCCGAACAGTGGTGCGACCGCTTTGAAGCCAACAATGCCAAATTCCTCAAGTCATCGATTGCCACGCTGCAGGGAGATGATCCCGAAATCAGTTACGAAGATGTCGACACGGGCAGCATTGCACCTCGCCCCCGATTGTATGGCCTGGTTGGCGCCGAAGACATTGAAGAGGTTTGGAGAAACCGCGTGGCCGCCAAACAGAACAAGTCAAAGGCCTCGTAACATGTCAACTTCGTCGCACGACTCTCCGAGTCGTGACCGACCAACCAAATCCCGAAAGTCTTGGCGACTTCCGCTACCGCACAATCGAAAGTCTTGGCGATTTTCGCAACAATAGTTTCTTCAGTTTCCATGCTCGGATAGTAAGTCATGCAACCCTCGGATCCCACTACAGCTAGCGACTCGGCCCGTCATCCGCAGAAGATCAATGTCCGCGTTTTAAGGCAGGACGGCCCGGGACAACCTTCGTATTGGGAGCGACATCAGGTCGAATACGAAGAAAACATGAATGTGATTAGCGTGCTACAAAAGATTGCCACGCAGGCCACCACCGTGGAAGGTGAAAAGATTTCGCCCGTGGCCTGGGACTGCGGTTGTTTGGAAGAGGTCTGCGGTTCGTGCACGATGGTAATCAACGGTCGAGTTCGGCAAAGCTGCTCAGCCCTAGTTGATCGCTTGCTGGAAGAAAACGGCAACGAAATCGAATTGCGTCCGATGACTAAGTTTCCTGTGATACGCGATCTCATGATCGATCGCTCGCGGATGTTTAACGCGCTCAAACGGGTCAAGGCTTGGGTACCTGTCGACAGCTACTTTGACATGGGTCCAGGACCGCGGCAGACACGCGTTGAGCAGGAAGAGAGCTACCCGCTGAGCGAATGCATGAGCTGCGGTTGCTGCCTTGAAGCCTGTCCTCAATATTTGAAAATCGAATTGCATCGCCGGCCCGGCGAAACGGATGAGCAGTTCGAAGAACGCAAGCAGGCAGCCTATGGTCAGGGATTTGTGGGGGCCGCCGCAATTAGCCAAGCCATATTGTTCAACATGAATCCTACCGGAAAAAATATCAAAGACGAGCGACTCGATGCACTAACCGAACCGGGTGGCATCCAAGCTTGCGGCAATGCGCAAAATTGCGTGGCCGTTTGTCCGAAGGAGATTCCACTCACGCGGTCCATCGGTCGAGCTGGACGTCAAACGACGATTCATGCGCTGAAGAAGATTTTTGATAAGTAGTTCCGCTACCAACGCTCTCGGCCGCATGGAATCGATGCCATTGAAAAAAATAGCGATCACGATTCTGAAGCTTGGCTTTCCTACACTCTTATTTGGTTTCCTGTTGTGGAACGTTCCTGCCGAAGATTATCGCGCCTTTGCCAGCCAACATAAACGCTGGGAATTGCTAGTGGCTGCGCAAAGTGTGGCACTACTGGCAATCATCATCAGCTTCATGCGTTGGCGTTTCTTAGTTCTCGCGTTTGGTATTCCGTTTACGGTCCGCGAAGCATTGCGGCTGGGTTTTCTCGGCTATTTGCTCAACTTCGTGTCGTTTGGAAGTGTCGGTGGGGACGTCTTCAAAGCCATTTTAGTGGCGCGTGACAAGCCTGAGAAACGCCCCGAGGCAGTGGCCAGTGTCTTGCTGGATCGTGCCATCGGATTGTTGGGGCTGGTGCTGTTGGCCTGTACTAGTTTAGTGATCTTCGACGATGGGGCGTTGTCCCCGTTGATGGTAGGGATTCGCCGCGGCGCAGCGTTCGTTACTGGTTTGGCCTTGCTAGGGCTCGCTGCCGCGGTTTTCGCGGGACGTTGGTTCGATAGTTTAATCGATTGGGGAAGCCGCCTGCCCGTAGCCGGGGAGACATTGGCGCGGATGGCACGGGCAGTGCGTGAACTTCGCGGACGACCACTGATTTTGCCGTTACTCATTCTAATGGCTGTATTGGTTCACTCGCTACTAGCTCTGACCATTTACCTCATCTCCGCCGGAGTCTATCCCGACCACCCGTCGCTCACAGAGCACCTGATGGTCGTTCCGCCAGGCATGGCCGCCGGTACATTGCCCCTGGCTCCTGGTGGCATTGGTGTGCAGGAGGGGGCGTTGGCTGGACTGTTTCAACAGTTGAAGACACTACCGGAGAAATTCTCCGGTATGTTGGTAGCTACTGTTTATCGCCTGATCACAATTGTCATCACAGGTATCGGCGTGGTCTACTACGTCTCCAGTCATCACCGCGAATTTGAGTTTGTCAAGGAAGAAACGGTGGATCGCACCTAAGTGAGTCGTAGCCAGCTCGTCGCACCACTCTCCGCGTCGTAGCCAGATCGTCGCACGACTCTCCGAGTCGTGACCTGCGAGATCGGTCGCACATTTACGGCTCAAGCTACGGCCGAAGCTTTCAACGAATTCCGCCGCGAAACTAACTATGGCACTTCGTGTTTGGTCCCCAGTAAGTCGTTAACAGCTTTATTGGCAACGCGGACAATGTACTTATTGGGTTGATCGCTCAGCGCGGCTTGCAGGTCGTCCAGCGCGGGACGTGCCGCTTCGTCGAGTTCATCGAGCACGATGGCAGCCGCTAGACGCCCCCATTGATGTTGGCTCTTCAACTCTTGCTGCAGCACTGGCAAGCCCCGGTCCAGCTTCCCTAGTAAACAGAGGGCTCGCGCGGCAGCAATGCGCACGTTGGGCGCCGAATCCTGCAAAGCCGTACTTAATGCTGGCAGCACGGAACTCGCCAAACTACCTGACATTTCCCGGGCGGCGTTTCCTATGCCTGTGGCTCCCCAGGTTCGAATGGCCGCATCGGAATCGTGCAAGTCTTCCAATAGTCTGTCCGTGACACTCGCCCCCTGCGAAGCTCGCGAGGCCGCGTCCACCAGCCGTCCCACCATGGCCTCGCCACCAGCTTGACGCAAGATGTCGTAGCGCGAATCGATGGTCGTTTCGCGGATTTCAATCTCGGCTTCCGGGACCAAGCCAACGTCGCGGATCTCCTTTTGCCAACGCAAACATTCCTCACGCATGGCCATCAGGCGTTGTTGATGTTGTGGGTCACTAGCCAAATTGTGCACTTCATGAGGATCCATTTCTACATCGTAAAGTTCTTCATTAGGCTTTTGGCCAGTGGAGAATTGTCGCGCTAGTTCAGGTAAACTCCCCGTCTCTTCGGCGGCCCGAATCTCGCGCATAGTCGCCCCTTGTTCGGGAGTGTTCATGTACTGGTAATATGGTTTCAGCGGTTCGAAGTTACGGATGTAACGGTAGCGTTCATCCCGAACAGCGCGAATGATGTCGTAGCGTTCGTCCATACGATCTCGCGAGCCATAAATATACTTGCGCGGCGGTGTGAGTTGATCGCCCAGAAAGGCCCGTCCCTGTGTCGCGGCTGGCATCGGCAGACCGGCTAGGTTCAGTACCGTTGGACCAAAGTCCACAGAACTAACTAACTCTCCATCGACACTCCCGGGTGTGCCTTGGCCAGCGACGCGAAATTTATCTGGAATGCGTATGATGAGAGGGATGTGAGTCCCCGATTCATAGAGCCATCGCTTAGCGCGTGGCAATCCCACTCCGTGATCAGACCAAAAGAAGATGATCGTCTCTTCGTATTTGCCCGCCTGTTTGAGCTCCTCGATCAACTCTCCCGCCCAGGCATCCATGGCCGTGATTAGCTCGTAGTTCCGCTTCCAATCCTCGCGAGCAGCCGGCGTATCAGGGATGTACGGTGGAAAGGTTGTTAGCTGGCTGGGACTTTGTCGTTGCTCAGCAGTCAATGCTTGAGTTACTTCGCGATACTTGCTCGTACTGGCAATTCCACTTTCATGACATCCAGTAAAATTGAAAACAGCGAAAAAGGGTTGGTCTTTCGCGGCACTCTTCCAATGTGCGCGGCTGCTACTTTCATCCCAAATCTCGTCAGGGGAAGGATTGCGGAATTGATAGTCCGTCTTGCTATTGTTTGTGCAATAGTAACCCGCCTCGCGAAGTGCGATTGGAAAGGGCTTGAGCCAACTGGGCAGTTTGGCTTCCGAACGCATGTGATGTGTGCCGATCGAATTCTGATACATGCCTGTGATGATCGTTGATCGACAAGGAGCACACACGCCGGCGGCTGTGTAGGCATGGGAAAATCGCACGCCTGCGTTGGCCAGTTGGTCAAGATTGGGTGTGATCGCGTGAGGGTCACCGTAACAACCTAAATGCGGACTAATGTCCTCACATGAAATCCAAACGATGTTGGGACGCTCTGCAGCCGAGGACGACCAAGCCAGGCAGGCAACCAACACAAAACTGAACGCCAAACACAAAAGGTGTCTGACACTTGAGCGACCAAACAAAACCTTTATAAATCGTGTCGCTTTCGAGAGTGTCAGACACCTATCGTGATTGGCTGTTATGTATTTTGTGCGTGAGCAAGTAGACATCGTGCTTGTACTTTTGTTGGGTGTGGAAACTCGGCTCCGTATGAACTGTTCGCCACCAACAGTTTAACATCTTATTTTGGTTTAGTTTTTGGGCTCGCTTTCGACCGAATCTACCTAGATACCGCCACGGTCACCCGATAGCGGAATTCGCCAAGGGCTTGTTGATCTAGTGAGCCTCAGACGCGTGAGAGATTGTTGATTTATTCGTTTAACCCGCAGCCGAAGGCGAGGTTCGGCCCGTTGATCCTCGCCTACGGCTGCAGGTTAAACGAAGAATCGTAGATTCAGCACTAAATCAACAAGCCCCTAACCTACTTGTCAGCGCGCCCCAACCACTTGCCGATAGAGCTTTGCAGCATGGCGGGAAGCAAAACTAAGTCGCCGATGATGGCTCCACTCAGGATGAGTATCATCAGCAATGCAAACTTGCTGGTCGGCAAAAAATCGGAGAAGAAAAAGGGGAGCATCGACCCAGTGCAGATGATCGAAGTGTGTAACATCGGGCGAGCGCAATTGGCAATGGCGGCCTGTACCGCCTCGGAAGCTTGGCTCCCCTGTCGTCGGTATCGCATGAACCATGCAACAAAGTGCAATGTGTCATCTACGGCGATCCCCAATGCTACGCTGGCGGTTAAGATGCTGGCCACGTCCAGTTTGATTTGCAGCCAGCCCATCGCCCCAAACACCAATGCCACCGGCAAAACGTTGGGAATCATCAGTAGCAGCCCACCTCGAATGCTTCGAACAATGATCATCATTACTGGAGCAATCAAGAGAAAAGCAGCGACAAAGCTGCCACCCAAATCGGAAAGCAGGGCGAAGTGCGCCTTCTCAATGACGACTCGTAGGCCGGTGATCGACAACGTGGGGCGTTTCGGAGTTGCGTCCGTCGGATGTGGGGCGAGGGCCAGCACTTCGAAATGCGCTGGCGAGTTTTCTGTATTTAGACTTGTCTCGACCCTGTGCCGCAATTCAGCTTGGATCTCACCAAAGTTGTCTCCCGTCAGATCGCGGATCCGTGCTGATAGTCGCCACTGCTGAGCTTCAGGTGAATCCGACATTAGATGATGTGTTTGAAGATCGTCGAGGTGCGCTCCAATCGTGCGGCGCAACACCGCACGGCGAATTGTGCTCCGCGTGCCAGGGCCATCGGGGATGGGTGGTAGGAAAGTCATGGCGCTCAAAATCGCGTTGGTATGCTCCGAATCTTCGAGCGCCTGATGCGCTCTCGCAACGGCTCGCACACGATCCAAAATGTCGTCATCAATCGAAGTCTTAGAAGAGTCGGAGCTTTTAGGAAATGAGATGATGAACTCCAGCGAGTTAATCGGTCCCAAGTGTTCTTGCATCCAACGCAGGCTGGTAACCGCTGGGCTGGAAGCAGGGAACATGTCTTCAAACTCCGTAGATGTCTGCAAACGAATTAAGCCCAAACTTGTGAGCGATAGGGCAGACAAACCAATGGCGGTGATGAGATTGGCGTAGTCGGATGTAAACCGAGTAAGCCATGCAGTAAAGCGCGATGGGTGACGGGGAACAGCCGCATATTGGTCAGTGGCACGAGCGAACCTGCCTAGCGACAGGGCGGCGGGAAAAACGCTCAACAGGAAAGTAGTTGTGACCAACAATCCGAGGCTAGCTAGCGAACCAAATTGCCACACCGGTTGCAACTGACTCACTACCAGCGAGCCAAAACCAAAGACCGTGGTCAGTGTTGCTAATGCGCAAGGTCGAAAACCAAGGGCCAGCGCTTCTGCTCCAGCATATTCGTTTTGTTCCCCTCCACAATCTCGATAGTAGTTGGTTAGGTGAATTGCTGCTGACAAAGTCAACATGAATATTAGAGTGGGCAACACGACCATAACCGCACTCATTTCTCCCAAGAAGACGGCAATTAGCGCCAGTCCGATCACTTGTCCAATACCGGCTAGCATGAACACCAACAACGTGAGTCGCAAGCGTCCCAGGCATAGCCATGCCAGGAGCAAAGCGATTGCAGAGGAAGGCGCGACAAAATACTGCATCGTTTCGCGGCTCGCTCGATCGATCACATGCACTTGAAATGGTTCCCCAGCTAAAACCAACTCGGTCTGCGGGACGCCAATCTGCTCGTAGGCCATGGATTTGAGTTGCGAGATCAAATGCGATCGCTCCGAGTTGCTTGCGTCAGCTACTTGCATGGCGATGAAGCAACTCCCGTCGGCACCAATGGCGATTCCCTCCAATCGTTGACGGGCGGTCTCAAAAGAAACATGGCTGGGACCATCAGTCAGTTGGTCTAACATTCCCCGCGAATTCTGAACATCGACAATCCCCAACTCGGGTTTGTCAGATTTGGCCTGCTTCAATCGATCTGTCAGTCGATCCAGTCGCGGATCATCGAGCGTACAGCCAGGCCAGGAGAGAAAAAGAATCTGGTCGTCGCCAAACTGTTCTAAGAAGTGGCGATAGGTCGCGCGTGCCAAATCATCGCCCGGCAACCAAGCCTGCACGAAGACTGTTCCAAATGTTACGCGTGAAGCCCAATAGCCAACAATTGGCAGGCACAGCAGCGCACCCCACAGGCAGTAGGTTGATATTCGAAGTGTCTTGGCGGCATCCATGGATCTTAAATCATAGTGCCCGTTTGCCGCTCGCCTAGGGTAAGGTTGACCGAATGAAGTGCTACAGCCTTCAGGCAGCGGGACAACAAACATTACCTCAGTAAATTGATCAAATCGTCTTCCAGAACAGGAAGTTGGCTTCGATCGTCGTGCCGCGCAGCCTGCTGAAATAGCTCTGCCAACTCACGATGTCGTTCTACAATGTTGCGACGTCGATCGGCAATTTCACTCACCTCCCACCGATCCTCGGGTTTGACAAACAATTTGTCCTGTTGGGATTTCTCAGGTTCGGTTTTCAGAAAATCGCTCGAGCTGGCTTCGTTCTTGTTCGTTACGACAGGCAGCAATGCGCTCCAAGCTGGCGAGCGCAACCATGTCTGCTGCTCGCCCGCAATCATGGCCAGGGACAATTCATTCGGCCACCTTTGGGGTGATTCGGCCACACCATATTGAAGTGCACTGCGGCCCCAATGACCTGCAGGTACGTCGATTGACAGCAGTTCCGCCACACTAGCGGCCACGTCGGGCAATTGAAACAGCTCCGGGCGTCGCAAGCCAATCGGCAATTGTGGCGCGGGTGCAATAATCGTTGCAGTATGCAGTTCCTCACCGAACAACTGCGGGCGTCCGCTCCCGATTCGGCCATGCTCACCTAGAGGCACACCACCCAATGTCGTGAGTAGCCACGACCATTGTGCGGCATCCCTGCGAGCGGCCACTGTTTGGAATAGGGCCTCCAACGCTTCGTCTATCACGGCGCATTGTGCCGCAGCGACCTGTCCCCAACCGACCAGCCAATCAGGATCGGTCTGAGGGCCGACATCCAGTGTTGGTGGACCAACTTCGCTGGGTGGCAACGGGTCTTCAGGGTCGACGAACTTCGCGCGCATTTCCAGCGGCGCGTCCCACGGCAATCGCAATCCTCGGCTATGAATCCAGATCAGCCCTGGATCGCCAACGGCCAGTTCCTCAACGGCCGCAGCGAACACTGCCATCACAGCGCATTGTGATGAATCGTTGGCGGGAGTTGCCAATAGAGTGGGTTCGACGAGCGTCACTGACGGGCAACCGTATTCGTCGGCCGCTTGGGCAACTTGCTCACAGTCGGTCAACAATCGTGCACCCCAGCCATCATTTTCGCGAGCCAACACGGCTTGCCAGAGACTCCAACTCCGATCAGCAGATTGCATCGCATGCCGCGCAGTCCACAAGCTGGCTAGTTGTTGCTTGAGGTCTTGTGAATCAACGAAACACTGATCAAGGAGGATTCCGTTGGCTGCCAAGCTGTCGATAGCTGGCGTGATAGCGGTGCTCGAACCGTAGGCTCCCACCAGGCCAGTGCCCAGTCCCTCGACTACGATCACTACGCCGCTATTTAACTGCGATTGTCGTTGCAACTGATATTACCTGCATGGACGGCCCATTCGTTTGCGCTTGCGCACACAAAACTTACTGCCAGAGTTTAGCCGTGATGTAGGTTTACGTGAACGACTCTCGGAAGATTTTCCTGAGTGTTTTCGCAGTTGGAGAGAATATATTCTCCCAACGCTCCGAGTCGGCAAAGCATAGCCGCCCGACACTCCGAGTCGGGGAAGCAGTCACTGTTAGTTCTACATCGTTATGAACGCGTCCACAGAATCCCGTCCATTTGCAAACCAAATTGTTAACTGCCCGCAGTAGGTCTCGACTCGGTGAGTCGAGCGACGATTAGAGAACCACGATGCTACCCAATTTGCAACCCATAAGCACTGAGCATTCCTACAGCAGTTCGGCCTTTGTTGTCGCGCCGCCCAGAGGGACGCATCAGCCACAACCGCTCCACGTCGACAAATGCCCAGTGTGGGGGACCGAATTTGCGCGACTCGATATGTCACAAACGTTGGCCTTGGCCGATGCGGTGATTCAGCGCCGCCAGCCGGAATATTTTGTCACCGCCAATTTGAACTATTTGATGCTCACCGAGCAACATCCGCGACTGGCCCAAATCAACGCGGGGAGCATCGCCGTTATCGCCGACGGCCAACCAATCGTGAGCCGAAGTCGTTCCACCGCGACTCCACTCCCCTGCCGAGTGGCAGGATCCGACATGATCGTCGAACTATCGCGAATGGCAGCCGAGCGTGGATATCGGGTGTTTTTTTTGGGTGCTCCTCCCGGCGTGGCTCAAACCGCTGCCGGTGAGTTGTGTCGTCGCTTTCCAAGGTTACAGGTCGCGGGCTGCTATTCGCCTCCGTTTCGTCAACTCACGGCCGTGGAACACGCAGACATGCTGACGATGATTCGCGACGCTCATACCGACATCCTATTCGTCGCCTTTGGACAACCCAAAGGAGAATTTTGGATCAATGACAATCTGCATGAGCTGAAGGTCCCTTTGAGTATTCAGCTCGGTGCCTCTTTCGACTTTCTGGCCGGAACGGCGCACCGCGCGCCGCAGTGCTGGCAACGTTGTGGTTGCGAATGGCTGTACCGGGCCCTCTCCGATCCGCGACGGCTGGGGCCAAGATACGCAAGAAACATAGTTTATCTAATCAAACGCAGGCTTGCGGATTGGTTCGCCAGGTAGGACAAGATGAAAATAGCGATTGTTGAACAAGATGAATTGCTGTGCGACTTGGTGTCGTTTCGGCTCGAGTTGCTGGGGCACGAAGTGGTCCTGTGGAACACCGTCGCCGACATGATGGCCAAGATTGGTGATGCGCAGATTGACCTGCTGGTCGTCGATACGCATCAAGCGGTTATGCAGGGTTGGGAAGCCATTCAAAAGGTGCGGCACCTGCACTCTGCCGAGGAATTGCCGATTCTTGCTATTTCGATCGATACCGACCTAAGTCTGGTGGAACAGGCCTACAAGGCTGGGGCCAACGACTACCTAATCACTCCCTTCGATCCAGCTACGCTGCAATCGAAGACCGAGAAATTGTTGATGCTCAAACACTGTGCCCGATAGAGAAGATAATCATGATTGCGAGACTTGGTGATATCCTTATCGATGAAGGTATTTTAAGCGACGAGCAGTTGTCGCTTAGTATGCGCGAGAAGCCACGCAATATCATGCTCGGAGATTGGCTCATTCAGCGCGGTGACATCACGCGTCCGCAGCTTGGCCAAGCGCTGTCACGGCAATTTGAAGTCCCCTACGAAGAAATCGATGTCAGCGCAATCAACCCACAGATAATTCGATTGCTCCCGGAAAAGCTGGCTAGGGCTCGCAAGATTCTACCAATCAGCATTAACCGCCGTTCGTTGCGACTGGCCATGCTCGCACCCGATGATATCGAGACCATTGCTGAAGTCGAGCTGATGACCGGCTATTCGGTTGAGCCCGTGATTGCCCAAGAGGCAGAGTTGATGCAAGCCATCGACCGAGGCTACGACGGACGTAGTATTGCGCGGCAGACTATTGTCGACATGAAACTCGAAGAGTTATCCAAGCTGGATTTGATCGATGGAATCATCAACGCCGACTTGGTCGAAGATGAAGAGGCACCGGTGGTCCGCCTGGTACATGGTATTTTGGAAGGCTCACACGACGCTGGTGCTAGCGATATTCACTTGGAACCGCATCAGCCAGAAATGCGCGTGCGCTATCGTGTTGACGGCGAACTGCAACAGATCATGACGATCCCCGCGCATATCGAATCTGCCGTGGTGGCGCGTATTAAGGTAATGGCGGAAATGAATACGACCGAAACCCGCCGCGCGCAGGATGGTCACATAACCCTGTCGGCAAATGATAAAAGGATCAACTTCCGTGTGAGCAGTATTCCCACGGTGGGTGGCGAAAAGCTCGTGTTGCGACTGTTGGACGAAGGCTCCAAGACATTTTCGCTAGAACAGCTGGGCATACTTGACCATGACATGCAACGGCTGCAGAAAATCATTGATCGTCCGCATGGCATGTTCATCGTTACAGGTCCAACCGGTTCTGGGAAAACGACCACACTCTACGCGGTACTCAGTCTACTCAACGCGATTCAGCGCAATATTGTTACCGTCGAGGACCCGGTCGAATACCGCCTGCCGGGAATCAATCAGATTCAAAACAACAACGAATTTGGTCTGGGGTTCGCCAACGCCTTGAAATATATCATGCGGCAGGATCCTGATGTGATCATGGTTGGTGAAATCCGAGATCAAGAGACCGCTACGGTGGCTGTACAAGCCGCGTTGACCGGTCACTTGCTCATCAGCACGTTACACACAAACGACGCCCCCAGCGCCATCACCCGTCTGAACGACCTAGGGATCGACCATTTCAAACTGGCCGGAGCAATGCTGGGGAGTATCGCCCAGCGGCTACTACGCAAACTCTGCACGCACTGCAAGCAACCTTGCCATCCGAACTCAGAGTTGACCAGCCGACTACGCATTAGCCCACAGATTCTTGCCAACACCACCTATTACCGTGCCGTAGGTTGCAATAAATGTCTGAATACGGGTTACTCTGGTCGATTGCCGATCTTTGAAATCATGAGTGTCAATGGCCAAGTCATGGCAGCTATCGAACGCGGACAGCCGGTTTCTAAAATTCGCGAACTGGCGGTGGAAGAGGGAATGACCGAATTGTTGCAAGCTGGATTGTATCAAGCCAGCATCGGCGCTACTACGCTCGAAGAAGTTTATTTCAAGACGATGAGTTAGGCTCACAAAACGATGTCAAGTATCAAATCAGTCGCTGCCCCAAAAGGTTTCTGGCAAACCGTCTTGCGCGAATTGACCGTCGACCGCTCCAAACCGGAGAAGGTGCGGATGTCGAGTCGCGATCTGGCCAGCGTCTTCAATATGCTGTGTACGTTAATCGACAATGGCATGCCATTGCAGAAAGTGCTTGGGGCACTGTCCAGTGATCCGTCGTTGAAGAAGCATCGCAAGCTCCTCAAGCGTCTCCACGGTCGCTTGGTCGAAGGCAGCAGCCTGCATGCTGCGATCGCCATTTTCCCCAATGCCTTTCCCACGAACGTCGTTCAGCAAGTTAAGTTGGGTGAAATGTCAGGCAACTTGAGCGACACTCTCCGCCGCGTAGTTGATCAGTTAGAAAGTTGGGTCAAGCTTCGCAATAGCCTAGTTCAAAAACTCTCCTATCCCGCACTGGTCATGACAGCTGGTAGTGGACTGATGATTTTTATGCTGGCTGTCGTCGTCCCTCAGTTCGAATCCATTTATGACGAATCGCAAGTGTCGTTGCCGTGGGTCACGAGTGTCGTAACCGGGGCGAGCCGTACCCTAGCAAAACATTTTTACTTGCCATTCATTCCGCTGGTAGCCGCAGTCATCATCTGGTGGCGAGTCCGCTCCAGTTCCTCGGCGAGGCTAATCTTTGACAAAGTAGTAACCCACGTTCCGTTCATTGGGGCTTTTGTGGTCGACATTGCCATCTTGCAGTTCCTGCGCAGCGTGCAAGCCTTGAGTGCGGCGGGTTTCGTTCCCATTGATGCGATCAGTCAAGCTTGCAGCACTGTCTCCAACCGACATGTTCGCCGTCAACTAGAACACATGTCGGCAATGCTCGTGCATGGAACGAAACTCAGTGCGGCCATGAATAAGCTTGAGCACCTGATCCCCAGTTCGGTGCGACAGCTGATCATGGTCGGAGAGCATTCAGGGAATATCACCAAGGCCTGCGAAGGCTGCTGTGATTTTATGCAAAATCAATTGCTGCGTCGCACCAACGGAGCGATGGGATTGATCGAGCCGTTGCTGACGGTGGGCCTAGCGACCTGCATCGGCTGGATCGTGCTAGCCATGTACATGCCCATGTTCAAAATGTTTGACGTGTTGGATTTCTAGAGGTAGAACGCCCTAGCGCAAAACAAAAAAGTTGTCTGACACGAATGCGACGAAGTCAATGCAATCGCACCTGATTCCCAAATCGGAACCTGGAAGATGCTGGCGATCAGCGAGAAGTGTCAGGATTTCGACTTCTAAAGGGAAAACTGTTTAGGCCAAAATTCTTGGCGAATTCCGCTACGCCTTCACTGTGTTGTTGCCGGCGATTGCCACGCATAACAGTTGTGTATACAGTGAAGTCTGTCAATAACTCTCGTTCCGTTAGAGCAAAGAGACCTTGCTTTGATTCTGAAACGTGTTTTACCTCTAATATTTGTTGCTGTCGCTCTGATCGGTTTGTTGACCTATAGTCAACTCGTTACAGAACCACGCAAAGTCTCGGGATTTATCGAAGCAGACGAAATCCGAGTCGGCTCACGAGTTGGCGGGCGCGTGGCTGAAGTGCTGGTTGACGAAGGGGCGTCGGTTACGCAGGGCCAAGAGTTGGTGCGATTGGAACCGTACGATCTGCGCCAATTGGAATTGGAGGCGGTCAGCACAATGGCGGCCAGCCAGGCAGAGCTAGACCGATTGACCGCGGGTTATCAAGTTCAAGAAGTGCAACAAGCCGAAGCCCGCCATCAGCAGTTTGCCGCGCGGTTGGAAGCACTTATCAACGGGCCGCGTCAGGAGGAGATCAATGCCGCCCGAGGCAGAGCGGATGCGGCTGAGGTGGAATTGGCTCTGGCCACTCGCAATTTAGACCGCTCGCGGCAGTTGCTGCGTGACAACGCCATTTCGCGCCAAGAGTTCGAAACAGCCGAGGAACAACAAAAGTCGGCGCAGTCGTCAGTGGTCGTCCGCAATAATGAATTGCAATTGTTACACGCTGGTACGCGTCCCGAAGAGCTGAGCGAAGCCCGCGCGCGACTGGCGGAAGCCAAGGCCGCGTGGGACTTGCTCACGCAGGGCTATCGACCGGAAGCAATTGCTCAGGCTGCCGCGACCCGCGATGCGGCGTCGGCGCGCGTGGAAGCCATTCGACAACGACTGCAGGAATTGGTCATTCGCAGTCCTGTGGCTAGCGTTGTCGAAGCAGTTGATCTGCAACCGGGAGACCTGGTAGGTGCCGGCGCTCCCGTGCTGTCGCTGATTGATAGTGCAAGTTTGTGGGTTCGAGCCTATGTGCCGGAAAATGAGCTTGATCTGCGAGTTGGCCAAGCGTTGTGGCTCAGCGTTGACAGTTTTCCGCAAGAGCGTTTCGCCGGTCGCCTGAGTTTTATTGCCCGTCGAGCGGAATTTACGCCAAGTAACGTGCAAACTCTCGAAGAGCGGTCCAAACAGGTCTTTCGTATCAAAGTGCTTATCACAGAAGGGCTCGAGCGATTGCGCCCAGGCATGTCGGCTGACCTATGGTTAGATTCAGCCACAGGCGATGCTCACTCCCCCAATGCTGCGACGGGTATCGTATGTATTCACAGGGATACCACCGATGAATGATCCGGCCGGCCGTCCCGTTATCTCGGTCCGCGGTCTGTCACGTAGCTTTGGTAAACTGATCGCCGTACAGGATGTCAATTTTGACATCGAGCGCGCCGCTATTTTTGGGCTACTTGGCCCCAACGGAAGTGGGAAATCGACGATCATCCGCATGCTACTAGGGATTCTTCCCCTCAGCGGTGGCGAGGCACGCGTGCTGGGACACGATGTTCGCCGCGATTCAGAATTGATCAAGCCGCGCGTGGGTTATATGTCGCAGAGCTTCAGTCTCTATGGTGATCTCACCGCCCGCGAGAACATTGATTTCTACGGACGCATCTACGGTTTATCCCCAACTCGACTTGAACAGCGAGCTCGTGACGTCATTGAACTTACAGGGCTAGGGGATCGCGTGGAACAGTTCGCGCACACTTTGTCAGGTGGCTGGAAGCAGAGGCTGGCGCTCGCCTGCGCACTAATTCATGAACCCGATTTATTGTTCTTGGACGAACCCACGGCCGGCATCGATCCGGTCGCTCGACGTCAGCTTTGGGATTTACTATTCGAGCTCTCGGGTCAAGGAGTAACGCTGTTCGTCACCACGCACTACATGGACGAAGCGGAGCGTTGTACCGACGTGGGTTACATCTACATGTCGCGACTACTGGTGCAAGGTAAACCGGAAGACTTAAAACTCTTGCCTGAAGTGACTCCGGATGGTGCGCGGCGGTACGAAATGCGTGTAAGTCAGCCGACGGCCCGGCTAGCCAAACTGCGTGCGCTCGATGGAGTGCTCGATGCGACACTCTTCGGCGAGACAATTCACGTGCTATTGGCTCACGACCTATCGGACCAGCGGCTACTCGAGCATTTGGAATTGCAAGCAGACCAAGTGCAATTGCGAACGGTACTGCCATCCTTGGAAGATGTATTTGTGACGCTGACAAGGTCGGCGGAGCGCTCTTCACGCGAAAGTCAGTCTGCTGCGCCGGCGCCATTGGAAGATGAGGGTTCAGGTCTGCCGACGGTTGCGTCCACCCGGGCGACCACTCCTGTGCTTGAGGACACGCCCCACAAATCCCAAACTAACCATTTGGCGGATTCCGCCGCTTCCGCTGCTGGGCATCGGCAGCATGCGTTTCGCGGATTCATGGCCGTCTTGACCAAGGAATTTGCACACGTCAGACGCCAGCCCTCGACACTCTTTTTCTTGCTTGTCGTTCCCTTGATTCAAACCATTATCTTCGGTTTTGCGCTTGATACGCAAATCGAACACATACCAACAGTCGTTTATGACCAAGATGGTCGACAAGCGGGACGTGAATTGATCGACTCGTTTCGCAATACGCGGCGATTTCGCATGATCGAACGCGTGTGGGACGAGCAGGCATTTCATCGCTCGCTCACTTCGGGGAGGGCTAAAGTCGGATTGCGAATTCCGCCCGACTATAGCGAGCGCTTGGTACAAGGCGAGCAGGTTTTGGTACAGATGTTAGTGGACGGCAGCGATTCCCAAGTCGCCACTACTGCAGTGAACACAGCCCAGCTATTGGGCTTAAACCTATCGATAGGCATAGCGCGGCGCAAGGCTGAAACGCTGCCTACTGTTCCCGCTCGTGACGAGCTTGGCAAGGCTGTGTTGCCGATCGAAATCCGCCCTCGTCTGCTCTACAATCCTAATTTAGAGAGCTCACATTTTTTCGTCCCAGGTCTGGTGGGGATTATTTTGCAATTGGTGACGGTCTTTCTGACGTCCTTTGCCATCGTCCGAGAGCGTGAATTGGGGACGCTGGAGCAGCTCTTTGTCACGCCTGTCAGCCGCGGCGGCCTGCTACTAGGTAAGCTGGTACCGTATGCAGTGTTGGGGTTCATCGCCACGCTCATTGTGTTATCAGCCATGGTCTTTGTGTTTGGAGTACCTATCAACGGCAGCCTGCCATTGCTCTTGTCTTTAACCATGCTCTTTATGGTGTGCTCATTGGGGCTAGGATTGTTGGTGTCGACCATCGCCAAGACGCAGCTCGAAGCATTGCAATTCGCCTTTCTGATTATGCTACCTTCAGTATTGTTGTCCGGCTTTATGTTTCCTCGCGCAGAAATGCCGCTGCCAATTTATTTGGCATCGTTTGCCATCCCAGTCACATACTTTATTGAAATCCTGCGCGGCATCGTCTTACGCGGAGCAGATTTTTTCGATCTGTGGGAGCCCGTGTTGGGGCTAGTGATTTGCAACATCTTAATTCTCGGATTGAGCCTCACTCGCTTCCGCAAACAATTGGCATAACTTCTTCTGGTGCCTGGTCGGTCATGAGTGCCCAGCAGCCTACGCACTGCTAAGGGCTGGTTGATTCAGTGTGCCTCAGGCGCGCGAGCGGCCGGGCGACCAACATTGCCCGGTGCCTTACGGGCTTGTTGACTTAGTGAACCTCAGGCGCTAGCCGCGGGCCTTTGGGGGCGAAGTTGGCCATTAGGAGCCCACGGCTAGCGCCTGAGGTTCACTAAGAAGGCGCGGCTCACTAAATCAACAAGCCGTAACGGCCCACGTCTCAATGGCAGCCAAACAATCTATTGGGCAACTACCTGGAATAAGGGGAAGATTAACTGCAAGAAAAAACTCAGCAGCAGTAGCAAGGCAACCAATACCACCACCCGACGCCAGGAGTTCGTCTGCGGAGCAAGTTCTGCATCATCATCTTCATCGTCGATCGAATAGCCTCCGCTCGCGAACTCCGGCGCAGCATCTGGATCAGCCCAGTCATTTTCTTCAACAGCGTGACAGTGGTGGCACTCCCGCGTGCCAACTCGTAAACTCTTCCCGCAATGGGGACAGTCGAAGAATTGAATGGCCATGAAGGTATTAGTTCTATGAGCAATAAAAATGGATCCACGTAAAATATTCAAAATTATTGAATAATCTTGTTGATAACACCGTTAAACCCGAATGGTTCACTTGGGTCATCAACGCGTGCGGCTTCAGGCTTGGAGCAATTGCGCAAGTCCACCAGCAGTTAAAAGTTTAGCACTTCAGCAGAATTAGTGGGTAAACAACCCCGGGCGCCAGGTTTTCGGAGGCATGGCAGGACAAAAAAAATATGTAACCATTCACGAACTTGGAGGATTGGGAATTCTATTAACCACGAAACTCACGAAGGAGACGAAAAAATCCCTGCTAGTGTTCTTGGTGGTCCAACAACGGGCTATTGGAATGCACTAGCAATTAAAGAAGGATAGAGCTGACTTTTCGTGTCCTTCGTGTGTTTCGTGGTTAACAAATGTCTCGCTTGGCCTCGGTAGGACTCATGCTTTACCGAGGTTTGGTTTTTGAATAACAAATGATTTTAGCCTGACGCCATTCTGTTTGCCGTGCCATGCCTTGGAAAACCTATCCAACTTGCTTCTTAAATCGATAGACTACCCACAGATTCTTCCGATGAGCCATATTCTTATACCCCGATTACTCATGAGCCGAAGGGCGTAAGTCCCCGGTTCCTGTGCACGAAAGAATAGATTCTGGAAATGGTCGTCAGCCTGCTACAAACGGTGGTCGCGTGACGAGACGCTGATTCACAAGCTTAAATACCGCCGGGTGTTTTCTCGGAAAGATTTGTGGGACAATGTGAATCGTCGGGCTGTCGAAAGCCAGGCGCTTTGAAAACCATGAAGCGGTGGTAGCCGGAATCAAAATGGGGGCGGTGTGATGCAACGTGTACGTTTGCTCGTGTTACTGGTGATAGCGAACGCAGTTTTTTGCGTAGCTGAAGGTGCTCAAAAAAGCGAACAACCAAATATCGTTTTCGCTTTTGCGGATGACTGGGGTCGGTACGCGAGCGTTTATCGAGAACCGGATCGGCCGACGATCAACGACGTTATTCGCACTCCGAATTTTGACGCGCTAGCCGAGAGCGGAGTTTTGTTCTGGGATGCACATGTCAGCGCACCATCCTGTACGCCTTCGCGTACAAGCGTACTCACTGGCCGACATTTTTATCGCAACGGAAGCGGCAGTCAGCTACACAGTCCCTGGGCAGGAGAAAAGCCAGCTGATCCCGTAATGAAATTGCGTAGTTATCATCAACTGCTCAAAGACGCGGGTTATCACACGGGTGTGACTTACAAAACGCACGTCGCCATGCATCTGTTCAATGGTGTTGAATCTCAATACAACCAGGCCGGCCAGAACTTCAATCGTTTTTCACAATTTGTTTCAGCAGGTAAGACGGTTGAGGAACAGCTGCAGTTGAAGGCGAAATTGCTCGACGAAGTTCGTGGTAATATGCGGGGGTTTTTGGATAAGCGCGAAGAGGGGCAGCCATTCTGCTGGTACTTCAGTCCCACGAACACACATCGTTCGTGGGTTTGGAAGTCGGCGCAACAACTGTGGGGAATCAATCCGGGCGATCTCAAGGGCAAGATGCCCTCTTTTCTTCCAGACAATGAAACGGTCCGCCAGGACATGGCCGACTATCTCGGCGAGTGTCAGGCGTTTGATTTGGCCGTGGGTGTCATTGTTGACGAGCTCAAACAGCGCGGTCTATTTGAAAATACAATCCTTGTAGTCTCGGGTGATCATGGCGCCCCCGGCTTTCCGCGCGGCAAGACCAACCTCTTCAACTTTGGTACGCGAGTTCCACTTCTGGTACACTGGCCGAAAGGCATCAGAAACGCTGGTCGACGTATCGACAATCCTACTTCGCTGATCGACTTAGCACCAACGTACCTTGAGGCGGTCGGTCTACCGGCCCACGAAGGCATGAATGGCAAGTCGCTGCTACCGATCCTGCTGGATGGCGAGGCACAGGGCTTCACCGAACTCGGTAACGACTATGTTATCACTGGCCGTGAGCGGCATGTTGGAAACGCACGAGCCGATTCACTGCCTTATCCCTCGCGTGCCATCCGTACGAAGGACTATTTGTATGTCCGCAACTTCAAGGCGGATCGTTGGCCGATGATGACTCCACCGTTGAGTGAAGGTGAATCCACTCACGGCGACTTTGACGGTGGGCCTACCAAACGTTGGTTCGCCGAAGTGCAGGAGCAGTTGGAATACAGCAAGTATGTAGACTGGGCGTGGGGCAAGCGGGCTGCTGAGGAGCTTTACGACCTACAAAGTGACCCGGACCAACTGACGAATCTAGCAGACGTTCCTGCCTACGCGACAATACGTGCTGAGATGTCGGAATTACTGATGGGGATTCTTAACGAGACTGGTGACCCGCGCGTCGTAGGCGAAGGTGATGGGTTCGACCGCGCTCCCTATCTGGATTCCAACGCGAGGCGCGCCAACAAAAACCGCTGAGCGCGCGAAGGACTGTGCGTAGTAGGCTCATCAATTCGATGGATTGTCGCTTGAGTAGGCTTTCCTGCTGCGTCCAACATTTGTTGAAATGCCGGAAGCCGTTGCAGCGGCGCAAAATCGGGATCGGTCGAACGCAGCGCATCGATGTCGTCCCACCCGAGTTCAATCAGCCGCTTGGCTAACGCAATGGCTTTGGTCTGCAATTCCTGTTGGCGAATCGGATCTTCGGCTAACCGCGCTGAGATGAATCCCAATCCAAGGGTGGCATAGCCAGTAGCCATCAGCGATTTCTCTTGGCTAGCAAGTTTGTTGGCCAGCGACAGTGCCTCCTCCAGAGGACCACCTCGGCTAAGCAGTTTCAACAAAAGCCCTTGACGATCGACTGTACTAGATTGCTGCACAATTTCCTTCTGAAAAGCAATCGCAGTATTGAAATTGTCGCTTGAATCACGTTGCTGGGCCCGTGAAAGTAGTGCGCGCAAGTAGTAGCAGTATGCCAATTGATCGAGCACATTCCCGGCTTCGAACTTTTCGGCTCGCAGCTTTTCCAACGATTTGATCGCGGCAATTAAGAGCGATTCAGCTTCAACTAATGCGCCAGCTGTGAGCTCTTGTTCGGCTAGTTGTTTTTGCTTGAGCACCAAATTGTAGATGGTGAAAGAGTTCTTATTCGACTCTGCCAACTTCATAGTCAGCACTAACGATTCATTTTGGGCTCCACGCATAAGATCCAATTTGCCTTGGCGTTGATAGAGCTGTCCCAAAACGGTCAACGTACCGGCTAATTCCCCCATGGCTTCACGACTGTGGGGAGCCTGTTCCAAGCCCGTTCGCCGAGCGGCCACTGATTTCGCGATGTAGTCCTCTGCTTGACGCGATTTGCCCATCACCAAATAGAGCTTTCCCAAGCGACCGTAGACTTCAGCCAGGCTTTGCTCTTGCGTCGATTGGTTAAATTGAGGGTTTTTTTCAAAATACGTCTGTCGTTGTTCTAGGTTTTGCAAGTAACGTCGTTCCGCATCGTCGAAATGATGTAACGCGCGATGTGCGTCGGCGATGGCAAAGGTCAGACGCATGGCACTTACATCCGCACGCGAAACCGTTCCTAGTTTGTCAAGCTGCTGCAAACTTTGTTCGGCCTCCAACAGCATCTTTAAGGCCTGCTCAGGCCGCTCTGCCTCCAAATAGATCATCCCCAATTGACTGATGGCAGACGCCCGAAAAATATCGTTGGTACTCTCGCCATAAAAGCGATCATGCACACGATGGATTTCTGACAGTATTTTGTCGAGCACTTTTTCGCGGAGCGGATTCAGTTCGGGACGCTCGTCGAAGAATTCGCGAGTTTGGTACAGAACCGCTCGAGTAGTATCTTGCGCAACATGGGCTTGGTTTTCGGCGAGTTCGGCGTTGGCCAGAGCTTCCTCTTTGGCTAGTTGTTCAGCGTGTTTGCGTTCGTTAATTACGACCGCCGCTGTCAGACCGCCGAGCAACAGACATGCCAATAGAGTACTGACGATGGCGTATAGGGTGGCCAATCCAGGGTTGCGTTTGCACCATTTCCAGCTGCGATCGAGTTGCGTGGTTGGTCGGGCTTTAATCGGCTTGCCTTCCAACACTTTTTGCAGCTCTTCGCTTAGCGCCTCGGCGGATGAATAGCGTTTGACGGGATCTTTCTCCAAGCACTTCAGGCAGATCGTTTCCAAATCGCGATCAATCTTGGGTTGCAGCCTCGAAGGTGCGACAGGTTCTTGGTTGATTATTTGTCGCAATGTTTCGAAGGTAGTGGGGCTCACGAACGGTGCGCGGCCAGTCAACATGCAATACAGGATGGCCCCCAAGGCATAGACGTCGGCGGTGGGACCCACCTCCCTACTGCCGCGGGCTTGTTCAGGTGCCATGTAGCCAGGTGTACCTAAAATATCTCCAGTTCGAGTGTACTGTGGATCGTCATCGGAAAGTCGCTTGGCTAATCCAAAGTCAGCAACTTTAGCGATGCCTTCGGTAGTGAGCATGATGTTTTGCGGTTTTAGATCACGGTGCAGAATTCCTTGCTCATGCGAATAGTGAACTGCAGCACACATCTGCAACAACAATTCTGCGGCGCGGTGCGATGTCAACGAGGACTCACGTAGATGCGCGGACAGGGACTTGCCGTCAATAAATTCCATTGAGAAGTAGGGGAGCCCGTGGTGTTGCCCGACTTCGTAGACCGATACGATGTTGGGATGCGATAGCTGCGCGGAGGCCTCCGCTTCTTGTTGGAAACGCCGCAATATTTCCGGCGAGGCGTGTGCGCCAGCCAGTATCATTTTGATGGCCACCACTCGACGCAATGGTCGGTGTCGTGCCTTGTAAACGACTCCCATGCCACCTTGTCCGAGTATTCCCAACAGTTCGTATTCGCTGGGCAAGCTACCCAGCGGAATCTCTCGCGCGGCCTCGGATTCAGAGACTAAGGTTGGATCCTCCAACATGTGGCCCGCATTTAAGCGATTGTTTGGCAAATTCGCAAACATCTCCATCGTGGGAGTATCCACCACAGCATTCGTTTCGAGTCGCGCAATTTCTTCGCGCAACGTCGATCCAAATTTGCGTTCGGCTGATCGAACTATTTCGTCTGTCAGGCTGGAGTTTGTCCGCGATTTCTGTTTCTCAAGTACGTAGTCGCGTGCAATCTCTCGCGCCAATTGCACGAGCGTTCGTTCCGTTGCCGGTGAGCTGCTCACAATTCCCCCCCTTCGAGAATGCATATCCGGTGCTGCTTGTTAATTATTCGTTACCGATTTTAGCAGGAATTTCGGGCATTTGGCCGAAAGCTGAGTGGGTAGTATCGTTGTATTTTCGACAGAAGCAGATCGGCAGGAGTTGCCGGTACTCCGTCTTGGACGTTAGTAGTCAGCTCAGTGCCTATCGAGCTTATTCGGCATCGGCAACCATCAGTTTGACGACGAGGAAAATGCACTTTATGAAGAAGAACTGGTCGATTGATGGGAGAGTTTGATTGGGTATTTGAATTCCCACAGGATCAAGAGCACAGGACGGTCGAAGTCTACGAACAGGCAACGGTGACGATGGGATACCTAAATCGCGGTGAACTCATCAGCACTCACCCGGCGATGGGAGCCGTATCTGTTCCCGATGGCAAGTTTGTCAACTTGAAACTCAATGGCGTCGCTTCGCGGCGCATGAGTCTATTGTCCCAGTCTCTTTCTTATTGACCGACAAGGCGTGCTACGAGTAGCACAACCGCATCGTGTAGTGATTTGGAATGCGGTGACTCAATTGCTGAACGAGAAATGACAGAATTGATGCTATTTTTTGTTATAATGTAGCCAGAGAATTCGAATTCCAAAGTATTGCGGGACTGGCATGGCAACGGAAACCTCTATGTATGCGAGCGGCGACTCGCTGGTCCAACTTGACGATGTAACGTGGCAAACGTATTGCGATCTGCGTGATGCTCCGCGAAACCGACATGTGCGAATGACTTTCGACCAGGGAAGGCTGTATCTGATGTCACCGTCGCGATTGCATGAGCGGATTGCCGAATTGCTGGGACGTTTAATAGCCACGTATACTGAGGTCGAGTCGATACCCATTCTCAGCGGCGGCAGCACCACAATGAGAGACAAGCTGCGCAAGCGTGGACTAGAGCCGGACAAGTGTTACTACATTCAGAATGAAGCCGTGGCCAGGGTGAGTGATGTCTACGATGCGCTGACGCACGCGCCACCCGATTTGGCAATCGAAGTTGATGTGACTTCGATGTCTACGGTTCGCATGCCGATCTACGCCGCCTTGGCCGTCCCCGAAGTCTGGCGATGGATAGATGATCAGATTGAAATCCACTGTCTGACACATGGGAAATACACTATTACAGATCGCTCGACCTGCCTACCAGCATTCCCATTTAATCAGGCGATCGCAACTTTAAACGAGCGATTTGACAAAGACGAAACGAGCTTGATCGCGGCGTTTCGAAAATCGCTCGCTAAATAAAAATGTAGTGCCAGTAGCGAATGCATGATAGAGCCGAACCCAAAAGGTGTTTGGGCCGAAATTCTTGGCGAATTCCGCTACGCCTTGGGTTTGATAAACAGAACTTCGGCGCGTTCAATCCAGCCTTTCCGCAAATCGACGCGGAACCATCCATCGCTATTCTTAGGGTGGAATCGGACAGGTGAGCGCGGACCGTATTCGGCCAAGTCGTATTGCTTCCAGGTCTGTCCCATGTCGGGTGAAATGACAATTCCTGTCGCATACGTCGATGCCGGAGCACAGTGCCCGGCCAAGATGACACCATCTTCGATAATCATGTTGGCCAGCTCAAATTCTGGATTAAATAGCAGCGTGTGTTTGCTTTCATCGGCTAGGTCCTCAGGTGCGCAGCAAAAAATGCCGCGATCGTATTTCTCTTCGGATCGCTTGGGACCGTTGGCGTCAGCTGCCCAATACAGCTGTCCATCCACAAAATTAATGCCCCCGGATTTATAACGCGAATTGGAATTGACCGAGATGATCACTTTCCATTCCCAGTTGTCTTCGGCCTTGTCATAAGTGCCACGTAACCAATGGCATTCGTTGCCGAAGCCGCGGTCAATATCCCCAGTGCACGCATAAAAGGCCCGCTCGTTGGGATTGTAAACCACCGCATGCACGTGCCGCGCGATGACAGGATTGGTAGGATCGCCAAGAAATGTCTCCGGCTCTGCCCCCGGCTGTTGGAACTTGGGATTGCGACCGAAGGAATAGGCGAGCTTGACGGTCTGACCACTGTCGGTCGAGTAATAGATGTTGACGGGGACCGCGCCGCCGAGCACGTTGCAGTAATTCCCCCACACCAGCATTTCCTGACCGTCGATATCCCACGTGTGAATACCATCAAGCGAATGGAAGTACCAACCGGGCTCGTCAGGATTCAATGGTGAGTGAGGCAAGTAGTCGCGTCCGTGTTGATCCTGGACAATCACTTCGCGATGTGTTTTGAGTTGATCACTACTCAGAAATAGTTTTTCACGTGTGGCCCACAGGACGTTGCCATTCTTAAGAATGCAACTGAAGGTGATGTCGTCCGCGTCGGGGAACGGAGCGCTGTGAGCCCACGATTCGCAGCAGTCATCCGATAAGAAAACCTTACCATCACCAAAGCCAAAGGCCTGGTTGTCACGTTGGGAATCAATGTAAGGACCTTCCGGTGCCAGCCGGCACCAGAAGTGTTCCGTCTCACGTGTTGCCGAAGCAAACAGTCTATCGGCAGTGGGATTGATGAGAGTCCCAAACGTAGCCACGGAAGCGGCAGTGCCGAGAAACTGACGTCGGTAAACAGGTTTGGAAGGTTTCATGGTCGGTTCTACTTTGCGGGAAAGTTTTGGTGGGACTAACTTAGTAGTTTGCACTTGCCAAGTGCGACGATGTATTAGGTGGGTCGCACTTGCCGAGTGCGACTGAGTTGGTGGGTCGCACTTGCCGAGTGCGACTGTGTTGGTGGGTCGCACTTGCCGAGTGCGACTGTGTTGGTGGGTCGCACTTGCCGAGTGCGACTGTGTTGGCATGGTCTGGCTAGCAGCAGGTAGTCGCTCCCGGCAGGAACGACCCACTTGGAACGACCCACTTAAAGCGACCCTCTGGGCGACTTCCGCTAGGGTTGCGTGCGGGACTCTCCATTCAGCGGCCAACCGGGGAGCTCGCCACAAGCCTGAAGCGCTAGTATAGCAAAGGCGCTACCCGGGTTGGAAATCAAGTTGCCCGCGTCATTTACGGGTGAACGCGTAAACCACTTGCCGCTGACGCGTTGGTTCGTGCGCAACCAATCGATGCCACGTTGTAAGCGCGCATCATCGGCCGGCACGCCCAACTCGCGAGCGATGACAAGCACCAAGCCTGTGCCATAGCCATCGCTGGTTTTCGTATCCATCGGTTGTCCATCGTTCCGCTCTAGCCCGTGCCAATCGGTCAGAAAACTTGAAGTCGACCAACCACCATCGTCGAGCTGCAGGGCGAGCAGTTCTTCAAGCGTTGTGTGACGCTGCTGGGCGCTGGCGATCCCATCCACGCGGACTGAGCACCAAGCCAACATGGCGCGGTGATGTAGCGACTTGGGGGGATTGTTTTTTAGGTACTCGCGAACTTTTTCCAATCCAGCTTGGGCTTGAGGGGTTTTTTGATAGTTGTCGGCCGCGACCCCAACCGTTAACAACGCCACCGTAACTCCATAGTGATCGTCGATTTCCATCGGGGCATAGTCGCAATGTGGCCACTTCCAACCGCCATCGGCTCGCTGAACCGTCCACATGATGTCGAGCACTTCGCGGGCCACTGGACTAAGCCCGCCGGTAGACTGCAGGTCATTAAAAGTTAATCCCGTACCAACCACGATTGGCCAGAAGCCTTGCGCCTCGGTGGGCAACTTCTTCGCCCAACGAGTGTGGCGATAATCTTCGTAGAACTGGCGCACTTCGCCCGAATCGGGAAATTGTTTGCTCAGCGCGGGTCGAGCTGCCATGTAAAACAAATTGGTATGGCAGGTCGCACAGTTTTTTGTTTTTTGCCAATTGAGCGCCGACCGATCGAGGTATTCGGCCGCTTTGAGGGCGGAGAAGGAATCGGCCAGCGGCTCGTCGCCCGTGATCTCGGGTAAACCCTCTTCTACGTCGGCCAGGGTGAGCGGTTGATACGCCGATGGCTGGTCACGACTCGGAGAGTCGTGCGACGATTGTGCAGCATCCTGGTCACGACTCGGAGAGTCGTGCGACGATGCGGCAACGTCGGCTTGGGCTGGCGGTGGCTGCGCGAATAACCTGGTGGGGCAGGAAAGTTGGAAGATGACAGGTATCAATGACAGCCAACATATCCAACCGGCTCGCAATGGGGAATTCATAGTAACTCTTGTGATCTGTGGTTTGGCTCTGAGACTACTGAGGCAACGACAACTTCGATTGATTGTCAATTCTGTTTAAACGCAATACGGCTCAATATACTTCCTGCCTTGAGCGATTCCGTCGCCTGCTCAGGCTGTAACTAAAACTCCGGGAAACTCTTTGCGTTATCGTAATTCTCGCGATTGGTCGATGGAACTTGGTTCGACAGCCTGTTCCGGCTCGGCGTTAAACAAATTCCGCTACGTGTTTTGTCTGGAGCTTATCATGCAACGGGGGCAGAATCAAATTAGGGAATTGACACACGTTCCCCTCCAGCGCGGGTGAAAAGTGCGTTGAGTATCTCTGAGGTAACCGAGTCGGCGATCGTGTGAACGCTTCCGTCGCCTAAAGCGGCCTGTGTGATGCCGTCGGTAAAGAGATTCTTACCAGGGTTCTGTTCATCAACGGAGAAATCCTGAGGAGCGGTCCAGGGAACGGCGATGGCCTCATTTGTTTCTACAGCCAGAATCGTATTGCTCGTTCCATCAGTAATGTCTTGAAACGATGTAGGCTCAGTTAATCGCAGAAGCGATTTGTCGCTAACGACCGCTTGGTAGATGGTGTAACCTGGTTTGGTGGCGCGTTTGGGATGGCGATAAACCTTCGGCATTTCCTCCAGTAGAGTGAGATTGTGCTCGCTGTCCCAGGGCTCATCCAAATGAAACTTGTTGTACAGATCGGCTTCTTCGATGAAAGGCAAAATGGCTACCCGCCAACTCAGCATCGGTTTTTCATTGTCGTCCACGCCAGCGGCGGCTGGGAGAGCACCGTAGGCTGACTCAAAATTGTGAAACGCCAGCGCGATTTGTTTGAGATTGTTGGATGACTGCATGCGGCGGGCAGCCTGGCGAGCGGACTGTACGGCAGGTAGCAGCAATCCGGTGAGGGTGCCAATGACGCTGGCGTTTTGAATCTCGTCGATATCTAAAACCAAGGCGTCTCCCTTGCGAACCGGAGTCAGTTTCGTAGCCAATACTCCGCTAACGCGATCGATGTAGCTACGAGTGGCAGTGGCGGTTTGCGAGGGATCGTCGAATTGCTGTTTGAACTCGGTGACGAACGTCTCCTTGGCGAATTTCAACAGGCTGGCCAGTCGTTGCTCGATGACATCCGTCTGTTGTATTCCTCCGCCCGACAAAACCAATTGCACGCGTTCCTCGGAAGCGAGGTTCAATCCGAGTGCTGCAAAACTGGTGGCTTGTATGATCGCCGTGATGTCTTGTTGCATGGAATCTGGCAGCTCGCGCAAGGGGCGATCCAGCATGCCGATGACTAGTGGTTGCAGCGTGCTCACCGATACTATCGCCAAGATATCTTGTTCGGTTTTTACTTGGCCGATTAAGCTGGCGATTTGCCCCGGTTGCCTACGCTGCACCAGCATCTGTTTGGCAAAGATCTTCGTGCCTACCACCACAGTTTGCGGATCCAACTGATGAATGATCAGCTCGCCCGACGGGTCGGACAGGAATTCCAAGTCGCCAT
Source organism: Pirellulaceae bacterium (assembly GCA_041739785.1). Lineage (GTDB taxonomy): Bacteria > Planctomycetota > Planctomycetia > Pirellulales > Pirellulaceae > Aureliella. The sequence goes on from JBGSNE010000210.1 coordinate 38,160, forward strand.
CGCGCTGCAAGCCTTGACCGTCTAGCAATTGAGCATTTATGTTCTGGATGTCGAAGGCTTGAGCCAGTTGCACGACCAAGCCCCCTTGTGGTCCAGCCGGCCCCGGAAAGCCGACGAGCAGATCGGCGCGTTCGATTTGCAGCGGATCGATGCCGACATACTCCAATCCTGCGGCGGTAACAACTTCCAACGGGGCCAACTGCATGCGCTCACCAGCGGCCAATTGTTTGGGGCGGAGCGTTATTGAGGCGACCGTTTCATTGGGGGTAAGCTGCACCACTTTGTCGACGCTGGCCGAACGCTTGGGCTCCTGGGCAGCGGAGTTGTAAGGACTTAGTACCGCAGCTGCGAGAAATACCAGACTCGCAGCTGAACTTTGAGCACGCAGAGCTGCCGAAAGTGAAAAAGATCGGCTTTGCCAAGCTACGGAAGCTGTGGCCAGCCGATCTCGAATTCGAAGTGAGTTATCCATTGTTAGTTCTCGCGTGATGCTGTTGTTGGATGTGGGAGTGGCGTAGACTTTCCGAACTACGGTTTTCGCTCGGCATTCCGATTAATCTTACCGAAATCCGGCCTGCGACGGTGCTCGCTTCGGGGGCAGTCACACATTAAGGGAACTACGCTATACTAGGGGCAGACAATGAAGTCACCTCACGAGCGACGGGCTGTATGACAATTCTCGAAGTATGCAACGTTACAAAGAGCTATGGCTCAGGCGACGCGAGGGTAGCTGCTTTGCGAGGCGTTTCGGCTAAGATCGAAAGTGGTGAATTTGTAGCGATCATGGGCCCCTCCGGCTCGGGGAAGAGCACGTTGCTGACGATCTTGGGGGGCGTGGAGTCACCGACCAGTGGCCAAGTACTGTTGGAAGGGGTCGACCTGGCCACGATCGACGAGGATGAGCGGACCAAGCTCCGACGACGTCGCTTGGGGTTCATCTTTCAGTCGTTCAACCTGCTGCCGAATCTTACTGCCGAAGAGAATGTCCGCCTGCCCATGGAACTTGACGGTCGGCGCGGAGCGCCGGTCAAGGAGAAGGCCGATTTGGCATTGGAGTTAGTTGAAATGGCTCATCGCCGCACTCATTTGCCATCCGCCTTGTCGGGCGGTGAGCAACAGCGCATCGCGATTGCACGTGCGCTGGCGATTGGGCCCGCCATAGTTCTAGCCGATGAGCCTACCGGCAATCTCGACTCGCGCCAATCGCGACGAATCTCGGCCCTACTTGAGCAACTTGTCAGTGAACGCGGGCAGACGATTGTCATGGTTACTCATGATGCAACGGTGGCCCAAGTTGCGCGGCGAGTGATTACGATTCGCGACGGCCTGATCGAACACGATGGGGCAGCCAGCGATGTGCTCCAACGGACCGAGTTGCTGGGTGTCAAGGAAGAGTAGATGTCTCTGGCTAAATTCAGTTTGCGCGAAGCGCGATCGCGTCCCGGTCGTATCGTGTTGACTTTTCTAAGTATCGCGATCGGTGTCGGGGCAGTTGTAGCCGTATTGCTGGCTACCACTACTTCGCGCACCGCCCAGCGAGAAATGCTCAAGGCTGTCTCGGGCAAAGCTGATTTGGAATTGGTCAGCGACACGCCCAATGGCTTTCCGTACGACGTGGTGAGCATGATTCGAGAAGCCAGCGGAGTAAAATTAGCCGCTCCGGTACTCAATCGCGTGGCGGTACTTTTCGTGGGCGAGAAGCGGGCTCGGGCTCAAGTCTTTGGAATCGATCCACGCATCGATCAACAAGTGCGAGATTACGAATTCGTGGCTGGCCGCATGCCAGAGAAATACGATGAAATGTTGCTTGACGATAGCTTTGCTCAGTCGTTGCAAGTTCAAGTCGATGATCCAGTCAAGGTATTAGCTCGAGGTGGTATTCAAGAGTTTCGCGTGGTCGGCATCGTGCGCCCCAGTGGCACGGCGATCGCTTTGGGGAGCGCTGCCTATCTGGTACTTCCCTCGGCGCAGAGCGTCTTTAAAGCTGCGGGCAACATCGACCAAATTCAAATCGTCGTATCAGATGATACCGAGGCATCACAGGTCAAGCAAAATTTACAAAGCGTATTGCCGGAAGGAGTCACGTTGCGGGCGCCACGCACATCCAGTGATATGACTCAAGAAACGATGTTCGCTACCGAGAATGGTTTGCGAATGGCAATCGCGTTCGCCATCTTGATCGCCATTTTCATAATCTACAACACGTTTCAAATGGCGGTGGGCGAACGACGAAAACAATTGGGGATCTTGCGCGCCGTAGGAGCAACTCGCGGGCAAGTGCAATGGATGATTTTGCGCGAAGCCCTGTGGATTAGCATCGTGGGTTCGGTCGCCGGTTGCTTGTTGGGTGTGTGGGGCGCCAACTATTTAAACCAGGTCACCGAACTGTTAATGAACGTCAAGCTGCCTGGAACACAACTCACCCCATTACCATTTGTGGTGGCGGTGGCGGTGGGAATTGCCGTGTCGCTGTTGGGGGCTCTGGCCCCTGCCCGCCGCGCCAGCCGTGTCGATCCACTAGAAGCCATGCGGGCGATCGAAGTTCAGCACAACGATGAAGTTATTCGCCGCGCCACACCTTTAGGGTTTGTGTTGATCCCCGCTGGGTTTGGGCTGTTATGGTTCTCAGCCCACGACTATCTCCCGATCGGTGCCGACATTGTCGCGATCGTGGGTATCTTGCTCGGCTGTGTACTACTCATCCCAGTGCTGTTGTCCTCTGTTTCACAAGCTTTGGCTACTGGCATGGAGCGTTTTATGGGGGTCGAATCGCGATTGGCCCAAAAACAGTTGACGCAACACGTGGGGCGCACGACGCTCACCGTGGGAGTACTATTCATCGCTATGAGCACCAGCGCGGGTATGGCTGGGAACGTTTTGGACAACGTGCGAAACGTAACAGATTGGTACTCGCGGGCGATACTGGGAGATTTTTTTGTGCGCGCAAGCATGCCGGATTTAGCCACCGGTGCCTCAGCTGACCTGCCCGAAGGGACCGGCGACGCGTTGGCGAAGATCGATGGCATTCAGTCCATGGACCCCATGCGGTTCGTTAGCGCGCAGTCCGGCGAGAGCTCCGTGCTGGTAGTAGTTCGCGATTTTGTCGGCGATCCTGAAAAACTGTTTGACTTAGTCGAAGGGACTGGCGCGGCAACTGTGGCGGGTCTGCGGGCAGGGAAGGCGGTGGTCGGGAGTGTGTTAGCAGAACGACTCAATATCGGTATCGGTGACACGATCCCCTTGGAGACGGCCGACGGCACAGTGCAACTCGATGTCGCAGCGACTGCCAACGACTACATGGCCGGTGGCTTAACCATCTACCTCACCCGCGACGTTGCTGGGAAGTTGCTCAATGTCAGTGGCGTTGACGCCTACGTGATCCAAGCCGAATCCGGGAAATTGAAGCACGTTGAAGATGAACTTCAACGTTACTGTCAAGCCAATGGTCTGCTGCTACAATCCTATGCCGACTTAGTGAAGGTTATTGATGACATGATCAACGGTGTGATTGCCAGTCTGTGGATGTTGCTGGCACTCGGCTGTTTGATCGCTACCCTGGGCCTCGTCAATACGCTCACGATGAATATCCTGGAGCAGACACGTGAGATTGGCATGTTGCGTGTAGTGGCCATGACGCGCGGGCAGGTACGGCGCATGATTTTTGCACAGGCGACTTTGCTGGGACTGATCGGATTGATCCCCGGGGCAATCGCCGGAGTTTTCGTAGCCTATGCCATCAGTCTTTCAGCGCAATCCGTTCTGGGGCACGCCATCGCTTTTCACTTTCGACCGGGTTTGGTGCTAGGTTGTTTGGCGGTAGGAATTGTGGTGGTGATGCTCTCATCGTTGATTCCCGCGGAGCGGGCAGCGCGATTACAGTTGTCGGCTGCGCTGCATTATGAATAACGGAGCATTGTTGTTTAACCCGCAGCCGTAGGCGCGGATCCGCGTGATGCAGCCTTGCCTACGGCTACGGGTTAAACGCTAGCGAGACAACTACTAGAAGGACTGACCATGAGGCTTGACGGGCGGACGGCGCTGATCACGGGGGGCACACAGGGAGTGGGCGCGGCTATCGCCGGCAGCTTAGCCTCCGCTGGCTGCAGCCTCGTGTTGCATGGGCTGCGTGATGATTCGACCGCACAACAAACGCTTGCCGCCTGTCGCCAGCACGGCGTAAAAGCGGAGCTGGTCTGCGCAGATTTGGCTGGTCCAACTGAAACAGCTGTAGCTGCCTTGCTGGAGCTCGTCGACGACGTGTCACGTGATGTGAGCTTGTTAGTCAACAACGCGGGAACCTATCATGAAGAGCCGTTTTTAGAAATGACCTATGAATCGTTCCAACGCACAATGCAACTCAATGTGCATGCCGGCTTCTTCTTGACCCAAGCCTATGCGCGTCGCTGGGTTGAACAACAAACTGCCGGGCGAGTGTTGTTCACCGGCTCAATCAATGGTGAATTGGCCGAGGCCGATCATACGGCCTATGACACCAGCAAAGGGGCCGTGCGGACAATGGTGCGTAGTTTGTGCGTCGCGCTGGCACCATTGGGAATTCGTGTGAATGCAATCGCACCAGGCTTAGTTGTCACACCGCTAACGGCCCCAGCGCTCGGTCCAGGTAGTGATGGATTGCAGTGGATGAAGTGGCATACTCCCACCGGGTGCGTACCCGGTCCCGAAGTTTGTGGCGGGGCCGCACTGTTTTTGCTGAGCGACGAAGCGGAACACATCCACGGCCAAACCCTGATGGTTGATGGCGGCATGAGCGTGTGGCAGCAGCCTGAGGTCCCCACGGAATTGCGGGGTAAGCTGAATACGCTGTAGGGCCCACGTCTGACCGGAGTAACCGCCAGAAAATTAGCGTAATTTCAATTCACCACCCGACAGGGAGGGACTGCGGAGAGCCTTTGTTTTGACTATCCTAGTAGCAATGGCTAGCCATTGTTGGAAGGTCTGACCGCGCAAGGCTACGCGGATAAGCAGGTAAATAGGCACGGAGCTCTCCTATGAGACGTATTCGCGAATTCACGGTGTCGCTGAGCAATCTAGATGGCAGCACCACCATGCAGCACGTTAGCGGCTGGCATAAGGCTTGGGAGCTGGCGGAGCAGGCGATGCACGACAACTGCGTAGAGGGACGGATCCTTGATGCGGGTTCAAAGAAGGCGCCCATCATTGCCATTTTCTCCCACCACAATTTCCAAGATGAATTGGCCGATATCGCCAGCGACGCAATCAGGACGCGCTGGCGTTCCGAACCGCTTGGAAACATTCACGGCGCCGAACGCTTCGCCAATACAAACCTTTCCGACTTTGGCTGGAGTTGGGTCGAAGGGGCCAAACGCGACCTCCCCTTCAGATTGAATTACTTGGAACGTGGCGCTGAGCGGAATCCGGACGGCCTGATTGCTTTCATGCTCGGTTTAAAAGCGGAAGCCAGCGACTTGCTTCGAAAAGTATAGCGGCCATTCATTCGTCAGCCTTTCCAGGCTGACCGACGCCTGTTTCTCATGCTTCCTATGACTCGCATAGCTCCCCTTGGCAGTCTGCTTCACAGTGCTTGGGAAAGTCGCACCCGGCAGGTGCGACCCACCCAATACAGTCGCACTCGGCAGGTGAGACCCACTAGTCACAGTCGCACCCGGGAGGTGCGACCTACTTCACGATTAGCACTACTTTTGCTCTAACGCGCGCATCGTTTCGTCGAGCGTGTACTGTACGTACTGGTCGACCTCTTCATTGAGGACTTCCAAGGCGACTTCCGCGGCTTCATCTCCGTGCATGAAGCTGATTGCCCTGACCGCTTCCACGCGTACGCGAGAATTTGGATCAGCTACACGCGCCCGCAAGAGATCTAGCGGCGCGTCGACCCGGTCGAGCCAGAAGGAGAGTACGCGAACTGCAGCCGCGCGAGCGCGGGCGTCTTTGGCATTGAGCAGCTTCTTCAATAGTCCTTGCTCGACGACATTGTGCGTTTGGTAAACCCATAGGGCTTCCAACAAGTTGTGTTCGTAATCTGCAGCGTTGGTATCAAGGGCTGCCGACCATTTGGCGGTCGCGGCGACTACTTCTTGAGTATCGTGCTGCGCCAATTCGCGGCGGACAACATAACGCGTGCGGTCCTCGGGGGCCTTTAAGAGATCCAGCAGGACCTCAATCGACTCACCAGCCACCTTGGGAGCTTCTACAAGCGGACGACCTTTGTAGGTAACTCGCCAAATTCGACCATGGCTATGATCGCGGTTTGGTTCACGGAGATTATGTTGCAGGTGACCAATCAGCGCGTTGTGCCAATCGACGATATACAACGAACCATCTGGAGCGAATTGGATATCGATCGGACGGAAATTCCCATCTTCGCAATAGACCAAAGGCGTAACTTCCTCTCCTTTAAAGCCTGACTCGTCGTCCGAGACCTTGTGATTCAGAACAGCGCGGTCACCGATGCAATTGGTCACTAAGAAGTTTCCTTGTGCGTCATCGGGGAAATGGCGACTGGAGACTAGCTCGCAGGCGGCTGACGGACGCGTTCGCTTGGGATAGAAAGTGGGGAATGCAAAATCGGGATCACCACCTGTCTCCTTAGCCAATCGCTTATGTTGCGAACCACCGGGGTGCTTAAGAGGGTAAGCGATGTGGCCCGTCAGCGGCGTGGCCCAATAGCTAAAGCCGGGCGAGGCGTCAGCAATCAAATCCTGTCCCCAGCGATCGAACACGTGTCCCCATGGATTGGAAAACGCGACGGAAGCGTGTACGCCGAGCTTCTCAGTGCGTGGATCGTACCGCCAAATTCCAGCTTCGTGCAGGCGCGTCAAACCGTAGGGGCTTTCCACTTGCGAAAATTTAAAGGTTCCTTCATTGAAATACAGATTTCCGCCGGGCCCCCAAGTAAAGGCAGCGATGCCGTGGTGCGAATCGGCCGTGTCGAAGCCCACCAGTTTGCGGATCCGCGTGTCGGAGCGATCGTCGCCATCGGTATCCTGCAAAAAGAGAATGTCGGGCTGCTGAGCCACATACACTCCGCCGCGTCCCAATTCAAAACCGGTCGGTTGGTGCAATCCATCTGCAAAGACTTTGCATTCGTCCGTCCGACCATCGTGGTCCTTGTCCTCCAAGATCAGTAGCTTGTCGTCCAGCACGGTCTTGGGCTTCCAGTGAGGATAGGAGGGCATGGTGGCCACCCACAAGCGACCCTGGTTGTCAAAATCGAGCGCTACCGGATTCGCCAACTCTGGGAATTGCTCCTCAGAGGCCACTAGATTGATTTCATAGCCCGCGGCCAACTTAAAGAGCTTTTGCTGCTCGGCCGCTGGGAGGTAATCCAGCGATCCGAGCTTACCGGCTTTGGCCTGTTTATCGTCTGGGCCTCCCACGTTGGTACGTGGTTCGATGAACGGTAGTGTATTGTTATCATCGGCCTCCGCTGGAATCGACTGGCCTTGGGCCACTGCCCAAACGCGAGCGTCACGATTGGCTGTCATCTGGTCGAGGATTTCACGCTCGCGCTCCATCACCATGCGATTGTTGTAAGTGCCGTCAGAACCGGCGAGGCCGCGGTCGCCATAGATGGAAAAGCCATTTACAGCCCGATAGCGGTGCCACCAATGGAAATTTTTGTCGTCGACTTCGCGCTTGATTTTGGCGAGCTCCGCGTCGCCGGCTGTGGGTTTCGTCCCACATAGCCCTTCCATGAAGAGAGGTGCTAGCGCTTGGTAGCCGGCTTCGTTCAAGTGACAACCATTAAGCGTCAAGCGCTTATCCGACGACTCAAATAGCGACTTGGTTGGATGGTACAAGTCGACAAAACCAACACCAGTGACTTTCGCGACGCGTTCAATGGCTTCGGTATAAGCAGCCAGATGTTTGTTCTCCACTTCACCATTGGGAAGATTGGGATCGCCGGTATTCTCAAAAGCGATCGGCGAGATCAGCGCAATGCGTGGAGCGCCATGACCACTGAAGTCCTGTCGCTTGGTCTCTTCCACTAACGTCCGCATCTGCTGACTAAATTCCGCCAATCCCTCGTCGCCATGAAAAGACTCGTTGAATCCGAAGAAATACAAAATGACCGTGGCCCCACTGTGTTTCAAATGAACCTCCGGAGTACCGAAGTCCTTTGAACGAATGCGGGTGACTGGTTCATCACCAGGGAAACACAAATTGCGAACGGTCAATTGTTTGTCAGCATATTGCTTATGCAGCAGCGTTTCCCAAAAGTTATGATGCTGCATACGCTCGCCCAGCTCATTGCCTACCAAACAAATGTGATCCCCTTTTTCCAATTGCACGGCTTGTGCATGCAGTGGACGCGTTGTCAGTGAGAGGAAGCCCATTGTCAGTGTCAGGAACACAGTGTAGGCGCGAGTCGGTTGGACATGCCAAGAACGGGACGGACAGTGATAGTTTTTCATCATCAGCTTGTGAGGGTTAGGAGGTGAGAGAGTCGTGGTGCTCAGGTGGAGGTGAACACCTTCAAGTATAGCGGCTTATTATACCCGCAATGTTTTCGGCTCGCACTCAGGGAAGACGAGGGAAACGCAGCTTGCAGGTGTCAACTCTGGAGGCACGGGTTGGGGGGCGTTGGGGACAAACGCAGAGTGCCGGGGCGCGAAGTAGGATCTACACCCGCCATCAAGTCAGGCTGGAAAGCCTGACGTACGGGCTAGCTGCCGACGCGCGCGGCGCGCTGTGCTTGAATGTCAAAATACATCTGTTGTATTTGTGCCTTCAAATTGACAACGTCGGCTTCGGCCTCTGCGGCCGCGTCGTCAAGCACTTTTACCTCCCGCAGAAAATTATTCACGTCACTCTGAAGCTCCTGCTTCTCAACTTGACGAAAGCTAATCATCTCCTGACCGTATTGATTGGCCTTTTCGATCTCTTGCGAGTCGCGCGTGAACAATTGGATGCTCTCGGAAACTTCATGATCCCGAACGACGTGTCGATTGAAGGCTTCTTCGTAATCGATCAGAGGGCGAACATAAACGCGCTGCACTAATTCAAGGATGCCATTGTTGATCAGTGGCGTAGCGACTTCTTCGGTGAGCACGATCAGTTTGCCCTTCATGTCGGGCGTCAATTTGACCACGCCAGTCTCGCCAACTTTCAATCGTGAATCGATGCTGCGCCCTAAGGCGTCAAAATATCCCCGCTCGGTTGCGTTGGCGACTTCCTTGCTGTCGACATCCAATTCGTACTCTTTGAGCACGTTAACTTGCACCCACACATGTTCGCTCGGATCGCTATCGCTGGCCCGTTGTCCATCGCGCAGATAGGCGTCGACGAGCTGCTGTTGTCGGTTGTCATCGGCGGGAACATTGGCAAACAAACCGCGAATCGTCTCTTCATCCATTCGTCCGAAGGTCTGCTCCTCAGTCGGTTGGGAACCTGGGGCGGCAAACGTATCATGGCTGTCGAGCGGCAGCAATTCGTAAAGAGTCCAATTGGTGGCAGCCCCGGAAGCGATTCGCTGCTGTTGATCGGCATAGAGTGGCAATGTCGGCTCAATCTTAACCTGTCCCGCCTGGCTTTCTTTGACGACAAACTCCCCCAAATAATAGACAGGGATGGGTTGCCCAGCTTCGTTGAGATCTTCGGCGAATGCATAGACGACCGTGTTCACCGGCAAGCTCTCGCTCGACGGTGGCGGGGGAGCTGCTGCGGCCGCTGGTTCTTCAGCCAGCGGATCGACCTCGGCATTGCCTCGTGCATCGTTGGTGGAGAGTGAGAGCTGATACGATCCATCGGCTGACTGTACCAAACCAGCCTGTCGCCATACGCGTCCGCGATCGGCCGTCATGCGTCGCAACTTACCCTGCACAGGGACTACCGCATCGAGCGCGTCGGGTGAAATTCCAAAGTCGCCCCACATGAGTTGCTGAGTGGTCGCAGCAGCCTGCTCAGCCAACTGTTGATTTTTAAAAGCTTGCTCCGTCGCTCGGACACGGCGATAGTGCACACCGGCTGAAAATACGATCAATACCCAGCACTCAATGAACAAGCAGCTCAACAGGATACTATGCAACACGCCCCATCCACGCGCCGTAACGACCAGCACGTAAATAAAGACGATCAGCGAGACCAATAACAGCAATAGAATAAGGATTCCACCCAAACCCATGGCAGTTTCGTTTCCGGAAGTTGGAGAAGCACGGAGGCCAATCGAGGTCAGCCGCTCTCGAAAAGCCGAGAACGTCGCCACGGAAAAGCGCGGTCGTAAGCCCTTTATAATACTTGCCAACTTTCCCGGATGTTAACGTTTTCCGCCAGCTTTTGCCCACACAGACGAAAAAAGTGGCTCGACGCTCCGCCTCGAAAACCTGGCTTTCTACTAGAAAATAGGGTTTTACGCGTGATCTCAAGAGCCTAGCCGATGTGTCTGACTCCGTCCGGGGGATGAGCGGAATGGCGTACGGCGTCTCCGTCGCGGAATGGCACCCCAACCTATTGCTTAGCAATTTCCCTGAGAAAAATCGAAATTCTTGGCGAATTCCGCTACCGAAAAACTCATGGTGTCAGCGCTCGTCAGAGCTTCGCTCGCCAACTCCCGTCGCATCGAGCACTTAGCTCAACTTGTGGATATAGGTTAAATAGGTCGTTCCGGATAACTGGTGCGGACAGAAAAACGGGAATCAAGGGCATAGTCGTTACAAGCCGAAACCTGGAGAGACAGACTCACTTGCTTCCAGTTTCCGCAGGGATGCCGCGCAATGCACCAACCAACCGACGCACATAAAAAACCGCTTAGCCCGCTGGCTCTTCGCTTTCGCCGCGCCATTCGAGGATTGACGCTGATGTCGGCGCTGGGTGGATTGTTGCTCAGTGAAGGATGCTCGCGACAGAAATATCGTTGTAAAGTCGACAACGAGGTCTATTACCTCATCGATCAGAAGGTAGCGGAGAGTTGCGAAGCAACAGCAGCCCCGTATCGTATCGAGATCGATTCCCGCAGTCGGATGTTCGATCCCTTCAATCCCGATCGTCCTCCAATGCCTGAAGACGATCCGCAGTCGAATCGCTACATGCGAATGGTTGACGGGAAAAAAGGGTATCCACTGTGGGAAGCCAATGGTCGTACCAACCTGGCTGAAAACCCGGGGTGGTGGAACAATTTGCCCTTGGACGAGCGCGGCGTGCTGGTCTTGGATTTAAATGAGGCGGTACGGACAGCGCTGATCCATTCGCCGACGTACCAAAACAATTTGGAAACGATGTATCTGTCGGCGTTGGACGTCAGCAGCGAGCGCTTCTTGCTCGATTCACAATTCTTCGGCGGCTGGCAATCGAGTGCCGAGCGAAGGGGAACGCGACTCAATTCGCCAGATGGGAGCACATTGATCTCCACCGGACCGCGCAGCATGCAGATGTCCAAGATGTATGCCACGGGTGCCGACCTGGTCGTCGGCTTTGCCAACTCGATGACGTGGCAACTGGCCGGTTCGGATAACTACGCGTCCACTTCGTTGCTAAACTTTTCGTTAATCCAGCCACTCTTGCGACAAGGTGGTCGCGACGTGGTGTTAGAGCGATTGACCTTAGCTGAGCGAGCGCTGCTATCCAACGTGCGTGCTTTCGAACGCTATCGTCGTGGTTTCTATGTCGACATCGCAACTGGGCGAGCTCCCGACACACAGACCGCTCGTCGCGGTGGTGTCTTTGGCGGAGCTGGTTTTGGTGGCTTCACGGGCCTGGGCGGAGGCTTTGGCACGCTGGGCGGTGCAGGTGGCGGTGGAGGTGGCATTCAGGTCCAAGGTGCCAATGGCTATCTGGGATTGCTGCAAGACCAATTGAGCATTCTCAATTCTCAGGAGAACATTGCCCAACTCACGGACGTCTATTTGGAACTCCGCGACAGCTATCGCGAATTGCTGATGACGATCCCTACCAGTCAAAACGAGATTCCCACGCAGCAGATTCAAGTGGCCAACCAATTGCAGCAAGTCTACACCGCTCAGACCAATCTGATCGGCTTGCAGGTCTCTTACCAGTCAACGTTAGACAACTTCAAAACCGATCTTGGTTTGCCGCCCTATTTGTGCGTTGAGATTCGTGATCCGCTACTCGATCGCTTTAAACTGGTATCGCAAGGCATGCGGGACCGCCGTGTCGAAGTCGGCAAAGTTCGAACCACACTCGGCGACGACAACTCGGCCATTCTGGCGTTGAGTAAAAATGACCGCGATGAAGATACTGGAGAAACGTTCCGCTCGATTGGCAGCAGCCCACAGCTCCAGGAGTTGCTGGAAAATATCAAACAGCATATTGAGCCGATTGAAGATATACAATTGACGATCATCAATTCCGATTTGGCGGAGATTCGTGCCGACATTGAGGTCCTGCGCACAGCGATTCCGACGCGCAGACGACAACTCAACCGCATGCTGGACATTGTCGACCGCGAGCGAGACTTGGTTTGCGCATTGTTGCCAACAGGTGAACTCAATACGTCGTTCCTAGACGGAGAAGGACTGGAGCAACTTCCTGATGAGCTGAGCGCAGAAGTGGACAAATTTGAGGCCAAGTTCAAAGAGCAATTGGAAACGCTTCGGGAGCTGGCCGCGGCGGTGGATCGCGTGTCGATGAACCTCGACAAATCCGAATCGGCCCGCGATCGCTTTGAGGAATTATCGCAAGTTGTCATCCTCAGCTCCCAAGACCTGTTGTCGGGCATCAATGAAAACCTGCTGGGGCTACAGATCATTCAAGCGAAGGCTCGGACCGAGTCGGCCTTGCTTCCAGAAGTTGATATCGAACCATTGGACGCCGTGCAGATCGCCCGCACGCACCGCCGCGATTGGTTGAACAATCGCGCATCGCTAGTCAACAGTTGGCGAGCGATTGAAGTCGTGGCGGACAATTTGGAGAGTATTCTCAATCTGACGCTCTCTGGTGACGTGCGTAACGTGGGGGACAATCCACTCGCCTTCCACAGCAGCGCCGGAACCGTACGAGCCGGAATCGCTTGGGACGCACCGATCACGCGGCTGCAAGAACGCAACAACTATCGGCAAGTGCTCATTGAATATCAACGGGCCAAACGTCAGTACTATCAATTCGAGGACTCTGTGTGGCGGTCGATGCGCACCACGTTGCGGACCGTGCGACAAAACCAGTTGGCCTTCGAAATTCAACGGTTCGCTGTTCAGAACGCGGCCTTGACGATTGGTATCAATCAGGATCGTGCACGAATCAATGAAGTGCTCGGAACGGTTAGCGGTCCGACCGCAGCTAACGACTACGCGCTGGCGATCAACTCGTTGCTTAACGCCCAACAAGCGTTGATCGGTACGTTTGTAAACTATGAAGCCCTGCGTCGCAGTTTAGATCTCGATTTGGGAACCATGCAACTCGATGCCGAAGGTATCTGGATCGATCCAGGTCCGATGCGTGCTGAAACGCTAGGGGGAAATTTTGGTTCGGCTGTAATGAATTTTGGTTTGACCGAGAGCGAAATTCAGGTTCGCGAGCAAATCGATGGGATCGGCAGCCAGCCAATTGAAGTAGCGCCATCGGATCGTATGCCACCGGCAATCGATTTTGGTGACGACGGTGCAGCCGTGCGAGCAGTTGAAGGGGACCCAATGTTCGATCCGTTGGCTCGTGCCGCAGGCCGCCCGATTGTGCCCGGCACAAATGTTGTACCAGTCAAATACAGCAATCCCATCACCGGTCCGCAGACTACGGAATTACCAGGCTTGCGAAGATAATGATGCCGGGGGGGGAAGCCGCCCTAACTTGTCGGCAAACATCGTCGCAAGATTCTCCGAGTCGTGTGGGCATAGTTCGTCGCACGACTCTCCGAGTCGTGTCAGCAAACATCGTCGCACGACTCTCCGAGTCGTGTCAGGCTGGCACGTTGAATAGTCGAAAGTCATGGTGACTTTCCCTGCCATACAATCGATCAACTACTTTAGCTTCACACCAATCCCTTGCGGACTGCCCACACAGCGGCTTGGGTGCGATCCGATACTCCGATCTTTCGCAAGATGTGCTGGACGTGCTCCTTGACTGTTTCATAGCTGATACCTAACGCCTGGGCGATCTCCTTGTTCGTCAAGCCGTTTGCCAGCTGCCGCAAAACCTCGCTTTCGCGCTGAGTGAGCGGCACTTCCACATCGGAGACAACGCGCGGTGTCGCTAAAGCACCGGTAACGCGACGCAACTCTTCACGAGTCCAAGCCGATTCGCCGCGCATTGCCAGTTGAATGGCTTCCATCAAGCGCTCTTTGGTGTCGTGCTTGAGCACATAGCCAGCCGCACCCAGCGCTACCGCACGTGCCACATAGGTCGGATTGTCGTAGGACGAAAACATGATGACTGGCAGTTCAGGATGCTCGAGTTTCAATCGCCCCAGCACGTGCAAGCCGTCGCCATTGGGCATGCGTACGTCCAACAAAACTACGTCCGGTTTCTCGGCAGCCACCTTTTGAAAGACCTCTTCCCCAGTGGTTGCTTCGGCAGTTACGTTGATTCCGCTACCTTCCAAAATGTTCCGCAGTCCCAAGCGGACAACTTGATGATCGTCGGCGACAAGTAATGAAATGGCCATGCGCAATTCTCGCTATTGAAACAGATGCAACCTAAGTGGAGGTTATCGAATCCCTCGCCAACACTTTGGGTTATGATTTTTTGGTAGCGCTTCGGGGTAGGGTTTTTCATCCACCCCGACCCCTTTCCAGCCTAACAAACGCAGAGGGGTGCGGAAACCCACACATTAGGTTAATTACTTGTTTTGGGGAAGTAAACCTCCCCCCGAGAGAGAAAACCATCTTGATTGATATCGAAGCGGAAGAAATCGTCTGCTTCGCCAAGGAATTCGGCTGAGTTGACGCTTCCATCGCGATTGGTATCCATGGCACTGAACCAGTCGCTATCGACGGCGGGAGCGGACATCGCGCCGGCACCAGCGAGAAAATTGTCGAGCCTCGAATCACTGCGAACAATCGCTAGCGCGGCCACCAGCGGCAATTCATTGGGTGTTAATTGCGTGTCTCCATTGCGATCGTATTCCGCCAACCGATGGGAAAAGCCTTGCAACTCCAATTCAGAAAGCCGCGCGTCGGCATTGTCGTCGGCCAGCTGGAACCAAGGTTGGCCGGTGAGCGTCCACCTCCCAACCAATCTCGCGCTTTGCCGGCTTGAGATCCACCGCCAAACCCGTTCGAACTCCTGGTCGCTGAGGGATTCATCTTGGTCTTGGTCGAGCAGTTCGAACGCCGCCGCGTCGAGTTGCAGACGATTCACGAAAAAGGCTTGCAGTTGAGGACTCTTGAGCGCCTGAGTTAGCTGTTGGCGTAGCTGCATTTTTCCAGGTCCCGCGAATGCATCGGTTAGTTCCACACGCATTGAGCAACTGCCACAAGTCAGTTGACCTCCCGTGTCGGATGCTCGCCAGCTGGTCGACCGCTCCATCACTTGTACATTTACTTGGGGCTCTTGGCCACTGGGAGACAACGGTTGAGTTAGCGTCACATACAGACGGGCTTGTGGTGGGCAGGTGACGAGCAGTTGCAATTCGATTGAATCTAGTTGTTGGTTCTGATTCGTATCCAACGTACTCCATTGCTGGTCGCTCCAATTGGGCCATTGTTCGCGTGACAATTCCGCTAGAAACGTATAGTGCCGCAGTACGTCGCTGGCTAACTTCCGGACTGGCTTACTGGACAATTGAGGGGTTGGCGATGACACAGCTGTTTGAGGATGAGTCGAATTTTTTGCCGAACTGTTTGACTCGGACGTCGTGACTGACGATTCTGCGAACATTAGGGAAGTCGTTCTCAACATACTCCCGCGATTGCTACCGGACATATTGGGCATTGGCAACATTGTGCCGGCGAGCTCGCGACGGGTGAGCACACCATCGCCATTGAGATCTTGTTGCGCCAGGGCCTGGACGAACCCTTCACGCTCACTGGAATCAAGCGAAAAGTCTTGATTGCGATCCCCTTTTCCCCAAGGTGATTGGCTGGAGTCATGATCAGGCCCGTAACCCAAATCGCTCATTTGCAACGGACCTACTCGCGAAAGTCCTCGTGATAGAAAAGCGGGCAATTCCTTGTCGTCCACGATGCCATCGCGCTGTGTGTCTACCAAGCTGATCAATTGCTCGCGCTGTTGGTCATCAGGAATTAAATTCCCCAACCAGCCCGAGCGAACCAGCGGCAATTTCAAGAGATCCTCCCACTGTGCAGGTCGATCAAGATCAGCCAATAATTCCTGTGCAATCGCTGCCTGTTGTTCATCTGCCGCTTGTTCGAGGCTCTTTCCTTCCAGGTTTACCGACAGGTCTATTAAGCAGGGGCCGCCCTCAGCCAAGACAATCAATCGCTGGGTCGTCCAATCGCCGCGAGGCTCCCAGGCAGGTTGCGCATTGGTGATCCCCAGAGCCGCATGCTGTTCCTCACTGTGAGGCAAGTTGTTGGCCGTTGTCGAGACGGAAGTTGTCGACGAAGGAGTGTCGGTTTTGTTTGGCTCATCGCCATCAGAACTCAGCGGCGGATCGGTAGCAGCCGGGCTTCCCAGATCCGTTTGATTCTTTGCATCGGTCGCAGGCGATTGAGATCGATGGCCGCAACTCGGCAAGCCCGCAATGCACAGCCAAGGTAAACACAGCCACAACACGCTCGCCTTCTGGCAAAATCGGTTCATCGCGTCATCGTCCCCTCACTCGAATGGCTTTCCGCTAAACTGGAGTTGTTGGACCCGTTCTCAAGTTTGGTAGCGGTTATGGTTAGTGCTACCGGGGTAGTCATCGGCTCCTGCATGTCTCTCAAATTGGACGCGGGAAATTCCCATAGCCGCTCGTATCATAACATTTTTGGCATTGAGGACTTCGTTTTCCTGGCGTACGGGAGGAAGGTCAGGCTGGAAAGCCTGACGTACGGGGAGCATAGGTCAGGCAGTCAAGTCTGACGTACGGGAGTAGGTAATGACTCTAAAGCCTGATTGGCGATCAGTACTCATGCCGACCAGCGTCGGCATTTTCGGGCAATTCGGTTTCCGCCTCGCGTTGGGCTACTTGTCGGATCGACCGCTGGCGAACTTCGGACAAAAGTTTTTCCATGACCTGCGCATAAGGCATGGCTCCCAGATCCCCATCGATGCGGTCGCGGAGCGCCACGGCTCCTGCTTCAGCTTCCTTGGGACCGACGACAGCCATGTACGGAATCAACTCCAGTTGCGCGTCACGAATCTTAGCTTGCACTTTCGCGCCACGAATATCGGTCGTGACGCGCAGTCCGGCGGCAGTCATTTTCCGTTCCAACTCGAGCGCATAGTCATTGGTTTTCTCACTCAGCGGCAACAGTCGAACTTGTTCTGGGGCCAACCACAGAGGAAAAGCTCCGGCGAAATGCTCGATCAGCATACCTACGAAGCGTTCCATCGAACCAAACGGAGCTCGGTGAATCATAACTGGGCGGTGCATACCATTGTCTGATCCCACATATTCAAGTTGAAATCGCTCGGGCAAGTTGTAATCGAGTTGCACAGTGCCGAGTTGCCACTGACGACCAATGCAATCGCGAACCATGAAGTCCGCTTTGGGACCGTAAAAGGCAGCTTCGCCTTCTGCAGCTTGGAAGGACAGACCACTCTCTTCGAGCACGCGTCGTAGAGCCGCTTCGGCCTTGACCCAATTTTCTTCGCTGCCAACGTACTTGTCGCTTTTCGGATCACGGAGCGAAAGCTGGACACGGTAGTCGTTGAGGCCGACGCTTTCAAGCACGAAGCGTGTCAGTTCAATGGTGTTGCGAAACTCCTCTTCTACTTGGTCTTGAGTGCAGAAGATGTGCGCGTCGTCTTGTGTCAATCCACGCACGCGCAGCATGCCATTCAATTCGCCGGTTTGCTCAAAGCGATATACGGTCCCGAATTCCATCAAACGCAAAGGTAATTGTTTATACGACCGGGGCTGAGCTTTGAAGATCTGGGCATGGTGCGGGCAATTCATCGGCTTGACCAGATAGCGTTCGTGTTTGCGTTGCCACTGTTGTAGTACGGCCACGCGGTCTTCGATGCTCGCCTCCGGACGATAATCCGCTAGATCGGCTCCTAGTACTTCGGCCGCATCATTGAGCTGCCCTTCTTGTTCAAGCGTCAGCCCATTGGGAGACTGCAAACGGTCGATCCAAGCATCGATCAAACCGCCGGCTTGATCGACGAACAGTGGCGGGAACTGGCTATCGCGATAGTAGGGGAAGTGACCGCTGGTTTCATACAACTCCACGCGGCCAAGGTGGGGACTAAAGACCGGTTCGTAACCGCGACTCAACAATTCTTGCCGCAAGAAATCTTCCAACAGCACGCGAACCCGTGCTCCCTTGGGCAACCACAAACAGAGCCCCTGCCCGACTTCAGGACTGATTTGAAACAGTCCCATCTTTTTCCCCAGCACACGATGGTCGCGGCGTCGAGCTTCGGCCAATTGATCGAGGTAAGCCTGTTGATCCTTAGGGCTGAACCAGGCTGTGCCGTACAATCGCTGCAGTTGTTTGCCTTGCGCGTCCCCTTTCCAATAGGCGCCCGCAACGCTCAGCACCTTAAAGGCCTTGATTTTACTGGCATCGGGGATGTGGGGGCCACGACACAGATCCACGAACTCACCCTGGCGATAAAAGCCAAGCTGTTCGTGTTCAGCTAAGCCCGTGCCGATATGCTCAACTTTGAGAGACTGCTTAAGATCACTACACAGCTTGAGCGCTTCTTCGCGATTGAGCGAAAACTGCTCGAACGGTTCAGCCTCGCCAATGATCTTGGCCATCTCCGCTTCGATGGCGGCGAAATCATCGTCGCTAAGTTTGTGAGCCAATTCGAAATCGTAGTAGAAACCATTGTCGATCGTGGGGCCAAAGGCTAGCGATACGCCGTCGTATAGCCGCATCACCGCCCGGGCCATAATATGCGCGCTGGAGTGACGTAGCACATCCAACGCTTCGGGGTCGCGCTCAGTTAGCAATGTCAGTGGGATCGGCGATTGCTCCGTCAAATCGGCCAACGGACGATTGGCGTCGACAATGCGATCATTGATCTTGGCCGCCACAACCGCCTTGGCCAAGCGGGACCCAATCTTTTCAGCTACATCCAACGCGGTAGCGGTGGAGGGATGTTCTACGAGCGAACCATCGGGCAATTGAATTTGAAGCATGAATCAGCCTCCGGCTGGTTGGGCAGACGCCAATACAAAGGGTGCTGCCAGCGGTGTTGAACGCTAGTGTTGAGTGCAAGGGGGGTAACTGCTCACCACCACAAACGGCGAACTACCCCTCAAAAGATGCCAACAGAATGGCGAATAGTGCGAAAAAAGACAAGCCCAGCGCAGCCAGTGGGTCAAGCTTGCCGAGCTTGACTAAGCATCAGAGTGATGTTTGGCCAGATAGGTAGTCGCTTCCGGCAGAAACGACCCACTTAGACGATTCCGGCAGAAACGACCCACTTAGTCGCATCCGGCAGAAACGACCCACTAAGTCGCACCCGGCAGGTGCGACCCACGGGGCAGCTGCGACCCACGGGGCAGGTGCGACTTCTGTTAAGCGGCGCGCCGTAGCGTTGACTGAGCGGATTCCGCTTCGCGCCAACAATGTTCGAAGACCTGTCGCGTGCTTTCCCGCCAGGTCACCGGCTTGCGGATGGGTGCGTTCGAGCTGGCGCCAGTGTAGTCGCGCTCGGCGCTCAGGGAAGCTTCCCAAGCCAATAGTTCATTCACGAGTGAGCGCGGATGTTCCAGGCTAAAATAGCAGCAGTCTTCCAGTCCTACTTCACGATGTATCGGTGTGTCGCTCACAAATGTCCGTTTGCCAAACCACAACGACTCGACAATGGGCAATCCAAAGCCTTCGACAATCGATGGGAAAATAACTCCCCGGGCGCCCGCATAGCAATGATGCAATTCGGCATCCGATAGATCGCTAAACAAGAACAAGCTGGAGTTCAAACGCGGGTGATTGGCGATGCGTTCCACAGTTGCATCGCAGCGTGAGCCGATACGCCCCACCAAGCAGAGTTTTAAATCTGGCCGAGACTGCCATAGTAGCTCAAAGGCATCGATCAAGTAATCATGGTTTTTCCGAGGGTCGAAGGTGGCCACCATCAAGTAGGGCGGCTGCGCCGCTCCGCTATCCGAACCACTATTGTCGGCACTGTTTGGCTCACTGTCGTTTTGCTCACTATCTCTGCCGAAGAGTTGCTTCACCACATCGCGGACCTGGCCAGACACGTTGGATAGCTCAGCACCCAATTGAAAAGAACGAATCTCGCGACAAAAGTTATCCGCTGGGTCGGCGATGGTGGGTAAATAGTTATCTACCTGGTCGCGAACCGTTTTGGAAATGGCCAACAATAAATCGGAGTGTCGAGCTGCTTGCTTCAAATAGTCTAGAAACGCGTCGCGCCGTTTGAGCCCTACGAATTGTGGGTGAGTCAAGGGGATCAAGTCGTACAGAATCGTAGCAATCAGTCCCCCCTGTTCACGGACTGGTACCGTGGCCGGCCACACACTACCCCGAAGTCGATTGACCCAATATGCATCTGGGAGCAATACCAAATCGTGGGGACGGAATTGAATCGGTTGACAACTGCGCGTGATTTGGCGACGAACGCGCGTTTCGTACATGTTATGTGGCAACTTGAACCAGCCCAAATGACCGGCCTGCGGAATCATCCACTTGCGAAGTCGCGCGGAACCGGTCAACCGGCAAACGAGATTGGCGACGTTCCGGTAGAGCTTCGGCATCATCGACAGCACGTTGGCGTGCATGTGCGCTGGACGACGAAAGGTTGCCAGTTGTTCTAGGTTGGGAGCGTAGAACTTTCCGTCGATCGAGACAATCTGTTTGGGAACCGGTATCGATCCGGCTCGAGCCAGTTCATTGCTTTCTCGCCAGATACTACGCACAACGCGCTCGATACCTGAGTTCTTCCCAGATGCAAGTGTATACGTTGCGTCGATAAAAATGCGTTCAAACATAGATGCGTTTTAGCGAGGTTTCAGGTGGGGCAAGCTTCCAGCTTGAAATCGTGCCGTGACTTGCCAACTTGCTCGGAACATGTGGGGTGAGCTGTCGACTCGCAAATAAAGGTGGGGTGGGCATCGGGTTTGCGACTGGTAATCAGTATCTTTACTTAGTAACGCCCAGGGAGAGTATCGGATGGAGACTGTACCAGTCAACACGAATACGACGAAAAGTTAATCTGAATCGAGCCCTAATTGCTCAATCCGCCTCAGCAATCGCGCGCGGCTAATCCCTAACCGTCGCGCCACCTGGGCTCGATTGCGTGGCGAGTGCTTCAAAGCTCGCATAATTATTGTCCGCTCCAATTCCAGCAATACTTGGTCGAGATCGATCGATTCCACCCCCTGGGACTCCCGCGAAAGTGCTGTACTGGCAAAGGTGCGGACCGCAACCGGCAAATGACTAACTTGGATGTTCGACACCAGCACGGCATGGGTAACTGCCTCCTCGATGGCTTGGACGAGTTGAGCGAGATTGTCGGGCCATGAAAAGGCAGTCAGGATTTGCAGTGCTTCGGGAGTGAACGTCAAAGGAGCTCGTTTCTTTTGCTGGCAACTGATCGCCAGAGAATGATTGGCTAGCAAAGGGATGTCCTCACGGCGTTCACCAAGAGGGGGCAAAATGACTTCTACCGCTGCAACTCGCGAAATAAACTTTCTCCACTGGGGACTTCTCTCGGCCAATTGTTCCGCTGGGTGGCCTGTGGTCGCAGCCACGGTGCATCGTTTGTCATGGTTATCGAGCCACCCAATCAGCCGCTGTAGTCCTGCCTCGCTCAAGTCTTCTAACTGTTCGAGCAACAACAACTGACTAACGTTTTGAGCATCGGGGCGCAAGCGGCTCTCCAACACCTCCAACAAACCCTCCAGGAGTTCTACTTCCAGTAGGCTGCAGTTGACAGGAAAAAACTGCCCCGAGATCTTGTTGAGTCCCAGCCGCTTTAGTCTTCCCAGAAAAACTCCGCGGACCACTTCCGTCTTACCTGTCCCCCGCGGCCCACATACCAGAAGGTTGCACGCCTGTGTGATCGCCAATTGTGCCCGCGTCATTGCCAATTGGATTGCCGGGCTCGATCCAATCAGTGCGTGTAGTCCATCCAGCGTTTGCCAGCGACTACGGATTTGCACCAGTGCAGCATCCTGCATGCGATAGCGACCGGGAGTTGATGGCTCAGAGTTGGCCACTTGAGCGTTGATTTCTTGCCAATTGCCCAGTACCACCAGCGTGGTTTCCACACTTCCATCGTCGTCGAGTAGCGGGACGAACAATTGCCCAGTATGGACAGATCCAAATACAATGGGCGTTGTCAATTGCCGTGTGACCACTTTGCCTTGCAGCGCCCCGGCCGGTGGTGCCAAGGCCGTCCGCAACGCCGCGAACGGTTGCTCGTCCTCGGCAACGTGCCAGCTGCTCGCTAGGCCGACCAATTGCGTCGCATTGGCTTTGACCAAGGCGCACATCGCGGCGTTGACAAAAGTGATCGCCCCACGTCTATCGAGGACGGCCAACGGATGCCCCAAATGATCGAGCGATTTGGCCAGCAGGCGACTATTGCCGCTGCGAAAACTTTCTGACACGTGTTTCTCTTTTCGTTGGGATGCCAATCATCGGCTAAAAGACTTTAGTCCTGGCGACTTCCTTCACGTCACAGGTTGCCGACGGATGCGTTCTCGGTTAGCTTTTTACAAAAATTACCTCATTCCCTCATAGTAAGCCATGCACATGACTTCAAGTGTCCCATCGGAGCCTTATTTTCAGCAGCTTTTTGCCAATCGCATTGGTGGCGCAGGTTACGGCAAGGGGACGGAGATTTACAAATTTGAGAAAATCAAGCGTGCCAAGCGAAAGGCGTTGGCCGACTATCCCGACCGGCAATTGATCGATTTTGGTATCGGCGAAAACGATAGTATGGCCGCCCCGACCGTTCGCGAGCGGATGGCGTTGGAGATCAACAGGCCGGAAAATCGCGGTTATGCGGACAACGGCATCGCCGATTTCAAGGGAGCCGTCGCTCGCTTCATGCACCGTCGCTTCAAAGTGGAACTCGACCCAGCCACCGAGATCAATCATTGCATCGGTAGCAAGACGGCCTTGGCCATCTTACCGGCCTGTTTTATCAATCCTGGCGATATTACTTTGATGACGGTTCCTGGCTATCCGGTGGCCGGCACACATACCAAGTACTACGGAGGCTCCGTGCATGCCCTACCTCTGCGAGTGGAGAACGATTTCTTTCCAGATTTCGATTCAATCACAGATGATGTTTGGCAAAGGACCAAACTGTTGGTCTTGAATTACCCCAACAGCCCCACAGGTAAAACGGCTACCACTGAGTTCTATCAACGCGTTATTGAACTGGCTCGCGAGAAGGAATTCGTCGTTGTGCAAGATGCCGCCCACTCGCTGCTGACCTTTGATGGCCCTCCTACTAGCTTCCTGTCGATGCCAGGCGCGCGAGAGGTGGGTGTCGAAGTGCATTCCATGAGCAAGGGGTTCGACATGATCGGCTGGCGCATCGGTTGGGTCTGCGGTGATGCCACGTTAGTTCGCGCCTTTGCTGACGTGAAGGACAACTGCGACAGTGGACAATTCGCAGCCATTCAACAAGCCGCGGCGGCGGCCTTGGACGACGATTCCATTCCCGACCGAGTACGTGGCAAATATCGTCGTCGGCTAGAGAAGTTGGTCGCCACTTTAAAGCAATGTGGTTTTCAATGTGAGATGCCTGGTGGAACCTATTTTCTGTATACTCCCGCGCCAGTGGGTGTGGCCGGCGGTGAGCGATTTAATAGTGCCGAACAAGCTAGCCAATGCTTAATCACGCAAAAATCGATTGTCACCGTCCCTTGGGACGAGGCGGGCCCCAACCTTCGCTTCTCGGTGACCTACGTGGCCGATGACGAAGCAGCCGAGGACGCGCTCATGGCCGAAACCGCCACTCGGTTGCGCGAGTTGCAGCTTGAATTCTAACCCTACCTCAGACTTTCCTACCCGACCGCTTCCGTACGTCAGGCTTTCCAGCCTGACTTGGAGTACCACGGAGCTCACCCAAGCACTTTCCAAATCGTTTTCAAACCAACCTGCGGTTCAAAACTCCTGCGCAGTCCGTGGCAGGCAACCAAGCCTGAACTACACTCCAGCGTCGCAGTCCGAACAATAGTTTCAGCTAGTCGTAAACGGAACCGCCGCGCCAATAGGAAAGATATTGGGCCTGCTGAATGTGCCCCACCGTTGGCGACGATAGTTCCCGCATCGGTGGACTAGGCTTTGTCTCGCAAGGTGTCACACTCACTGGGCAAGGTAACAACCTGATCAATTTGGGCTTGCCTCCTCGGTGCTATACACCCGGTGAGACAAAGCCTAGTTTTCCATTGATAACAAGCAGGATTTCAACGGACTGAGATGTACAACCACAAGTTGGATTAATGGAGAAGGAGCGAGTAGATGTTGGTGCTGTCGCGACACAGAGACGAGAGCATCATGATCGGGGATGACGTTGTGATTACGATCGTCGATATTCGAGGCGACAAAGTGCGGCTGGGGATTGAAGCTCCGCAAGATATTCCAGTTCACCGCCAAGAAGTATACGAAGCGATTAAACGCGAAAATCAGAAGGCTGGACATATTCAGCCGGGCGAAACGCGATCGCAGGGTGACAATCGACGCAAGTAATTAGCCGATCTTGGTGATCGATATAGAATAAATGGGACGGATGCGAGGGCTTGGGCACTCGCATCCGTTTTTTCGTTTGGTTCCAGGTTCCAGGTTCCAAATTGGGCCCTAAACTCAATCAATCGTCACGCACCATCCCCAAGTCCCCGCATCCCCCATGCGGCGCGGTATCGGGGGGCCGGTTGTTAGCGAACTAAGCGGTGAGAGTATAAGCCGAATAGGTAGATCAGCTGCGATAGGGAAACTCGTCCGGTTGTAGTGATCGCAACGTTCGTAATAAGGTTCTGTGGCTGTGGAGTGAAAGTTATTAAGGTTTTTCTTATTCTCATCACACCGGAGGGTCAATATTTCGATCTATGGTTTGGCTAGTAACGAGGCTGGGGGTTCCGCTCTCCGTCTCAACCCAGTGCGATACCGACAAAGATCTTGTTGACTTTGAGTTCGGGTCGCGAAGACGCCAAGGCCCAGCCGCTCCACAAAGCGAACCCCCGCTAGCAGGTTCATTTTGCATAGCTGTGACCGCGGCCTTGAATTGCGTATTTCACATTACCCGACCCGATCCTTGGGAGTTATAGACAAATGACCAGAATTAACACAAACGTAAGTTCACTCGTCGCTCAAAACCGCTTGAACAAGACCAACTCCGACCTGCAAACCTCGCTCACACGCCTCAGCACAGGTCTCCGCATAAATAGCGGTAAAGACGACCCGGCGGGATTGATTGCTAGCGAAGCTCTTCGCAGCGACATCACCAGCATTAACAAGGCTATTTCCAACACTCAGCGCGCTAGCCAAATCATCGCCACCGCCGACAGCGCCCTGGGCCAAGTTAGTTCGTTGCTCAACGACATTCGCGGTCTGGTGGTCGAAGCCGCTAATAAAGGGGCACTCAGCGACGACGAAATTGCAGCGAATCAGCTACAAGTCGATAGCTCGCTAGAAGCCATCAACCGTATCGCCCAGACCACGACCTTCCAAGGCCGTCGTCTGCTGGACGGTAGTCTCGACTTTGTTACCAAGGCTGGAGCAGGATCCGGCAACGTCAAGGATTTGAAGATTGACCAAGCCAACTTGGGTGCAATCGGTCAAATCGGTGTGAATATCAAGATTTCCACCGCCGCGTCGCGTGCCACGATCAGTACTTCGGGCATTCCTGCAGCCACAACTGGCGTTAATTCGGCTGGCACGATCAACTTCAGCGCGCCATCGGCGGCTCTCGAAGCGACAGGCACGATTGCCCTGGCCAATTCCTTTAGCATCGGAGCTGAAGCGACCGCGGCGTTGACGTTCACCAATGCCTACACACCAGCTTTGGAAGCGGGCGGAACCATTAATCTTGCTAGTGGTGTCGAACTGGATATCGATGCAATTGACGGTGGCGCTGCGGATGGTGCATTGGGCAATGACACGATCATTGACGTGCAGACCAACACCACAGGCACGTCGACGGCCAGCTATGATGTCGATACCAAGACCTTGACTCTGTCGCTTGCAGAAGGGGATTCGGCCGCTGATATTGCGCTCGACTTGGCCGCTAACGCTGACTTCACCATCGTGGCTGGTGGGGCGACCGCCAACACCGTGTTGTCCACAGATGCCGGAATTCTAACGGGCGAACTGTCGGGCGGTACCAATGCGACCGCTCCTATCGCCGGTTTGACACTCTCCGCCGTTGATGGTGGTGCAGCCGACGGCCTGACGGGGAACTCGACCAGTGTCGTCTTCACCTCTGGGGCAACCACGGGTGCCGTTTATGATGCGGATAACAATATCGTTACCGTCAGCATTGCTGAAGGTGCTACCATTTCGCAAATCGCCGCTCAGATCAACAGCGATTTGGCAGGAGATTTCCAAGCTTCGAACGTCACCAGCGGTAGCTTCAAATGGGATCCAGCGGACAACACGACCGAATCCCTTGCTGGTGGTACCGATCCTACTGTTGCTTCGCAATTCAAGCTGACCGCCAAGAACGGTGGCCCAGCTGACGGGACAGTTGGCAATACAACCAGCTTTGTAATCGCCGCCGCTGCGACAGGCGCACCAACTGCCGCCACCTATGACGCTGTTACCAATACGTTGTCGGTTGCCGTGGGCGCCAACGCAACCACCGACGATGTCGTCAATGCGATCAATGCCCAAGGTGCTTTTGTCGCCAACAACGTCCAGAACGGCAATGCTTTGTTCAGTGCGACCGACTATGGCACCAGCACGCCATTGTCGCTAGGAACAGATACCATCGCTGATGACGTGATCACCGTCACCGCTGATGATGCCTCGCCTGATTCCGATGGCGTAACAATCGCCTTGGTGGCTGACAACTCGTTGGCTGCAGGTACTGCTTCGGCTGTACTGACCAGTGCTGGCAATATCCAAGTCAAGGTCAGCAGCAATGGCCCGGTGAACATCGGTTCCATCTCAGCGGCCATCAGTGACTTGGATGGATTCACTGCCAGTGTTACGGGAACCGACGGAGACGGCGTTTACGATATCAATACTGATACTCCCGCAACGACAACTGCGTTAGCAGGCGGTGTCTTCGGTGGTGGTCTCAACGCTGACTTGGTAGTGCGTTTGACCGGTGCTACCGGTGCTGAAGTATTCCAATTCCAAAAGGGTGCTTCGCTTGATAGCGTGATTCAATCGATCAACTTGGTCAAAGATGCGACGGGAATTGAAGCTGCCGACGACGGCGGAAACCTTAAGTTGAACAGCACCACTTACGGTTCAGACGGTCTGATCGATGTGGAAGTTGTTAGCGAAGGGACCGGCGGTACGTTCAAGAGTGGATTGACCGGCTCACGCGCCAAAGGTACTGACGTCCAAGCAACCGTTAACGGCACAGCCGCTACTGGAAAAGGGAATGTGCTGTCGCTAAATACGGCGACGCTTGACTTGAGCCTTACTGTGGCTGACGGATCGAGCACTGACATTTCCTTCACGATCACTGGCGGTGGAGCCCAGTTCCAGCTGGGGCCTGAAGTGGTCAGCAATCAGCAAGCACGTCTTGGAATTGGCAGCTTGAACACTGCCAAACTAGGTGGAGCTACCGGTCGTCTGTATGAACTCGCCAAAGGTGGTGCCAAGGCACTTGATGTTGATCCAACCGGTGCCTCACGCGTGGTGGACGAAGCGATCAACCAAGTCACCAGCCTGCGTGGTCGACTGGGTGCGTTCCAAGCTACCACTTTGGAAAGTAACTTGGTTTCGCTCAACGAAACCGTTGCTAACCTAACGGAAGCCGAAAGCTCGATTCGCGACGCAGACTTTGCCGCTGAATCGGCCCGTCTGACTCGTGCTCAGATTCTGGTCCAATCGGGTACATCGGTACTTGGTATCGCTAACCAGAACCCACAAAACGTTTTGTCGCTGCTGCGATAAACGTCCAGTATTCAGATTGAAAATCAATCGCCGCGCGATGTTTCACTACATCGCGCGGTTTTTTCTGCTAGGAATGGAGAAGCGAGTGGCTAGATGCTAGATGCTAGATTTGAGGATTGAGGATTGAGGCATTGAAAATCATCGCTTATTCCACTCGCCTCTAGCCACTAGCTACTCGCCTCTAGAAAAACTCAAGTTTGCTTAAAGTTTTTACCGATCTAAGCCGTAGCCTCTTCGTCTGCGCGCCTCCCGGCTGTGCGGGCTGAGAGTCTTGGCCAGTGAGCACTACGCAGGCTCACGGAATCATGGGACAGAATTATGGGTAGAATTCAATCCAGCGTTGGTCTGGTCACGGGAGTGCAAATTGAAAGCACTGTCGACCAATTGATGGCACTAAATGCCATTCCACGTGATCGATTGCAGAGTCGAATTACGGCGATGCAAAGCGAGCAAACTGCGCTCACAGAGCTAATGACCCAAGTGGTTGCTCTGCAGCTTACCTCGGATCGCCTGGGACAAGCCTCACTATATACATCGACCAATGTAGCCAGCAGCGATTCCAAAGTCCTCTCGGCTCGCAGCACGGGAAGCCCACGCACCGGCAGCTACTCCTTTGTCCCTGTGCGATTAGCTCAAAGCCAGCAGCAGGCTAGTTCACTCCTAGCATCGAGTGATCAAAAGGTATCGGCCGGGGAGGTGGTGATTCATACCGGCGGTTTCCTTGATAACTCAATTGCACTCGATCAACTCGGCGGTGGGCAGGGAGTTTCGCGAGGATCGATTCGTATCACGGATCGCAGCGGGGCCGCTCAAACCATCGACCTGCGATTTGCACAGACCGCCAACGATGTGGTGGAAGCTATCAACTCGAACGACCAATTGAACGTCGTCGCTAGTCTTGAGGGAGACCATTTCGTATTGAAAGATGTCTCAGGTAGCACTACTGGTGAGCTTAGCGTGAGCGAAGTCGGCGGTGGGCGTACAGCCAGCGATTTAGGGCTGGCCGGCATCTCAACCAACTCAAATTCCGCCAATGGCAGCAGCGTCATTGCCTTGAGTTCCACCACTGCCCTACGCGGTTTGCGCGACGGCCGTGGACTCGAATTTCCCCAAACGGGTACTGCGCTCAAGTTTGATTTGCAGGACGGTAGCTCGGTGAACTATGAGAGCGCTCTCACCACCGACAAAGCCAGTTTGGGTCAATTGATCGACGAAATCAACGCCGCCGGTGCTGGCAAAATCACAGCCAAGATTGCCGCCGACGGAAAGTCGTTAGCCATCGAAGACTTGACCACCGGCAGCGGTACTTTTGCAATCAGCAGCCCATCGGGTACATTGGCCTCGCAGCTTGGACTCGACAAGGCCTCCACCGGGGGCGTCATCAGCGGCGACCAACTCATCGCCGGGCTCAGCGATACACTGTTGTCTAGTCTCGGCGGGGGACAAGGCATTGGCCCGCTAGGCCAAGTTACGATCACCGATCGCAGCGGTAGCAGCGCTACCTTGGACCTTTCAAATGCCAAAACCTTGAATGACGTTATCGGCGCGATCAATGCATCTTCGGTAGGTGTCAAAGCCCAATTGAATCGCACTAAGACCGGAATTGAAATCGTTGACAACACCGGTTCGACGGCTAATCAACTATCGATTGTCAATGCAGACGCCACGGACTCGGCCAGCAAGTTAAAAATCGAAGCTACCATCGATGGCAGCCGCATCGATAGCGGATCGTTGGGGAAACAATTCGTCCATCGCAATACCCAACTTAAAGATTGGAACCAGGGTTCGGGCTTAAGCTTGGGGTCCTTCGAACTCACCGATTCAGCCGGGGTGCGATCCGCACTCAACTTGAACACTCTCAAACCCACAACGATCGGTGAGGTGGTTGACGCCATCAATGCGTTGTCCATTGGGATCGAAGCTCGGTTTAACGAAGCTGGCGACGGGCTGTTATTGGTTGATACGGCCGGTGGCGAGGGGACGCTGAGTGTGGCCGACGTAGGTAGCGGCAAAGCGGCTCGTCAACTCGGTATTGCTGGCTCGGGAACCACGAAAACCATCGACGATGTGTCCACCCAAGTCTTGGATGGTTCGCGCACGATCCGCATTGAAACAACCGCCGAAACAACTGTCGCTGAACTTACCGAGAAATTCAATGCCTTGGCCGATAGCCCACTCAACGCTAGTCTACTAAACGTGGGAAGCGAATCCGGAGTTCGGTTGCTGCTCAATAGCAATCAAGCTGGCGGACGTGGCCGGGTAGCTATTGGCGGCGATATCGGTTTGACTTTTTCCGAAACGACCAAAGCTCAAGACGCACTCATTGCCTTCGGTGCCAGCGATCAAGGGGGGGGGATCTTAATTTCCTCGTCGTCGAACACTTTCAAGGGTGTCGTCGAAGATGTCGAGTTAACCATCGCGAGTACTGCGAATTCACCAGTGACAGTTACGATTAGCAAGAATCAGGAAGGCATTTCCAAACAAGTCAATACTTTTGTTGAACAATACAACAAGCTACGTACCAAGTACGAGCAGGTGACTGCGTTTGATAGTGCCTCAAACAGCGTGGGAGTACTGTTCGGAAAATCGGCTGCCTTGCGTGTCGATATTGGCTATGGTCGCTTCCTTTCGGGCAACCATCGCGGTGCAGGCCCCATCAACTCGCTTTCGCAAATTGGTGTGCGCTTAAATGACCAAGGCAAACTCGAATTCGATCAAACCAAATTTGAGGCTGCTTTGGAAGCCGATCCTTCGGCCGTACAAGAGTTCTTTTCTGCAGAAAATACCGGCTTCTCGGCCAAAGCCAAGACGCTGGCTGACAGCCTGGCGGGCGTTGATACCGGCGCACTTCTGAATAGTTCCAATTCACTGCAAGCCAAAATTGAGCAGAACGGCAAACGTATCGAATCGATGAACGTGCGGCTCGACAAACAACGCGAACGTCTGCTCAAACAATTCTACGCCATGGAAGCCGCCGTGGCCAAGCTTCAGCAAAACCAGACGGCCTTGAATCAATTGCAGATTATTCCGCCGCTGGGCAGCTCCAGCTAGTTCGTGCCTGCCAGTGGGTCGTGCCTGCCAGTGGGTCGTTCCTGCCGGGAGCGACTACCTTAGAGCTGGAAGCGATGCTTCCGTTGTCTTAAATGAGAAACATGTAAAGCAAGAAAATTGGAAGCAAGTCTCACGCTACTCGGCAGGCGTGACCAGCACTTCCACTCGACCGTCACCATCCGTGCTCCGGTCTTGCCAGCCGTGCTACTGGATCACACGTTCCCTCAGCAGCCCAACAAAACTCTCTGCTTCATGCTCAATCGCAGCCTTATCAAAGACTGCCTGTCTTCCGCGTGCCCCCAAGGCACGCAGCGCGGCTCGATCGCTCAACACCTCCTGCAAACGATTCTTCAAAGCTCCTGGGGTTTCGGGGTCAAACAAGTGCCCTCCACCTAATCGCTGGTGCAATTCAGGAAAGGCTCCGTGTGCGGGTTGCAGGTAGGGGACCCCTGCCGCCAATCCCTCCAGCACAAACAGACCCTTGGGTTCCAAGTAGGTCGTCGGCACACACAACACATCAATCGCGTTCAGAAACGCCAACTTTCCAGCGCGGTCAACGCTGCCGTGATACGTGACCCGTCGCTCCAATCCAGCCGCTGCTAACTTGTCTAATTGTTCCTGCCAATACCTTTCGTGTTGCTTCCCGAGCCACCCCGCGACGGCTAGTTCGGAACGGCTCATATGGCCGTCAGCTTGAAGTTCAATGAAGGCATCAACTAGAAGATGCAATCCTTTTTCAGGGGCCAGACGAGCTAAATAGCCAATCGTTGGCGGGCGACTCTCACGTTCGGCTACGACCGGCCAAGCGTGATAATCGCGCATATCAATCGATAAGGGGTTGACTGCTAATTGCTGATCGGAGAAACCCAGCAGGGTTTGCATCCGCTGGCCATAGTCGCGACTGTGTACGATAAACAAATCGACCTGTTGAGCCAACTTGCGGAGCTCCGCCAGAGCTCGACTGCGATAGGGCTCCGGCAAGCCTTCATAAAAAATATCGTCTCCCTGCAAAATGACCACGACCGGCGAATCGATTTGTCGCTTCAATTCGCTGAGACATCCCGCGATCAACAAATTGGAGAACACAACCACATCTGGCAGTTGCGTTTTTAGCCAAGTGCACAACCGCCGTACTTCCTTGCGTTGATAGCCATCGCGGCCCTTGAGCATGGATACCGTTAAAGCACCCAGATTGCCCGATGAGGTTCCCATCGCCCGCGTCGCGACCCACCCGACCAAACGCGGCGAGCTCAGAAATTGATCCGCCCAGTTGGGCAACCAGCGAAAGGGAGGAAACGCTTGTTGCAAATAGACATTCAAACCGCCATAGAACAGTTTGTCGCTGCTGACGCTCACTTCATCGGTCATGATCGGCGTGTACGTCGGAATCAGGATGGCATCATGCCCCTGTTTGATCAATTCTTTAGCGAGCGCATTGTCGTGCAAGCAGCTGCCGCACACCATCCCCGCCGCGCCAGCCGTCAAGTAAGCGATCTTCATCTAGGCCGCGTCCGACTTTTCCGAAACTTTTTCCAAAATTTCGAGCAGGATCCTGTCACATTCGATGCCTTCAGCCTGAGCTTCGAAATTGAGCAGTACGCGATGTCGCATGGCTGGTAAGTAAACTCGGCGAACATCTTCGAAGCTGACATTGAATCGACCATCCAGCAACGCCCGCACTTTCGCTGCTAGGGCTAACGTTTGCGCACCCCGAGGACTACTTCCCCAACGCACATACTGGTTGGTGACCGTTTGCGCCAGTTGTCCTTCAGGGTGTGTGGCTAACACCAAGCGCACGATATAGTCCTGTACATGCTTGGCCAAGATCACTTCACGGACCAATTGTTGCCAGCGGCGGATCTCGTCGCCATCCATGATCTTATTGGTTTCAATGTGCGTGCCTCGCGTGGTGCGATCAACGATCGTATTGAGCTCATCGCGCGAACTGTAGCCCACCACCAATTTGAACAGGAATCGGTCGAGCTGCGCTTCCGGCAGCGGATAGGTTCCTTCTTGCTCAATTGGGTTTTGAGTGGCCAAGACAAAGAAGGGTTTGTCGAGTTGATACCGGTGTCCAGCCACCGTAATTGTCCCTTCCTGCATCGTTTCCAACAGTGCGCTTTGGGTTTTAGGAGTTGCGCGGTTGATTTCGTCTGCTAAGCAGATCTGGGTGAAAATCGGCCCTTTTTGAAATTCAAAGGCCTTTCTCCCCTGCTCGTTCTCCACAATCATGTTGGTTCCCAAGATATCCGCCGGCATCAAGTCGGGGGTAAACTGGATGCGACTGAATGGCAGATTTAGCGTCTCCGCCAGCGTTCGCACCAACATGGTTTTTCCGAGTCCAGGAACGCCCTCTAGCAGGCAGTGGCCCCCGACAAACATGCTGGTCAGCACCCCGTGCACAATTTCGTCGTGTCCCACGATGACTTTACCAATTTCATCACGGACGGCTTGATAACGATTGCGAAATTCTTCCGCCTGCTGTTGC
This sequence comes from Pirellulaceae bacterium, assembly GCA_041739785.1. GTDB lineage: Bacteria > Planctomycetota > Planctomycetia > Pirellulales > Pirellulaceae > Aureliella. The sequence goes on from JBGSNE010000210.1 coordinate 71,760, forward strand.
ATTTGCTCGGCAACGTTGCTCATGGATTGCTCTTAAGGATTAAGGATTAAGGATTGAGTTTAAGTTTAAGTCTCACGCCTGACTGCAATTAGGGCTGAAAGCCCGGCCAATTATCTAGACCCGGCTGAAGGCCAGGGGAGTTGGACGAGGAGCATCGTTAGGGCCGAAGGTCCGGCCGATTGTTTCATTCTCGTAATGGTGGCAACCATGCGAACATCTTCGGCGGTGCGACGCGTGTTCGAGAGAACCTCGGATAATCGGTCGGGCCGTTGGCCCTGGCGCATTCGAGGATGCTACGTCCCCCCGGCCTTCAGCCGGGGCTAGATAATCCGCCGGGCCTTCGGCCCTAAACCCCATCAATCGCCACGCACCATCCCGACACTAACACACTCACACATTTTCGATTCTCAATTCTCTAGTCTCTAGTCTCACCATCTCCCTGCTTCTTCTGCGCAGCTTTCTTGGCAGCCAGTAGTCGAGCAGTATAGCCTCCCGGTTCTTCCTTTTGTGCCATGCCTGGCAAAGCACTGGGAGGCTGGCCAGCCTTTGGCTGGGCGGCCTTCTGGCCAGACAGAGTATCTTCAAGTGTCGCCGCATCACCGCCCCCGTCAGACTCAAAGCGAGTTGAGGAACGAGCTTGCTCGATCTCGCCAGTAACTTCGGATTTCTTACTTCGCAACCGCTCCAAACTCTGCTTGCGTTCAACGTCCTGTACCGATTCTCCAGGTCTCAAGCGTTTGGCAATCCATTTCAAAGGGTAGGCGTAATCCAAGGCCACACGACGAACGAAGATATCTCCAAAGAGTGCCAATGCTCCCAGCAACAAACAAATCGGCCAAATGTCTTGCATGCTCATCGCTCGCGGTAGCCCCGCACGATACGTATTACTTTTGAGCAGTTCATCGAAGCTGTCTTTATCGAGCGGCGATGACATTTCACCTGCAGTCCCCCCATTGGGCTCAAGTCCCGCCAGTTGCTCCAAAGCAGCAAAATTGGTTTGACGAATGCGATATTCGTCAGAAAATGGCACACTAGCCCCAGTTGTGATGGGCGCCATTCCCGGCCCCGGCATCGCGTTGATCAAATAGCTCCCCGCATTGTCTGCTTCGAACGATCCCACGTAACGTCCCGGTGCGACTTGCCGCATCAACAACGGGAGTGGCTTAAGATCTGGACCCACCGCGACGGCTTGCATGTCTAAGAAGTTCAAAAACTGATCTTCTTGTGTTAGCGCGTTGACCACTACTTCCACCCGCCCATTACTTACATTGGAGGCCACGGTGAACTTGGCATCGGACTTGGTGGGCCGCATTGCCCAGCGCACGAGCTGCGTAAAAAACTGATCGTATGCCTCCCACTCGTTCCATCGAGCCGCCCAACGCTTGCCAACGTCGCTGGTAAACACTGCCGTTCGTCCTGCGCCATACTCCCACGTAGCCAAGACCGCTTGATTCTCCGGCTCGGTAGGATTGCTGGCCCGAATGGGAACTTGCACCAAGGGGCTATCTTTGATCGAAGTGAGTACAAAGCCGGTCAAATTTGGCAGTTCGCGCGACAGTCCCTGCACGATCTCGTGGGGATAGGTGACCTGCGGTTTCAAACCACCATCAGGCTCGTACACTAGGGGACGCGAAACCCGCATCGCTTCTTTTTGAAAGATTTTGGGCAACGCAGTCGGATTGCTGGCCACATAGTAGTTGCCGCCGGTAGTCGTGGCGATGCGTTGGAGCGTTTGGTGCCCCGCCGGTCCGTGAGTCCCGACCGCCACCGTCGAGATCTTGATTTGAGCTGAAAGAAACTGAGTCAAGATGCCCGTTGGCGGTGGCGTTGGATCACCATCGCTAATGATGATCATGTGTTTGATCGAGGCAGGGGTGGCAGTTAACGACTTGAGCGCCATCTGCATGGAGGGACCAAAGTCGGGCATATCGCCGGGGACCATGGCCCGCATATTGCTAATCATCGCCGCGCGATTGGGGCCCACGCGAAGCATCCCTTGGGGAGAGCCCCACAGCCAGCTATCACCCAGTGAGCTGTACTGTAATACACCGCAATAATCCATCGGGCCAAGCACCTCGAGCGCCGATTGTCCAATTCGCTTTTGCCAGTAATTGCCATTGGCTAACTCGGAAGCATGCAACACCATCGCCAATGCGCCGACCGCTTCGATCTTCTTATTCTTGATTTGAAAGTCAACCGGCATCGCCTTCTCTAAAGCCGTGTTGGCCCAACCTCCAGCGCCAAACGCATTGGGACCACCCAACATGATTAAACCGCTGCCGACGTATTCGGTGTTGCTGACCAGCATCTCGATCTGTTCGTCGGTAAAATTGGCGATATCGTCCGCTGTGTTGCCACTGCTCCGTGGAACACCAGCCAAAATTACGCAATCGAACGCCTGAAGCTCAGGTAACGTGGTAAACATCTGATCGCTTGATTGCACTTCGACCTCGATATCGCCGCGACGCAGGGCTTCGATCAGTGGTGTGTATTCAGCTGGCGTATTCCAATCCTCAATAAGCAACACTCGGCCTTTGCCACGCACGTAAGTAAACGCGTCAGCTCGGTTGTTTTGTTGCAAACTGTCGTCCATCGGATTGTCGGGCACGAACTCGGCGCGGTAGGTGTAACCAGCCGGTTGATCGATGGTGTCACGGATAGGAAAGACGTTGATGTCCTTGTCGAGCACCACCGGTTGATCGAGCAGCATCTGCTCGCGCGGACCAACTTTGCGCATCAATCGCAACCGACCAGGAACCGGCTCATTGGTCCCTTCTTGAAAGCGATTGATGACAACTCGCGTTTCGAACGGCTGACCCTGGCGGATATTCGTGGGCAGATCGACTTTTTCAACCAGGATCTCACTCTTGGAAGTAAAGCTGATGGGCACCACATCGATACCGATCCCCGCTTCAGCCATCGACTTTGCCACGCCGGATGCGGTGCCTACCGTTTCAATCCCGTCAGTAATGATCACCACGCGTTTGGCTGAGTCTTCGGGAAAGGCAGCTGAGGCAAGCTTGAGTGCCGATTCTAGATTGGTCGCATCGGTCCGCCCCAAATAGCTTTCGACGCCGCGAACCACCGGTAGATCATCATCGTAGGGTGGGAATTCAATGGCCGCCTCTCGTCCAAAGACGATCAACCCCGAGCGATCGCCACGCGCATCTTCGCGGTGGGCCTGCACCGACTTGATCGCGTAGTCGAGCATGATATCGCGTTTGGCGCGCGCGATGGAATCGCTTTGGTCAAGCAGATACACGACCGTTAGCTTGTCGCTAATCCACACCCATTGAATCCCTGCCAAGGCCAGGATGATGAGCAACAACACGATCGAACGAAAGGTGAGCGCCGCAATACGCCGCCCCGGTCCCAAGCCAGCCAAGGCGCGAAAGCTAACTAGCCACAGCCACGGAATCGCTATCAACAGTAGTAGCAGCCAGGGCGCTTCGAACGAAAATGATATGTTGCTCATAGACTTTGGAGACCAAAGGGACGACAGGCACCAAGCGGACGAAAGCTATTTCCACTAAGCATAACCGATTCTGACATTGTCCGTGAGCTGTTGAGTGGTCAGCGGTGGAGCTCTGTTCAGCTTCCAGGACGAGCTTGATTGCTTGGGCCGTGTCCGTCTGGATTTAGAAGTGCATTCTGAGCAGTTGTGTTTTGGGCTTCGAATTGGACACCTCGGTACAATTCGTTCATCGCGATGGAGATACCCACCGATTCGAGCTGGACCTCAGCTGTCAGTTCACGCGATTCCCACAACAGCCAACCGCCATTGGCTTGGCGAGTGAAGCGCTCGACCAGCGGCTGGTCTTGGGCAATCAGCACAAGCTCCTTCAATGATTCGATGCGTCGATAGTGACCGCTTTTAACTCCGCGATCGTACTTCTCTGTCGAATCGGAAAGTACCTCCACCAAAACCGTTGGGTTAACGACGGTGTCTTTCACCGCGTCGTCAAACTCTAGATCGCCACATACGATGGACGCGTCAGGATATGTGTACAGTCCCGACGCATTGACTCTGACTCGCAGGTCGCTATTGAACACCTTGCAGGGCTTCCCCTTCAGCCTTTGCCAACAAGCCCCGACAAAATTTGCGGCGATCAAACTATGTTCGGGCGAACCACCCGACATAGCAAACACTTCCCCCCGGAAGTATTCGCTCTTAAATCTCGCCTGACGCTCTTGAGCGAGATATTGTTCGGCGGTGATTGATTTCGGAATTGCTGACATCAGTTTGGCTCACAGACTGAAACAAAAAAGGTGTCGGACATACTCTAGAGTACACGAAATCCAGTAGTTTTGCTTGGTCCCCCAAGGTGTCCGAATTTCTTGTTAAGAACATCTTGACACGAAAATACTAACACGAAAATTAGGGGTAGAGGTTCTAAACTATTCATAAGTGGGACACTGCCCGAACCAGTTCTACTGCCCGATGAGCGCAACTTGATCGGCAGACTTTCTGAGCTTGGCGTGCAGGTCGCGCATGAGTTGCAATTGTTCAGGTTGCTGCGCACCGACGTCCGTTGCCTCGTCGTGGTTTTGACTCAGATCAAACAGCGCACCGGGTGGCTCGATGGTAGCGTTTTCCCAGGGGCCGAGCTGCTCACGAATTTTACCAGCCGGGACGTATTTCCATTGTCCGACTCTCAAGGCCAACACGCCGGCTTCGTGAATCAAATGAGGACGCCCGCCGTCAAGCTGCTGACCGAGTAGATAGGGGAGCATGTCGCGGCTATCGCTACAAGCCGACTTGGGAACTTCGGCACCTACTAAACTGGCCAACGAGTGGGCAAGGTCAATCTGACCAAACAAGGCAGTGGAGGTTGCTCCAACCGGGACATGGCCGGGCCAACGCAGTACCAATGGAATGCGTGTGCCACCTTCGAAGGCCGAATACTTTCCGCCGCGCAAATCAGAGTTGGGATCGTGCGCTCCTAGTTGCTCGTTAGCCATATCGACATAGCCGTCATCGAGCACTGGACCGTTGTCGGAGCTGAAGATCAGCAGCGTATTCTCGGCCAGCTTTAATTCATCTAGTTTGGCTAAGATTTGCCCCACGCACCAATCGAGCTGCAGCATGGCATCGCCACGAGGCCCCAATCCACTTTTGCCTGCGAACCGCGAGTGCGGGATGCGGGGGACGTGAATGTCGTGTGTGGAGAAATACAGGAAGAACGGTTCACGCTGATGCTGGTCGATGAACTCCTGAGCCTTATGTGTAATGACGTCGGCCATATCCTCATCGATCCAACGCGCAGCGTGGCCACCTGTCATCCAACCAATCCGCGATACACCGTTGACGATCGTTTGATCGTGACCATGCGACCAGCGCTGCTTAAGTTTCTCAGGCTGTTCGGCGCCCGAGGGACTCGGATCGATCCGCTCACCGTAACTGACTTGAATCGGATCAGCCGGGTCGAGATCAACCACTCGCCCCTGTTCCAGGTACACACATGGTACGCGGTCGCCTGTGGCAGGGATCAAGAAGTGATAGTTGAAACCAATTTCGTTGGGTCCTGGTTTGATCTCAGTATTCCAATCGACCTCTCCTTCTCCCAGTCCCAAATGCCATTTGCCAACCACACCTGTGGTATAGCCGGCAGATTGCAGCAAACCGGGCAGCGTAACCGTCCCGGGTTTGATAATCATATTCGCATTACCACGGGCGATACCTGTGCCTTGTTGTCTGAATGCATAGGTGCCGGTCAGCATGGCAAAGCGGCTCGGCGTACAGGTAGCCGCCGAGCAATGCGCATCTGTGTGCCTTAGTCCTTCACTGGCAATGCGATCGATATGCGGTGTAAGCAGCGCCTGCCCCCCGTTGCAGGAGACGTCGCCGTAGCCTACGTCATCGGTATAGATCAATACGATGTTGGGGCGGTCCGCAGCTTGCGACACTGCAGCCAAAAATGTGAATGCCAACCAACCTACGGAGAAGGTTTTGCGAAGAATCATAAGCTGGGTGCCTTGGTTTGTTAAAAGGTCGGTTTGTCTTGACCGATCGGAGCAATTCTTGGACAAACGGTACTACGTTAATTAATTTGTAGCGGAATTCGCCAAGAATTTCGGAAAAGCACTTTCAATTAGAGCCCAACAAAAAAGGTGTCGGACACTCTCTAAAGAACCACGATATCCCGTGGTTTTGCTCGGTCCCCAAAGTGTCCGACAGCGTTTGTTGAGCGGTAGGGGTGCTTTACTTTTCAGGTTCGCGATGGGGACCGCGTTTTAACAGAGTCACGTCTTCACCTTCGGCGGGTGGATCAATAGCAAACGGATCGTAAATATTGGGAAGCCGGCTAGCGCGATAGATCGACCAACCAAACGGACTTCCCAAGCCACTGTCGAACGTTACTTCGAAGACCTTTTCTGCTGGATTATCGCGAGTAATTTCAAAAATCCTCGCCCACTGTCGTTCAGCTGGTACGTCGTCGTTGGGAGTGCCATCCTCCAATTCGATATGACCGCCGTCGGTCACTAGGATGTTCTTGGTCTGCGGTAACCAATCGGCCTCGCTGTAAAAAGGGCAATAGAAGCGATCATCGGCGGTTCCAGCATATTCGTAAATTTGCTTGACAGTCATGGCCTGTTCGTCGATATCAAATTCGACTACCCGGCTATGATTGTCTACCGCGGGAGTTCCCTTGTTAAAAGGGCGTGCACGATAGTTGCCGTTGTCATACATCAGCAGAGTGCCCCGCGGCGTGAGTTGCGGGGAGTGTTGGTGGTAGGGCCAAGCCAAGTCCCCTTCGGGTTTGAGCAAGAACTCTTGCCAGGCTTCTCCCCAACCATCGGGATCTCCAAAGATCCAGCGAATCTGTTTTGTCTTCCAATTGATCTTCATGATACAGTCGAGGTGGCGGAAGGAAACCAGAATGGCTTGTTCCTTGGGGATAAACTCGAGCGAATTGGCGTGACTCCAATCGCGCGAAAAATCTCCGATGTCGTCGTTGTATTTATCTTTCCAAAAACCGCTCAAGGCCATGTAGCCGAAACGTTTCTTGTCGAGCACATCGAACAAGCGAAGTTGGTCGACGATTTGGCCAGTTTGCGGGTTGAACTCAACCACAATATCGCATACCACATGCGCTGGTTCCCACGGAGCATCAGGATCAAATTCGCTGATTGGGTATTCGTCGAAATTCACCAATTCGGTGGCAAGTGTCATGTAGTTGCCGTTGGGGAGCTCCAGTATGTCATGGTGAAGCGTATCTACGGCGACAGGAATAGCTGTCGCATCTGGTGGGCCCGTTAGCTTGGTTCCGTACCAGCGTCGGACGTCACGACCTAAGATGTCAATCTCATAGAGGTAGCGATAATTGCCATGCTGGTATAAAAGGTGCCCGTTTTTGAGAATACGAATATCAGCGATGCGATCACCCGTATCGCAGTACCATACCACTTCGCCGGCCGAGTCGAGCGCAATAAGGTATCCATAGTCCAGCATGCTAACTGAGTCACGCCACAAATTGACGGAGAACATCGTCACCCCCGGCTCCATCTTTTCGGGCTTTGATAAAATGGTCCTTAGTGGTGGAAAGGAGGCGGGAAGCGGCGGCGTACGAAAAGTGAGCGGTTGGCTGAACTCTGGTTCCCGATCTTCGGCGGTAACTTTCACGCGAATCGTATGCTCGCGATCGGGACGCATTCCCAGAGCAGCTATCCGATGCTTTCTGGCAGGTTGCACCCGCCACGGTTGCTCCCATGTCCGCTGGCCATCAGAAATTTCAAGTGTCGGCACCACTTCCAAAGGCGATTCGAAATCAATAATGGCAATTAGTGGCGCGCGCTCGATGGGGTTAGGGCGAATCGTGGGCTGCGCCTCGAATAGGCTCTTCAATTCTCTAACCGCAGGCTCTGGAGCCGTTTGGCTTCCTACCACAGATGCTGTGCAGCCCGTCACAGAAATCAGAGACATGAGTAAGAACTGGAGGGCGAGCAAGCGGGCCATATTGAAATCTAACGAAAAGCAGAGAGTAGGGATGGGCTAGTTACCAGAAAGTATATTCCATTGGGGCCCGCCTCGGGGACACTCCATCCTCAAACCGCGAAAACAGAGCCTTGCCTCGAATCAACAAGCCCGGCGGCTCATGAATCATCCGAGTTCAATGGTTGGCCGACGACTTTTCGTCGCTGTACAAATCCCTAAAGCTCTTCTTCGGTGCCACTGGCAACTCGCGTTGTCGGGCCCAAGTATTCAAACGATTGTGAGTCACCCAATGCGGCAGCCAGCGCAAACTCTTGCGAGCGATCCAGCCGCCCGTGCGATATAGCCATGGGCGAGCTAACACCACAGCCCCCAATTTCATCGATATCCGTTTGCTCCAAGGGATCAGTTTGCGTTCAGCCAGTTCGCCCCGCCAAGCCAACAGTTGATGGTGAAGCGGAATCTTCACGGGACAAACGTCAGTACACGAACCACACAACGTACAAGCGTATGGCAAGGAATGATGGGCGTGCGCATCATTGGCTGGAGCAAGCACGCTGCCAATCGGACCGGGCACAGTGTTCGAATAACTGTGTCCACCACTACGACGGTAAACCGGGCAGGTGTTCATGCAGGCACCACAGCGAATGCACTGCAACGATTCTTGGAAAGTCGGACTAGCACGGATATCGCTGCGGCCATTGTCGACGATCACGATGTGCAGTTGACCGCCGGCCCGCGGACCATGAAAGTGCGATGTGTAGGTAGTAATTGGCTGGCCCGTCGCGCTGCGGGCTAGCAGTCGCGTGAATACAGACAGATCGTCCAAGCGAGGCAGTAATTTCTCCAATCCCATACAGGCGATATGCACAGGCGGCAGCGACACCCCTAAGTCGGCGTTCCCCTCATTGGTGCACACCACCAAGCCACCGGAACCGGCGATGGCGAAATTAACACCGGTGATTCCCGCTTGAGCTTTGACGAATCGACTGCGTAATTCACCTCGCGCGGCCCGTGTCAGGAACTGTGGATCCGCATTTCCTTTGGGAGTTCCGATATGTTGATGGAAAGTCTCCCCCACTTCTTCCTTGCGAATGTGAATGGCTGGTAGCACGATATGGCTCGGTGTCTCGCCACGCAGTTGAACGATCCATTCTCCCAAATCAGTGTCGACAACTTCGATTCCATGCGATTCTAGATACGGATTGAGATGGCACTCCTCGGTCAGCATCGATTTGCTCTTGACCACCCGTTGCACTTGATTCGACTTAAGAATGCCGTGCACTATCTGATTGTGCTCGGTCGCATCTCGGGCCCAATGGACAACTGCCCCGAGGCGCGTGGCATTGGTTTCAAATTCTTCCAAGTAACGAGGCAAATGCGTAAGAGTGTGGGCTTTGATTTGCGACGCCAATTCCCGCAAGCGTTCCCATTCAGGGAGTCCTCGCGCCATGCGGTCGCGCTTTTGCCGTACAAACCACAGAGCGCCGTCGTGCCAATGGGCCCGCTCTTCGTCGGCCGTGAATTTATTGGCTAGGCGCGCGTGGTCAGAATGAACCGTGGCTGTCATAAGTCGCTTAATCTGAAAGAAGCATGTTGCATGAGCCAAGTTACTCGACTTTGCCCAATGATTATTTCAGATATTGTAGCTCGAAGGCTACGTTCCTGGCTACCGCGTGAGCTGGTCCCCTTCGTCGCTCGATTCGCCGAGTCGAGTTCCCCACGGAGTAAATCAGGCGTTACTTAGTCTCGACTCGGCGAGTCGAGCGACGAAATGGAGTCCCGACTCGGAGAGTCGAGCGACGATTTACCACAGTACCTCTAGCAGATTGCTTCGATTGTCGGTCCACAGGATAGGACGTCCCTTTGGCGGTTGGGCGGTTTCCTCCTGGGTTACCTGCGCTAGTCGCTCTGGCGAATGTGATACCAATGCCCAAATCGAAGCTAGGGCCGCCGTTTCGGGGTCGGCCTGATTGCGATGGAAGGCAACTGACAAATCACGCGAATTGGCAAGGCCGGCAATCACTGGCTGCAGATCGAAGTGCAAATTGGATATATGGTAGGCCAGAATGCCATCCTTCTTCATATGGTTTAAGTAAACATCCAATGCTTGTTGCGTCAGCAAATGCACAGGGATGGCGTCTCCCGAGAACGCATCCAGTACGAGTACGTCGAATTGTTGTGACGGCTCAAACTCCAACGACAAACGGGCATCGCCAGTGACGATTGTTTGTTCAGCCGGGCAATCTCGCAAGAACGTGAAATGCTTTTGAGCTAGTTCGATCACCTGGGGATTGATCTCGTACATCCGCACTCGATCTCCAGCTTGGCCGTAGGCGGCCAATGTTCCGATGCCCAAACCCACGACACCAATGTGTCGCGGCTCAGCTGCGTCCAGCCGTTTAATGACGTGACCGATACCCGTATTGTTAGCATAGTAAGCTGTCGGGATGTGGCGTTTTTCCTCGGCTACGAACTGAGAACCATGCGCGATGCGACCGTGAGCCAGTTGAAGTAGCGGCTCCTGCGTCTCATTGACGACTTGAGTTCGAACTCGCAGGACACCATAGAAATTGCGTTTAACTTCTAACGCGTTGTCTTCATTTCTCCCAACTTGAGCCAACACACCCAAGACCAACAGGACGAGACCAGTGACCGCCAGCGGGCTGGTCCAACCTGGAAGCGGCCATTGCACGTTGTCCTCGCGCAATCGTAGACTGACGAACAAGAATAACAATGTGAAGACGCCAAAATACAATTCGTTGTAGGAAACGAACATCAGTGGCGCGAGTATGCCCACAAACAAGCCACCAGCCGCTCCACCCGCAGACATCGTCAGGAAGTAAGCCGTCAAATACTTCGGATGCGGTTTGAGCGCAGCCAACTCACCATGGCAGACCATACAGCAGCAGAACATCATTCCGAAGAACACCAAGATCTGCACGGCAATCGGCACCTGTGAGCCACGTCCAATCAGCATGATGGAGCCAATCAACAACGCCGCCGAAATCAAGGAATAGTAGCGGCGAGAGTACCAGCGTTCGCTTTCAAAACACAAAATAAAAGTTACCAAATAGAGCGCCAGTGGCAGTACCCACAGAAATGGCACTACCGCCACGTCCATGCAAACTTGGTTGGTAATTGCCAGTAACAATATCGAGGCGGTCATCGCCAAGCCAAACCATAACCCAGTTAGCTCCCAGCTGGGAGACGCCACTTCGGTTTCATCTGCCAACACCTTAGCCGGAGATTTAGCAGGCGATTTAGTAGGCGCCGGGCACGGCACGACGGCAACCATCCGTTGGGCTCCAATAGCACATAACACTCCGAAGGCTACAAATAGCATCGACCACACAAAGGACTGAGTGTTTGTGGCTAGTGTGGGCTCTACCAAAAACGGATAGGACAGCAGGGCCAGGAGCGAACCCACGTTAGATAGCGAATACAGTCGGTAAGGAGTTTGCCCCACATGCGTACGACTGAACCAACCTTGAATCAAAGGGCTGGTCGATGACAATACAAAATACGGTAGTCCAATCGTGGCCGTTAGCAACAGCACGATCCGCAGTGCCGGTGACTGGCCAGCCTCGGGCTTCCAACTTGCGTCCGGCGTAATTGGCAAAGTACATAATGCAGCGACCAATAGAACCACGTGCAACCAAGCTTGGCCCCGCGGGCTAAGAAACTTTGTCGTGAGATGCGCGTATGCGTAGCCACCAAACAAGAGCAACTGGAACACCAGCATACAGGTAGTCCAGACCGCAGGTGTCCCGCCGAACCAGGGCAAGATGCACTTACCAATCAGCGGTTGCACTTGGAACAGCAAAAAGGCCGACAGGAAAATGACGACGGCGTAAAGTATGCCTAGCCCGCGAGATGGTTTTTCAGTGTTTGACATAACGTGTTTCGGCTCGCTTTTCACGGGTGGTCCGGTGCTGACGGTCGTGCGGCTTACCTGATTCCGGCAAATTGGCACGAAGAAGTTTAGCTTTCCACAAGGTCCCAGCACTGCACGCGACTCCGATTCGTACCCAGGAACCCGCGCTTGCCCGCCGACTTTAACGATTCCAACACCTGTACGTCAGGCTTGCCTCGTAGCGGAATGCGCCAAGAATTTCGGCCGAAGCAGATTCAGGCAGGCAAATCTGAGGGACGAGGGGACAAAAAGAATCCAACCCAACAATGCTGCAGCATGGTGTAGGCGATGATGGTCAAACTGACTAACGCGTAATCGGGTAGCGCTGCCCCTGCGAAGACCAACGCCGCTCCTGTATTGCGCAGCACCACCGAAAGTAATAATGACACCCGCTCCGCGGAATCGCTTTCAATTACGTTGCTTTCCGTCAGTAAACCAACTTTTTGCGGCGCCCTGGTCGCGGTGCGATTGATTGTCCACAACCGCGGCCCGAGCTGAACGCAAGTGAACGATACTAGCAGCAGTGAAGCCCCCGCCAAAACGGGCCATAGCAACAATTCCGGCTCTTGAGCCAACGCGGGCAAACAGGGAGCACCATTGAGATAGTTGAGCGCGATCAAAATAACAAAGCTCACCCGCCGCGCCACGGGGACAATTTGATCATTGACAGTCTTGCTAAAACGACTGGCCAACCACACACCCAGCAACACGGGGGCCAAGACCCATATCAGAAAAAATAGCCCCATTCCCTCACTCCACGGCGTCCGCGTTAACGCTTGCTCGGCTGTCCCCAAGCTAAAAGCACCCGCCCCGATCACCAGCGGAGTCAGAATTGGAGATAGTGCTGTACCGACTACGAGCAACGCAATGCTTAGAGGAACGCTCCCTCCCATCGAAGTGGCCCATCCCACCGATGAATTGGCAACTGGCATCGCAGCGACGATCACGACTCCCAGCGCCACACTGGCCGGCCCCCCCAGCATGCCCCACAGAACAGCTACTACCAGCAGTGCGGCCAAAAGCGGCACCAACCAAGCGGCCACCGCCAGGACAACAAATCGCTGGCGCGCCGAAACGATCGTATGCACGGCACCGGGCGACGCACATAAGCCGGCACTCAACAGTAAGGCAGCCAAAAGGACCTGGGGGGGATGTATCGACCCACTGATCAGGTTTATTTCGCGCAGCCACAAACCTGGTCCGGGAAACCAAGTGGCGGCCGCGTAAGCCGCCAACAGCAGTATCAAAGTTTGATATTTCCGCATTCAAATTGACTTCACATAACACCAAACGTCAGTCTGATGGGGCTGATCTCTGGCGCACCATTGATTGCTGCTTGCTGAAAATTGATTGCTGCTTGCTGAAAATCTCACCTGTCAGGCCTAGCTTGACATTGCGTTCACGCCACAACTCTTTCAGCCTTTCAACAGTACCAAATGTAGGTCTCCTTTTCCGAATCCGACCAATTTTCTTTACCAACCATCAAAATCAAGCAATTCTTCCAACTAAAACGGTCAAGACACTTCCGGTCGCCGATCGCGTAAAGTTGTCGCGACCGATAGATGGGGATAAGATGCACTTTCCGAGCACCATGCCGACGTTCCCCACGATAACTTGGGATATGATGCACTTTGAGGCCGCACCACGCAAATGGTGTGCCCTCAGAAACTTTTTTGGCTGGTGATAACCCAAGGAACATAGCCCGTCCCATGTCCACGCCTGACATCGACGAACTGATCGACCAACTGGAAGAGGCACGCGATGCTGGGCGACCGTTGACGGTTGAGCAAGTCTGCTTCGACTATCCGGAGTTGCTCGAACCACTTCGAAAGCGCTGGGCGGCGCTGAGCCATCGCGACGATCGATTTCACACACAACCTGAATCTCCCGAAGAGATCGAACAGAAGCTGGCGGCAATGCCTGGGCAAGCCGTCGGTTCACGACTGGTCATGCAGACAGAATTGCATCTGCAGGACTTTCACGATTGCGGTGGGCTGGGAGAAGTCTACGAAGCGACCGACCAAGGACTGTCACGACGACTGGCGGTCAAACTATTGCGACACGATCGCAAGCTCCCCGCCAACTTGGAGGACTTCCGTCGCGAAGCGCAGATCATTGGACTGCTCAACCATCCAGGGATTGTTTCGATCGTGGGCTGGGGAGAGACTTTTGAAGGCCGACCGTTCTACGCGATGCCCTTTGTTGATCGTGGTAACTTGCTCTCCAGCGCCGCGGCCTATCATGCGAAGAACCCCACCCGCATCGACGATGGCGACAAAGAATTCCGCGATTTGATTTATCGACTAGCAAGCGTCTGCAAGACAATTGCCTACGCACATTCACGCAGCATCGTGCATCGCGATCTCAAACCTGAAAACGTTATGTTGGGCAAATATGGGGAAACATTAGTAATCGATTGGGGCTGTGCCACGCGAGTCAATCGTGACGCGCGATTCAAAATGCCCGGGGAACAAACGTTGCAACTGAAGGGAATTAACGATTCGACGTCGTCTGGTGGTATGACCTTGCGCTACGCCAGCCCCGAACAATTGCATGGCGGTAAAAGCGTCGGACCGGAAAGTGATATCTACAGTTTAGGTGCCATATTATATCGCCTACTGTCTGGAAAAAGTCCCTACGAAAACATTCCCAACGACCAAGTGCGCGGACTGTCGATGGCAGGCAAATTCGACCCGCCTGAAACCCTCAAGGCAGGAATCCCCAAACCGCTGGCTGCGATTTGCAGGAAAGCGATGTCGGTCGCCCCCGAAGATCGCTACCTCACGGCGATGGCGATGGCTGACGATTTGGAACGCTACCTATCCGATGTCAGCGTCTCAGTCTGCCGCACAAGTGTCGGAACGAAAATGGCCCGCATCGTGCGTCGCAATCGGACCGCTAGCGCTATGCTGCTGGGGATGTTACTGCTGGGCACAGGTTTGTTGACGATCGCCTTGGCCGGCCAAAGCGTATTTGCACTCAAAGCCAAGACGTCGGCGCGCGAACGCCTGAGACTGGCTGCTACCATGGCAGCTAATATCGGCGGCTTCGAAATCGATCGACGCATTAACTTGCTAGAACACGAAGCACAATCGCCGCAGCTCGTTAGCCTAATGACTTCAATTGCGGACGCGCCCGATGATCGATCATTATGGGGCAATTCGCAGAACTTGATGTATGAATTCGAGGATCTGCTGACTCAATCGGGTGTCGAAGTGGAGAGCATGTTCCTCAACAACGCGCGGGGAACGCAAGTGGCGCGCGTGCCAAAGAGTGAATCGATCGGTGAGGACTTTGCCTACCGCAATTATTTTCATGGACTGGCCGAAGACCTCGACCCCACCTCGGACGACTATGCAGCTCATCCGCCTGGGCCGGCGCCAGGCTTAGTAATCTCCAACGCTTATGTCAGTACGAATCGAGACAAACAGGGCCAATACCCAATCAAAACCGCCTTTTCCGTTGCTGTAGTAGCTACCGATGCGGTAGGGGCCAAACGCGTCGTCGGACGCTTGGGAATGTCGGTCCGCGTCAATGATCTGGGGATCTTCCAAGGCTTGTCCAATCTCTCGGCTGATGCATGTCTAGTGGAAATGCGCGACTACGGTTGGGGGAGCGAAACGGCTCGTGGGTTGATTCTCGATCGAAAAAGCTCCGACGACCAAACGTTCTCTGTTCCTGGCCAAACTAGTTCGGATGGTTCCAACACAAGTCGTCATGCAACCAGCGAAGATGAAGTTCAGGATTCGATGCCGCGTTTGTCGCCGCGTTCGATTGAGCATGTGTTATCCGTGGTCGAATCGCGGTCGGAAGCCAATTTAATTACCGGTTTTCTCGATTCGCAGATCAATCAAACTCGACAAGAAGCCGCTTGCGCCGCTGTCCGACTTCCCTACCGCGATGGAATCCAAACCGGCTGGGCCGTACTCTTCTACGAAGCGGTGGATGATTAACCCATTGTGCGATCGAAACCGGGTGGTACGTTAGAGTGTGACAGACTTCCCGCTTTGTTCGGCTTTAGTTTAGACCGCACTGCTTTCGGTCACAGGATCTACTCGACGCGCCTCCATGACAGCCCCCACCATCATTGTCACAGCGCCGGGGAGTTTGGGAGATGTCAATCCGCTGTTGGCCATAGCCCGTCAGCTCAAACTAGCCGGACATGAAGTATTGTTCCTGGCCGCCGAGCGTTACTTGCATTTGGCCGAGCGAGCCGGCCTAGCGACCAAGGCGTTAGTTTCCGAAGCGCAGTTTCAACGCTTGGCGGGGAATCCACAACTGTGGCATCCACGTCATGGCGCGCGGTTGATTTTTCGCGAAGCCGTTGAACATTTTCTCCAGTCGCACTATCAATGGCTCGAGCAGCACTGCATTCCTGGAGAGACCACACTGGTCAGTCATGTGCTCGACTTTGCCGGCCGCATCTATCGTGACGCACATCCAACTACTAAATTCATCTCCGTTCTGCCAGCTCCAGCGCTGCTCCGATCGCAACACACGCCGCCCAGGCTCAGCAGCTTCTTCTGGGAACGTTGGTATCCGCGTAAATTGTTGCCACTATTCTATTTTTGTGCTGATCAGTGGGTGGATCACATAGGTGCCGGACCCATCAATGAGTTGCGACACAAGCTAGGCTTGGCCCCCGTCAAACGCATCTTACATCGCTGGTGGTGGTCCCCCGATTTGGTGCTGTGCCTCTTCCCCGACTGGTTTTCGATCGACGCTCGGGATTTGCTTCCGCAAATGAAGCAAATTGGATTTCCGCTGGCCGATAGCGCGGACTACGTGGCCCCCGAAGTCACGCAGCAAGTGGGCGAACTGTGGCGTAAGTTTGGCAACGATCAGCCAATAGTGTTTGCTCCCGGCACGGCTCACGAGCACGCCGCGCTGTTTTTGCAATCCGCAGCCGACGCGTGTGAACAGCTGAATCGCCCAGGTGTGTTGCTATCCGTCAACGCTTCGCAGATCCCCCAGCGCTTGCCGCCACGTGTGGTCGCCGCACAGTACCTGCCGTTTTCGCAATTGCTCCCCCGTTCCGCTGCAATCGTACATCATGGTGGCGTGGGGACTACCAGCCAAGCGCTTCGAGCCGGTGTGCCTCAAGTTGTGGTGCCGATGGCCTTTGACCAATTTGACAACGCTGAGCGTGTCGCGCGACTAGGCTGCGGTAGCTGGTTAGCCATGCGCCAGCAGAATACGGGCCGGCTGGTGGCTCATCTCGAAGGCTTGCCGCGAACAGCAACCCGGTCATTAGAAGTCGCCCAGCGGATGACAACTCAACCATCGGCAACAGAGCAAGCGGTGGGGTTGATCGAGTTGCTGATGCGGAAATCGTAGATACTCAGATCGAGCAGTGCTCATTGTCGAAGGGTGCGCTTTACCGTTTACGACCAGAACCGCATTAAATTCTCGTCTTCTGCACACGCATTGGAAAGTGAAAGCTCCGAGAACTCGGAGCACTCCAAACTTGACCAGTGGTCTCCTGGGAGTGCTGTGATTTATCACAGCTTTCGTTTTCCCTGAGGTTGGTAGCGCGGAGAATTTTTTCGTAAGACAGTCGGTCAACATCGCCAGTTATCGCCTAGTCTATTGCTAGGCTAGTCATGGATGATCGCACCGGAAATCAGTGGACCAACTCCAGTGGCGAAATGCGATACGGCCGCGTTGAGGCTAGTGAATGCGCCGCGAGATTTTGGATCGGCCGATCGCAACCTCATGGCTTGGGCAATGTAGTTCTTAGTTTGGTTCTTGGTGAATGCGGCAAACTTCGACAGTTTCCCATCGATCCGCTCGTTAGGGGAGTCGCCAAAGTTGGATGTCATGCTTCTCATGATTCCCATACTTCTCATGATTCCCCTGGGCAGCATGCTTTCCAACACTCTGGCAGTCGCTTCCGGCAGCAGCGACCCACTAGCAGAAGCGACCCACTCAAGACACAGGCGATCGAAAAACGTTCGGGGAGGAAATGCGAAACGGGCCCCGGTAGTTCCAAAGAACTACCGGTCCCGCTTCAAGAGTCGCCCCCCGGCTTCTCGTTCACAGCTTTCGCTGTACGCTTCAAAGTTGTTGGTCCGAGAGTGGACTGCGAATGTTGGGTGGCATCGCAGCGTGTGGAGTGTCAAACTCTGACACGCAGGTCTCAGACTAGAATTTTATAAGTGACCCGCTTTATCGACCTCGCCAAGAGCTGGCGGATGCGGGTCGGTCTGAGATCATTTGGGATCGACCGCTACTGGTAACAACGGCTGGTTGTGCGGACTGCCCTCCCATGCCTCCCCAATCAAAATTTTCATCGGTGACGCGACTGGAAACCTGTCCGCCAGCTTGGCGAACTGACGCTTGGTCCGCGACCAACTGCCCGCCATTGGATCGCAAACGGCTGGCTGTGGGAGGCGCCAGTTTGGGGCGATCCTCCTCCGCTTTTTCTTGCGTGTCTTCGGGTAGTTCGACGGCAGGCACAGGAGTGCCATAGTTGCGGTTGTTGACACCAGCCCCCGGATCGGAAATATTCCCTTCAGTCAAACCACCTCGTTCGACGGGGCCAGCCGAGATGACGCCGGGACGTGTATATCCGTAGTCAACATACATTCCACCAGCTCGTTCACGCGATCGTTCTTCGGCATCCCAGTAGGCTTTGTCGGTCCAAGCACCTTCGCCCAAGTCGATCGCATTGAGATCAAGTAGCGATCCCTTCCAGTAGTGAATGTTCATCAACGATTTGTTGTATTCGCAAATGGCTTGATAATATTGGAGCTGCGAACGAGCGCGACGCTCTTCTGCTCGCAGCAACAAGTCGGCCAACTGTCCCAGAGCGTTGGTGCCGCTGGAGATTTGGTCATTGTAAATCTTGATCTCATCAATGTTGGCTTGCAGCTGATCGCGAAAGTCCTTGATCGAGATGAACGTCGATTCCATGTTCCGCCAGGCGGAGGTCAAATTGTCAGTGACGAAGACTTCCTTCTCACGCATTTCTTCTTGAAGTTTGACCAATTGAATCTGACGATTGCGGATTCCCGCCAATGCACGACGACTACCGATGGCCTGTGGTGTGAACTCAAGTCGCAGCCCCAGTTCCTGATACTCGCCGCCGGTTAACTCCTCCAAGGCATTGGAGCCTGCATTTGGAAAGCCAATACCACTTCGATTAGCCGCTGCCAACTGATCGCCTACACCCAACCAACGATAAAAAGTGGTGACGTCCAGCTGCGGTAGCAGTTGATTTTTAGCCGACATCAACTCCAGCTGTGCGCTCTTGATCGCCCATTGCTGGCGCCGCAATTCCACGCTGCGAGCCAACGCTTCGCTATGCACATCGCACCAATCGAAATGCACCCGAGCTTCCGTTGGTTCGTCTATCGGACGAATCATACGATTATCGGTCGGGGACCAGCCGATCTTTTCACGCAAGATTTGTTCGCGGCCATACAAGCCGCGTGGATCGTTTCCAGGAATGCTCGAGCCGTAGAGTGTGGTGGTGATTTGCGATTCGAACTGCTTGTATAGAGCTCGTGCTTGGGCTTCTGCCTCTGGACCGCTCCCCTCGGCACCGATCTTCGAACGGTCCGCCGCAACACGCCATAGAGTCAGTGCACTATCGCGAGCCGATTTGGCTGTTTCCAATGAGCGATATCCACAATACAAATCCCAATAGGCATCTTCGACCGACTTGGCCAAGTTGCGAACATTGGCTTCAAAATCGTGCAGCTGAATCTCTTCATTAACGCGTGCCAGCACGACGGGAATGCGATTGACCAGTGTGCCGCGGTTACGCATCAATGGCTGCGTAGCCTGCAGTTCCAGTGCTAGGGTATAGTCGCTGGGAACATTGCGAGCCACACTAGGCGATAGTAGATTGTTCCGCGAATAAACCGTTGTCGTACGAGCGGTGACGATCGTACCGTTGGCCAAACGCTTCGACAACGCGGCTTGGGCATTGGAGTCGACCGCTTGGAAGAACTGCGGATTGAACACGTTTCCTGGTCCCACGTTGCGTGGACGATCGGTGGTGTTGTAGCCAAACAGCGATGAGAACTGAGTATCAAACTCACTCAAGGCATCCTCCACACCTCCCACTTGATTGGCCCTAGACGAACCACGCGGAGCGATGCGATTGCCTTGACTGTCTACCACCAGCGGTTGTGTGTTGGCTGTCGTGGCCGTTAGGGCAGGATCATAGATGCTGGGGAGTTGGCCTGGAGCCGCACTTAACAGCGCCGCCGAGACGGATCCGCTTTGCGAATTGGCGCCATTGACGACCCGCACGATCTTGGTGTTCTGCAACGCCATCGAGATGCAGTCCTCGAGCGTCAGATCGACAAATTCGGTCGGAATATTGGCTGGTCCCAGCGGATGGTTGGCCTGCGTGGCTTCGGGCAGGCTATCGACCTGGACATCAGCATATTCGATATCCATCGACTGGGCGATATAATTCGCCATCGATTGGTCGCGCTGTATGAAAAAGGGCTGCGTGGGATGACAACCTGTAAACAGGGTCAAACCGACTTGCAGCAATGCGGCCCAGCGGAATATTTGTCGGCTCATCGGAGCTAGGTTCCTACCAAGTCTGTCGCACGAACTCTCCATGGCCAAGCTAGCAATGCCTACGAGGCACCCCAGCTAGAACCGCAGTTCGCAACTACGACCGAATCTTGAATTTTAAGAACCCCCCTGTCTAACGATTCACGTTGTTGACAAAACAACTCGGTGAACCGGTCGACACCCCACTTATCG
This sequence comes from Pirellulaceae bacterium, assembly GCA_041739785.1. Classification (GTDB taxonomy): domain Bacteria; phylum Planctomycetota; class Planctomycetia; order Pirellulales; family Pirellulaceae; genus Aureliella. The sequence continues at coordinate 92,339 of JBGSNE010000210.1, forward strand.
TCCCGACTAGACCGCAAACTTTCGTTGATCGGAATAAATTAACAATTAAAGGTCTTGCTAGCATAGTTGCCCTTCCTAAGGGTACTTGATTTGTCCCGGCGGAAGGGTGACCGATGGGCTGCGACTAATCCCGTTGTTAACAGCGGCGTCCCTCTAGCTAGTCATGTGGTCCCGTTGCCATGCACTGTCCAAATCGTACGCTATTACTTCCGTGCTGATCCGTGAAATCCGTGGCTTCTTTTCTTCAGGCAAACGCGCGACTTAGCCACGGACCAACACTGATTTACACGGATCTGTGCAAAATGTGGGGACGACAGGAACAGCGCCGAATGCCGTAGGGTTAAAAGGAATAACCTGCACATTATTGAATTTGGCAGACCTACGGCCACATATGCTTTGGGGATTTGCGTTGGATTGGGATTTGCGTTGGATTATTAGTGCGACGTTTTGTACCAAGCTCCCCTCGGTAGTGAGAAAGCCCATCCCACAGAGGCAAAGTTGCTTGCAATAGGGCGGCGGCGGTGTATAAGTGATGTATGGGAATCGACAAATCTCCACGCCGCAAACGACTCTCGTCATGGCACCTGCACCGCTGTTGGTGTGTGGTATGGCTGGTTATATGCCAATTTCCGATCCCCGTGGCCCACTCGCACGATAGCCTGTCCGAGCTCAATCCCGACGCCTGGCAGCGACATTTACAGGTCTATCATTCCGAAAAATGCGATACAGCCGACTGTGACCCGGCTGGCTGCTCAGAAAATTCACCAGCCGACGATCATGTACACTGGCATTGGATTCTTCCCGGCGAACTAACGGCCGGCAGTTTCGGTTCTCAATCAAGCGACAGTCCTCTCCCGGTCACTTCGCCCTTTGGTTTTTGGGGTGGTGTTTTGGGGCAGTGCCCTGGACAAACCGATGCGGCCGTCGAACCAAGTTCCGCGACTAGCTTGTTGTCGTCGACTTTTCAGAACGCTTGGGATCCTTCGTCGGCCCTTGCGACGCCATTGCCATCTGTCAACTACATTACGTTGACGAAATACGCTCCCTCGCCTTGGTCCTCATTTGCCCAGTCTTACGTGGGTGTCTCACTGCGTCAGTTGATCGGCGTTTGTTTGGTCTGAGATTGTTGCGACCTTTTCTTCGGTTGTGGCGTTTCGGTTCCTACTTGACCAGACTTTCACGCGCATAGCGCGATTCGATCAGCATGCTTAATAAACTAACTTATGCACTGGGTATCGCCGGAGTTGCCGTCGTTGGCGGCTTCCTGTTTTGGACTTTACTACCCCCTGCCGAGCGCGACGGGGCAGATGAGTCGACTTCTTCGCCAGTAGGAGCTGACAGCGATGAGTCGCTGACGCTATCGACCGTGGTACTCACTCCGGAAAAGATAGCCGCCGCCGATATTCAGGTGGGGGCTGCCCAACGCGCTCCGCTTCAATCGCGACGGACGATCGCCGGTCGATTGGACTACGACCAAGAACGGCACGTGGCCATTAAAGCTGCCTGTGATGGGATCGTGATCGAAATGCAGGCACATCCCGGCGAGAATGTAGCAGTCGGTCAAACCGTGGCGGTAGTTAGCAGTCCAGCGGTGGGTTCAGCGCGCTCGGCCGTCAAAATGAGGCTGGCAGAATTGAAGTTGGCCGAAACCGAAAAACAATGGCGTGGTACGATCTGCAGCGGTGTGGAAGCGTTGGTAGAAATGATCCGCGCGGAGCGCACACCAGACGAGATCTCTAAGGCGCTGCAGGGAGATTCATTGGGCGAGTTTAGAGAGAAACTGGTCTCAGCCTACACCCGAGCTCGCTTGGGACAAAAAGTGGTCGACAACACCCGCGAAGCGGCACAGCGTGGAGCAATCGCGGTTTCCGTCCAGCAACAACGCGAATCGGAGTTGCAAAGCTCGGTCGCAGCCCTCGAAGGCGTGCTTGACCAATCGCTGTTCGAAGTTCGGCAACAGTGCAACTCCTCGACTGCGGCTCTGGCTCAAGCGGAACGTCAGGTCGAAATCAGTTTACAGGAACTAAATACACTCTTGGGGCCCGCCGCTCAGCCTGTAACCAAAGAACAATTCTTGAATTCGAACGATCAATGGTTGTCAAACGTCAATTTAATCTCGCCGATTGCTGGCACCATTGAAGAGCGAAACCTTTCGGTCGGTGAACGTGTGTCGGCTGGCGAGTCAGTGTTTGTGGTGGCCGATGTTTCGCAATTGTGGGCGGTGGCTGATGTTCGTGAAAGCGACTGGGAGGCCATTGCGGTGGAGGTCGGTCAACCGGTAGAGATAAGTTCACCCGCGCTTGGGAGTCAGAGTTTCCCAGGAGAAGTTCTTTTCGTAGGCAGGCGAGTTGATCCGGCCACAGGGGCCGCCCCGCTTATCGCCAAGCTGGATGCGACTGACCCACGATTGCGACCGGGACTATTTATCCGCATGACGGTTCCGACAACTGCACCGCACGAGGCTGTAGTGGTCCCCGAACAAGCAGTGGTTGTACATGAAGGAACACACTTCGTGTTTGTCGCTGAAAGTGATTCGACCTTCCATCGTACCGACGTCACTGTCGGAGAAACCCAAGGAGGCAATACCGAAATCATGAGCGGTTTGTCACCGGGGCAACGCGTGGCAACTAGCGGAGTGTTCAAGCTCAAGAGCGAGCTGTTGCTCGCCGGTGAGGAGGAATAGTCCATGCTTCAAAAACTAATTGAATTTTGTTTGATCAATCGCTTTCTGGTATTAGTCGCTACTGGTTTGATGGCCGTCGGCGGCGTGGTGAGCGCATTGCGTTTACCCATCGATGCCGTACCCGACATGACCAACACACAAGTCGCTGTGATTACCAATGCCGGTTCGCTCTCTCCGGTAGAAGTTGAACAGTACATCACCTATCCGATCGAAGCCGCCATGAGTGGACTGCCCAACGTCGAAGAGGTGCGGAGTGTCTCCAAGTTCGGTATCTCGGTGGTGACGATTGTCTTCAATGAAGGGACCGATATCTATTTCGCGCGACAGGTCGTGACGGAGCGATTGCCCGCCGCCACCGCTAGCATACCGGCCAATTACGGTCCGCCCGAAATGGGGCCACTGACCACAGCTTTGGGAGAAATATTGCAGTTTGAAGTTCGCGGTGACGCTTACACTCCCATGCAACTGCGTTCCATGCTCGAATGGGAAGTTGCTCCCAAGCTGCGTGAAGTTCGTGGCGTAACTGAAATTAATACCCATGGTGGCTACTACAAGACATTCGAAATCCTTCCCGATCCCGATCGCCTAGCCAGCCACAACATCCCCTTGGCGGAACTGTTCGATCGCATCGAGCAGAATAACGGCTCCGCGGGTGGTGGCTATGTAGTGCATAACGACGAACAGCGTTACATCCGTGGCGAGGCCTTGTTGAAAGACCTGGATGACATTCGCAATGTGGTACTCAAACGCAGCGATACAGGTTCGCCGATTCTAGTATCCGATGTAGCCACGGTGGACATCGCCCCGTTGACTCGACAAGGTTCCGTTACCCGCGACGGGCGTGGCGAGGCGGTAACCGGGTTAGTCATGATGTTGGTAGGTGAAAACTCACGCGATGTCGTGACTCGCGCCAAAGAACGACTGGATGAAATCGCTCCCACCCTGCCTGAGGGCGTGAGGCTGGAGATTATCTACGATCGCTCGGCCTTGATCGGTCGCACCTTGCATACGGTCATCAAGAATTTGATCGAAGGTGGTGGCTTGGTAATCGTCGTATTGTTGCTGATGCTGGGAAGCGTCCGCGCCGGATTGATCGTGGCTTTGGCCATACCCTTGTCGATGCTTTTCGCCGCGAATTTGATGCATGCTACGGCAATCTCTGCCAGTCTGATGAGCCTAGGTGCCATTGATTTTGGGTTGATTGTCGATTCATCGGTAATCATGGTTGAAAACTGCATGCACCGACTATCTGAGAATACGCAGGGGCTGCGTCGCCGTTTGGACGTAATACGCGATGCATGTATCGAAGTCCGCAAACCGACGATGTTTGGCGAACTAATCATTGCAGTTGTCTATGTTCCGGTTTTAATGCTGGAGGGGACCGAGGGAAAACTGTTCCGCCCCATGGCCCTCACCGTGTTGTTCGCACTGTTCGGCTCGCTGATCCTATCCATGACCCTCATGCCCGCCTTGGCTTCGCTAGCACTCCCCCGCAATCTGTCGGACAAAGATGTGTGGTTCGTGCGGCTCATTAAAAAGGTTTACAAACCTGTTGTACATGCTGCCATAGCCGCTCCCGGGCTGACCACGGCCTTGGCAGTGATGGTATTCGTTGCCAGCATTCCCGTGGCAATGAGATTGGGGGCCGAATTCATGCCGCGACTGGAAGAGGGAGATCTATTGGTCGAAGCACAGCGACTGCCAAGTTCCACCATCGAAGGTGCCATCGAAGTCGGCACTCAAATTGAGAAGATCTTGCTAGAGTTTCCCGAAGTAAAGACCGTGTTTTGCAAAACGGGGCGCCCGGAAATTGCCAACGACGTGATGGGGGTTCACCAGACGGATGTGTGGACAATTCTTAAGGATCATCACGATTGGAGGCCAGGCATGACTCGCGACGATCTGATCGCGGAGATGGACGAACAATTGTCTAGCCGCGTACCTGGAGTGGCCTTCGGGTTTACTCAGCCTATTGAAATGCGCGTGGACGAATTGGTCGCGGGGGTCAAATCCGATGTGGCTGTGCTCCTCTACGGTGACGATTTGGGAGTCTTAGCTCAAACTTCGAAGACTATTGAAAGCGTGCTGCAAGGCATTCCAGGGGCGGCTGATGTGCGGGCCGACTATCAAGCCAATCTACAAACGCTCACCATTCGCCCACGCCGTGATGCGTTGGCGCGCTACGGTATCGATGCAGCTCAAGTACTTGCGGTCATCGAGTCGATTGGTGGACGCGATGTGGGAATAATCATGGAGGGCAGAGCCCGCTATCCGATCCGCGTACGAATTCCCGTCGCCTGGCGCGAGAACTTGAGCCTCCTGCAACAGCTTCCCGTCGACCAGGCTGGTGGCCGCATCGTGCCGCTGGGCGAATTGGCGGATATATCGCTGGAGGAAACACCGCCGGCGGTGGAGCACGACAATGTACGTCGCCGAACTTATATCGCCGCCAATGTTCGCGGTCGCGACGTGGCCAGTTTTGTGGCGGAGGCCCAGCGGCGAGTCGCGGAGGATGTTGCCATGCCGCCCGGTTATGAAGTGCGCTGGGGGGGCGATTTCGAGAATCTACAGTCAGCCAGTCGTCGCTTGCTGCTGATAACACCCATTGTGCTGCTACTCATTTTTCTGCTGTTGCACACCACCTTTGGCAGTTCCAGTTTGGCACTGCTCATCTTCCTGGCCGTACCGATGGCGGCCAGTGGCGGTGTGTTTGCACTCTACCTTCGCGAAATGCCATTCAGTATTTCGGCGGGCGTCGGCTTCATTGCGCTCTTCGGTGTGGCAGTGCTCAACGGACTAGTATGGGTCAGCGCCGCCGAACAATTGCGATTGAAGGGATTGGCAATGCGCGACATCACAGAGCAGACCGCGCTCAATCGACTGCGCCCCGTATTGATGACAGCCTTAGTGGCTAGCCTCGGATTTATACCCATGGCGCTCTCAACCAGCGATGGCGCCGAATTGCAACGCCCATTGGCCACCGTGGTCATCGGCGGACTCATTACCAGCACGCTCCTTACCAGTTTGGTAATTCCCGCCATTTACCCCTGGTTTGCGCCGCGCTCAAAGCTAGTCGGAGCGTAACCTTAGAGTGCTCCGAGTTCTCGGAGCTTTCCTTTTCCATGCGTCCCAGAGCTATCCGGGAACATAACGCGATCAAGGCGTAACTGCACAAAAATCTGCTTCCCCAGACGTTAAGAAACGTACTTGACTTCCGATTGGATAGCACGGATGGCAAAGCCGGTGCACGGATGTAAGTATCGGGAAAACCCTTACGGATATTGGTCTAGAGAAGAAATCTTATTGCGCTCGCCAAGATTCTCTCAGGTCACCTCGAAGCTAGCCCTAACAATTCCATGCGCTCCTAGCTCGTTGGAAAAAGAAAGCTCCGCCGAGCCGGAGCACTCCAAAATTTTAGATGCCCATTTGAGATAGCAGGTCGGCGATGCGACCGATGGTCTGCGCGAGCATGGGGTGCGTTTCGCTGAAACTGGCCGATTTCGTTTGCATTTCCTGCGCTAGTCCAGCGGAACTGACGTCGGCGCGATCAAGCGTTTGCTCGATCTCTTCCGCCGCGCTGCGCAACATAGCAACTTGATCGGGATCGAGCTGTTTTTCTGCCGCCAATTGTTCGTGTAGGTTTTTGAGTGTCTCTTCCAACGATTCGCGCATAGTTTTTTCTTTGTGGGAAGTTCTGGCCGTAAAATCTCAAACTGACGCATCAGTTATTGGTAATACCCAAAGTCATGGGCTGCCGATTGAGTCGTTTGACCCACCGCCAAAGGTTTTGAAGCCCGCGCTTTTTAGTGCCGAAGGCACGGAATTCGATAGCCTGGGATACAAATCCCAGGTCATCGAAGCAATTTCATTCTACACCCTTAGGTCAGTTTGTGCATGCCACGCTCGGTGCGCGCCGCGTTGACTTGAGTCAATGCCTTTGGACACTGACGGAGGAGTTTCACGAGCTGCGAACTGGAAACGGAAAAAAAGTCTGCACACTCAGGTAGCGAATAGTCGAGCACATCGAGTCGATCGAGCAACTCGGACAACAGACTGGCGTAGTCGTCATGTTCTTTGGACACGCTGAGACGGCCGCCTTGAGTTCGCGTACACCACAACTCGGAAGCAGAATCAGCGTGCTGAGCGGAGCGATAATCGGTAGCTAAAACTAAGCGCAGCCGCTGGATAGCCACGCGTCGATTATCGACTTGACTCCGTCGCTCGCTGGCTTCGGCCACGATGCCGGTCGGCTCGTGCACGACGATCACTGCAGTTTCGACTTTGTTGCGATGTTGGCCACCAGGGCCACCACGTCGATCGTTGCGCAGTGAACACTGCTTGAGTAGTTCGTCCTCTGCTAGGCAACTGGGATGGGTAGACATTGGTTAGCGGGACCTATGGCCACCAAGCGTCAAGTTTCGCGGTCAATCGGTTGACCTCCTCGGTGTTCTCTTTGGCAAGATTGTTTTCTTCCCAGGGATCCTGCTGCAGATCGTAGAGTTCAACCACTCCATCTGGGACACGATCCGGATTGGGGACGATTACCTTCCGCTGCTTTTCAATGACCCAGCGGTACATCAAACTGGTTTGAGGGTCGTCCATACTCTGGATATCGTGCTCAAGGATTTCGCCATACAACGTATCTCGTGCAGCTACCTGAGTTCGATTCGTCAAGTTGATACCGGGCAGTTGCGGATCAGCCGGCAGTCCTACCAAAGCCATCGTAGTCGGAACCAAATCAATGCTGCTGGCCAAATTGAGTTCATCTCGTTGCGGCTTGACGTGCCCCGGCCAGTGAACCATGATCGGAGTGCGAATGCCCCCATCGTATTGGCTGCGTTTACTCTTCGGAGCATAGGCACTCCTATCCTTCAGGTTGATCCAACCGTTGTCGCACACATAGAGAATCAGTGTGTTGTCGGGGCGTCCCTGCTCGTTAATGATTTCACGCAGTTGTCCGATCGTCTGATCAAACCATTCACACATTGCCCAATACTTGGCGATCGGCTCGCTGGGCGCTAGCGGCAGGTACTTGGCTAGTAGCTCAGCCGGAGGGTTGTGTGGAGCGTGCGGCAGGAATGGGGCATACCATAAAAAGTAGGGTTTGTCGGCCGATCGCGACTGGCTAATGAATTCCTCAATCGGTTCCAATCCTTCACGACCAATTTTTAACCCTTCATCGCAATGACGGCCGCCTCGAATGTGATCGCCGTGCGTCATACCTTGGTCAAATCCACCTCGCGACGGATTCCCTTCCCACCACTTACCCGTCTGAAAACTAGTATAGCCCAACGGCTTCAAACGATCGGGAAGGGTCTCGATGCGGTCGATGTGCAACTTCAGGTACTGTTCGATATCGGCTTGATAGGCGGGCGTGCGATAGCGTCCCATTCGCCCTTCGCCGGGCGTCGAGGCTGGTGGATCGTTTCCAACAATTCCATGCTGATGTGGGTACAGACCACTAATCATGGTCGCCAACGACGGGCGGCACAGGCTATCCGGAACATAGCCCCGAGCGAACGTCAAACTCTCGCTGGCTAATTGATCAAGGTGGGGAGTTTGGATTTTGTCGTGCCCCATGAACGAATAGTCGTTCCAGGCCTGATCGTCAGAAATAATAAAGACTACGTCAGGCAGCTCTGAACTGGTGCCAAGCGGTGCAGCCGAATTGACTTGGCCGGTCAAGTTACCAGCCGTCGCAAAAACGCAAAGCAACCAGCCAATCGAGCGAGCCAACCACTGCTGAGTTTTATTGCCGTTCGAAAGTGCGTTCCGCTGAGGTGTTGAGTATTGCGGTTGACTTGGGCGTGAGCAGTTCAATTCGGAAACATGCATTTGGAAGTTCATCGCTTGTCTCTTTGGGCAGTTGGTAAAGTTGAAAGTAACCATTAATCTAGCGCCGGCGCTCAAGTGCTACATCGTTCAGTCGTATCGGTGCTTAGGGGCTAGCACGGATGGCAGGCAAAGCCGGGGCACGGATCAAGAACCGTTAGTATAGCCAAGACCACTCCTTTCGTCGCCTGCGCAGACGCCGTGAGCGCAGTTGTTTAACGCCTAGCCGAAGCAGCCGTTTCGTAACGAGTACGGATTGTGAGAATGGTTGAGCTGGGGTAACGATCGATTCGTTGCAGCGGTCGATTGAGGCTGCGCAGGCGACGGCAGACGCTGCCGCTAGTGCTGGTGATTCGGGGACCCTGGGATCGTGCAAGGCGTAGTGAGGTGGGACTGATTTGATACCGTACAATATACTCCAGTCTCTGGCGCTGCCGTCGCCTGCGCAGGCGCCGGCAGAGGCTGCCGCTAGTGCTGGTAATTCGAGGACCTGGGATCGCGCAAGGCATAGTGGAGGTGGGACTGTTTTGAAACCGTTCAATATACTCCAGTCTCAGGTGCTGCCGTCGCCTGCGCAGGCTGTGACTAACCTTCGGGAAACTCTCTTTTGACTTTTGATGTTCGCAATTGGCCAAACGAACTCAGATCGACAGCCCGCTCCGGCTAGGCGTTAAACGACTTCGCTCCACACCATCACACCATCACTCTGTTCGCGCATCGCCGACGATAATTTTGGTTTGTTCTTTGACGCTCGCAGGTTCAAACAGCTTCAACCAATCTGGATTTAGGATCTGTCGCTGACCGTACTCTGAGATGATTTGAGCACCGTCGCTGAACGGGAATGGGGCTAAACCAAAGGCGATGCCAAGTTCGACTTTGATGTGTCCAAACATAAAATCTTCTGCGGCCGCTTGTGGCACTCCACGTCGCACTGCCTCGTCGAGTGCTTCACGCAATGCGCGGATCAACGCAATACCGCAGGTCTCTGCCATCGTTGGTTCGAGAATTGCCATTTGTTCGACAGTGATGCGGTGACTGCGAGTCACTGGACCGTAGAATTCTTTGGCCAGCGATTCGCCGAGCGCATAATGCTCCTCGGGTCCCTGCATCAAGGCGCATACAATCGCTTGTCGGGCATGTACTCCTCCAAAAAAATCATCGCGCTCGGCCTGCGTTTCAAAATGATCGAAGACATTGGGATGACAGGGGTGCGTTACGAAGTAGGAAATATCCTCGCGTTGCGGAAGCTCTCCCGCATGTGCAGCAGCTGGGTCGAGTACCACGGCCATCGCACCCGGTCGAAGTTCGGGGATAATCGTTTGAGCTAGTTTACCTAACACGCGATCGGGCAATGCCAAGATAACCACTTCTGCCTGAGCCAGAGCAGCGGCTTGATCGCTGGGTTCCAATCCTCGCTCGGCAATCCTCGCAATTCCAGCGGCACTCACTTCAACGAGGTGCAGTTCATGGCCGGCTGGGCTCTTGACCAAGTTGTCGGTCAAGCGGCAACCCATCTTCCCGCCGGCACCGATAATTGCAATTTTTGTCATGACATTTTTCCGATGGAATTGTTAGATGTTGTCCCGCTGAGCATCGTACTCCATACGTCATCCTTGCCAACCTGTCCTCCTTTAAAGAAGAACTCCACGCCGTCCATAGCATTCTCTGCATGTCCGCGGCACAGCGGCGAGCCGGGGGCCAACGGGGCAATCGCCTCCAATGCGACAAGTCCCAACGCACGGGCGACATAACCCGATGTGTCTCCTCCCGCCACGCCAACTCGCCGGCAGGGATGTTGGTCTAAAATCGCCCTCAACATAGCTCCCAGTTTCGGTCCCAACGTGCGTCCGGAGCGTAGTTTGATATCCAACTCACCGAAGCCCAAGGCGGCGAAAGCAGCCACCGTTTCGGCCACGCGTGGATCGTGAGGCCCTCGCGCGGAATGCAAAATTACGTTGGCTCCACTCCGCAATAGCTTCAGGCACTGCTCAACGATCCTTTCCGTTTCTTGAGCACAGGTCTGGGCGTTCAGCAATTTCGCCGCATGTATGGGGAGAGTTTCAAATCCATGCTGCTCGGCCCAAGCGATCTGACGATCATTGACCGGAGAGCAACTCCCAGTTATTACCACTAGCTGTTCTGCAGCTCCAAATCGTGGACGTGATGGAGCGTGCGATTGTAGCTTGGCCATTTCCCCAGAATTTTGCCAATGCGCAGTCAACGCATATTCGATACCCGATGAACCGAGTACGAATCGAGGAGCAGTCGAATCGACCAACGCTTGGATGACCGCACCGATTTGCGTCAAGTGCTCCGGGACCAAAGCATCAAACAATACGGCAGCGCTATCCAACCTTGTCCAAACTACTTGACTTTGGTCTTCATCGAGTTGTAAGCAATCGACCAGCTCAACACTCAAGTCGGTTTGTTGTCGCAAGTGTGTGCGAATGTCTGACTCGCACATAGGGGTGATCGGATGGCGACTCATGGTGGGGTGTCGATCGAGTCGATAGGGCTGCGTATCGAGACCCGAGCGCGCAAATAGATTGCCAAAGGCCTGGTAGCGTCCGAGCTGTGGCGCAGCGACAACGATCGGCACCACTCCCGTTCCCAGTACGCTCCGGCCGAGTTCCAGAGCTTTGCCGATACTACCGATCGAAGGTGACGAATCGAAGGTGGAGCAAGTTTTATAGTGAACGATCGAAGCTCCCGAATCACGCAATGATTCCAGGGCTGGTTTGAGTTCGATCTCCATCTCTGTTGGAGACATGGTGCGACTCCAACCGGCGATTCCGATTGCTCGCAGAGAATCGAATTTTGCCAGTTGCTCGGGAGCGGGAGCATCCAAAAACAGAACGGTTTTCAACCCCGACCACTGCAGCACTTCCATGCAATCGCAAGAACCGGTGAAGTCATCGCCATAGAAGGCCAACAGCGGCGGCATTAACGTTTACCTCCGAACTTGAGCAGCGTCTGTTGCAATTCAGGGTGATCCACCGCGTAGTTTTCCAGCGACGTTCCCAACGCAGCCGCCTCCCACGCTTGTTGAATCCCCCGCAGACCAGCCGCCGGCCCGCTAGGGTGCGCCATAATACCACCTCCGGCAACATACATGACATCTTGGGTCCCGGTTCGGCGTAAAGTCTCTGGTGCTTGGCCTCCCCACTGTCCAGAGGAGATGACCGGCATCGCAAAGTTGCCACCCCAAAGTGGTTGCTGCAACGCTGCAATAGAAGCCACTACAGAATCATCGGACTCCCAAAATTTGTTTTGCAATCCGTTGACGTGCAGGTGATCAACCCCCACCGCTCGCCACAGTTTTTGCATGGCCGTGAATTCAACGCCCAGCAAAGGATGCCGTGCGAACATCCCCCAACCGTTGCGATGTCCATGAATCGGAAGCTGTGACATGCTGCGAACAGCGGTGATCCCAGACCAGCCCACATGATTGAGACTGATCATTACGCATGTCCCGCCAGCGGCCAGCACACAATCGTGATGGCGTCGCATGGTGTCAATTTCATCGGTGATATTGAAAGCCACCATGATCTTCTTACCTGTTCGGTCGGCCAGTCGATTTACTTCGCGCATCACGCAGGCCACTCGCTGCTCGAATGGCGAATGAGGCGGATTGGCCATCAGTTCATCGTCTTTGACGAAATCGATGCCCGCTTCGCCCAACTCCCGTACCAATTCCCCCGTCTGCTGGGGAGACAAACCCACACTCGGCTTGACGATTGTCCCAATGATGGGTCGCCCTTGAACACCTGTTAGTTTCCGAGTTCCCGTCACGCCGAACTGCGGTCCGGGATAGCGGTGTGAAAATTCTTCAGGAAGTTCCACATCAAGAAGTTTGCATCCCGAGTGTTCAGACAATTCGTAAAGGTTGCCCAGCAGAGTGGCCGCCAACGTAGGAATATTGCAACCAACATTGTCGAAGGGAAACGCTAATGTAATTTCAGCGCGTTGAAAGCGCACGCTACCATCTGCACCCGGTCGACTCTTGGCTCCGCGCAACGAGGGAGTGTCAACTTCTTCCAAATGTTTGATCTCAATAACCTGAGCCCGCGAGCGAGCTTTCAATTCTTCGGTCTCACCAGGTACTGGCAGAAAGGTGCCAGAGCTTTGCTCTCCCGCCATCATTTCTGCCGTTTGCTCGACTGACAACGACGTTTCGATGAGATACTTAGCGACGATAGGTTCAACAGTCATAGTTGTCATTTTAAAATGTTCGGCCAGATTCCAACAGCTTACGGTCAACACCTGTTCATAGTGGGTCGTACCAAGTGGGTCGTACCTGCCGGGTGCGACTACCTCCGGGCTGGGAGCAACGCCTCAGGTCGAACCAATGAAAGGTATACCGTCTGGAACACGTGAGTTAAGTCGTCTCGTCTACCTCTCCCCGCGCATCGCTCGGTAGCGACGAATTAGTTCGTTGGTCGAGCCATCGTGTTTGAGAGGTGCGGTGTGGGCTACATTCAGCTCGGGGATGATGTTCTTGGCCAACACCTTTCCTAGCTCAACGCCCCACTGATCGAAGGCATCGATGTTCCACAGAATGCTTTGTACAAACACGCTGTGTTCGTACAACGCCACCAATTTGCCCAGCACGCTCGGCGACATGCGTTGAGCCAGCAAAGTATTTGAGGGGCGGTTCCCTTGGAATACGCGATGTGGCACCAGCCAATCCGCAGTCCCTTCGGCAGCAACTTCCTCGGATGTTTTTCCAAACGCCAAGGCTTCGCTTTGGGCCAACACATTGGCGATCAAGATGTCGTGATGCTCTCCAAGTGGATTGAGTGATTCACCAAAGGCGATAAAGTCGCAGGGGATCAGTCGCGTACCTTGATGGATCAGCTGGTAAAACGAGTGCTGACCGTTCGTCCCGGGTTCGCCCCAGTAAATCATCCCTGTCGCATAGTCGACTTGCTCACCGCTTACCGTCACATACTTACCATTGCTCTCCATCGTCAACTGCTGCAAATAGGCGGGGAAGCGCTTTAGGTACTGTTCATAGGGTAAGACAGCCACCGTCTCAACATTGAAAAAGTTGGCGTACCACACAGACAACAATCCCATCAAAACGGGAAGGTTTTCGGCCAGCGGCGCGGTGCGAAAGTGCTCGTCCATCTGATGAAAGCCATCGAGCATTTCGCGGAAATGCGCTGGTCCTACCGCCAACATGGTCGAAAGCCCAATGGCCGATTCCATCGAATAGCGTCCGCCAACCCAATCCCAGAATTCAAACATGTTATTGGTATCGATGCCAAACTCCGCTACCTTTTCAGCGTTGGTTGACAGCGCTACGAAGTGCTTCGCAATCGCCGTTCGATCGCCTTCCGCCGCCGCCAGTAGCCACTTTCTAGCGGTGTCGGCATTGGTCATGGTTTCGATAGTCGTAAACGTTTTGGAAGCGACAATAAACAGCGTTTCGGCCGGATCGAGATCAATGGTCGCTTCGGTGAAGTCGGTAGCGTCGACGTTGCTCACAAATCGGAAAGTCATATCGCGGTGACTGAAATGCCGTAGCGCTTCGTAGGCCATGACGGGGCCCAAATCCGAACCGCCAATGCCGATGTTGACAATGTTGCGAATTGGCTTTCCCGTGTGTCCCAACCACTGACCCTCGCGAACTCGATCGCAGAATTTGGTCATTTTGTCTAACACGGCGTGTACGTCGGGAATGACGTTGACGCCATCAACCATCACTTGTGCATTGCGTGGGGCGCGGAGCGCGGTGTGCAACACCGCGCGATCCTCCGTGTTATTGATTTTCTCCCCTGAAAACATGGCCGCAATTCGCCCCGACAAATCGCAAGACTGGGCCAAGCCAATTAGTAAATCGACCGTTTCTGCGGTAATGCGATTCTTGGAATAGTCGAGGTATAGGTCGACGGCTTCCAACGTTAGTCGCTGACCGCGCTGCGGATCAGCCTTAAACAGTTCGCGGAGATGTATCCGCTCGATCGTCGCGTGGTGTTGAGACAATTGCTTCCACGGTTGACTACTCTTGAGAGCGGAAGTCATAGTAGGTTACCTTCAATCCATAGTTATTATTTAAATCATGCAACACGGCGTATTGTTCCGGAAAAGGTGTCCGACACCAAAAGCCGGAACGGCCCTGCGGGTGCTTCGCACTTTTGGTGTCGGACACCTTTTCCGGACTCAAACGTTGACAAAGCACTGGCGTTAAAAATCATACGGCCAGACGCTACGCGTCCACAAGCCGCCGTCGACGAAGAGCGTCTGCCCTGTAACAAAGTTCGCAGCATCGCTGGCCAGATAAGCGACGGTTTCGGCCACGTCGTGTTCCGTTCCCACGCGACCTAACGGAGTCAATGCGCCCCAAGTGGCTCCATAGTCGGGACTTTCGCGCTGCGTGCGTTCATTCTCGATGGCGCCCGGAGCGACGCAGTTGACCCGAATCTGAAACTTGCCTAACTCGACGGCGGCCACCTTGGTCAACATCTCGATGCCACCTTTGCTGGCAGCGTAATCACCTAGGCTTGGAAACGGAATGCGATTGGCACCCGAGCCAATATTGATGATGGATCCCCCACTCTGTTGCATCAGTTTTGCAGACCGTTGAATACAAAGGAACGTACCTTTCAGGTTGGTACGGATGGTGCGATCCCAATCGTCCTCACTTAATTCCAGCAAGGGGGCAAATGTCTGCACGGCCGCGTTGTTTACCACTACTTTCAGCGGCGTCGCGCACTGGGCTATCTTTGCAAAGAGTTGGTCCAATTCCGAAGAGGACCCAACATCCGCATCGAAAGCCCAGCCGGCACTTCCGGCCGCACGAACCAACTCCAATGTCTGCTCCGCTCCTTCTGGGTCGCGGAAGTGGTCGACGACGATGTCAAAACCAGCTTCAGCCAAGCGACGCGCGATTTGTCGCCCAATACCTGAGCTGGCACCGGTGACGAGAGCCAATGAGTTTGATTTTCCGTTCATAATTTTCATGATAACGCTCAAAAAAAATTTGCGGATGGGAGGCGAGCTAAGCTACACTAGCAGGACGAGCCGCGACCGCTTTTTTCGTGACACCTCCTTCGCAGCGCGACAACAACTGCAAGCGACGAAAAAGCGAATCCGTCCCGTTACTCGTCAAAATCCTCTCAATCGCCACCCCCTCTGTTGGGTGTTGTTGGCGAGTCGAAGTTTACGGGCTTCAGTTTACGGCGCAAGCAATTAAACTAGGGGGACGAGCTAACTGGGGGAATCCGCGTAAATTCTCATCGCCTCAATGCAATTAAGTGCTAGGAAACGACTATGTCGGTCCGTGGAAATCGTCGAAACTCGCAGCGAGCTGGTTGGAGCGTGGCAGCCGTGGGTGCCTTGGTGGCGCTAACGAGCTGCCAAACGGCTTGGAGCCAAGTTATCCCAACTTCGCGATCAAGCGACCGGCGCTTGGCCCCCGATGCTTTGATCGAAGTCCCTCCAGCGGTGCAGTACGGCGAAACTTTTCAAGGGCCCGTTGATTTGCCTTTAGTGGTCAAGAACCCTGATTTGGCTTGGGATCCGCACTATGCGCCAAAGAGCGACACTTTGGCCGAAATGGGACGAGACGTCATCTTTCGAGGCGATGTCTACTGTCTCGATTTCGCTTTCAAACCAGTGCGAATGATTGAAGTTCAGGGGCAAACCGTGTGGTATTTGCTCTACCGAGTGCGGTACATCGGGGGTGAATTGCGTCCGAAATCCGAGCCCGACAAGTACAACAACCAGGTCTTTGCCACCCCAGCCACGATCCCAGCTGGCGCTTCCAGCACCATGCCCGGGAGGTTCATGCCTCTGTTTCGACTCCAAGTTCGCAATTTGCGAAAAGAATACTTGGATCAGTTGATCCCGGGTGCCAAGGCTGCAATTGCGGCAAAGGAGCGAGTTGGACGGCCAATCTACGATTCCATCGAGATGCAAGCCTTGGGGATCAAGTTGTGGCAAGATACCGATACGGTCGACAATTCGGTGTGGGGTGTGGCCACTTGGGTGGGGGTTGACCCCCGTACCGATTTCTTTTCCGTACAGATTGCCGGCCTGACCAATGCTCAGCGGTTGAAGATGGAAGGGGATCAAATTAAGTATCTGCAGAAGAACTTGGTGCTCAATTTCTCGCGTCCTGGCGACACGATCAACGAGTTGGAAGACCGCATTCGCTTCGGAGTTCCGGCACTCTCGGATCCCGAACGCCAGAAGTACGTCTTGCAGCAATATGGCTTAGAAGAACGCCTTGATCATCTCTGGATCTACCGCTAGACTATGTGATCGTCGAGCGACTCCCCGAGTCGAGTAGCCTCCGGTTGAGGATTTACACCGATCGGAAGCGGCCGTAGGGTGTCACGACTCGGAGAGTCGTGCGACGGTCAAGTTTTAAGACTCGGAGCGTCGTGCGACGATCAGGTAAAAACTTCTTTCGTATCAGTACACAATAAGCGTTGGATTTAAGCCATGGCACACAAAAAAGGTCAGGGTTCGACTCGAAACGGTCGCGACAGCAATGCGCAGCGGCGCGGCGTCAAGCGTTTCGGCGGACAAGCAGTCACACCGGGCAGCATTATCGTTCGCCAAGTAGGGACCAAGTGGCACCCGGGTCGTAACGTCGGCATGGGCAAAGACTATACCATTTTCGCGTTGACCGACGGGACTGTGTACTTCGATCAAGAAGGCCGCCGCGTTAACGTAAAACTGGCTGAAGCTAACTAGTTAATTTTTGCACATAGGCGAACCTCTCCACAGGCCCGCACTGTAAGGGCTCGCTAGACTACACGAACCGTGACGACCAGCGCTGGATGGAATTGCCCCTTTTTTCCGCCAAGCTAGTCATCACGGTTTTTTAATTCCAATTTCAGTTTGTGAGCCGTGGGCCGTAAGGCACCGGGCAATGCTAGTCGCCCAGCCGCCCACGCGCCTGAGGCTCAAAAAATCAACGGCCTGTTAGCTTCAGGTCAAACAAGTCAGACACTTTTTCGTTTGGCTCTAAGGTAGTAAATATTATGTTTGTCGATCGCGCTGAAATTGAAATTGAAGCTGGCAGAGGGGGCAATGGTATCGTCGCCTTCCGGCGCGAAAAGCACGTTGCTTTTGGCGGGCCATGCGGTGGTGATGGCGGCAACGGTGGCGATGTTGTCGTCCGCGCTCGCGAAGGGGTCAATAGTCTGGTTGCCTTTGCACATCGCAAACACTGGCGGGCAGAACCGGGCCGCATGGGCGGTGGCTCCGATCGCCATGGTCGGAGCGGCGAAGACTTGCTGATCGATGTTCCCCCTGGCACGGTTATTATCGATTCAGCCAGTGGACTCATTCTCAAAGACCTGGTTACAGATGGTGAAGAAACCATCGTGGCTCGCGGTGGACGCGGCGGCAAGGGGAATCCGCACTTCAAGAGCTCGACCAACCAGGCTCCTCGCGAAGCGACTGACGGAGCAGCTGGTGAGCTGCGCCGCGTGATCTTGGAGTTGAAAGTCATTGCCGACGTAGGCCTGGTTGGCAAACCGAACGCAGGCAAAAGCACTTTGCTCAGTCGACTCTCGCGCGCCCGACCAGAAATCGCCGACTATCCGTTCACCACCAAGTTCCCCAACTTGGGACAAGTGGTCGTTGATCTAGACCACGCCTTCGTGCTGGCCGATATCCCTGGATTGATCGAAGGTGCCGCCGACGGTATTGGCCTCGGTCACGATTTCCTCCGTCATATCACACGCGCCGGTATCTTGGTCCACTTGGTGGAGCCGCTCCCCTCCGATGGCAGTGATCCGATCGATAACTACTGGATCATCCGCAAAGAACTTGCGCATTATAGCGATGAACTGGCTGCTCGCCCCGAAATCGTCGTCGTCAGCAAGTCGGAGATCCCCGAATCGGCCGAGGTCTACGAAAAGTTAGTAAAAGAAGTCGATGGAGACGTGTTGCTGATCAGCGCCGTCACTGGGGATGGATTGAATCGTCTAATTCGCCGCGTCGCCCAAGAACTATCCCGAGCCAAAGAAGTATTGACGTAGTGGAATTCGCCAAGAATTTCATCAGCGGCAGTTGGGGTCGGGAAAAGGTGTCGGACACCATTTTCGACTACTGCCGGGAGCGACCGACGTACTTGGAGTTACTATGCCGCAGTGTTTTGGCGTCGACATCGGCAATAGTGGCCTGCGCATCGCCGTCTTGAATTTGGCACTGGGTCAGTTAGGCGAGATGCTCCGTATCAATTGGTGCCCAGCCGATTCACAAGCAGTTCGTCGTTGCGGTGACGATTCAGACCGCTTTCTACCAGACGACACAGCGTGGACTCGCCAAGTTGCGCAATTTGTCGCAATCACTGACACGGATCCTTCGGAGACTACCGCGCGTTGGCTCATCAGCAGCGTTCGCCGCGATGCACTCGATGTATTGCAAACCTACCTGCACCAGCAAGCATGCCAGCGCATCGAGGTCGTCGACTATACTCACATCCCGCTGGCAATTGATGTTGATTATCCAGAACGCGTTGGAATTGATCGCTTGTTAGCAGCGCTAGCCGCAACCGAGTTGACACCCTCCCGTCCCGCCATTGTGGTACAAGCCGGCTCGGCCGTCACCGTCGATTTGCTTACCTCCCCAGCGTCGCCCGACTCCCCATCGTCGCCCGCTTCGCCGAGTCGGGACTTACCACACAAAACTTCAACGCCTCTACTGCCCACCTCCGCCAAACAACCACTCTTGGGAACATTCGCCGGTGGTGCCATCATTCCAGGCGTGCCGATGATGTTGCGACTTTTGGGCAAAGGGGCCGATCAACTGCCAGAGATTGACGCCGATGATTTGCTGGAGCTCCCTAAGCTCCCAGGAAAAAACACGGAAGAAGCCATGGTCTGCGGCGCAGCATCCGCTTTGGTGGGTGGCGTGACACATCTGATTGCCAGCTATCGCGCTCAGTACGGCGCGGACGTTCCAGTTATACTCAGTGGCGGCGATGGAATGCGGTTGGCTCCCTTCGTTCCCGCCCCTTTAATTGTGCGGCCGCACTTAGTGCATCGTGGCTTGCTCAAGTTGGCGACTTCCGCTTCAACCGATCACCCCAATTAGGTTTTGCGTATGACTGAACGACGATCGGACGGAGCCTGGGAGCCGATTGCTCGTCAGCTGAGACAAACCGATGCAGGGCTGACTCGAATTTTCCCCTCTCCGCCAAACAGCCTTTGTCTACTTGATGCTCTGGGCCACGAAGCGGTCGCCGTAACGCGGGACAGCGTTACCCAAGGCCGTGAACTTGGTACGCGAATTGGTGGCCTGATTGGGCAGTTGCAAGTCTTTGATACCATCAGTCGTTGCCCAATATTAGCCATTACCGGGCTGCTCAATGCTGGCAAGAGCTCGCTGTTGGCAACGTACTTGAGTCCTGCCAATCGCCCCCGAGTATTGCGCGGCGTAGGTAACCAACAGGGGACGCATCGCTTTGTGTTATGGTTGCCAAAGGTGTGGTGGGACGACCCGGATTTGCTCAATACGCTGCTTGCATTTGTCACCAATCTGTTCGGCCACGCTCCCGAACGGCTCTCTGATGATCCGCACACGGCGGCTCAGCAGTACAACGGATGTGTCCTGTCGAACTCGCTAATGCGCGGTCAAACGTTGGACGCAGATGAGGTTGACCAGGGCTCCGCCCGCAGCCCGGACATCGACCCCATGAGCATCCCACTGGTCGCCTATGATGACAATCTTGATGCATTGCGTGTCGGTTTGATTGACTGTCCGGACATACAAACGGGATTTGTTTCGGCAGCCGATGTGGCACACGGAGAAACGGTGCATAGGCCGTCTGACATGGCGGCTCAACGCAGAGAGCAACTGGCACGCATTGGACGTTTGTGCTCCGCGTTTATTGTAGTGGGCAAACTCAGCAGTCTGCATGACGATGGACTGCTGCAAATACTGACGACACTCCGCGATGCCATGCCCGGTGTGCCGCGCATGCTGGCGATCAACAAAATCAAATCGCGATACGCCCCAGAGACTGTGGCTGAGGAAGCCCAAGGCTTAGTGGATCGCTTTGGCTTAAATGCCGTTTTCGGTGCCTATGACTATCGAAGTTCACTCGCCTCTTCACGTATTCCTTCCGCGCCACCCAAGATGCTCTCCGGTGACGGCGAACAACCCATTTTTTTTGAATTGAACGGTGCCGGAGATAACTCGGCAAATCGCAAGTACTTGTTCAACTTGGGAGATCGACTCGACGCGGGTCAGCTCTCGCAAGCCAGTAGTCGCAGTCTAGTACTGCAGCTGAAAACACAAACCGCTCGTGGGCTGGAGTGGTTGGAGTCCAATCAACAACAGCGATTGCAACAGATTCGCGACGCCTGGCAGACGATCGCCGACGCGTGTTACGAATTCATGGCTGAACGCGATGCGAGCGGTAAGGCCACCGGTTTGCGCCTACAAGCCTCGCCAGCAATCATTTCCCAAATGGCCGACAGTCTGCGGCGAACGGCACCGATGTGGATGCGCGTCAGTTTGAACATCGACCGCACCGCTCGTCAATTTCAACAAGCCATCAGCAACTCGGCTGCGCGATTCACAATTCTCAAAAGCGCATCAGAATCGGTATCTCAATTCACCAAGAAGTTTCGCCGAGGTGAGGGGGCGCAGGTGGTGACTCCCGAGCGATTGGCGGAAACGTTACGGAGATGCGATCGTCACGATTCACTAGAGCAAGTCCCGCGCGAGACATTGGTGGCCGAATGCGAAATTGCCATGCAACGTTTTGCAGAAGAAAACAAAACGTTGTTGGATGAGGCGGAGTTAAATAAATGGAGCGAGCAGGTGTGGCAGGATATGTCATGGCGCGACAAATTGTGGAAGGGGACACAGCCCTTAGCTGTGGTAATGGCGCCATTACTGGCCGTTGTATTAGTCCCCTTCGACGGTGGTGGCTCAGCCGTATTGGTCTTCGCTTCGACCAAAGAACTGCTGGCCGCCGCAGGCTTAGCAGCCCTACTGGGACCAGCCACGACGGGAGGCGAGGCGCTGAGCATCGTGCATCGCGAAACCCCCTGGCGGCAATTAAGTGATTTGTTTGCGATTGGCTGCGATTGCCTAGGGCTCCCGCGTCCGAAGACCTCCGCTCAAATGCCCGTCGTCAAATGTGGTAGCTCGCCACGTCCGCTGTTAGTCAGCCAACTCGAGATCAAAACAGGCTCGTTCCCTCCTGCGGTACAGCAATGGGACATCGCCGCTGAGCAACTGCAAGCACTCCGCGGATTGTTGAGAACGTAGGCTCATCTCAATTGAAACGATAACATGAATTCGGAAACCCAGCTCCCAATTTTTGCACAGCGCATTGCCGATGCTACACAAGCTGTGTTCGGTGAAACGCCGTTGACTATGGCCGTGCTCGATGCCTGCCAGCACTATGCCCATGACCTGGTAAACATTCAGGCTGGGCGTGGAATCAACGCCCTGTTGATCGCCATCGTGGGAGCCAAGGGGCAGGGGAAGACGTGGGCTGCGCGACAATTCGTGCGCGATGAACGGTTGCGAGCTTTGCTCCCGAGTGGCGATCTCAATGCGGATGCGACAACCCGTTTGGTATGGATCGGTCCACTGGCTCCCGATGGCTTAGATCCAAACTGCGAGATCTACCACCCCTGCCAGGTCACTCAATTGGCCAAGATTGGTCAGCCTTATGTGTTGCTCGATACACCGGGGCTGACCGACGCCGATCATCGTGCGGCTAAGTTGGCTGAGCAAGCCCTGTCGTTGGCTCCTCTGAAAATATTGCTCATCGCCAGAGATCAACTGCGAGCGGCGGCCAACCTGACCATCGCCCGTCAAATCGATGGATCGGTGTGCGTACCTGTGATTAGTTCCGTTGAGCCAGAAGAGATGAGCGCTGGTCAAGCGACATCGGTACTCGCCGATGACTTGCGCACGCTCCGCGGACAGCTTGAGCTGATGGCTCCACGCTCGCAGATCATGTCGGAAGTACTTGTCCCCGATTTCGAAATTACCGGCGATGAAGCGGCCGCTTCGCAAGCGTTTCTCAGTGGCATCCTCGATCGAATGAACCAATTGGGGATCACGGATCAAAAACTAGGGACGGCCCAGGAGCAGCGTACCAAAGCGGCCACGGAGAGGCTCAAGGGTGAGGTGTCGAAGCTGATCGGCGATGAGCTGCCTCAGCTTTCCGAGGCGGTCGATCAGCTCCATCGCGAAACGCAGCAGCTCCCCGAGCGAGTGCTGGAGACTCTGCTCGGTAGCCAATCGGTATTGGTCACGGGCGTGCGCATGCGATTGCGAGCGCGATTGGTCAGCGATACATCGCTGCTATGGTTCCCCTATCGGACGTTGATGTCGACACTCAATCTAACGCAAGGCGCATGGGATCGCGTGGTGTTGGCGATGTCGGGAAGTGTTCCAAGTCTGTTTGGAGCGTTGGCCTCCTGGGCCAAGAACGTCAAAGTGAATCGCGAATTCAACAGTGAAGTAACCGATGGCATTCGCCGCCGCACACAACAGCAAGTCGAAGAGCGATTGCGGCCGCTATGCGAACAGTTTCATCGCACGGTGCTCAAACTGCGCCCGCGCAGCCAGCGTGAAACCCGAGAACCAAACTCGACAGGCATGCAACTTACCGGCATCGAGGAATTGCAAACCCGTTCGCAACAGATTTTTGATTCGGCCATTGAAACTCACGCAACACGTTGGACACTAGTGCAACTCTGGGGAGTGCTGGGGGTCGTGCTCTTTTGGATGTTTATGGCCGGTCCGATCGTGCTGATATACCGCGAGTACTTCATGGCGTCGTGGGATGTTTTGTCCGGCAGAGAGACTACGCACCTAGAGGACTTTCCACATCCGACACCTAGCTTAATGTTCACCAGTTTGGTGATCTCACTGCTTCCGCTAGCCGTTTATTGCATGGTTGTCTTGACGTTTTCCCTGAGCGGACGAAAGGTAAATCGCGTGGCGCGTGAGATCATTGACGAACACCAGCAAGAGATTGCCAAGCTCAAGAGCCAACACATCATACGGCTGGAGTTCGACGACGAACTCCTCCATCAGGCTAAGTTCTTGTTGACACTTGATTGATTTTTTCACAATCTGTCGCGGACGCATGTATGTCGATCAACTGATGTTATTCGCTTTTTTTCGCGCTATTGGCGGGCCATAAAATTAGTATTTGAGTCCATGTGTCTTTCCATAGGTTAGGGAAGCAGAAAGTGTGGCTAGAAAAACCACTATCAAGATGAACGAATTGGTGTTGGAGCCGTTGTTAGATCCAACTGCTGTGGGCAGTGACAATGCATGCAAGCGACAAGTAGAATATGCAGTTCCGGTTAAACCAACATCGCAACACTCAGGCGAACGTGAACCAGTCGAATCAAAACAAACTGCTGATGGCCTGCCTCCGCCTAGGTGCATTTCTGTGCTTTGCCGGATGGACGTGGGTGCATTTTTATTGGGAAGGCCCCTACGGCATACTGCTCTGGCAAGACTCAACCTTCGAACTTGCAACCCAACTTGGGATCACGTGGGAGGAGTTTGTTGGGTCGGGTTCCGACGACGGCTTGGTACAAAAATGGATCGCTAGGATCTGGTGGCTGTACTTGGTGTGCAGCGTACTGACCATTACCGTCCGCAAACGGGCCTGGCTTCAAATGTCCGGGTTAGTACTTGGCAGCGGCCTGCTTACTCTGCTGAGCTACGCTGCTTACGTTTCCTCGCAAAACCAGCTGCCCATGTTCATCGAACATGGCAGTCAGATGCTCATTCCGATTGTACTTGTTATGGCACTCGCCTTGGGCGTGCGCCACCGAGTCACAGTCATCACCGCCATCATTGCCTTGATCATGACCTTTGCCGGTCATGGCAGTTATGCCATTGGGTTTTGGCCGACCCCAGGGAATTTCTATGCCATGACGACGTTGGTCTTGGGTGTTGAATATCCAACCGCTCAAACGCTGCTGCGAACTGCCGGAATTCTCGACTTCTTGGTCTGTATTGGGATTTGCATTCCGTTTCTGCGGCGGACGAGTGCTTTGTATGCCACGGTCTGGGGTTTCTTGACCGCCATCGCTCGCCCTATGGCCGGCATGTCCTGGGGGCTCAACTACTGGGGGGCCGATCAATACTTGCACGAGGCAGTGCTGCGGGCACCGCATTTCTTCATTCCGCTATTTTTGTTTTTGATATGGCGGCAACCCGATCGCACGGACGCAACGTCACTGGGCCCCAAGACCCAACAACATTCCGATGCCGAAATTTCGGAATCTCCCGATATGGCTGTCAGCTGACCACGGTCGTTGTACACTAGGCTTTGTCCAGCTTAAGAATTTGGGTTCAACGCGCGTCGGGAAAAGGTGTCCGACACCAAAAGTGCGAAGCACCCGCAGGGCCGTTCCGGCTTTTGGTGTCGGACACCTTTTCCCGGACAACCCTAAAATTAAATGTGGACAAAGCCTGGCGTCGTCTCACTTCGAACGATTGGAAATCCAATGAAACTGCAAACACTCAAATTTCGTGCTCTGTGCTGCTGTGTGTTGCTGCTAGCCAGTACTCAGGTGTTGGCTCAGCAGAATGCAAAACAACGACAAGCCCGCGCGGATTTGACGATCCCCGAGGTTCAACGCAGCGAAGTCATCTGTTTCGCACTGTACACGGTTCACGACAACACGCTCAAGCTGACCGCGCAGCTGTACCCACTTGAATCGAGCGACGACAAAACCGCTCGCTTGGAAATTGAGCGGGACGGCTCATGGGTTGAAGTTGCTCGAACGACAGTTATCGAGCGCGGCTGGACTGCACCGTTTAGAGTCGAGAATTGGAACGACAGCCAAACGTACAACTACCGTGTTTTGCATGGTACCCAAGCCAAATATGAGGGTGTCATTCGTAAAAATCCCGTGGACAAAGACGAGATCATCGTCGTTGGGTTTACTGGCAATTCGATTCAACCCGCCCATGGGGGTGACATATCACGCCAAGACCTGATCGATAATGTTAAGAAGGTCGATGCTGACGTACTGTTTTTCTCGGGCGATCAAGTTTACGACCACAATCGACACTATGCGGCATGGCTCAAATTTGGACATGACTTTGGTGACATCATCAAAGATCGACCGACACTTACGCTGCCCGATGACCATGACGTGGGACAGCCCAATTTGTGGGGCGAAAGCGGAAAGATTTCGACACTTAGTGGGGCTGCTGACGGCGGCTATTCCCAGCCAGGAATTTATGTGCAAGAGGTCGAACGCGCCCAGACCAGCCATTTTCCTGATCCGGTAGATCCACGAAAGATCGGTCAAGGCATTGGCGTCTATTTCACCAATCTGAATTGGGGCAATGTTGATTTTGCCATTCTCGAAGATCGTAAATTCAAAACCGGACCGGCCGGGCGGGTACCCAAGCAGGGACCGCGTCCCGATCATATTCGCAATCCGGAATATGATCCGGCCAGCGTTGATGTTGAAGGGGCGATTCTCCTAGGCGAACGTCAACTGAGTTTCCTCGACGACTGGTCCCAAGACTGGCACAATGCCAAGTTGAAAGTCGCCCTTTCGCAGACGATCTTCTGTGGAGGTGCACACATTCATGGCGACGCCAATGGTCGACTGCACGCTGACATGGATTCCAACGGTTGGCCACAGAGTGGACGGAATCGCGCCTTGCAATCACTTCGAAAGGGATTTGCCTTCCACTATGCAGGCGATCAACACTTGGCGACCATCTTTCACCATGGCATAGACGAACACCGCGACGCCATCTGGTCGTTTTGTGTTCCCTCGATCGCCAATCTCTATCTCCGCTGGTGGGAGCCGCTGGAACCGGGAAGCAACCGGGAACCAGGTAGTCCAGAATACACCGGGGATCATGTCGATGGCTTCGACAACAAAGTAACCAACTACGCGGCTGCCAACCCCGAAAAGAAACCCGCTGGCAATTTGTTGAACACTCGCGCCGCTGGATTCGGTGTCGTGCGACTGAACACTAAAACTCGGCAGATCGTCATGGAATGTTGGCCGCGTAACGTAGACATGACTGATCCGTCCGCCAAGCAGTACCCTGGCTGGCCACGGACGATCTCGCAATTTGACAACTACAATCCGCCCTCGTGGGGAAAACTTGGAGAGTTAACCTTTGATGTCGATTCACCCGTCGTGCAGCTCGTCGACGCCGACAGCGGTGAGATCCTCTACACGGTCCGCGTCAACGGAAAGTCCTTTATTCCCGGAGCGCCTCCCGGAAAAACTTTCACTATCAAAGCTGGCCTAGACGCTCCCGAATCGATTGTTGTCAGCAATGCTCAAGTGGGCAGCGCCGCACACGCGGTGCAATTGAAGTAGCGTCGGAAATCTTAACGTCCCAAACGACCGCACCTGCTTGCACCAAAGTGTCAGGCGTTTCAGGGCGTGCGGTCTGTTGATTCGACGGCTCTTTGTTTAACCCGCAGCCGTAGGCGAGGATCAATGGGGCGAACCTCGCCTTCGGCTGCGGGGCAAACGAATAAATCAACAAGCCGTTACGGACCACGGCTCACCCTTTGGTTTAATAATTCCATATAAATCAACAATCCCTTATGGTGTTTACACAACTGCCATAGTCCCCATGGATTCTATTCAAGCATTCAGAGCGAATGGCAAGCGTGCTGAGCGAACAGCGAACAGGATGTCTTGTGGCGGTTCGAACGTTTGCAGAAACATTCGAGAAATCCAAAATTCGCTGCATCTGATTTTTCCTTAGCCACGTAACTTTTGTACTCAGCGGGCGTCCCGTTCTCCGGATTGATAGTCCACGTTGGAATTGAATTCCTTGACAGCAGTTCAGGGATTCAATTCACATGCGGTACAACGCTTGCTTGAAGGCTATTCTCGAATTGCATTCCCCTTTTGTCTCTAATTCTAGCGGCTTCTTGCCGTCGCTAACGGAGATTTTCGTTTCCCACCAGGAGTTCTACCGTGCGCATTACCTTGCTAGCGTTGACCTTACTCACGATAGCCGCGGTTTCTGTGGTTTCCCGCAGTCAAGCGGCTGACCACCTCGATTCACCTTCGGTTCAAGTGGATAGATCGGTTGATATTAACGATCTATACGCTTTTCAGTCCCCATCGAATCCGAACAATGTTGTGTTCGTGATGACGGTCAATCCTCTGGCTGGTGTTGTTAGTGGAACCGCCTTCAACTCGCGCGCCGTTTATGAATTTGGAGTCGATTTGAACGCAGATGCGAGTCCAGATTTTGGTTATCGATTCTATTTTGCATCACCCAGGCGAGGAGTGCAGCGTTTTGTGGTGGTCGACGTCAATGGACGTCCAGGCGGTGCGGGTCAAACAGGGGCGGCCTCTCCGCTACTAAACGGCGGTATGGTTACAGCGGGGATTTTCGACGATCCGTTCTTCTTTGATCTGGCAGGCTTCAATAATGGATTGATGTTTACAGGTGTCGACTTTTTTAAAGGGGCCAATGTGACAGCGATCGTGTTGGAGGTTCCCAGGGCCAGTATTCCTGCGAATATGATCGGCGTAACCGCTCGAACGGTCGTCGGAGGGCGTCAGTTTGATCGGATGGGACGACCAGCGATTAATACGGCGCTGATACCATCGGCTAGGAAAAACGAGTTTAACTCATCGTTACCGGCCAACGACGTAGCTAATTTTTCCGGGGCCGTTCAGGCGAGCTTAGTTGCGCTTGGCAATACGCCGACACGGGCAGCTACGTTGGCAGGTGTGTTGCTTCCAGATGTCTTGACGTTCGATACATCCAGTGCCCTGGGCTTTCTCAATGGCCGCAAGTTAGCGGATGACGTTATCGATGCGGAGCTAACACTGATTGCCGGAGCACCCTTGGGCGACGGTGTGGCTGCCAACGACAAACCCTTCTTGGCTACCTTTCCCTACCTAGCTGCACCCAATTAGGGCACGGCGGTTTCGCTGGTTTTGCATGTCGCCATGCAGGCAATCTGCCTGCATGGCAACGGATGCAAATTTCTTGAAACGTGTTTCTTTTCTAACAGCACTGGCACACTTGCCAGGCGAAGGGTGTCCAGCGATGAAAACACAACGTTGCCCGGGCCGGTCAGCGGGCTATACGCAGTTGATTGGACTCGTAGCCGGAATGCTATTGTCGGCGAGTGCCTGCGGTCAACAGCCGGTGCAGACGTCCGTTACTACTCAGGCTAACGGTAGCAACCCTTATGAGTTGTCGTTCGACGACTTTGATTGGGAGCCGCCCGAGGGAATGCGTCCCCTGGCAGGTGCTATTGCGATCGGCGACCGCATGGCAACCGAAAAGGCAATTGCAATTTTTGAGCAACGTGTGGCTGAGCAGTCGAATGACTTTGCCAACCGCACGCTTCTAGGTCAGTTGCTGTTGCTGCACGCGAAGGAGTCCGACGCGTTGCCTGCCTACGCACGTTCGGAGAAGGTGTTGCGGCTGGCGCTACGACACAATCCTGAGTATCGGCCCGCCAAGTTGGCGTTGGCAAAGACATTGATGGCCAGCCACAACTTTAAAGAGGCGTTTGATTTGGCCAAGGAGCTACAGGCCGAACGCGCGGATCACCCTGCCACGCTGGCGGTACTTTTTGATTGCTACGTCGAGTTAGGTAACTATTCGTCCGCCACTGAAGTGCTGGAAGACCTGCAACAACTTGAAGATTCACCACCTGTATTGGCGCGGGCTGCGCGACTAGCGGAGCTGAACGGCCAACAGCCCAAGGCAATATCCTTACTCGAGTCCGCCATTGCCCATGTTGGCGGAGTGAATGACGAACACGCCGGTTGGTACCTATGGCGCAAGGGGACTCTGCACTTTGATTCGGGCAACCTCGCAGAGGCCGAGCGCAGCTTTCGTTTGGCACTTGACACTGATCCCGATGACGAGGCCGCTTTGGTTGGGTTGGCGAAGGTTCAGTTTGCGCAGCACGAACTCGATCAATCGCAGACCACGCTCGAGAAGGCCGCCGCAAGCGAAGCTCCCCCTGTGCTGGCACTGTTGGGCGACCTGTATGCCGTTCGCGGTGACGTCAAACACGCCGAGGCACTCTGGCGAAGGACCGAATCGCTGATGCGTGAGGAGGCTAAAGTCGCCAAAGTGGCCCACGCCCGAGAAGTAGCCCTGTTCTATGCCGATCACGAACGCAACCTAAACGAAGCGCTGCAGTTGGTTGAGATCGACCTAGACCAGCGCACGGATCCATTTGCAATGGCAAGTCAGGCATGGGTATTGCTAAAGAACAATCGACCAGAAGAGGCTCAGTTGGCGATTGACCGAGCACTTGTTCATGTGAAAGCGGATCCGCTGTTGTTCTTTTATGCCGCCATGATCGCTCGTGCCAACGGCAACAAGGAACAATCCACGGTCTATACCCAGCAATTTGCAAAGCTAAATCCTCGCTTCTCGATCACGCACTCCCAAAATATTCAAGGTCTGCTTGAAGCGGTCCAAGACTAACCAAGAACCTCAGTACAAGGTACATCCAGTGTCCGCAGCAAATTATGTCACCCGCACCCGTCGTCATTCACATTTACTCAACCGCCAGTCTTTTCAACGACAGTTGCGGTGTGAGGCGTTGGAGCAACGTATCGTTCTAACCAGCTATTTCGTCGACACGATCAACGATTCTATCGCAGTGGATGGCATGGTTAGCTTGCGGGAAGCGATTACAGCGTCCAATACGAATGCAGCATTCGGTGATGCCGCAGCTGGACAACCCGGTTCAAGTGCAATCGACACAATCCAGTTCGCTCCCAGCCTGGCCGGCCAAGTGATAAACTTGGGCCCTCTGGGAACACTCCAAATCACCGATAACATTCAGATTTCCAATTCGAATTCGCAATCGGTAATTCTTGACGCCAGCTCTCAGCAGCTATTCAATATCAGTCCAACGGCTGGATCGGTGGCAATCGCAAATCTTACGCTTCGCAATGGCGTCGCGGCTCAAGGGGGTGCTATTTTTGTTGGTGTGGGCGTCCGCGTAGATCTGTCGCAAGTGACCATACAGAATAGTAGAGCTAACGACGGCGGGGCGATCTATAACAATGGTGGCTCGCTGAGCATTCTTGACTCGACCCTGTCGAGTAATGTAGCCAACGCGGCCAGCGGCAGTGGCGGGGCGATCTTCTCGGCCAGCGGTAACGTAGCTCTGATTTCTTCCCAACTTACATTCAACAGCGCGACCCGCGCTGGAGGTGGGATCGAAATCGTTGATGGTGCACTGACAATGCTGCGAACCAGCTTGGTGCGGAATGATGTCAATGGGATTGCGGGCACCGCCAACCCAGGCAACGGCGGCGCAGTGCATGTCACTGGCACGGCTTCAGTAACAATTTCCAACGGAATCATTTCAGGCAATCGCGCTGCCCGAGAAGGAGGCGCGCTGTGGAATCAATCCGGCAGCACGTTGAATGTAAACGATACGATTGTCTTCAATAATACGGCACTTGGTGCTGGCAGTACGAACGGTGGCGGCGGAATCTTTAACAATGGTGGTATCGTCAATGTAACGGGTAGCGATACCCTCATACGCAATAATTCAGCTACTGGTACTGCCGGCTCGGGTGGTGGTATCTTCAATGCCGGAGGTGTGGTTAACGTCACCGATGCCACCATTGAAGGCAATGAAGCCAATCGGGCAGGTGGCGGAATCGAAGCTACGGCTGGCTCGACGACAAGCTTGGTGAACATCAGATTGAACAGCAACAATGCGGGTGTGGCACCGCTGGTAGCTGCGCCCGGTAACGGTGGTGGACTGCACATCACAGGAAATGGCAACGCGTCGATTACCGGTGGTGAAGTCACCGACAACGTGGCCGCATTAGAAGGTGGCGGATTGTGGAATGGTTCGGGAACCATGACGATCAACGGCACACTGATCGCCGGCAATTCAGCCGCTGGTAGCGCTGCCCACGATGGTGGTGGCGGTGTGTTTAACAACGGCGGTCCACTCAATATCATTGGTGCGACTATCAGCGATAATCTGGCTACCGGTGCTAGCGGATCTGGCGGTGGATTGTTCAGTCTAGCTGGGCCAGTGACGATCACTGGTACGACGTTTTCCTTTAATAGCGCCAGGCGGGCTGGTGGCGGTATCGAAATCGTCGATGGTTCGGTAACGCTTACCAATTCAAATCTGATTAACAACGACGTCAATGGTACGGCGGGTACAGCAGCGCCAGGCAACGGCGGCGGTTTGCATGTCAGTGCTGCGGCGGCAACAACCATCAGTGGCGGCAGTGTCTTTGGCAATACGGCTGCCAGCGAAGGTGGTGGCTTGTGGAATATGTCTGGCGCAACCATGACCATTCAGAACGGCACGCTGATCAGTGCCAATGGTGCGTTTGGCAACGACGCAGACAACGGCGGCGGTGGGATCTTTAACAATGGCGGAACACTAATTGTCGATGGTTCTAATGGTCAAATTGTAATCAGTGACAACTTTGCCGATGGCACGGGTGGCTCAGGTGGCGGTGTGTTCAACTTCGGTGGTAGTGCAACACTTACCAACGCACTGGTTTCAGGCAATGAAGCGAATCGCGCCGGTGGTGGAATCGAAGCCACGGCTGGTTCGACAACAACGTTGCTGAACGTCAATTTGACCGGCAATAATGCGGGTGTAGCGCCGCTGGTAGCTGCGCCCGGCAACGGTGGTGGATTGCACATCACAGGAAATGGCAATGCCACAATCACCGGAGGTGAAGTCACCGACAATGTGGCCGCGCTCGAAGGTGGCGGATTGTGGAATGGTTCGGGAACCATGACGATCAACGGCACACTGATCGCCGGCAATACAGCCGCTGGTAGCGCTGCCCACGATGGTGGTGGCGGTGTGTTTAACAACGGCGGTCCACTCAATATCATTGGTGCGACTATCAGCGATAATCTGGCTACCGG
>JBGSNE010000261.1:0-7110 GCA_041739785.1 Pirellulaceae bacterium
CCAACCCTCAGCACACCTGGACCATTGACGCTGTCCGGCGCCAGGAGCGCAAGCAGAAACGCCAAGTTCCCAAACGTCGCAGGCCAAGCAGCTAGCAAACTAACCCGCCTGTTGCAAGATGCACTTCACCGTACGCTCACGTTCACCTGCAGTGTGTGAAAGGACATATCCCGTAGATCAAACCGCAACATTCGCCCCAACAGCGGTTGGCCGAAACCGGCAATCAGCTTAATCGTCTCCATGGCTGCCATGCAAGCCACCGTCCCCGAAACGGCGCCAAAGACAGGAAAGCGACGCGTCCAGGACGGAGGTTCTTCTGGAAACAGGCAGCGTAGGCAAGGTGTCTGTCCGGGAATGATTGTGGTCAACTGGGCTTCCAGCTCGTACATAGCACATTCAATGAGCGGCTTGCGCTGCCGTACGGCTTCGTCGTTCATGGCAAACCGTTCTGCAAAAAGCGGAGCGCAGTCAACCACAACATCAGCCTGCTCCACCAACCCACGCACATTGTCCGCGCACACATTTTTATCGACGCCAACAATTTCCAGTCGTGGATTCAATTCCTTCAGCCGTCGTACAATGGACTCGATCCGTGACTGACCGATCCCGGCATGTGTCATCAGCAGTTGTCGGTTTAGGTCGCTGGGTTGGATACAACCTGCGTGCGCGATCACCAATTTACCCAGGCCAGCGGCGGCCAATTGATAAGCTACCAAACCGCCGACACCACCGGCGCGCGAGATCATCACCGACGCATGTTTCAGTTTGGCTTGGCCTTCGGGGCCGAAATCGGAAACCGACATCTGCCACTGATAAGTGGCGCGTTCTTCTTCTGTTAATTCCACTGCAGCCCACAATCAATAGTGAAAACCATCATAGTTCTTCATCGCCACAGGGTGCAAGCGTCGCATGACCTGACGCACTTCCTTCAGCAATTTCTCCGCCTTGCTCCGCAACTTAGCATCGTTCAGCTCACCTTCGTCGGTTCGCACGGCGCGACCATCGTCAAAATGGACAACTAAGCCAGGACGAAAATTCCCTGAAACCACATCCACCACCTCCTTGACATGGGGACCATGCTCGGAGCGAAACAACATTACGCAGTCTTGCTTGGATTTGACCCAGCCGACTAAGTCGGCATCCTCCCGGCGAGCTTCCTCAAAGCTCTCAGCGGCCACGAAGTCCGTTGAGGCAACGACGTCTAAGGCAGCGTTAATGCGATCGTTAAAGCTCATACCTCGAGCGCAGTGGATCCAGACAATGATCACCACAACCAGCACTATAAATATCCAAATCATTACTGAGCCTCCTGTTCGGTGGTGAATAAGCAAGCGCTTTCGCAATATTTTATTTTAACCGACTTGCGGACGGCGGTTGCCAAAAAGGAAGCGGTGTCAGGCGGAAAACCAGCAAAGGGCATGCAGAATAAAACCTACACGGTTCAACTCTTCCTTTACGGTGGAGAAAGGTGATGTATTGGATTCAACACTAGCCATTTGCGGAGTTTTTCCGCGGTGGAAGTGAGCGGGATGTCGGGGGTGAGGCTCAGATCGATCCACTTCCAAATCTGCTGATCGGGAAGTCTACCGGCCTCCAACCGAGCGGAGAAACAATGTAGTCCAATCCGATATCGAGTAACACTATGCCTGATTGTTTTCAAAAATCTCGATGAGCGACAATGCAACCCCAACTGCTGCTCGAATGCGACTTCAAGCAGCGTCAGATAAGTCGATCGATCAAGTTGCTTGTCATCGAAATTGGAGCTCCACTGTTGCGTTAGATCAACGCGTGGAAAATCCCATAAACCACTCCACCACGCCCCATCTTGGTTTTGCCTCATCAGTGTTTTCCCGCGGCGTTGCAACACGACCAAAGCATGTGTGAGCGGTGTAAACGATTTGGGTTTCGATGCGAGCGGAATGTCGGCCTGAGTTCCCGTGGCATAGGCAGAACACAGCATAGCCACCGGGCAGATGTCACAATTGGGCTCCTTGGGTAGACAAACCAGGCTTCCTAGCTCCATGGTTGCTTGGTTAACCACCCCGACCTGTGCACCTGTCTGGGGTAAGATATGCTCGGCAAATTCCCAGAGCTGAGCTTGGGCAGGCGACTGTTTGGGGTCTTCACGTAGACCGATCAAACGGCTGTACAGCCGCAGGGTATTGGCTTCGAGGATCGGCGCGCGGGTGCCGTATGCGAACGATACGATGGCTCCCGCCGTATAGCGACCGATACCGGGTAGGGACAGCACATCTGCTATTGGGCGTGGGAACTTTCCGTTGTAGTCGGAAACGATCTTTTGTGCGGCGAGATGCAACTGTCGCGCGCGGCGGTAGTATCCCAGCCCTGCCCAATACGTGAGCACTTCTTGTTGGTCAGCGGCGGCCAAGCTGGCCACATCCGGGAAGCGGGTGAGGAAGCGTGTGTAATAACCAATGACGGTCGCCACTTGCGTTTGTTGCAGCATGATTTCGCTGATCCAAATCGCATAGGGATCGTGAGTCTCTCGCCACGGCAGCGGGCGACTATGTGACTTGTACCAGGCGAGTAGCCGCCGCCGAAACTGCGCGGCCCACATGGCTGTAAGTTTTTCGGGCAAAACTAGGCCTTGTCAATGTTAAATATTGGGGTGATCTGGGAAAAGGTGTCGGACACCAAAAGCCGGAACGGCCCTGCGGGTGCTTCGCACTTTTGGTGTCCGACAACTTTTCCCGACACACGCGGTACCCCAATTCTTAGGTTTGACAAAGCCTAGTTTGGGTCTTCCGTGAGCGTAACCTTGAGTGAAAGTTCCTCGATCAGGCCTGGCAGCGGATGTCGCGTCAAGGCTACGATAACGCTATCACCCGCCGCGTGTTTAGCCAATTCAGCTCGCAGTTCACTCATGTTGGTGATTTCCACCCCATCCACGTGCGTCAGTTCGTCGTCCCTCTTGATGCCTGCTCGCTCGGCACCGGTGTTACTTCCGACCCCGGTAACAATGGTATTGCTCGGATGAGTGGCGATTCCAAGATGCCCTCCCTTCCCACAATAGATCTCGATCCCGTCAAGCTGCTGGGCCAACTGCTGAGCACCGGAGCTCGAAATCTGCGTACCGAACAGCCGCAACGTTTCACTAACCGGCATCTCTCCCAGCAAAGTCAAATAGGTATCGTCGATATCAGTGTAGGCAAGTTCCAATAGTTCAAGCCAAGCGAAGTTCT
Organism: Pirellulaceae bacterium; assembly: GCA_041739785.1. Lineage (GTDB taxonomy): Bacteria > Planctomycetota > Planctomycetia > Pirellulales > Pirellulaceae > Aureliella. Next base: position 3,204 of record JBGSNE010000261.1, read on the forward strand.
TGAGCAACATCAGATCCGCTTGCGAGATAGAAACATGTTTGCATTTCAGCTTCTTGATATTCGGTAGCTCAGAGATGGCGTGAAAATGTTCGTGGCCAATCCGCGGGCCTTCGAAATAAACTGTATCCACCGACTTGAGGAATTGGATCCAAGCTACGACTTGGTTGTCGCCAGTGAAGCTGTTATCGATCACCAATGCGAAATCTTCTTCCTCTTGAATCGGCTTGCCATTGAGGACAATTTGCAGATAGTTCGAAGGCCCCAGTCGAGCACCATGATGGCTGAGAATTTGCAGCGCTTGCGCTTCCTGCAGATCGGCGATGGCATGCAGAGCGTTGTCGGCCAATCGACCCACCGCTGAAACACGATTGGCATAGCGTTGCAACGTCTGCCGAGCACGTATGCTAATGGTGACGTCGACGTGTGTTGCCAATGCACTAAGAATATCGACCAGTTGTGCTCCTGTGTTGTAGGAAGCCTCCCCCAAACATGTCTCGATCGCTTCAATCGATTCCAGTGGTGATTGTTCCAACCTCCAGCGGGCCAATTGCCGTTTCCGATAGCTGGGATCGCTCAGATCAATAATCTGTTGTTCCACATACTCCGGAGTCGTTACATTCTGAGCGGATATGATTTGAAGATCATTGCCATCCTGGCCATGCGCCAATTGTGGGTGTGCATCGAATGAAAGCGTTAACATGCTAAGCAAGAGCAGCATCCAAATCTGAGATCGGGTAAGCATAGATTGGCGCGTCATAAAGATCATCTGTGCATGGGGCAGGCTAGGAAACCTAGGGTTCGAGGGCATGGCACCTTTTAGTTGTTACCGAGTCCGTCGAGAATTTGCTTAAGGCGCTTCTGAGTGGACTCTAAACGCTGATTGGCTTTCGCCAATTCGGACTTAAGCGTTGCTATCTCACGTCGCAATTCAACCACATCGCTTTCCTCCGTCGTGCCCGGATTCGGAACGGGAATTGCATTGGGCACCAGATTATCGCGCGGCACTGCACTGCGCTGAAGGTTGGGAACTGCTGGTACCAAAGGCTGATTGTTGTCGGTCGCGATTTGCGGAACAGGGGGGGCGGGTGCAACATTATAACGCGAACTATTAGGAGGATTCGTACGTTGTGGCGGTGAAATTTCGGTGCGATTGGCGCTACGAGCCTTTCGGTTTTCCGGGCTGACCTCCAAGGTGAGTCTGGCGGTACGCGCCGCCGAGCCACGTTGATAGGTAACATCCGCGGCTTGACCAGGTCGCGCTGTACTCATCCACTTCATCAAATCGCCAGCCGTTTCGATAGGTACGCCGTCGATGGAGATAATTGCATCGCCAGCGATCATGCCAATGGCAGCGGCCGGTGAATTCGCTGAGACCGTGGTAACAGCTGCACCACGGAAGACCGTCAAGCCAAATTGATTGCGAAACGCTGGGGTCAAGTCATTGACCATGACTCCCAACCACGCTGGGCCTTCAGTGGCAACATTGCTCAAATCACCGATTGGTAGGGAGGCACCTGCAATGCGTTCGGCCAATCCCGCCTCCATCAACACCGCCACCAATTCAATGTTGCGTTCGTTCCGAGCTACCAGAAATCTGACCGTCTCTCCAGGAACCGACTTGCCAAGCTGCTGTACCATATCATCCAAGTTGGCGATCGCGAATCCATTGATCCCCATGATTCGATCCCCACGCTGGAAGCCGCCTTTCCAAGCCGGTGAGTCTGGCGTGACGTTTGTCACCTGAACACCGATTCCACCACCGGTGAGTTCCTCAGCTTCAAGGCCTAGATAAATGCGTCGGTCGGCGGGGGCATTGTTTGCCACTCCACTTTCCAGGACCAGTGGCGGCACCAGCCCAGTAGCGGGCGTAGTCGTACCCGGCCGATTTTCTAACACGGATTGGATTGGATTGGGAATGACGTCCCTGGTTTGTCCGTTGGCGTTTTGCGTGCGACTTGCTTGAGGGGCGGGAAGCTCCTCGCCCGTTTTCTGCGCCTGATTCGCTCCAGCTTGATTGTCCGTTGGCTGTGCCGCATCCAGCCGTTGACGAACGGTCGCCTCAAGCTTTTCCAAAAAGGTTTGTCCCGCTGCCGGAAAACTCAACAAAGCTATCAATGGAAAAACCATACCGACGACGGTCCAGTTGATCGAGGCAGAGTTCCTCATATGGGTTTTCCCGAACCGACTAAATTCCATACCCACGGCTATTCTCCTTGACGAGTTCCAAGTGTGCTCTAAACCGCTTCTTCGATGCAGCACACAACTATTGTAACCTTGCCGATCAAATTGAAGGATGACACCTTTCGAATAAGAGCCGAATCCCTGGTGCTTTGTCAATGATAAAAAGTGGGGTAAGCTTCGAGCTTGCTTTCTCGGTATCGATCGAAAACCGCAAGCTGGAAGCTTACGCCACTTTTCTGCCAACCCAAATTAAAATTAAATTGTGCTGAAGCACCAACCTTTACAAAGCTTTTCCCAACAGGCAACTTACCTGTCTGGTGTTTCTTTCGACACTTCTCGCTGAACGCCACCATATTCGTTGAGCTGACTCTGCAGAAAGGCCACCGCCGGCATGCATTTTAGCACTCGTACTCGTACTCAGCGGCAGGCGGTACTCCTACTCGATACCTCGTTCGAATCGAGTAGGAGTACGAGTACCCTTTCATTGAGTACGAGTAACCTTTCATTGAGATTGAGTACGAGTACAAAAACCCGAGACTTATGGTGGTGATCAGCGAGGTGAGTCCTTCTTTCTGACATTTTCTACTTCTCGGTCGCGGTTTACATTTGGTTCTTGTGCAGCGGTCGACGCCTTCATTTGTTCCAGTCGTTGCTGAAGCTCCTGCGCCCGGACCTCCATCGCTTCGGCGCGTTTCACCGCTTCAGCTTGCGCACGCTCTGCATTTCGCATCACATCGTTTAGCTTTTCCGTGACTTGTTTAATGTGTTGTTGGGATTTCATGTTGGCTTGTTGCTGATGTTCCAACGCCACCTCAATCTTTTGGTATTCGCGATTTCGCAGTTCTAACTCCTTCCGTAGCCCTTCAATATCGCTACGTTCCCCAGCTTCTCTAAAAGTGCCTCGCCGAGCAGACTCATTGTTGGGACGCACCTCCCTGACCTGCCCAGCGGTGACTTTCGCCAGCGCCAGGCTGTGATCGAGTTTGAGTTCCATCATTTGCAATTGCAATTCGTGCTGGGCTTGTTGCACCCGCATTTCGGCTCGCAATTCGATATTTTCAGTTGTCAAATTCAGTATGCGTTTGATGGTTGCTGACTCAAGCAGTCGATCGACTTCGTCCATGCGCTCGCGTAGGTCGTGCACTTCCACCGCGATTGGATTTCTGGGTAGTCCATCGTAGACTTGGCTTAGTTCTAGCGTAGTTGGCTGCAAAGACTCGTCGCTAGGCAATCGGTTCCCCTTTGGCGACAGTTGCCATCCTGTTTCGGCAGGCTGAAGTGTCGACTGAGGTCCCTCACGTTGTTCAACCTCAATAATGATCTCTCGCTTAATTTCTGCCGCGGGAGGAGTGGCCAACGAGTCGCCGCTTTGAGCTGCTGCAGGCTGGATCGCGGCGCTCAAACCCGTCAAAACCAGAACCCTGACAAGGCAGGTGGTCGAAGTCATGCCGTAAGTCGTTTTCATAATTTGCAACCGTGATCGTGAAGGACAGGGTAACTGGGATAGTTGAAAGATTCGCTTGGTTTGAACGGCTTTTATTATAGCCGTCACTGGACTGCTGTGCTTTGCCACGCCAGAGCCAGCCCCCATTGCAGATAATGGAGCTTTCGCTACGGTTTAGCTGCAAAATGTCCGGGCTAAAGCAGTCGTAGCGGAATTCGCCAGGAATTTCGGCAGGGGCTATCTAGGTCCTTTTGAATGCCGAAATTCTTGGCGAATTCCGCT
>JBGSNE010000268.1:0-8732 GCA_041739785.1 Pirellulaceae bacterium
GTCCCCTCCCAACTCGGGCTTGCCAGCGGGCGACCCCATTCGTGGTCGCCCGCTGGCAAGCCGTAAAAGCAGGCGGAGTGTCTAAGACCTGGGATTTGCATCCCAGGCTATCGAATTGCGTGCCTTCGGCACTAAAACAAAGCAACCTCAAATCCTACGGCTGAGGGTTAAAAAATCGTCAAATTAAGACTATTTCAGCATCTCGCTTGTCTGCGACGGAGGCCGCTGTGCCGTCCTAAACTGTAAAACCTTTCAGGGGGTTGGGCGGCGCCGAGGAAACCGTTCTCCAAAGCAGATCTTTGGACGGTGGTCTAATTTCCGCTGCGCTCAATGTGTCATCGCATAGGTAACTATATTAATCCCCATGGGGTAGGATTTCTTGACTGCAAACTCTTGGAAATATTCTGCGTCCTCCCCTTCCCGCTCCCAGCCATCCCCCAGGTCTGTATTGTGGCAAATGAAAACCACAATTCGTCCACCATCATCATGGATTGCCAGGTAATGCACGATTCGCGTATCGCCATCGTGGTACTCCCATGTCTGACCCGTGCCTCTCCAGCTGTTGATCGAAGGGATTTGCGGTTTCTCGTTGAGCGGATAAACGCATTGAAAAATCTCATGCTCCAGCGGCACTTCTTTTGCTTCGCGATCGGGAAAGACTCGCTTAAGTGTCTGCAGCAACTCAAGCAGAGCGTAGTCTCCCCAGAAATCGTCAATCATGATGAAGCCACCGTTGAGACAGTATTTCCGCATGGCCTGCACCTCGGATTCAGAGAGCATCATGCCTCCTACTTCGATCATGTACAAAAACGGGTAATCAAAAACTTTGGGATCGGTCAGTTCAAGTTGTACTGGCGTAGGGTTGACCTTCAGCGAAGTAAGCTGTTGTAACCGAAGTGAAAAATTGAGGTCACTGTCGGGATAATCCGTGCTCCACCCTCCGCGACCGTAGCCACGACCTCCCGAATTGTAGATCACCCGTGCGAACGTGAATGAATCATTGTTGAAGTTAGCGTCGTGATCCCAAACAGGAACTCCCGCGCGGTAATTTGGATCTTGAGAACCGCCTCTGCTTCCGCCACGTCGACCCCAGCCACGCTGCATGGCAACCAAAGCAGTGGTGGACAGGCCCAGCATCAACAGGGCAACCACCAAGGATTTCATTCGGGTTAGTTGCATGTGGGAACCCTATCGGGAGTTAAACGTTAAAAAGTGGGTCGTTTCTGCCGGAAGCGTTCCTGCCAGTTCTAATCAGTCACTCTCGGCTCGTGGGACCCACTTGCTAATCAGTCACTCCCGGCAGGAGTGACCCACTTATAAATCAGTCACTACTCGGCAAGAGTGACCCACTTTATTTGGGTTTGGGTGGCTGGCCAGCATCGGGCTTGTTAATTTCCAAAGTTGGGCTTCGATCTTGCGACGGTATCTCTTCAGCTGTCGGGTTCAACCGTTCATGTATCTTGACGAGTAACTTTTGCGCCGCCCGATAGCGTGGCGTTTCCTCGAGCGCCAACAATACTTCGTGACGCGCTTCTTCCAATTGATTCGCCTGTTCCAACATCTGCGACAATTGAAAATGCAAACCGGCTGGGTCGAAGGGATCCATTTCTTGCAAGGCGCGCAAGGAACTGATTGATTCGGCCGGTTGTTCCAGATTCCGCGAGGCTTCCGCCAGCGCTTCGTGTCCAGTCGGGAGGAGTGGTTGCACGGCCAACAAATGAGTAGCATGATTTGCCACTGCTGGCCAGTCTTGCGCCTCGCGACACAGTACGACTAGCCGCAACAGAGCCGGTAAGTTATCGCTCGACGCGGCTACCCACTGTTCCAATGTCGCGCGTTCCAACTGAGTGTCTTTCAATTCACGAGCAACCGTCGACAACAACTCGAAAGCGCCACCAGCGTCAGTATCCTGAGGGTAGAGCTCAAGAAGTTTTTCGGCGACACTGCGAGTTGCCTGCCAGTCTTTGGCAGTAAAGAGCTTTTCGGCTAACATCCTGTGAGCGAAGTAGCTGCGCGGATGTTCGTCGAGCCAGGCTTCTAGTTCAGCGATTGAGGCACGCTGCGGGAGTTCTTCCTTGTCAAAATCGGTTTCGGGCAAGAAAGCATCCGTCATTCGCTGTACGTAAGATTCAAAATCGCTATCCAGCGCTGCAGTATCGCCGTAACGACTGGCAAACGCTTCCTCGAGCGGTAAACCTGCGCCCAGATCAACCAGCAATTTTTGCAGCAAGGGCAAACCGTGGGTCTCTACCAAATAGCGGACCGCCAGCGACGATTCGAAATAGGCAAATTGCAAATGCATCGGACTCTTGGGACTCATGAACGCGCTACTTAACTCCGACAGGGGCACAAAGTCCTCGCCCAGCAACATTTGTTTGTAGAGCGGGCTCATACTCTGCCCCCAACTCGGATCGCGCTCCAACTCCTCATGGACCGAGATCCCCTCACTCAACCAACGGGGCATGCGATTGTTCGTTTTCTGCAGCGTGACGACGTGGCAGAATTCATGCCACAAGACACTCTCCCAATTGGCTGGTGTCTCCCCTTGCGAAGCCGGACTGTTGGCGGTGATCAGGCTACCGAAGCAGACACCCAGAAAGCCGGCCCCCCCCGGCAATCCAAAAGTACGAATCGCAAAGTCGCTTTGCTGAGGAAAGATTTCGACGGTGATTGGCAGTGCCAATTCGTGTTCGTATTTGTCTGATAGTACTTGTTTGGCTTCGCGCAACAATTCGATTACGCGTGAGCCGTAGATTTTGGCTTCACGGGCATCCATGCGAACAATGAAGCCATCTTCTTCGAGCGTGGCGAATTGCGCAAGCCGATCTTGAAGCGTTTTCAGATTGAAAGCCACGACATTGTATTTGTCCGCCGCTGCCACTGAATCGACCAGAGACCAACCTTCGTCATCATGTCCAGCTCTCAATAGATCTTGAGCGAGCTGAAATTTGGCGGGCAAATAAGTCGGTGCGATACGCAGTGCACGACGTTGATACTTCACACTCTCCGCGAAGCGATAATGCTGCGACAGAATCCTGCCAATCACGTGGTCGACTTCGGGATTCAGCCCCCAGGTTGACAATGCTTCTTTTCGACACTCACCCTCGCGAGAGTAATTGCCACGCAAATGGGCAATGGCCGCCTTGTGACACCAAGCAATTGATTGTTTGGCGTTGACCTTAAGTACGGTTTCTAAGAGTTCCTCCGCTGCCTCATACTTTTCCGAGTCAATCAGGTTTTCGGATTGCATCAATAGACTGTTGATATGTCGCGGATTGATATCCAGTGCTAACGTCAATTCTTCCGCTGCGCGTCCCGAATCGGAGGGAGCCCAAGCTGTCGCCATCAAATAGCGAAGCTGCGGATCATCTGGACGTAGTTCAATGGCGCGACTCAGCGATTTGACTGCTTCCTGATAGTCGGCTTTGTCGAGCGCCAGTTCAGCAATTGCGATGTGTGCGTCGACATATTTGGAATCGGATTTGAGGCTGCGATCGTAAAACGCGTCGAGCACAGCCCGCGCGTCCTCGCCTAGGTCAAGCAGATAGCGCCCGATAGCCAGCATGTTATCGCGACCCGAATAGCGATAGGGAGCCGACTGCACCATCTCGGGAATCTCGTTGAACAGGCGATTGCCGGTGTCGTGGTCCCCTGAGTAGCGGTAAGCTTCGGCGGCTAGCACACGTAGTGGAATGCTATCGGAGAAACGCTGGGCAACCTGTTCATAGACTTGGCAGGCTTCATCGTAGCGGCCGGTGACCAACTGGCACTCGATCAACTGCCGCGCCCACAAGTCGTTCCAAATTCCGCGTTCGACTTCGGACTTGGTCATTTCGATACAGGCGTCGTAATCGCCCCGATAGAACGCCGCCCGGGCATCGTTGATATCGGCGGCTCGGGATGACGGCAGTTCGCACAACGTCCCAATCATCAGCAGCACCGCCAACGAGGCTACCCACGTAGCAATCAACTCGGGCAGTCGCGGCGTAGGCAGAGCCATCGGTCATCCATCCAGAACTAGTGGCGCACCCGAATGATTCATTCGGGTGAGGCAAGTTTGGCAGGTCACTTGCCAAACAGTGTATTTTATTAGCATAGCCAACCCCTGCGCGAAAAGCACCTCCCCAGGGGTGTTCATCGACCTGAAGGCTCTAGCTAAGGGGGTTTTATAAGGCCTTCGATAAGAAACCCTTAGTTCCAGGTAAAGTTTCGTTGGCCGAGTCTTTCGTGGCTTAGTCAGTGGGTCGTTTCTGCCCGTGGGTCGTTTCTGCCGGAAGCGACTTCGAACCTGCTAACCAGCTGCACCTCCAGTCGCATCCGGCAGCTACGACCCACCGAATACAGTCGCATCCGGCAGCTGCGACCCACCGAATACAGTCGCATCCAGCAGCTGCGACCCACCGAATACAGTCGCATCCGGCAGCTGCGACCCACCGAATACAGTCGCATCCAGCAGCTACGACCCACCGAATACAATCGCATCCAGCAGCTACGACCCACCGAATACAGTCGCATCCGGCAGCTGCGACCCACGAGTTGTCCAGCACCTACCGCACCTACCGCAGATCGCTTAATTCGAACTGAGCACAATCAATCGCGTACAACATTCCCGAGTGCTGAAATTTTTTTACTGCTCCCCAAAGACACATCGGCAGTGCCTGATAGTTGAGCAGTTGCGAGTGGAAACTAGGCAGATTACCGTTCGCAGTTCGCATCTTCGAGACGCTCGCGAATCTCCATTAGGCGGTTCATGCGTGTCAATTCGAGCACCTCGAGCACTCCGCCGTGGGCGTTTTCGAGCACCACACGACCATCTTTTTCTCGAAGTCGAAGGTGTAGTTTTACCAATTCTCCCAGTTCATGGCTATCGATTCGCTCAACGTTTGCCAAGTCAACAACCACTTCCTCGTCGTATGCGTCGCCGGTCTGTTCCTGCAGTTGACTTAGCCAGCGTGGATCATGATAAGTCGTTTCTGGCTCAGTCCGCCGTCGCTTGAGAAATTGCAACATTTGAAAGCTCCAGTAAGTAGTGAATCCAATTCAACCTCGAACTGAAGCCATAAGCAGGCCGCGTGCCAACCATCGTCGCACGACTCTCCGAGTCGTGACACATACCGTTCATTGTAAAAACAAGGACTTGAGTGGGTCGTTTCTTCTCGTGGGTCGTTTCTGCCCGTGGGTCGTTTCTGCCCGTGGGTCGTTTCTGCCCGTGGGTCGTTTCTGCCGGAAGCGACTATGTGGGTCGTTTCTGCCGGAAGCGACTACTTTTCCGACCAAACACTATTGTGATACTTATTCACACTCGGCAAGCGTGACCCACGGGAAAATTTTGGAGTGCTACGACTCGCCGTAGCTTTCATTTTCGCAAGTGTTCACGCGACACGGGAACACCGTGGTGCGGACATTTAGCGACCAACCGAGTTCCGATTGCTGCCCAGCGCCTTGAAAGAGAAAGCTGTGGCAAACCCCAGCACTCCAAAGCAGACCACGCACTGCTCAATTAGTCGCCAGTCACACTCGGCAAGCGTGACCCACTGATCTAAAACTCAATCAAACTTAACGACTAATACTCGATCAAGCTAAATATCGGATAAGGGGAGAGCTTCTTTTCTCCTTCGAGCGCTGTGAGATGGATGCAGAATGCGAATTCGACAATTTCAATTTCAAAATTCTTCAACAGGCTCAGGCAGGCCTCGATGGTTCCACCGGTGGCAAGTAGATCGTCGATCACCAGCACGCGCTGCCCTTTGTGTATGGCATCGGAGTGAATCTCGAGCGTATCGCTACCGTATTCGAGGTCATAGGAATGGCTGTGGGTGGTGAACGGCAGTTTGCCCGGTTTGCGAACCGGAACAAAGGCGGATTGCAACCGTAACGCAAGTGGTGCGCCAAAAATAAAACCACGTGATTCCGCGGCGACAACGCAGTCAATCTGCTGGTCGCGATAGCGATCAGCCAACCGGCAGATCGCGGCGTCGAAGGCTCGTGGAGTCGACAACAGTGGTGTGATGTCCTTAAACAGAATCCCGGGCTTGGGGAAATCGGGGATATCGCGAATAAATTCACGCAGGTCAATTTGGCTCATAGTGTCGAGAAGCTCACTGGCGTTAATGTCAGATTCATGTAGGTCGTACGACGCTGCCTACGTTGCAGTCGCTTAGGTGGCTGCACGATCTCAAGTTAACAAGAATCGCGACGCTGTAGTAGTCCAAGCCTGCGGGGCGCTCCAAATCAGCCACTTGGGCGACTTTGGGGCTCGGAAACCAGGAACCGACTAGCCAGCGCAGGGAGCTGTTATTCCCAGCTAATAACCGCCCAGAGGCTGATTACGAGTTGACCGGGGGAGGGTCGAGCGGGTAGGCTATAGGGGGTGTGACACCAGTTGTTGTGAGCTCAGTCAATTCGCACTTTGCAACTTCAGTTTGGTTGAGCGTTGTTGTTTGCATTGCAATTTACTGTTCGTTAGCTTAACGACTTTCTGTGGTTCGCGGTCAAGGGCGGGCAATGGAAGTTACCTTCGCTCAAGCCAGACTTAGATTTTATGAACGTCGAAGAACACGAGCAGCTCCGGGCCAACATCTGGGACCACATATACGCTGCGGGTCCGCAGTCGGTTGAGCAACTAGCCGATCAGATGCAACTTAGCCAACAGCAAGTAGTGGGCTTAGTCGACCATGCATGGTTTGCGGTGCATGACGAACTAATTGCGATCGCCACCGATGGCGAATAGTCACCGCCCTTAGCACACGCGATTATGTCGCGGTCGAGTTGGTTGAGCCATGCTGTACACGCGGGCTACAGCGACTCACCACAACCGAAAGAGCGAAAGATGTCAGTTCAAGAAAAAGTACGTTGGAAGAATTGGGCCGATCGTTTACGTCAAGAGATGATGACGGGGCTTGAGCCAGAGGTCACGCGGTCGGTGCAGTCGATTGCTAGCGAGACCGCAACTTCCAAGGCTGAGAGCACGCTGCACAGCGTTCGCTTTTGGAAGGCTTGTCAAGCGGGTAAGTCGCCCAATGACGCGTTGACCACCGCCGGTTTCGAAATTGATTTTCAGCCCAACGATGAGAAAAGTGTGCAGCAGGTGACATTGCGGCTCAACGCGACTTGGATGTCCATTTTGCAACGTGTGCTTGACCGCAAGAAATCCCGTTAGCGATTGTCGTTGCCTGTGCAATCGTCGCCCGACCCACCGAGTTGGGTAACAGCAGCAGCCAGTGTACAGAAAGCGCTCGCATCAATGTGGTCCGCCGCATAACGCGTTAAGCGAAATCGACAATTTCAATCTAACTGCCCTTGGTTAACACTTTAGGCTCGGAGAACAGGCAGGACTAGCATTGTTGCGGCTATCCTGGTATGCTTAGCAACGGTTCCAATCAATTCGGGATTTGACGCGCCTCTCCTTTTCGCTTCCGCGAATAGCCGCGGCACCTCTACTGGGGTTGATTTCACGGCTCGACGACGCATGCGTGCGTTTCTATTTTTGGAGAAGCTTAATGGCGCAAGGTACGATCAAGAAGTTAGTTTCCGACAAGGGTTTCGGATTCATCAAGACCGATCGCGGCGAACTCTTTTTTCATCATTCCGCAGTTCAAGGGACTCAGTTTGAGTCTTTGCGGGAAGGTCAGCAAGTTGAGTTTAATGAAGGACGCGGTCCGAAGGGTCCACGCGCCGAAGAGGTCACCATTGTCGGGGATGGTGGCGACGAGTAAAGCCGCCCTGCCGATGGCGTGCGGGTTCGAACCTCAAGTTTGCCCCTCATGATTCTCTCGCTGTTTCGTACCTGTCCCAACACTCGACTTTTCGCGCTGGCGGTTTCGCCGGTGCTGGAGGTGTTAGCATGGCCAAAGAACAAAAAACTGCAGCCTCAACGAAACGCAAAGGAACGAAACCGGCCATTAAGAAGGGATCCGTTCCCATGTCGGAAACCAAGGGGTCAGCCGCCACAATCTCTTTGGCTGGAAGCGAAGTTCAGCTTTCGGTCGGAGAGGTCAACATCCTGGGGGTCTTCAAGAAATATTTGATGACGCCTGGTCGTATGCTGTGCCTAAACAATACAGATATTGGTACGATGAAACGATCGCTCGACAAGCTCATTGCCGCGGGTCTATTGATCCCCGAGGATTTCAAGGGAAGTTACTCTCTGACGCGTTCCGGTTTTAATGTAATGAACGAGTTGAATTGAGAGTCTTTCGTTGCCAATCGCGGTAACGAGGGATGGGTGCGAGTGCACGGTGCATCGAAAGTTAAGTCGTCAAGGTTCGGGAACCACAAGCCAATGGGGTTTCAACTGACGCAAGAGTTAGTTGAGCGCGCCTCTGCGTTCTAGGAGGCAGCTCGTGAAAAGCGTTAGCGGTAACGATTCGGTCCCGGTGTACCGCTGATTCCGATTATGTAATGACGGGACGTTTCTGGAGTTTTGGTAATGGGTAAGAAATTGTACTGCGGTAACCTCAGCTATAACGTGCGTTCCGCACAGCTCGAGCAGTTGTTCACGCAATATGGCAATGTTGTGAGCGCGCAAGTGATCGAAGATCGCGAAACCGGTCGTAGCAAGGGATTCGGCTTCGTCGAGATGTCGTCCGATCAAGAAGCCAACGCGGCTATTGACGGTCTGAACGGACAAGATCACGAGGGTCGCAGTTTGCAGGTTAACGAAGCGCGTCCACGCGAAGAGCGTTCCGGCGGCGGCGGCGGCGGCGGTGGCGGAGGCTACGGCGGCGGCGGCG